>NZ_JONO01000044.1 GCF_000711895.1 Photorhabdus australis DSM 17609
TCCTTCATTTTCAACGGTTCTTTAATCGGGTAGTTTGGGCTACCGTAGGCGTCACAAGAGGTCGTGACTTTAATCTGATCACAAGGCAAGAAGTGCACCGTAATCCCGCAGGGATCACTATCACCGCCACTTTGATGTTTCCCGATTTTTTACCCTTTCGCCTTCGGCATCTGAGAGACCAGCGACAGATTGACGTCAAGCCCTTCTACCTGGAAATGCGGTACCGCATACAACCTGACCCGGAAGAAACCCGGATTGTCGTCAATATCCTCAACGATCACTTGCGCTTCACGCAGCGGATGCGAAGCCTGCAGATCATCAGACGGATCGGTCATTTCAGTCACCAGCGTGTTGATCCAGTTGTTCAGCTCAATTTCAAGCAGACGCCGATCCTTGGTGGTGCCGATGTTTTCCCGCTGGATCAATTTCAGATAATGGGCAATGCGAGACAGCAGGAAGATATACGGCAGACGCGCGTTGATGCGGCTGTTAGCTGTCGCTTCACCCGTGTCGTATATCGCCGGTTTTTGCGTCGAGTTAGCCGAGAAGAAGCAGGCGTAATCGCGGTTTTTATAGTAAGAGAGTGGAATAAATCCCAAATTGGCAAATTCAAACTCGCGGGTTTCTGGGATCATCACTTCTGAGGGAATTTTTGCCTGATTACCAATTCCCAAATCGTAGAAATGGATCGGTAAATCAGTCACCGCCCCACCCGCCTGTGGCCCCCGTATCTGCACACACCAGCCATTTTTCACAAAGCTTTTCACCATGTTGGTGGCAAACGCAAAAGCCGCATTGGTCCACAAGTATTTACTGTGATCCGGGCCTTTAACCTGCTCAATATAATTAAACGTTCGCACCGGAACGGTGTCCGGGCCATACGGCAAACGCCCTAACACGCGCGGCAATGTCAGGCCGATATAACGGGCATCGTCGCTGTCTCGGAAGGATTTCCACTTGATATATTCAGCGCGGTCAAAATAGCTACCAATGTCTTTAATGGACGCAACCTCTTCCATGGTTTCCTTACCGAAGAAGGCCGGGCCAGCAGAAGCGATAAAGGGCATATGCGCCGCTGCCGCCACTTTAGCAATATTGCGCAACAGAGCAATATCTTGGGATCCAGCCCCAAATTCATAGTTGGCAATCACCGATCCAATGGGCTCTCCCCCCGGTGTATCGTATTCCTGAATGTAGGTATGGCGATAGAAACCGCTTTGCGCAATTTCCGGCGCATCGTCAAAATCTTGTTGTAAATCATCCTTAGACACATCCAGCACTTCAATTCTGACGTTCTGACGGAAATCCGTCCGGTCAACCAGAAATTGCAATCCCCGCCAGGCTGATTCCACTTGCTGGAATTCCGGTTGATGTATCACTACATCCAATTGACGGCTGATTTGGTTATCCAATACACCAATATGATAATCCAGCAAGGTTTTATCCAATCGCTCAACTTTTTGCGCCGATTCTTTCAACAGCGTGAGAAAAACACTAACCGCCGCTGTGACTCGCTCATCCGTCGTCACATCAGCCAACGCATCATTGTTCTGAAAAAGGTCGAAACCGTTTAACCGTTCGACCGGCTGTAAATTAATTTTCTTAAATAAAGCTTGATAGACACTGCCTTCACTGTAAGTCGTCGCTGCCATAGTCGAAGCGGCTTGTTCTTGTACCGTCATTAACACCTCCTGAATCAAATTTCATAAAAAAGAAAATAGGGTGATAATCAACCTTCTTGCGGCGCCAGCGCTGCCAGTTCCGCCCGCAATTCATCACTCAATTGGTCATCCTGGAGAATATGTTCCAGTTCGCGGCGAAACGTGGCGTTGTCAAGCAGGTTGGATTTCAGGTCGCGCAATAAATTGCGCATAGAAAGTAACGCCCGTAGTTGCGGAATTTGCCGGGCAACTTGCTCAGGCTCAAAGTCTTTTATTTGCCGGAAAGTGAGATCAATATTCATTTCACTCCCGTCTTCAACAAGGGTATTTTCAACGGTCAAATTAACGACAGGGCTAAATTCAGCGAGTACACTGTCAAAGTTATTTTTGTTGATATTAACTTTTTCTCTTTCCGAGAGTGGGCATTGTTCCTGTCCGTTACTATAATCACCCATTACCAATAATTTCAGCGGCAGCTCAACTCTTTTCTGCGCTCCACCAGTATGTAGATCCAATTTAATATTAATACGCGCTTTAGGAACTTCATTTTGAAAACTCGCAGCCATTGATGGCTCCTCCATAAAAAGTAAATAAAGAGATACAAGGTCATGTCATGACTAATTCCAGCAATAACACGCTGAATCAAGTATTTCCGAATAGGCAGTTAACAGATCTGCAAATTATGAGGGGACGAAGAGTGACACCTTAATTAACGAATCTACTAAAAAAATCGACCAATATGAAATAACCATAGTTTCTCCGCCGCTTTAAAACAAAGCATCAGTAGAAAACATACGCCAAAGATAAAAATTTAGCTTATAGAGCATGATAATTGGACAAACATCAACAAAAGATAAATAAAACCCAATTAAATAAAAATAAATAAAATTTAGATAATTCTTAATGACATTTTGTAACTCATTATAAAATATAAATTTTCATTCTTATTTGTAAAAATAAGTCAATATAAGTAATAATATGTAATTAACATCAGAGAGTCATCATTGATATTCTACCTTCTTATTTAATCACATTCTTTAAATGATATTGATTATTAATTACAGAATTATTCGAATATAAAGATCTGCACCAACCCGTGCTAAAGATGAAAAAAACCATTTCTACTCATAAATAACGAATATTCGCTCATTATGCACTGTTGTTTATAATTAATTATAGCTTAGTGAGATAGTAAACCAGATAAAGGATTTCGGTACGCATCAGAATCTTAACGACTTAACCGTCTTCTCAAACAAAAGTTTACTTGACCATCAATAATTTCAGGCCATAAGCAAGGAAATTAAGATATTGAAAAACATGCTGAGAAATATTTTCATCTCAGCAAATGTATTTAGTCGAAATATATTCACTGCCTACTTATTTCATACTATATCATTTTCAGATCAATATTATCACCATTAAGTTCTAAAATCAGGGTTTTATTACCTCCACCTCTATTATTACCGGGAATTTCTAAGGCACCATCATAATTGAATTCTTTATTTATGGAATATTTAACAGCATTTACATTTGGTGGATTCCAATAATCCTGAAATATCCATATATCAATGCCTAATTCAGGTTTCAATTCTTTTCCAGTATAAATATGAATGGCTTTATTTGGTTCATATTTATCACTTATCCATGGAGCCCACAAATCACCACTCCATTCAGACATCCTATCGACAGTAAATCGTTTTCTGGCAATATATCCATGCTCAATTATAGCCTTACAAGGTGTTTTATTATGAATGAATTTAATATTCGTCACCCCTGCTATAATATTAACAGTGGGTTTGTTTTTAATGTTAATTAATTTTCCGCCCATTTTATTCACCTCTACCAATTAATTAATCCAATAGTAATCATGATAGAATATTATAATAACCTTATCCTTCTTCACATTTTTATACAACATTATCCAAATCTACATTTTAATATTAATTTCATCCAGTGACATTATACTTTCAATAAAATTTATCTCTTTATTAATCACCTCTATTATGTCATTTCAATAACTAGCCTTAAGTTCAAATATAGCTTAAAACCTCATATTTTACCATTAAGGCTAGATCACATATCTATTAACTACGACTATGAGAATTATTCATTAAACTCTTAGCATCTCTATTTAACACTTGCGCTAATTTTCTTACGTAAACAGGTAATATTAGGGCGCTAAGCATAGACAATATGAAAATAGGCTGCACGCTTTCAGTAGTAATCTCTTTACCGTTTAACAAGATGGAAGAAAAGAAAAACACCACACCCGCACCTAAGTTGGATAATGCCATCTGAAGAGCACCAAAACCTGCACGATTTTCAGGTGTTGAAGCATAAGAAGCAAGCACGTTTGCCGCCATAACCTGCACATAAGTCGCAAACATAAAAATTGCAAAGAAAATATACCCATTGGTTTTTCCCATCAATCCCAGGAAAATATTAATGATAAATAACGCCGCTGCGGCTATGGTAATTTTCTGCGGAGGATATCTGTCACAAAGTTTTCCTGTTAAATAAGTTCCCAACCAAGAAGCTATGCCACCAAAAAAGAATACGAGTGAAACATGATCGTCTGGAATATAAAACACATTTGTTAACAACGGCACCAGTATTGGGATGAGCATGAAAGGGCTAAAGTTACTCACACCACTTGCTAACCCAGCCAGAGATATTTTTTTAGTCAGCACTATTTTACTATTATTATTTTGTACTTTCTCTGTTCCAGGAATGAAAAAAAGAATCAGAGGCAAACTCACTATGCATAAAATAACGATCAATAAGAAAGGAATTTTCCAGTTGAAATGGGTCGCCAAATATAAACATAACGGCATTCCCACAATGCTAACAAATGAGAAAGATGAAAACGCAATCCCTAATACCCTTCCCCGCATACTTTCCGGTGAATTATTAAGCAAAATCCCAATTCCTACCCCTAATGTCATGCCACCAAATAGACCGGCGATGATACGTAGTAAAATAAGCTGATACGGCTCAGAAGCGAAAATTGTCAGGAAAGTGATCAAGCCAAGTAGCAAGGTGTTTAAAATGAGTACTTTTCTTTTATTAAAGCGATCAATAAAAAAATAAGAAGCCAGACCAGAAAATACGGAAGAGAAAACATAAGTACCGGCAATAACCCCCGCCATCGTCACTGGCATGTGAAAATCATTAGACATATAAACAAAAAGCGGAGTTACCATCATGTACTCTAGCGCATTAATAAATTGTACTAATGCAATAACCATCGCAATAACAACTATCCGATTATTTCCAATTAACTTTGACATTATAAGTTCCAATTCCTGTTGGGATAAATTTCATCGATAGGATAAGCCAATGTATATCACACATCGACGAAAAAAAAGCGCCGTGTATCATCGTAATGAATACCTGACGTAGCCAGGCAACTGAGATTGCCAGACTGCAGGTAATTTCAGTCGCTCATTATTCATTATTAGAATCAAGCAGCCTCGTTTAAAAACGAGGTGAATAGTCAGTGAGAAGACAGTGTGACGAGAACGATTTATCTGATATTTTGGCATTGCCATGATGACTTAATTCGGTATATTTATCATAAAAAAGACTACACATTGAATGGATAATGCTCATTCTGAAAGCCGACAAATTCCGTCCAGAGCCAACTGAACAGTACACGCTGTGTTTACGCCAGCTTTGTGGCTGTACCTGTTTTGTCTGGAATTTTAGGCTGGCAGAAACAAGGTCCCTGCTTGATTTAGGCCAAAAGTTGCCGTCATCCTTCGAGTTAAAGCGGAAGCTGATCCACTGGAAGAAATCACCTGACATAGCCTCTTTGTTCAAAGCCTACACGAACAACCTTCAGCAAAAATTTAAAGATCTTCATGGCGCATGGAAGCGTTATTTTGACAAGATACTCTCCACCAGGGTCCCGATATTTAAGAAGAAAAGCGATAACCGCGATTCAATCGGGTTCGTCAACTTTGAGAAATATTGCCAGTTTGAGCGCTGTTGCGTGAAATTCCCCGTCGGCCTTTCATGGGTTAAATGCCAACAATCACAACCCATCGACGGGAAAATAAAAAACGCCATGCTCAGCCAGTCGTCCGGTCACTGGTTATATCTCTTTTCAGGTTGAAATTAAGATAGCCGCACCAATTCCCCCTTTAGCGTTAATAGTAGGGTTAGATGTCGGTGTGGCAAAACTCGCTACGCTGTGAGATGGCACGATTTTTGACCCCATAAATAGCTTTAAAGCCAGTCAGAAAAAACCTGTCAAATTCCAGCACCAATTAAGCCATAAAGTGAAACTAAGGTAAGAGAGGATGTAAAGATATTCCTACCTCATAAATTCAAGTGGCTGTTGTCCTACTAAATAAAAAATAACATGAATTGATTTCATCAAAAATGACCTTGCAGGAGAGATAACAATGAATAACCATTATGATGTATTGATTATTGGCGCCGGTGTTGCAGGCATTGGTATAGCGTGTCATTTAACAAAGAAATGTCCTGATAAGAAGTTTATTATCCTGGAACGTCGCCATACGATGGGCGGTACCTGGGACTTATTTCGCTATCCCGGCATTCGCTCAGATACAGATATGATGAGCTATGGCTATAAATTCCGCCCCTGGACAGATACCAGTGTTTTTGCCGATGGGCCTTCAATTAAAAGTTATATCAGTACAACGGCAAAAGAATATGAAGTTGATAAGAAAATACAGTTTGGGCAAAAAATCACTCATACTGATTGGTCAAATGCAACTCGCCAGTGGACCGTTACCGCAATTGACGAAATCAGTGGGGAAACCCGGCAATTTACCTGTCATTTTCTCGTCGCTGCAACAGGTTATTACAACTATGATGAACCTTATTTACCGAAATTCCCTGGCATCGAAGATTTTAAAGGCCCAGTAATTCACCCTCAACACTGGCCTGAAGGATTAAATTACAAAGGAAAGCGGGTTGTTGTGATTGGTAGCGGCGCAACAGCAGTGACGTTACTTCCTGCCATGGCAAATGATACTGCACATATCACGATGTTACAGCGTTCCCCTAGTTATTTCCTTTCAATACCTGGAAGGGATAAGATAGCAGAATTCTGCAAAGGTATTATTCCACAGCAATGGATTTACACATTGAGTAGAAATCGCAATCTCTTTCTGCAACGTTTACTTTATAAGACGAGTCGACATTTCCCTAACTTATTAAAATCGTTTTTACTGGCTTCCGCTCGCAAGCGTGTCGGCCCAGAATTTGATATGAAGCACCTTACTCCAAAATACATGCCATGGGATGAACGACTGTGCTTTATTCCCAGCAGTAACCTATTTAAGGTACTGAAAGAAGGTAAAGCGTCTATCGTTACTGACCATATTGAACACATCACCGAAAACGGTATCCAGTTACAATCCGGTAAGGAATTACCCGCAGATATTATAGTTACAGCAACTGGCCTGAAATTACATTTTATTGGTGGAATTGAACTCTCTATTGATGGACAAAAGCAGCAAGGCCATGATCGAATGCTCTATAAGGGAACATTGATACAGAATATCCCTAATTTTGCCTGTGTTTTTGGTTATATCAATAATGCCTGGACGTTGAAAGTTGATCTATCTGCAGAATACATCTGCCGTTTGTTAAATGAGATGGACCGCCGCGGTGCAACGGTTGTGACACCCTATGCGCAACCGGGTGAAATGCTGGAGGACGAAAATATTTTTAGTGCCTTGCAATCTGGTTATGTGAAACGAGCAGCGGATTTTCTTCCTCGTCAAGGACGCAGTGCAACCTGGCAAGTTCCACATGATTACAATAAGGATAAACAGGTTTTGGGGCAGCCTGTAGATGATGCTGCGTTGAAATGGACATAACCACACGCAATCAAGAAATCAGAGGTTATACCCGTCATCTTTCAAGTTGCTTCTTTGTTGGCTGCGTTCACTCACCCCGGTCACATAGTTCTCTATGCTCCTGGGGATTTGCTCCCTTGCCGTCGCGATCCATCTTGAAATCTATTGGGTATATATCCATTCATTATTACCAGCCCGTTATTATAAACGGGCTGCTTTCACTTGCCACCGCGCTGCAACTTGAAATCTATTGGGTATAGCTCGTTATTGCCCATTTCTTTGACAACCAAGAAAAAACCACCCCAGATATTACGCCAAAGATATGACCTTCCGTTGAAATATCCTCTTGCCACGGTAACAGACCAAACACGATCCCACCGTAGTAGATAAATACTAAAATCGCAAAGAAGAAATCTTTTGCTCTTCTCAGGAAAAAGGCATTAGCCAGCAGTAATCCCCATAGACCAAAAACCCAACCACTGGCACCAATATGAATAGCAGTGCGCCCAAATAACCAAACTAATGTTCCTGCCACAAAGATAATAAACAGGCTGGCCTGTACATAATAACGAATGGAATGTGCCATAATTAAGGCACTCAATACTAATAATACGGGGAGATTACTGAACAAGTGCCCCCAGTTACCATGCAAGAATGGAGATAGTGGAATACCAATTAACCCCTGGGCGTTTCGCGGAATGATACCGAAATTACTCAGTGCACCACCGGTTAAAGTGTTAAACAATTGGATTATGATCAGTATTGCTGCTAATCCCATTAGGATATGAAAGCGTTGTTTTAGCCCTGTTTTCACTATGTTGTTGCCTTGTCATTTCCTGGAAACCAAAACGAATCCCAGCCTCAAAAAGGTATTATAATCAGAGTTGACACTACCACCATATCCTGAACCTAAAAGTTTGGAATTTAATAATTTTGATGTGAGCACGAAATTCTATCTTAACGCAATAAATTCAGTTTGGTGATAAAAAAACAATCATATATCAAGGTATTAATTTATTAGAATTGTGTCCTTTATGTCAATAAAATTAAATTTTTGTTTTTTTATCTCCATTAAGTCATTAACTAATTTAACTTAATAAATAATGTAAATTACAATACTATGATGTAATTTTATTCACTCTGAGATAATACCTCGTCAAGCGGTTGGTTTAGGTGCGACGACTGAATTTTTCACAGATCACGATAGAAGTATATTGAAGATTAAGTAAAGGTAATTTTAATGATATATTCATTGTCAGAAGCAAGAAACAAGTCCTCTGTCTTTCTTCAACAATCATTAATATTGATAATTACTCAAAGCAGGAATTAATCACTATGTTCACTCCACCCCCGGATTACATCAAAGTTGAGCATTCCGCTTGATCAAATAATCGACTCTGAGATGAACCATAAAATGGCATAATTTATGCCAGGTAATTTCATTGTCACACTTATCGATAGAAATAATAAATCTTCTGGAAAAATCATGGCAAACATCCTTAAATATGGCGACACAGTAAAAATATTAAATAGCTACAGAAACTGGGATGGTGGATATCTCAGCGTATATGGAACGAGTGGTATTTCAGATGGAAAATATGCGGTAATAACGACTCCTCACGCAGGATCATTCTGGAGAATTGAATCAGGAACGGGAAAGCCGATAGGCAATGAAGTCATTAACAATGATGTTATTTTACTTCACAATCTTTATCAATGTAATGGCGGCTACTTAGGGTATTATGAGTCATCAAGTCAACAGGTTCCAGAAGGCGAAATATATCCAATACACACATCAGATATAAACATCCGCCCTGCAACATTAGAATGGATTATTTATTCTGATATGCCATCTATCGATGGAAAAATCAAAGAAGACGAAAGCATTACCTTATATAACAGGTGGGGAACTAAAGGTTTTCTTGACACTAGTGGTTGGGTTGAACTCCCTGACACATTATTTCATGTATATACTTCGGCTAATAATTTTCGTAAGCCCTATACCGGCCTGTGGAAAATGACACAAGTCAAAGATCCTTGTTTCACTCCCACACCAAAACCCTCCAATTGTGGTGGAGAGTGCGGCACTATTGACGGTAAATACTGTTTCCAATTACCTAAAAGTATTCGATTCGGCCTGACAGCTTACGTTAATACGAACAGTCAACACACGGTAAATGTGTATACTGATGGCATTCTGGTAGGTACATTAACCGGCCCTGCAACCGATAATGTCATTGGCCCTAAAACTTATACATCAGGTACTGGCAACATCTGTATTGAAATTATAGAAGATGGCAAACCCTGCAAACTCCGTTATGCCTATAACACGCTAGATGGAAAACCGGGAACAATCACTATCGGCGCTGAAAATGGAGAACATGGGGAAAATTATAATGACTGCGTAGTGATATTAAGTTGGCCACTGGAAATATTAACTTAAAACATGCTGGTAATTTCACTACAAAAAATAAAAAATCATCAATAAATCAAAGCGGTATTACGCCGCTTTTTGTAAATCACTCCCCATTATCCGATAAAAATTAATTTTTTAATCTTTTCTTTTCCTATCTCCCATTGATATGACTATCCAGTGACACAGAAATTAGATCTTATTAGTCAATTCAATAAGAACTTATAGAAAAGGAGAAAGAACCTGTTTATTCCGATAGTCGAATCATGAAATGACGTCAGGAATGATGAAATAATAATATTAAGCAATAATTTCATTATGTTATCAATTATTAGTCAGAAACAACACAATTTTTGAGGAAACTATGGATAATGTACTTAAATACGGAGATACCGTGACAATATTAAATAGCTATAAGGATTGGAGCGGTGGATATCTCAGTGTATTTGGCAATGGTAATAAACCCGGCACGAAATATAGCGTGGTAACAGTAGATTCATCTTTAGCTATTCATGGAAGAACATGGAGAATTGAATCAGCCATGGAAAAACCTGTTGGTAGTGAAATAATTAATAATGATATTATTTTACTCTACAACCTATATTACTGTGATGGCGGTTACTTACGGTACTATGACGTGGCGGATCAATATGAACAATCAGAGGAAATACATCAAGTATACACCTCAGATATACGTAAAAAATCAACCCTGGAATGGATTATTCATTGTGAAACTACACCATTAGATGGGAATATCAGAGAGGGCGAAAGTCTCTCTCTATATAATCTATGGGGAAATAAAGGTTTCCTTGATACCTATAACCATGCAGGAGACACCGGCTCGTTGTATCAAGTATTTATGTCCAGCAATACGACCCGTAAAAGCCAGACCGGCTTGTGGAAAATGACAAAGGTGAATAATCCTTGCTCTCCCTGATATATACCCAATATACCCGTTATCTTTCAAGTTGCTTCTTTGTTGGCTGCACTCGCTCACCCCGGTCACATCGTTATCTATGCTCCCGGGGATTCGCTCCCTTGCCGTCGCGATCCATCTTGAAATCTATTGGGTATATCATTGGATTAATTTTTTATTCATTCATTAATAAAAAATGAACTTAACATAATAAGCTCCCTCAATATAAAGTCATACCTCCATCAATTAGGAATAATCATCAAATAGCGAAGTAAAACATCTAAGATAAGTCTTTGATTATTCTATTATTGTAATTGGATTTTTATTTTTATAAACCTTTTTGTCCATGAATATTTTAAATGAAATTTCTTGTTTCGGTCATTTTGTCCGCCCCTATATCACATTAAATGAATTAGCAATAAAACATATGAATATGTCTGAACGGACCAAATTTAACGACCAATCAAGCGTTTCTGTGATTAAAGGTATGAACGACAACCGATAGTTTGTTACCGACTTTAACAGCAACTGTTTTTTTCCCTTTAAAGGTCGAAAGGCAACAATCGGTACACTGGCGCTCAATATTTTCCATGCTGGTAAAAGATGGATCGCAACATAAACAGGTTGTCAATCTGAGTGACATCATTGCGCATCTGAATACATCGTTCGAGAGGAGTCAGTTTCTTTTCTTTGTCTATCACAAGTCCCTATCAGGGTCTGTTGTAAGGAGTGCTTTATGCAGGATTCACCCAAAGTATCAGTTACAACGCTGTCGCTACCCAAAGGTGGGGGCGCTATTAATGGAATGGGAGAAACGCTTAACACCGCCGGTCCAGAAGGAGCGGCAACACTCTCCCTACCGTTACCGCTCTCCTCTGGACGAGGTGTTGCCCCCGAATTATCTCTGATTTATAGCAGCAGCTCAGGCAATGGACCTTTTGGTATCGGCTGGCAATGTGGTGTCATGACCATCAGCCGCCGTACTCAACATGGCATCCCGCAATATGGTACTGACGACACATTTTTATCCCCCCAAGGTGAGGTGATGAATATCGCTCTGAATGATCAGGGACAACCGGATATCCGTCAGGAGGTTAAGACTCTGCAAGGCATTACCTTGCCTGTTTCCTATACGGTGACCCGCTACCAACCCCGCCAGATACCGGATTTCAGTAAAATAGAATACTGGCAGCCCGCTTCTGATCAGGAAGAACGTCCTTTCTGGTTGATATCATCACCAGACGGACAACTACACATTCTGGGAAAAACAGCACAGGCTTGCCTGACTAATCCGCAAAATGGTCAGCAAATCGCTCAATGGCTATTAGAAGAAACCGTGACTCCAACCGGTGAACATGTCAGCTATCAGTATCGGGCCGAAGATGAAGCCAATTGCGGCGATAACGAAAAAACACGCCATCCGAATACGACAGCACAACGCTATCTGATACAGGTGAACTACGGAAACGTTAAACCACAGACTAACCTGTTCGTGCTGGATAACACACCGCCAGCCCCGGAAGAATGGCTGTTTCATCTGGTCTTTGACCACGGTGAGCGAGATACCTCACTTTATACCGTACCCGCATGGGATAGCGGTTCAGCACAATGGTCTGTACGCCCGGATACTTTTTCCCGCTATGAATACGGTTTTGAAGTTCGTACCCGCCGCCTGTGTCAGCAGGTGCTGATGTTTCACCGTATCGCGCGGCTGGCTGGAGAAGCCAATGCTAATAGCACACCAGAGTTGGTCGGGCGTCTGATACTGGACTATGACAAAAATGCCAGTGTC
This sequence comes from Photorhabdus australis DSM 17609, assembly GCF_000711895.1. Lineage (GTDB taxonomy): Bacteria > Pseudomonadota > Gammaproteobacteria > Enterobacterales > Enterobacteriaceae > Photorhabdus > Photorhabdus australis. Next base: position 12,620 of record NZ_JONO01000044.1, read on the forward strand.
ACAACATTAATTTCCGCCCGTCAATTGAGCCATGAATCTGATGGCAAGCCAACCGCAATGCCACCACTAGAGTTTGCCTGGCAACAATTTGATCATGAGAAGATACCGGTCTGGCAACGTTTTGATGCTCTGGATAACTTCAACCCTCAACAACGTTATCAACTCGTTGACCTACGGGGAGAAGGGTTGCCTGGAATGTTGTATCAAGAACGCGGCGCCTGGTGGTACAAAGCCCCACAACGTCAGGAAGGCAAAGACAGTAATGCAGTCACCTACAGCAAAATAGCGCCACTGCCCACCCTGCCTGGTTTGCAGGAAAATGCCTCACTGATGGATATCAACGGGGACGGTCAACTGGACTGGGTAGTCACCGCTTCCGGCATCCGGGGATATCACAGCCAACAACCCGATGGAAAATGGACACACTTTACGCCAATCAGTGCCTTGCCTGTGGAATATTTCCATCCAAGTGCCCAGTTCGCCGATCTTATCGGTGCAGGCTTATCCGATTTAGTGTTGATAGGACCGAAAAGTGTGCGTCTGTATGCCAATCAACGTGACGGCTGGCGTAAGGGACAAAATGTGCCACAATCCACCGGTATTACCTTACCCATCGCCGGCATCGACGCCCGCAAACTGGTGGCATTCAGTGATATGCTTGGTTCCGGTCAGCAACATCTGGTAGAAATCAGCGCTAACAGTGTCAATTGCTGGCCCAATTTGGGACATGGCCGTTTCGGTCAGCCACTGCCCCTGCCAGGATTCAATTATCCCGAAAGCAATTTTAATCCCGAACGGCTGTTTCTCGCGGATATTGACGGCTCCGGCACGACAGACATTATCTATGTACAATCCAATTCTTTGTTAATTTATCTCAACCAAAGTGGTAATCAGTTTGACGCACCACTGACATTAGCGTTGCCTGAAGGCGTTCAGTTTGACAACACCTGCCAGCTACAAATTGCTGATATTCAGGGACTAGGGGTAGCCAGTTTGATACTGACAGTACCTCATATGACACCTCATCACTGGCGTTGTGACCTGTCATTGACCAAGCCTTGGTTATTAAATGTGATGAACAATAACCGGGGAGCACATCATACCCTGCATTACCGCAGTTCCGCTCAGTTCTGGCTGGATGAGAAATTACAACTCACCAAAGCGGGCAAACCACCCATCTGTTACCTACCATTCCCAATGCATCTACTGTGGCACACTGAAATTCAGGATGAAATCAGTGGTAATAAACTTACTAGTGAAGTGAGTTACAGTCACGGCGTTTGGGATGGCAAAGAGCGAGAATTCAGGGGATTTGGTTGTATCAAACAAACAGACACCACGACTTTTTCCCACAGCACCGCACCTGAACAAGCTTCGCCATCACTCAGTGTCAGCTGGTTTGCCACCGGAATTGATGCAGTAGACAATCAGCTGTCCGCAGAATATTGGCAGGGAGATACTCAGGCTTGTACCGAATTCAAAACCCGCTATACCACCTGGGACAGTACCAACCAAACGGATAAAATTTTCGCCCCCAACGATACACAACGTCACTGGCTAACCAGAGCGATTAAAGGCCAGTTGCTGCGCAATGAAGTATACGGTCTGGACGGAACCGAGCAGGAAACAATCCCTTATATCGTTAATGAATCACGCTATCAGGTACGGTCTATTCCGGTAGATAAAGAAACTGAGCTGTCAGCCTGGGTCTCGGCCATTGAAAACCGCAGTTATCACTACGAGCGTATTATCAGTGATCCGCTGCTCACTCAAACTATCCGGTTGCAACAAGATATTTTTGGTCAGCTATTACAAAGTGTCGATATCTCCTGGCCCCGCCGGGAAAAACCCGCTGAAAACCCCTACCCGTCAACTCTGCCGGATACCCTGTTCGACAGTAGCTATGATGACCAACAGCAGATATTGCGTCTGGTTCGGCAAAAAAATAGCTGGTATCACCTAACTGATGGAGAAAACTGGCGGTTAGGCTTACCTGACGCTCAACGCAGCGATGTTTATACCCATGACCGGTCTAAAATTCCGGCAGAAGGCATTTCTCTTGAAGTCTTGCTGAAAAAAGATGGCTTACTGGCTGATGAAAAAGCCGCGGTTTATCTAGGCCAACAACAGACATTCTATACCGCCGGTCAATCAGAAATACCGCTGGAAAAACCGACGCTTCAGGCACTGGTTGCATTTAAAGAAACCGCGATGATGGACGATACCTCACTACAGGCTTATGACGGCGTGATTGAGGAACAAACGCTAAACACGGTACTGACACAAGCGGGTTATCAGCAAGTGGCACGACTGTTTAATACCGATTCAGAAAGTCCGGTCTGGGTTGCACGACTGGGATATACCGATTACGGAGATGCCACACAGTTCTGGCGGCCCAAAGCTCAACGCAACTCGTTACTGACTGGGAAAACCACATTGAGTTGGGATACCCATCATTGTGCAATAACGCAAACTCAGGATGCCGCTGGATTAACGACACAAGCCCGCTACGATTATCGCTTTTTGACACCAATACAATTGACAGATATCAATGATAATCAACATATTGTGACATTGGATGCTCTGGGACGTGTTATCACCAGCCGGTTCTGGGGAACTGAAGCCGGACAAGCCACAGGCTATTCCACACCAGCAGATAGCCCCTTTACACCACCGGATTCGGTTGATAAAGCGCTCGTGTTAACGGGCCAGATCCCCGTTGCCCAATGCATCGTCCATGCGATTGAGAGTTGGATGCCATCGTTATCATTAACCCAACTTTCCGGATCACAGGAAGAAGCCGAAATCCAATGGAAACAACTGCAAACTACTCAAGTCGTGACCGAAGATGGGAAAGTACGTGCGCTTGGTTGGAAACAGGCCATAGATCGTCAAAAATTGACTGTCCAGATAGCCTCCTTATTAGTGGATATTCCCCGTTTACCTCCACATACGCTAACAATTACTACAGACCGTTACGATAACGATCCACAGCAACTACACCAGCAGACCGTCAGCTTCAGTGACGGTTTTGGCCGGTTACTCCAGAGTTCAGTTCGTCACGAATCCGGAGAAGCCTGGCAACGTAAAGAAGATGGTGGATTAGTCGTCGATACAACTGGATCGCTGGTCAGCGCGCCAACAGATACTCGTTGGGCCGTATCCGGTCGCACGGAATATGATGACAAAGGCCAGCCGGTACGCATTTATCAACCCTATTTTCTAAATGACTGGCGCTACGTTAGTGATGACAGTGCTCGGGATGATCTGTTTGCGGATACCCACATTTATGATCCATTGGGACGTGAATACAAAGTTATCACTGCGAAGAAATATCTGAGGGAAAAACAGTACACCCCTTGGTTTGTCGTCAGTGAGGATGAAAACGACACCGCATCACGAAACCCATAATTTTACCCGTTGCCTCGCAGTACATTGTGGGGCGACATCTACTAACACAATACTATCAACACAATAAGGAATATTAATATGACATCCTTTTTTGATCCGGCAATCTTTGCCAATACTCCCACGATCAACGTTCAGGATAATCGTGGCCTGACTATTCGTGAAATCAACGTTCACCGCACCTCAGCAAGCGGTGATACCGATATCCGTATCACCCGTCATCAGTATGATACCCACGGACACCTGAGACAAAGCATTGATCCACGCCTGTATGCCGCCATGCAAACCGATAGCTCAGTGAAGCCTAATTTTACCTGGCACTATGATCTAACCGGTAATATCCTGCGTACAGAGAGTGTTGATGCAGGCCAAACCGTTACCCTCAATGATATTGAAGATCGCCTGATACTGACAAAAACCGCAACCGGAATAACACAAACCCGGCAATATGAATCCTCTTCCCTACCGGGTCGTTTATTGTCAATCTCCGAACAAGAGGAATGGGAAACAATCCCACATGTGACTGAACGCCTTATCTGGGCCAGAAATACACAGGAAGAAAAAAGCCGTAACCTTGCTGGCCAGTGTGTTAATCACTATGACACCGCAGGGCTGACCCAACTGGAAAGCCGATCATTGACCGGAACCGTTTTATCACAGTCCCGTCAATTGCTCGTCGATGATCAAGAAGCCGACTGGAATGATAACGAAGCGACCAACCAAAGCAGACTGGACAAGCAGACCTACACCACACAAAGCACCTTTGACGCTACCGGCACGTTACTCACTCAGACTGATGCTAAAGGTAATATACAACACCTGGCCTATAACGTTGCCGGGCAACTGAAAGGTAGCAAACTAACTGTACAAGGCCAGCCTGAACAAATTATCATTAAATCCCTGACCTATTCTGCCACCGGGCAAAAACTGCAAGAAGAACACGGTAACGGCGTTATTACCGAATACACTTATGAACCAGAAACCCAACGTCTGATTGGTATCACCACGCGCCGTACCTTAGACACCAAACTGTTACAGGATTTACGCTATGAGTATGACCCGGTGGGTAACGTCATCAATACTCGTAATAGCACAGAAGCTACTCGCTTCTGGCGCAATCAGAAAATCGTTCCGAAGAATACTTATACCTATGATTCTCTATACCAGTTAATCGAAGCCACTGGACGGGAAATGGCCAATATCGTCCAACAGAGTCACCAGCTTCCTTCCCCTGTTTTGCCTGTTGATAACAGTACTTACACCAAATACATTCGTACTTATACTTATGACCATGGCGGTAATTTGACACAAATCCAGCACAGTTCACCCGCCATCAAAGGCAGCTATACCAAAAAGATAACCGTTTCAAATCGCAGCAACCGCGCAGTACCGAGTGAACTAACCGACAACCCGATGCAGGTAGATGAACTGTTCGATGCCGGCGGTAACCAGAATACATTGACACACGGGTACCATCTGGACTGGAACACTCGAGGTCAATTGCAACAAGTGACACCCGCAGCACAAAGAAACAGCATCAACCATAATAAGGAGTGGTATCGCTATGGCCACGACGGGACACGCTTATTAAAAGTGAACGAACAGCCCACTCAATATTCTATTCAGCAACAGCGAGTCATCTATCAGCCGGGATTAGAACTACGAACAACACAAAACGACCAGAATATAACGGAAGACTTGCAGGTTATTACCATTGGTGAAGCTGGTCGTGCACAAGTGCGAGTATTACATTGGGAAAAACCACCAACCGATATCACAAACAATCAGGTACGTTATAGTTACGATAATCTCACGGGCTCCTGCCAACTTGAGCTAGATGATAAGGGGGGAATTACCAGTCAGGAAGAATACTATCCATTCGGCGGTACCGCTTTATGGGCGACCAGGGACCAAACAGAAGCTAACTATAAATTTATTCGTTATTCCGGCAAGGAACGTGATGCAACAGGACTGTACTACTATGGTTACCGGTATTACCAACCATGGGTAGGGCGATGGTTAAGCGCAGATCCGGCAGGAACAGCCGACGGCGTGAACCTTTATCGGATGGTACGAAATAATCCGGTGACATTACATGATCCAGATGGATTAACACCAGAACAATGGCACACTCGAGAAGCATTTAAACAATTACCTTTCAGCGAACATAGTTTAGGTACACGTGATGAACTTGCGCCAAAGATATCAGGCACAAATAGTTTATGGTATGAAGCCTATCATGGTCAGACTAAAGAACGTGAAGCATTGGGCCTGTTTAACGAATTGCCTTTTGCAGAACCTAAAGTAGCGGCGGCTGAAGAGATTAACCTACATGGCATAACAACTGAAAATGTTACCGTTTATCGAGTGGAAGTCGCACAACAATCAGAGAAGTTTCTTTATACCGCGATTACCAGTACAGGTGGTGTGAGAATTGCAATTCCTAACAGGAGCAACGAGCATGGCGACAAGGAGGACTACCTCAGTAAAACCATGCCAGCTGAGGCACAGAAAGGGGGTGGATGGTATCAATTTGCTAAAAATTATATTGCAGCAAATAAGGGGAAATCCAGCGGTAACCTTGCGTTCTATAATTTTGGCAACCCACGTCGAGCATTACAGTTCTACGAACAAAAAACTGAAAATCCCAAGGAGAAATTCCCCTTTGTCATAAAATCGTTTGATATCCCTTCAGCGGTATTTAAAGCGATTGCCGAAGACGCCACTTTAGAAAAAGACTATAAAAAATTCCCTACCGCGCCAATGAATGTCGATGTGGCAGCATTTAATCAACTTGGTCTACAACCTCATCATGTTGATTTACTCGTTGGCTCCATTGTTTCTAAAAGCGGAAGAGTCTATTCGGAAAATGAACATTGGCAGTTAATGGATAAACCCTCTCAGGTTACCAGCAGACCGCTGATACGCCGTAGGTAATAAAAGATAGCCAGCTTACCCGAATGGCATTATTAAACTTTTTACCACTCTTTTTATATGCAGGTTTCTTAAAGAAACCTGCATAACCGCAGAACAAATTAGTAAAACATCAACCCTGATTCTTTTTCTTAATAAAAATCGGGACAGGATCAGGAGTAGGCACAGGGCTATTACAATTATAATGTTCTCCTTTCAGCCCCATTTTCTTACAGGCAGTCGACAAAACATCGTGAGGTGTTGCCCAATCCTCTTCCCAATCGCTGCCGTCGTAACGTTCCTTTTTAAACAAATCCCACATAATGAGGCCCGATTTACCGTATTTAATCGTGCCGTCTAATATGTTATTGAGATCAGTCTTACTGAGCGGTAAATTACCGGTTGCTGGCCTACCTACTTCAAATCCAACCGTGATAGGTGGCAAAACCAATAATTTTTGGGGTTGAATTGAAGCTAAGGCATAATTACGCGCGCCTTTAAGCTTAACATGAGGAATCGCAACTTCATTACCTGATTTAAGCCAGTTAATATATTGGCTATAGTAATATTTCACCTGACCGGGTAGATCACAAGGAATATGAGAATCCTTGCCACAATCTGTCTCACTCAAATCATAAGTCATCACACCGATATAGCTGAATCGATTGATAAGGTTCGGATAAGTTAGTGCAGTATTATAAATCAAACCATAGAGATTTCCTCCCCACCAGGCACCACCATAAATATTAGAATATATCGCAACCGTTCCCCAATTAGCGGACATATTCGGAATACCTCCCGTTGCGGGGCCAGCTGTACTTAATTTGAGCGATGGCTTAACAGCACTAATCGAATTGTAAAAAGACTTTAAAATAGCGGCAAACTTATCCACAGTTTCAGGCATTGCGCGGGGAATTATTTCTGCACCTGGAACAATATTCATTGATTCATCATACACATAATTACCAATCCCTTTCCTCATTAAAACTGATGTAGTCAAATTCTCACTATTATTCGGGGGAACGTTGATTGAGTCAGGCGTTAATTTCCAGCTTCTGGCATTAATATCAGCATGCCAGAATTCTTCATAGTCAACATCAATTCCAACAACACCCAAATCAGCAGCCAAATTAACAATATTTCTGTATACCTTGTCTGCTGCTTTCCCGGTAATAGTACTGTCAAATCGAGGGATTCTAGTCAGTGGATTGGGGAAAATATCATAAACCGCACCCGGTTCATTACCACAAGCGTCCTTTTTATCGGCAGTGATATCATAAATTTTCGGATAACAACTGAAATTCCATCCCCCTACAGCAATATAGGTACTTACTCCATGAGATTTTAAATCAGCAATAATCCCCTTTAACTTGACAAAATCTGATGCAGCATTTTTAACAGTTTTTGCACTGATCATTTGACCTGGAGTACAGGTATAGCCAAACAATCCGGTACATTTCAGACTATTTTTCTCATAATTAACAAAACTGGGCTGTACAAAGGATAATACCAACGTATTAAAGTTACTCTTATTCTTAGCAATATCACTGCTTAATTTTTCAAAATTATCAAGGCTAGCATAATATTCTTGAGTATCCATTTGCGCAGCAGGTCCACTCAAATAATATGCAGAGATTTTAGGATTAGAAGCAATAGTATTGCCAGAAGTAATAGAGAATAATATTGCGCTTGCTAATAAACATCGATTTACCTTGGGCTTATACATACATTCATCTCCACTCGGTTAACATTATTTTCCTGACGACAGCAATGGTTGTCATGACAATTCATTGCCTTTTATCATGGATGGTAATGATTCTTCCCTAATAGAGCGTAAATACGTTCAATGCGTTACTATACCCTTCATCCTTCATCCTTCATCCTTCAAATTGCCTCTTTGTTGGCTGCACTCACCCCGGTCACATCGTTATCTATACCCTTCATCTTTCAAGCTGCTGCTTTGTTGGCTGCGTTCACTTACCCCAGTCACATAGTTATCTATGCTCCTGGGGATGCGTTCCCTTGCCGCCGCACTGCAACTTGAAATCTATTGGGTATATGCTCCCGGGGATTCGCTCCCTTGCCTTCGCGATCCATCTTGAAATCTATTGGGTATATAGACTACTGACATGTTGCATTAATTATTTCAGTACACCAGTCTTATCATAGTTCATTTTTTACCATTTACCACTAAATAAGTATAAATTATTTACAAAATGCTACTAACACTGAAATAAAATTGTTTTGTTTTAAAATAATCCCACTAATTTTCATTTCTGAGAATTGATTATTACAAGAGACTTACATTAGCAACAATGTTTCAGCTTACATAATTTTACACAATTTTCTATATAACAACTCACTTTCAAATTTAGCTTATGGAAAATACACTCAACCTCGAATAAATAATTTTAGAAAATAACAAAATTATTATATTCCAACTTTACCAATCCTAATCTTCCACATCATCTAAAAATCCATAATATATTTATCTCATAAACCCTGCTCATTGATTATATACCTTAAAACAACTGCTGACGACTTAACTATTGAAGAAACTTTCATTAATCAAAAGAACTCAATATAAAAAACAGGAAATTTCAACAATTATTCAACCAATCATTAAAATGTAACACCTAGAATTTGCAGGATTAATGATCATAACCGTATACTCGGCTGTGCATTAGGAATAAATCTGGAATATCGAGCAACCTATCAGTCGCTTAAGATATATTCCAGCAAGTGAAACAAAGTAAAAATAGGAAAATTATTATGACACGTTTAGGCTTATCTGTAACTGTATTATCACTATTATTTTCTGGCGCAGTCTTAGCAGCTCCAGCCACACCTATGACTCAATCTTCGAATACTCAAATGACCTCTTCCCATATGGGGAAAACAGCAGACCATAATGGGAAACAATCAGACAAAACCACAACAAAACATTCAAATCATAAGGTAATGAAAACAAAGGAAGAAGCAAAGAAGACTCACTGATCTCCCTATTTTAAAGGGACCGCATGCTGCACAGAGGATTCTTTCAACTACAGCAGACATATAGAGGAACTTGTTTTCTCATAGCGGTTCGGTAAGTGGTTATAACACAAGTTCAATCGTGTCATGACCATAAATTCAGGGGGGAAAATCCCCCCTCAACCTATTAAATGAAAAACTTAACAAGCGCCTTCTGTATCATCATCGCCATAATATTTAACACCAATTCTGATAATATCTCGCCCCTGAGACTTACGGTGCTCATTGCTGTCACGCAATGAATAGATACAACCACAATATTCCTGCTGATAAAATCTTTCCCGTTTACTGATTTCAATCATCCGAGCCGAACCACCTTGCTTACGCCAGTTGTAATCCCAGTATTGAACCCCCGGATATTGGCTTGCAGCGCGTTTTCCGCAATCATTTATTTGCTGCATATTTTTCCAACGAGAAATACCCAGAGAACTTGAAATAACGCTGAAGTTATTTTCATAAGCATACAAAGCGGTGCGTTCAAAACGCATGTCAAAACACATAGTGCAACGAACACCTCTTTCTGGCTCCCACTCCATGCCTTTGGCGCGTTCGAACCAGTTGTCACTATCATAATCTGCGTCAACAAATGGCACGTTATGTAGTTCCGCAAAGCGGATATTTTCTTCTTTGCGAATTAAATATTCCCGTTTGGGATGAATATTAGGATTGTAGAAAAAGACGGTGTAATCAATTCCAGAGGCATGTAAAGCTTCCATCACTTCACCAGAGCAAGGAGCACAACAAGAGTGCAATAATAACCGTTCCGCGTTATCCGGTAATGTTAGAACAGGACGAACAAAGTTTTCCATTGGGCAGGCTCCATAATAAGTATAAGAATTAATTATAGAATATAGTTATTTTTAGCTTCAAATCTTTCGCAAGCCATTCATCATGACTTATTTGTCTTTGATCATAGTAAATTACTTGAAATTCAGGCAGGTTCCACCGTTATATTATCATCAAAGTTTGTACGGCAAAGCTCACTACAGATAAATGTGTTTTGCACTGAATTCTGGTCAAATTACAAACAAAACCAGATGCTTTCAATCAAAATAATCAAAAATGGAGACAACTATGCGCCATGCAATCTCCTTGCGTGACCTCTCTTTTCCTGCAATCGCAGCTGGGTTCGTCGCTGTTCTGGTTGGATATACCAGTTCCGCAGCCATTATCTTTCAGGCCGCTGAAGCCGCAGGGGCAACAACCCTACAAATCGGTGGCTGGCTAAGCATGCTCGGACTTGGGATGGGTATCAGTTCCCTGGGACTATCGCTTTATTACCGCACACCCGTCCTGACCGCATGGTCAACACCGGGCGCCGCACTACTGGTAACAACACTACCAGGAACATCAATCAACGAAGCCATTGGTATCTTCATCTTTGCTTCCGCGCTGATTTTGCTATGTGGTATCACCGGCCTGTTTGCCCGGTTGATGAACTACATTCCACAAGCACTCTCCGCAGCTATGTTAGCCGGTATTCTGCTACGCTTTGGTTTAGATGCCTTTTCCTCGTTTTCAGTCAACTTCGTACTGACTGCCGGAATGTGTTTGACTTATCTTTTGACACGCAGATATTTATCCCGCTATGCCATCATCTTAACGCTATTATCAGGGCTGATAATTGCGGCTTTACAGGGAAATATTCACTTTGAACAACAATCCACAACCGCGTTTGCTACCCCTGAATTTATTGCACCCAATTTCACACTCTCTTCGCTATTGAGTGTCGGTATCCCATTTTTTATCGTTACAATGGCGTCTCAAAACGCCCCCGGCATTGCTACACTAAAAGCCTCAGGGTATCCGGTTTCTGTTTCATCATTAATAAGCTGGACAGCGCTTATTTCACTGATCTTGTCACCTTTTGGTGGTTTTTCTGTCTGTATTGCCGCCATAACAGCGGCAATTTGTATGAGTCCGGAAATCCACGCTGATCCGAATCGCCGTTATATGGCCGCTGTCATAGCGGGTGTGTTTTACCTGATAGCGGGCCTGTTCGGTGGTTCAATCAGTATGTTATTTAGCGCCCTACCAGCTGCCCTCATTCATGTTATTGCCGGATTAGCATTACTTGGAACAATTTCCGGCAGCCTGTTACAAGCGCTACAGAATGAAAAACAACGGGACGCAGCAATAATCACATTTTTGATCACTGCTTCCGGTGTCACTCTACTTGGCGTAGGTGCTGCATTCTGGGGACTAATAGGTGGAATAATAACCATGTTTCTCTTATCTTTGCCCGGAAAAAACAAAATAGATCATTAGATAAACAGTAAAATTATACTTTTCAGCATTTTATGATACTTATCATTAATAAAACTTATGATAATTTGCCGGGTCTGTTGCGCTTCGAATATTACGATGGGACATATACCCAATAGATTTCAAGTTGCAGTGCAGCGGCAAGTGAAAATAGCAACTTGGAAGATAAAGGGGATATCTAAACCTTAAATTTTCTTACTCGCAGAACCGAGCTTTCTATTATGAAATTTTTTGACGTGAAATTTTCTGATATTAGTAAGTTAGCTGTCATTTCATCCTGTCTGGCAATTCCTTATAGCTATGCAGATGACCGCCCTATTCTTTCTCTTTCTGTCAGCCAATCCGGTGGAAATCAAGTCACTGCTGATGGTAGTTTATCCAGAAAACCGAATAAGCAAGAATCACGAATACTGCCTATTTGGGGTGACGAGGCCAGAGCTAAAGGTTATGACCTGCCGGAACCTTTTGGCGCCAGTTACGGCTATATGAATATGCGACAGAATATCGTTGTAGACGACATAAAAATCATTATGCCGAAAAACCCAGAAACTGGAGAAGCTCTGGATATCCAGGCAGGTAAAACCAGAGAAAAGAATGAATCACATATGCTTAAGCTGGACACCTGGGTTCTGCCTTTTCTAAATGTTTACGGTGTTTATGGTTGGACAAAAGGCTCGTCAAAAACCAACATCGAAGGTATTTATTTTGACGGTGTCACCTTTCCTGGCATGAAAGACATTCCATTCGAACTGGATTTTAAGGGTAAAACCTATGGTGGCGGTTTTACTCTGGCAGGGGGCTACGATCAGTTTTTCGGTACACTTGACACTAACTATACCCACACTAATCTGGATGTTCTGGACGGTAAAATCAGCGCCTTGGTCGTCACTCCACGGGTGGGCTATGAATTTATATTCCAACCAATCATCCCTGGACAAGGTAACACCAAATTTCAGGTATGGACCGGCGGCATGTACCAAAAAATTACTCAAGAATTTAAAGGCAATATCAGCAACCTCGATTTACCACCTGCATTTGCCAGACTGGTAAAGGAATTCAACGATCCTGATATGAAATTCAAAGTAAAACAGCACGTTTCCGCTCGCTGGAATAATACCGTCGGCACAAGGCTGGAAATCACACGTAATTTCAATCTGCTAACTGAAGTTGGCTTTAACAAACGTAATAGCTGCTATATTTCAGGAGAGTTCCGTTTTTAAATGAACATCCGCTGTACTTTATATTGGCTGGCTATAGTCAGCCTTTTCATTTCTAATTTCTCGTATGGTCAAATACCACTCAGCAGGGAAAAAATTGATCACTGGCTTGAACAATTAGGCGGCAGTAATACCTATGACAGCAGTAAAACCATTGACTGGGGTGTTTTACCCGGCCCTTTTTATACCCCAGAATTAGGTGCTGGACTTGGTATTGCTGTCGTTGGTCTTTATCGGCCAGATGATCATGACCATACCAGCCAAACTTCTTCCCTTTCCTTGAATGGATTTACCTCTTCAACCGGCGCTTTTGGTTTCACATTTGATAACTACAGTTTTTTTGCTAATGATCAATGGCGTTTTTTTCTTTCCGGTACATTGAACAATGTTCCCACCTATTACTGGGGAACGGGATATCAAGCAGGTAAGGTAGATGATCGCAAAGAAAAATATCGCTCACAGGAACTACACTTACAACCCAGAATTCTCTATCGAGTCGCCGATTCTACCTATTTAGGTGCTGGCTGGAATTTTTCATCATTACACGCTAAAAACCCCAATAACGGAGCCAAAAAGCTTTTCGCCGCAGAAAACGATGGGCGGTCCATATTGAGTTCTGGTGTCAGTGCCTATTTCAGCTACGACACTCGGGATTTTCTACCTAACGCTCATCAGGGACACGTTTTTGATATTACCTATACCCATTTTTCCCCGGCATTAGGTAGCGACCGCCGGTTTAACACCGTAGATATACAATACCGTCACTATTATCAATTAAATGAAAAATCCGTATTAGCGTTTGATAGCTACGGTCGTTTTACTGATGGCCAAGTGCCCTGGAATATGCTGTCAACGTTAGGTAATAGTCATCGGATGCGCGGATATTATGAAGGCAGATACCGGGATAAAAATGTTATTAGCACTCAATTGGAATATCGGCGCAAATTGAACTGGCGACACGGATTCGTCTTGTGGGCTGGGGCTGGCACCCTTAGCCATTACGCCGAAGATATTGGCGCAGAAAACTGGCTGCCCACCGTTGGCATTGGCTATCGTTTTGAATTCAAACCCAAAATGAATGTAAGACTGGATTTTGGTATTGGTAAAAAAAGCAATGGATTTTATTTCCAGGTAGGAGAGGCGTTTTGAAATTGCGTTTATGGATTGCTGTTTTAATGTTAGTTGCAGGATGCCAGGGAACATTTTCTCCAATTGCACCAGTACAACCTGACTTAAATAGTGAAACAACCGCCGAAGCAACTCGAGCATGGCCGGTTCTTACTCCAATTCCCTCTCCTGAAGGATTAAGAGCTTGCTGTGCTTTTGGCTATAATTTAAAAACGGAATTACTGACCATTCCAGTACCTTTTTACCAAATCAGTAATGTGTTAGATGCCGATAATCTTGGGGCACATAATTATAACAACAGCTTTTTTGGTACTGTTGCTTCATTAACAGGGATCAGTAATGAAAAAGTGGGGATGATATATACCCGCCGGAGTGGATTCATTGATATTTCCCATGTGCGGGATACCGCTGATAATGCAGTTTTTCTATTCAGTCAAATCTGGCCCCGTCTTGGAGAAGAGTGGAAAATAGAACTCAGCAATGAATTAGCATCACGCCGTATCCAATTCTATCCCTTCACACCACCAGCAACGATAGAACAACGTTATACCCTAAGTGCTTATCTAGCCGTAAAATTAGCATTTGAACTGGCTGCATGGCATGAAATCGCCCAATGGTATGGCTATCAGTCTGTACCCGGATTTTCTGAAAAAGTCTCTGCATTCTCTCCTGAAGACCTCTACTCTAATCTATTAGGCGCTCGTCTTTCCCTCTCGTTGATACTGGCAGGGCAAGTACCGTCAATGAAACAATACCGCCTATCAATGCAAGCTATTCTGCCTCCTGCACTACGTGAACTGGAAGCCGTATCCCCTGATGAAACGCGGAAAATGTTTGAACAGGTTGATGGTATCTGGTGGGACAGCAAACGCCGTATACCTGATAAACGCTTAATCCTGCAACGTGATTTCCATACTCACAGCAATCGTATGCCTAACATGGTCCCGACAGAACGACAGCATCCACTCAGGCTGACGCTACCACAACAATATTCCGGCTATATATTAGCCGAGTTGGCAGAATTACAATTGTGGCCTAACCGCCAAATGAAAGAACTTCCTGTACCAAAAATCTACTGGAGCGTGACTGATTTTCCACAACTGGCAGAAAAAGCGAAAAAGCAGCAGGAAAATCATTGATTCATATGTTACCAATGAAAATATCTTAGAATACTATTTCTCAATTAATAATTCCCCCTAACTATCATCAATTATTATTTACCATTCCCATAATATTGCACCATAATATTAACTTAATTTACCCCATAATAAAACCAAACTATATTAACCACGATAAAATCAAATCATAAAAAAACAACAACATTACCAAGATATTATTTCCAAGAATAAAAAAATTGTATTGAAATATTTACAAAGACAAAAAAATAATAACTCATTGATATAAAATAATTAATATTGAACCACATAAAAAAACGAATTAAGAAATCAAAAAAAACATTAATCTACAAAACAAGCATCAACAGAAATAAAACTCATAAAAACAAATCAATTTAGACAATAATTCTATAAAATGCTCACCATTTGAGTATTTTTCCTATTTTTACCAACAATACAGACATATTCTCTTAATTTAATTTAAATAACAAAAAAACCTCCTTAAATACATTTAATCGTCTATAATATACGCTTCGAAGTTATAAATATGTGTAAAAATATCAGTTTTATCTAAGCAGATAAAATAATAGCTTACATCATAAATAATTAAATTTATTCAATCTGGTTTAAGTCACTAAATTATTTCCGATCATATAATATATTGATTTTTATTTTAAATTCATAAAATAAAATTAATTTTATAGATGGTCATAAGCATCACTTTTAAATCTTTTTAATGCGTCAGGGGATTCAGGGCCCCTATCTTCACCACCCTGATAAGGCCACTTAAAGATACCCCCACTCCTGGAGAGGAAAAATGAATAAACTAGCTTTATCCACTGCCACCGCACTTATTTTTGCTACAAGCTCTGCTGTTGCCATCGAGAATGTTTCCGGTGGAACATTACATTTCACTGGTGCAGTTACTGATGCCACTTGTACTATTAACGGTGGTGTTTCAGCGAATCTATCGATTATATTGGAACCTATCTCAATCTCTCAAGCCGGACAAAAGGAAGGTTTAATTGATGCTGGTAAGAAAGCATTTTCACTTGAGTTTTCTAACTGCCACACCAAAGCTACTGGTTTTGATCCAGCAACTTCTATGTTAAAAATCCAGTTTTCATCAGCAAACTCTATTTCTAACGATGGTAAATACCTGATCAACGAAGAGCTTAAAGCAGATGGCCAACCAAAAAACGTAGGTATTGCTATTGTTAAACACCAAGAAGAAAGTACCCCGATTATGCTGAATAAAACTTTTGATACAGGAATCAAAGGTTCTAGCAAAGAACGTGAAATTGTTGATTTCTATGCAAAATATTATAAAGTAGGCACTGCTGAAGCAGACCCAGGTAAAGTAGTCACGAGGGTTACTTATCACGTTACTTATCTATAATTATTTACCACTATAAATAAAGCCTATTTATCCAAATAGGCTTATTTACTTTGACAAAAATAACATTATGAAAAAATTATTTTTAGCTACATTATTAGCAGTAACGGCTTTACCTTCAGATGCTAACATCGTTATTAATACAACCCGTATTATTTATCCAGCCGGTAATAAAGAGGCATCTGTTCAATTATTAAATGTAGGAGATCAACCCTCACTGGTACAATCCTGGATAGATGATGGCGATCCTAACTCAACACCTGAAACAGCTAAAGTACCTTTTCTGCTCACACCCCCAGTCGTTAAAATTGATGGCAATAATGGTCAACAACTCAGAATTAAGCACACTAACAGCAACCTGCCCATAGATCGGGAATCACTGTTTTATTTAAATGTTCTAGATATTCCACCCATTGCAGAAAATATTGCCGATAGAAATGTCATGCAGATTGCGATTCGTACCCGGATAAAATTTTTCTACCGGCCTGAAAAACTCTCTATTTCACCTAAACAAATCGAGCAACATATTGTATTAAAACACGATGGCAACCAACTAAAATTGGAGAATTCATCACCCTATTTCCTGAATGTCGTTGGTCTCAAATCTTCCGCCACACAACCTAACTTATTAAACGAGGGAACAATCATTAAACCACTCTCTTCTCATTCATTCAGTACCAATGAAAGAGTAAAAACCGGAGACAAATTAACTCTGGCTATTGTTGACGATTTTGGTGCTATAAATAAATTAACTTTATCACTTCAATAGTGATATTACTGGCATAGCTTAGAACATGATAAAAGAAAAAGTTAGCTCGTTGACTCTGATAATAATCACTACCCTGTATACAGATTGCTTATGTTATGCCACAACATTTAATACTAGTTTTCTGGTTGGCGAATCTGCAAAAGCAGATTTGTCCCGATTTTATTCCAGTTCCGAATTACCAGCAGGCCGTTACGATATTGATATCTACCTAAATAATGACTGGAAAGGACGATTTGATATTCATATCCAGAACGATGGCAAAGATATCTACTTACTCAATGAAGATCTACCAAGGTTAGGCATAAAAATTGACAAGAACCAATTATCAGAATCAAATTTATCTCAAGATGAAACTCTTATTACTAAAGTAATACATAAAGGAACCGCTAACCTTGATGTTCCTAAACTCAGCTTATATTTGGTTGTCCCTCAAGCTTATATCCAAAATGAACTAAAAGGCTATATCGATCCCGCATTCTGGGACAGAGGTATCCCGGGAGCTATGTTCTCCTATAATGCCAACTACTACCATACTCAGAACAGGAATAAACAGAACAGTGACGATGAAAATGAAGATAATGCTTATGTGTCACTGAATAGCGGCTTGAATCTGTTTGGTTGGCAATTACGTGATCAATCCTCTTATCACTACACACGTTCAAATGGCAGTAAATGGAATAATAATACCCGTTATCTGCAACGAGGAATTTCATCAATTAATTCAGAACTGCGCATCGGTGACAGCTATACATCAAGCGATTTGTTCGATTCTTTCCGCTTTCGAGGTATCAATCTGAAAACAGATATGCGCATGTATCCCGATGCCTGGCAAGGATTTTCCCCTATTGTCCGGGGAGTTGCACAGACTAACGCCTTGGTAAAAATCTCTCAGAATAACGTTATTATTTATCAGGGTAATGTACCACCAGGGCCTTTTGCTATTGATACTATTTTACCAACAGGTTCTGGCGGCGACTTATTTGTCGAAGTCACAGAAGCAGATGGACGCAACAACAGCTTTACTGTTCCCTTTTCATCTGTCCCTAATATGATGAAAGAAGGTCTTAGCAAATATGATATTAGTGCAGGTAAAACCCAAATTGCCAACAGTCTCTATAAACCCAACTTTTTTCAAGCCAGCTATCAATATGGGTTTAATAATATCCTTACGGGCTATACAGGGGCCATCATCAGTAAAAACTATTACTCATTGCTATTAGGAAGTGGATTTAACCTACCGATTGGCGCGGTCTCAATTGATATTTCACAATCCAACGCCAAATTTGACAACAGCCCAACGATGAAAGGCCAGAGTTATAAAGCGGCTTATAGCCGCTATATTCCACAAACAAGAACAAATTTTTCTCTGGCTGCTTATCGCTATTCAACTAAAAACTATCTGAACCTAATCGACACCATTAATCTTCATGACTGGATAAGTAACGGATATGACCGACAACACTACTCTCATCAGAAAAATACCTTCAATATTAATTTAAACCAGAATCTTGGTAGTGGTGCGGGTTCGCTTTTTCTTTCAGGAACATTACGCGATTACTGGGGAACGCAGAATAAAAGTAGGGAATATCAAATGGGGTATTCCAACAGCCTGGGCAAAGTCAATTATACCCTGACAGCAAGCCGTGTTCGGTACAATATCAATGAAACCGAAAGTAAAGAGGAACAACGTTACTATCTGATGCTGTCTGTTCCTTTTGAATTGTTCGATTACCCTGCCTATCTGACCAGTAATATCTCACTCAATGATAGTCACTACAACAACAGCGATTTGGGATTAAGTGGCAGCGCGGACCAACACAACCGTCTGAATTACCACCTTAACATTTCAGATCAGAAAAGCGGTTCTACAACAACCAGTGCAAATCTGACCTATAAAACATCCGTTTCCACATTGAGTAGTTCTTATAGCCAGTCCAGGGATTATCGTCAGATGGGACTTGGTGCGACAGGTAGTTTAGTCGCTTATCAAGGTGGCATTCTGGCCGCTAATCAGATCGGAGAAACCTTTGCAATCATTGACGCGCCGGGCACAGCTAACGCTTCTGTGAATGGCGATAAAAGCATGGTGACGAACAGCAGCGGTAAATTATTGATACCTTATCTTTCCCCTTATCGTAAAAACGCCATCATGCTAGATACCAGTGAAGTACCGGAAAATGCGGCTGAACTTATCGGTAACATCAGGGATGTTGCACCATATTCTGGTGCTATTACTCACATCGGATTTAAAACAGACCAGCGGAAGACTTTCATTTTCTACTCCACTCGGGCCGATGGTAAACCTTTACCCTTCGGCACTGAAATTGTCGATTCAGAAAGCAACAGCCTTGGATATGTTGGTCAGGGTAGTATGGTTTTCTTACGAGTCGAAAAATTGCCACAACAAATTTATGTCCGCATTGATCAAACAGGTGAAAAAGACTGTGTAATAAACGATCCTAAGCCTGAAATGAACTCAACCGCCAATATTTGCCGTTAAGGGAGAAGATAATGAAACTTAAGTCATTGTATCTGGCGGCCCTAATCAGCCTGAGTAGCAATATAGTTTATGCAAACTGTCAACCCAGTGTTGCAATAACTGCACCAGAAATTATTGTCAATATGACAGATCGCCTCTATCTGAGCAGTAATGCAAGCTGGCAACTGAATACCCGGTATTCTGGCTATTTTAAATGCACAACAAATACATTATGGAAGCAAAACTCTGTTGCTAACGGCTCGCCGTTTACCAAAAACAAAGTTGTTTTGGGATTCAATGGGGGTAAAGACTATGTGGAAATCATTATTACTAATCTCTCTCCCAGTAACAATATTAATCTGGGGAACAGTAACACGACATTCCCTGCCAGTAGGTTACAAGCCCAATTTACACTTAATGCCAAGTTATTAAACGGTAGACCTGGTGGTAGTAATATTCACGTTTTTTCCGGCGATACTGCAACATTAAAGACAGCTGTAATAGCAATGGATACCACCAACATAGGGCTTTTTGACGCTATTCTCCGTTTTGCTACAGATTTCCTGACTTTTATTCTAACCTGGGTATGGCCCACTCATTCTGAAGATATTTATTACCAACCCGTTACCATGATTTTTAATCGTCATGATACAACTTGTAATTTCTCAAATGCAGGATTAACAGTGAACCTGCCAAAAATTAGCCGAGCTACACTACTTAGCGGAACAAATAAAGGAGAGACCCCTTTTACACTCAACTTTGAATGTAATTTTCTCCTTAATGGTAAAACTTCTCGCTCAGTTAAAGCCTACCTCAGCAGTAATAATCTGTTACCAAACGATAACCGAACTTTAATCGATAACAAAGCAGGGGCAGCGAAAGGCGTTGGTATCCGAGTTTCTCAGCCGGGTAATTCAACACCAATAATATTCAGTACCTCACAAACATCTTCCCAAGGTGCAACTCTGTTATTCAGCCAAAATGCTGGCAATGCTATGGATAAACGTTTTGCCATTGATCTTAATGCTTACTATTACGTTTATGACCCTAAAAACATCATGACAGGGGAACTCAAAGCAACCTCTGTTCTGAACTTTGAATACAATTAATTGGGTAATCAAGTAATCAGGTGGCAAAGGAAATGCCCCTCCTTTTTCTTGTTCGAACCGAAATTTTATGTATCAATAAGTAACAATATGTAATAAAGTGTTTCTAAATACAAAGCCATTTACATTTATCACTGACTATGAACCAACGTAACACAATGATAATCCTGGACTTCAACAATCACTAACATTGATTTAATTCTTTCATAGAATAATACAATTCTATAAAACATATAAAACAACATATTCAGATTTATCAATAAAATTTAGAAAAACAATATAACAACCATGCCAAATCATATTATTAAAATATAAAAAATCATAATAAAGATATTTCCAACAATATAAACCAGCAATTAACACGATACAAACCACAATATAAAAACATTATTTTCATAGAAAAAACCAATCAGACACACAAACAAATAATCAATAAAATCAACAATATAAATATAACAATAAATTTAAAAGAATAATAAAAAATTAGATAACGACATGCTCAAAAATAACATACAAACATGAAAAATTAATTAAATCATTATCAAATAAATATAAAGAAATCAAAAAAACATCGTTGACATCAATTTTTAAAGTTGAATTCTTATATTTAAAAAAAACAAAAACATTGAAAAACATTTATTTTTTCATACCTGTTTTAATTATTTTCTTATAATATAATTAAAAGTAGAAGATATTAACACTTTGTTACTTATTTGAACTTAACATTTATAATAATATCGAATACCCTGCACCACATCAATGACAATAGAGATATCACAAAATCAGCTCAAGCCTGATCGGCAAAATTCAATTCGAATTCACAGAGAAAAACTATATATCGGTGACAGGTTATCTGTTTATGAAAATGATACTTATTCTTATAACAGCAATATTAATATCAATTAGTTTATTACTCGCAGCAGTATTCTTACAATTGGCAATATTACAGATAAATGAAACCAAACCAAATCCAATAACTGTAGATATTCAACCGGTTTATCGATCTTCTTCTTCCCGGAAAAAGCATCTCAAGCGTGAAAAAAAACAAAAAAACATTATTATATTTTATATATAAATCAAACTAGACAGATATTATTTTGTATAAAAATAATACACAACCAAACTATAATTTGATAAAAAAATAGGATACATCAATAACATATCAATTTTAATACAGAAAAAGTTCTTATGAATTATTAATAACTCTGGCTATGCTGGATTTATTTTGCTAGCATTAGCTTGTTTTTTATTCAGAGCAAACGAGGAAAAGCAATGCCCTCTCGAACGATGAGGACAACCGCCATCTTCGCTTTCTTTATTTCACTGTTGTTTTCCGCTTTTGGCCAGGCATCAACTAGTACCGCTAAAAGCATAGAGTATTCTCACAATGGCATACAAAGCAGTTTGCCAGATTTGCGAAAATACCCTTCAGGCACCCCACGTAAGAAAGCGTTTTTAAATGTTGTTGTCCCAGTGATTGATAAACACAATCAACAAATTATGCAGGAACGGGAATGGCTACTGAAACATCAGGATGTCAAACGTTGGTCCACTCAGGATATCAAGCGCCTGCAACAAATTTGCAAAAACTACAACGTGAGCTGTAGCAGCTCACCTAAAAAAGTTAATTGGAACAAGCTACTAAGCCGAGTTGATATCATCCCAACCCATTTTGTTGCTACTCAGGCTGCAACAGAATCTGGCTGGGGAACCTCTAAGCTTGCACAGCAAAACAACAATCTGTTCGGTATGCGTTGTGGCAACAGTTGTAAGAGAACGCAAGGTAAGATAAAAGGCTATTCTTCCTATCCGACTATAAATGATTCTGTCGAAGCTTATATGCGGAACATAAATACCCATAACGCTTATGAATCATTGCGTGTTTCACGCGCTAAACAGAGAAGCCTGCAAACATCACTGAATACCAGCAAACTGATTGATAATCTTGAAGGATATTCACAACTAGGTTCTACTTACAACAGCTACTTGCATAAAGTCTTTAACAGCAACAAAGGGCTTATCACTCAGGCGCAAAAGTTAGCTAAAAACGAACATAACTAAAAATCCTATCAGTATATACCCTATGGATTTCAAGATGGATCGCGACGGCAAGTGAACGCATCCCCAGGAGCATAGATAACTATGTGACTGGGGTAAGTGAACGCAGCCAACAAAGAGTCAACCGGGTATAAATCCGAATATACCGAATGAACTTCAAGATGCTTGAGCCGTCAGACATAAAAACATTTAAATTCAAAAACATAATCGTTTTTCAAACATGCACTTTGAAGTATCTTGAGTATATATTGTTCTAACTACCAATATCAGCCATTTCATAACAAAATATGGAACGGCTGATTTCCTCAATATCCACTAGCTTGTCTTACTCATTGATAGAATGTTTAAGTTAAGTATTATAATATCACTCAAATTGCCCTATAATCGCGATGAAATGATTAGCCAGAGTTTAATATGAATTTCTTTTCTTTTGAGTTTCTCGGGTCCTTTGTTGCCTTCTTTCTCTTGTATTGGATGTTACAAAAAAGTGCAAAAATACAAAACTATTTACTGATAATGGCAAGTTATTTGTTTGTCTTTTCTTTTAATCCACTTTTTGCTGGCATCCTATTTAGCTATACATTATTCATTTATCTCTTAACAAACATAATCAGTAAATACCTATCCAACTACATCACATTTACTATCCTGACAATAGGTATTCTAGGGTGTTTTACTGTATTCAAATATTATTCTTTCTTTCAAGAAAGTCTCCAACAAGCATTTGCCCAATTTGGTTTATCCATAGATTTACCTGTACTAACATTGCTCGTACCTCTGGGTTTATCTTTTTATGCATTCCATTCTGTTAGCTATGTCGTTTCTGTTGGCAGAAATGAAATTCCACGGGCATCATTCCCTGATGTCGTTTTATACCTCTGTTTTTTCCCAAGTATTGTTGCCGGGCCAATAAACCGAGCTAAAGATTTCCTGCCTCAAATTCAGATTTCATCAAGAATAATTATTGAGCCATCAAGGGCCATATTACTGATTGTATTAGCAATCACAAAACTATTCCTGTTTAGCTCTTATTTGTCTGAAAATTATGTCAATCCAATTTTTGATGACCCCACCGGCTACGATGCAGGAAAAATCCTGGTAGGTATTTATGCTTATGCCTGGCACATCTATTTCAATTTTTCCGGTTATACCAACTTAGTTACCGGATTAGCGTTACTACTCGGATTCAGAGTTCCTCAAAACTTTAATGCCCCTTATCTGGCTGAAAATTTACAAACTTTCTGGCGCCGCTGGCATATCAGTTTATCTGAGTTTATCCGTGATTACGTCTATATTCCTTTTGGTGGTAATAAAAAAGGGTTTCTACGTAAAAATCTTAATTTGTTTGCCGCTATGGTAATCTCTGGTTTATGGCATGGTGCCGGAATTAACTTTATCATTTGGGGCGCGATTCATGGATTAGGATTATTCATCCTAAACATTAAAGATCAATTGTTTTCTCCAACAGATAAAAAAAACAAGAATACACCTAAAAACCCAATCACTTCATTTTTATCCAGAGTAATCACTTTCCACTTTGTTTGTCTGGCATGGGTTTTCTTCCGTTGTCCTACTCTGGATGATGCCCTGACATTATTAAATCAATTAATATCATCAGATTTATTCCACTCAATCACAACTAACGGTTGGTTACTGATGATGTTCTGGGGGCTCTTTATTATTTATCCGAAACTTATTAACCTGAAAACAGCGATTGAAAAAATCCATTTCCATATTCCATGGACATACTACCCAATACCATTAGCTATCATTCTAACTTTGGTATTTATGCTTTCACCACAAGGAATGCCAGGTTTTATCTATGCCAATTTCTGAGTTCAAATCCAATCTAAAAACAGCTGGGCAAGTCACTCTTATCATAGTGTTAACCAGCCTACTATTAATCTGGTTGAATCACCGTTCACTGGATAGATTCTGGCAACAGAAATACCACCAGCAAAGCCTTTGGGCAACCTTACAAGGTAATCCACTCTGGGATTTTGGAGATAACCTGGAACAAGGTGTTCTGGCTGCGGGGGAAGCTTTCATATTACACACCACCACCAGTAACAGTGACGATCATCAGCAAACTGCTCAGGAATCCAGTATTACGCTTCCTAAAGATTTTCAGATCGGACTACGATTCTTAAATGGTTATATCTCTCCTGTTACAAATTCATCTGCAACTTTCCCAGCGTTATTACAAAAATCCCTCCATGCTGATTCTGTCAGTTCATCAATACACCATAGTCAATCCAGTATCGTTATCGCCAAAACCAATGTGGCTCTTACAGCTAAGGATAAGGTACTTTTTGCCGGAGATTCAATGATGCAAGGTATTGCCCCTCATCTGAAACGTCGGCTCTTTCAGGATTACGGTATTTCAAGTATTAATCTCAGCAAACAAAGTACTGGGCTTGCTTACCCCAGTTTCTTTAATTGGCCAGCAACTATCAACAAGACACTGGAAACCAACCACGATATCAAGCTGGTTATTATCTTTCTGGGACCCAATGATCCTTGGGATATGCCACCAGAACATGGGCGTATCTATCTAAAATTTGCCAGCGCTGATTGGGAAAACCTCTACCGCCAGCGTATTAATATGATCCTTACTGAAGCTCGTCACTATGGCGCTGATGTTATCTGGGTTGGCCCTCCAAATATGCGACAGAAAAAACTTTCTACCAGTATGAAATATCTGAGCTCATTATATCAATCAGAAGTAGCGAAAGCCGGAGAAATATATGTTTCCGTTAATAATATCTTTCAATATCATGCGGATGATTATTCTGATTATATTGGTGATAATAGCAATAAAATTAAACTCAGAAGCGGTGATGGGATACACTTTAGCTTGAAAGGTCAGCAAGCTATTTCAGACAACATATTTTCATTAATTAAATTCATTCAGGAACCAGCCAAACAAAATGGGAATGCTTAAAAAACTTCACAAGCGATACCAGTCTGTTAGTACTGGCCTGGTCATCATACTCTCTTTAAGCTTGATATCATGCCATAAGCAAAGGCCAGAACATTTGCTAACACAACATTCAATGAAAATGAGCCAACAGTTAACCGACTTTGGTGAACCGAATCTAGCCTTACTCGCAAATAAACTTCACAACAGCCAGCATAATCAACTGCATTTTATTCAGATAGGTGATTCCCATACTGCCGCAGATTTTTTCACTGGCAAACTCCGAGCCTTGTTACAACAACGTTTCGGCGATGCCGGTATCGGTTTTGTCAGCCCAATAAACATTCCCGGACAACGTAGCGCCATGATTGGTATAACGAGTGATAAACAGCAATGGGAACTGACTACCAGCCGCAAAGATAACCGACCTGATTTCCCTCTCGGAGGTGCAATTGCAGAGCCTGATAGCGAAACAAGCAAACTGGTTTTAAAGCTATTTGTACCATCCTATACTCACTATCAACTCAAATTGTTATATCAGACACCTGCTGATTCTCAGATTCTAGTTCAGTCTGCAACCAAACAAATCCTTAAATTACCGGCAACCCGCGGTCAATGGCAGTTTTCTTCTGAAAAAACCGTCAAATTCCCAGTTAATATTATGGCAACACAAGATAACCAGTTGAAATTAGGCGGCTGGTTTATCAAACGTAAACAACCAGGTGTTATATTATCCGCTTTAGGTATCAATGGTGCGACTATTAATATGATGGATAAATGGCAGCCACAATGGATTAATACTTTAGCTCAAATGCACCCTGATATGATAATCCTCGCTTATGGCACAAATGCCGCTTTTAATAATTCGTTGGATTTATCTGATTATCGCCAACAATTGACAACCAAGATAAAACAGATTCGCCATCAGTTGCCACAAGCAGCTATTCTTATCATCGGTCCGAGTGACTCCTTAAAAAATGGCCAAGCCACAAGCTGTACAACACAACAACCCACAATGTTGAATGATGTCATCCATATTCAACAGGAAGTCGCCAAAGAGCAGCACACACTATTCTGGAACTGGCGTGAATATATGGGTGGCGAATGTTCAATTAAGAGCTGGGCGCAACAAAACCTTGCGCGGCCAGATTATGTTCACCTTTCAGCCGCAGGTTATGAGCGCAGTGCGAAAGCTTTATATAAACAATTAATAGACGTTCTTGGGCAATAGTAACGATGAAATTTTGCTTAAATTATATGGGAGTATATTAACCATCAATGAAGCAATCACCATCCATTAATGAGAACACAATTCTGGTTTTATTAATTATCTGCGTAGCTGACTTATCTTCCGCCTTCATAGGAGGCGACATTATTCAACGCCATCAAAGAGTGCTTTGAATTTTGGTTAATTAAGATGACAGAGGAATTACATCACAGCAAAAAAAATCATCCCAACAACAGCACCTGTTGTTCCAAGGATGGTTTCCATAATTGACCAGGTTTTCAGTGTCTGGGATTCTGTTGCGCCAGTAAATTTACCGAATAACCAAAAACCTGAATCATTAACATGGCTCAATACCAGAGATCCACCCGCAATACAGATTGAAAGAGCCGCAAGCTGAGCTCCAGAATATCCCAATACCTCAACAACTGGCATAACCAGGCCAACCGTTGTCAAACAAGCCACAGTTGCAGATCCTTGAATAACACGAACCGTACTAGCAAGAATAAAGCATGCTAACGCAATTGGCAGACCCGCATCAATCAATGAATTCCCCAAAGCTGGGCCAACACCAGAATCCACCAACACTTGTTTGAAGACTCCACCTGCTCCAGTAACCAACAAAATAATTCCAGCCGGTTGAATAGCCGAAGAGCAAATATCCATCACTTTTTCTTTACTCATCCCACGGCGAATTGCCAAGCCATAAATGGCGACCAAGCAAGCAATCAGAATCGCCGAAAATGGATGACCGATAAATTCAAGCCATTGGTACAATTCAGAACATTGTACAACAAAGCGCTCACCAACAGCCTTTGCTCCAACCAAAGCCAAGGGAAACAAAACCAACGATAGACTCAGACCAAAAGATGGCATTTTACCTTGACCAAGGCTTGGCTCTTTTATATCAGCAGGTAAATCCAAAGTAACGTATTTACTGATAAAACTACCAAAAATCGGGCCAGCCAGTAACATCCCGGGAATTGACGCACTAAGACCAATCAGGATCATCCAGCCAAAATCGGCATTCATCTGTGAAGCTAATAACATCGGAACCGGGCCAGGTAACAGAAATGCCGCAGCAGCTGCAACACCAGCAAACAGAGGAATAACCAATTTCACTACGTTACCGCCAGTACGGCGTGCTACTGCAAATGCCACACCAATCAGTAAAACAATTGCTACATCAAAAAATAGTGGCAGGGCACAAACCAAGCCAGCTATTCCCAATGAATAATGAGCACGTTTTTCACCAAAACTATTTAGTAATTTAACCGCAATCTGATCCAGAGCACCTGTTTCGTGTAAAACCTTACCAAACATGGCACCCAGTGCAACAACAATTGCCAGAAAGCCTAATGTTCCTCCCATTCCTTCTTGCATTGTTTCGGTAATTTTATTCAACGACATACCAGAAAAAACACCAGCCCCCATAGAAACCAATATTAATGCCACAAAAGCGTGTATTCTTACCTTCATCACCAAAAATAGCAGTAAGAGAACAGAGCCAACTGCTGTCAGGACTAAAGTTAAAGTATTCATTATTTTTCCCCTGAAATGATGCTATTAATTATTTTTATCGAGTGATTAATCACTTCATCTAGAGACAATCTAATATCAATCGGGTAAACATCCTTTTCATCACTGTCTGGTTCTTCTAATGCCTCAAATTGAGATATCAACATTTGAGGTTTAAAAAAATGATCTTTACGTGCTTTCAACCGACTTTCAATTAAATCAAAATCGCCTTTCATATAAAGAAATGACAGATTCTGATTATTATCACGCAGCATATCCCGGTAATGCTTTTTTAAAGCAGAACAAACAATCAGAGAAACCAGATTTGTGCGTTGCATAGCAAAAACCGCATCATTCAGTGATCTCAACCAAGGTTTACGATCTTCATCATTCAATGCATGTCCTTCTGCCATCTTATTAATATTAGATCTTGGATGTAAAAAATCGCCATCTAAAAAAGCGATATCCAATTGATAGGCCACAGCATTAGCAACAGCAGATTTACCACTGCCGGATACCCCCATAAGCACAAAAACATGATTCGGATGATGGGTACCTCTCATATAAACTCCTTAAGCACGGATCCTTTACCCGCAAAATGTTACCGGTAACTGTTATCGGTAACATTATCAGAAGTAGAAACAAGATCCGCAACAACACAGAATCTTCATAAAATAAAAATGTGATGATTATCCCAAATAAATTTAAAAAATATGAAATTAATAGATCAACTAAATACTTTCTCCTAGTGATATTTCAAAGCCAATATCAACCATTTTCTGCGGAAAATGTTCTCCTTTCAAACGTGCCATCAATAATTCAGCAGCTCTCCGCCCCATTAAATCACGAGGTGTTAGCACACTAGCAAGTTTTGGTGTCATAACCTGACCAACATCGTGACCATGGAAACCAGCTATTGCAATATCGTGCGGTACAGCAATCCCCTGACGTTGGCACTCAAAAATTGCTCCAATAGCAAGGTCATCGTTAGTACAGAATAAACCATCCACATCAGGATATTTTGTTCGGGCTTCATTCAGTAACTGTCCCCCCAATGTGTAAGAAGAACTTTTTGGTGTCATCACCTTGCCGGGCTTTAAACCCGCACTTTTCATAGCAACTTCATAACCTTCCAGACGAATAATTGTCCTCTCATCCTGCCTTGCCCCAAGATAAATAACTTGCTGACAACCTCGCTCAATCATTGCCATTGTCATCTGCCGAGCTGCTTCAAAGTTATCAATACCAACTGCTGTATCAAAACAAGGGGAAACACAATCCATCAATTCAACAACAGGAATACCAGCCGTTTCCAACATTCTTAAGGTTCGTGGAGTATGAGTACGTTCAGAAAGAATCAGGCCATCAACATTATAAGAAAGTAAAGAAACCAGACGCTCTTCCTCTTTCTCTGGCAAATATCCATAATGAGCTAACATGGTCTGATACCCATTACGATCTGTCACATATTCAATGCCGCGGATAACTTCCGCAAAAACCTGGTTAGTCAATGAAGGTAACAAAATACCAATAGCATAGCTGGTAGAATTAGAAAGGATATCAGGCACTCGGTTTGGGATATAACCTAGCTCATCCAACGCATCAGCTATTTTCTTTCTCAATTGCTCAGAAACCTGATCAGGATTACGCAAAAAACGACTTACTGTCATTTTCGTCACACCAACACGATCGGCCACATCTTGTAAAATAGGGCGTTTTTTCTTCATATTTTAAGACAATTTAAAATTAGTAGAATTTAGGATAATAAACACAATGTTATGACATAGTTATACACTATCAGGATACACTTTTTTTGAATTTAGCAAAAAACATCACGAATCTTCATTCAGTGTAAATTGTAAAAATAAGACGGAAAAACCAAAAGAGTCTTAAAAAGGATTAATCCTGTGTCTGTTGGCTCCAGACGCTACTACTAGTCAAAATATAAATACACCTGTGAATGCTAAAAATGTTAGGAATGCACAAAAGTGCTCATTTATCCGCAAATTGATGGCATTTCTTAATGCCTGGTTTGAAACCATGTGTCTATGATATATAGGAAACATGACTATCAGTGATATGGCGTCATTCTTAAAGCAGTAATTAAAATCGTAACAGACTGTGATTAATTTCTTATAGCGTTTGATCACTTAAATTAATAAAAATAATTTGGATTCAGAACCACAATAACGATAATAAGAGCTCGAAAATTTTTGGCTATCTTAAAACCCGAAATCAGACTAATTATATCCTGCCAACAACCCGCTCAATAAGGATTTATCAATATTCTTCAAGAAAGTTATCATAACGAGCTAACCTTAACTGAAATTAATTTCACTACCCAATTTATATCAGTTCAAGAAACTAATTTTGATGTGGTTCAATGATTTTGGTCACCGTCATAGAGGTAATATTCTTACTTCGACAATTCAACAGGTGACATAATGAAAAGAAGTTTCAGCCCCGAGTTTAAATTGGAGTCAGCGCAGTTAGTGCTTGACCAAAACGACAATATTGCCGAAGCGGCCAGAGCCATGAATGTCAGCTCATCCTCTCTAGGGCGATGGGTTCATCAGTTAAAGCAGGAACGGCAAGGAAAATCCCCCAAAGCCTCGCCCATCACGTCGGAGCAAATTGAAATCCGCGAACTGAAAAAGAAGCTCCAACGCCTTGAAATGGAAAACGAAGTCTTAAAAAAGGCTTCAGCACTCTTGATGTC
>NZ_JONO01000045.1 GCF_000711895.1 Photorhabdus australis DSM 17609
CCAACGCTTTAACCGGCTGGCGATCGTCTCTATTTCCCGGTGTCAATTTAACGGATAAAAGCTCGCCACAATCATCGATAATCAAATGAAGTTTAAAGCCATAAAACCATCCTGTGCTGGTTTTTCCTCGCTGTGCTACGCCATCGAAGACCTTATTCCGAGAAATACGAAGATTATGGCAAACCGCGATTTGAGTGGAATCGATAAAGGCAATCCCTTGTGATTTTTGTTGGCGTGAAGAAAGGAAAGGGCACAACGGAATAATGGCTCTTTTCTTCAATGTTATCATTCGATTGTAGCTAACCAGGCCCGGAAAATCCGTTTTAAGGTATTGCTGCACATGCTTATTAGTATAAAACGCGTTAAAATGATGGTAATGGCTCATGTGAAATAAAATGAGGAGAGTCATCACTTCGCTCAGAGACAAGGAAGTCATACGATGGCGTTTAAGCAGATTATTCTCAATGAGCTGTTGTTCCCAAAGGGGGATAAATTTTTGGCAAAAATCATCGACGCAGCAGAAAAGTTCTTCTCAAGTAACCATAGCCTGAGGATCTCCACGATTTTGTTTTATAAGCAAAAACTTTGATCGTGCCTCAGGCACTTAGTTCCCTTCTTTTCTTCCTTTCTTAAACGGAGTTCAGGTTAGTTACCTATGCTCCCGGGGATTCACTCCCTTGCCGTCGCGATGCATCTTGAAATCCATAGGGTATATGATAATTATGGGCTTTTATTTATCAAGTATTGGTTTCAGCAATTGCTTGTTGAATACGACGTTTACGGACAATTCGTAATATTGGCGGAATAATCAGAACCAGTGCTGCCAATATTAGTAGGCTTTGAGCAATAGAGCTGCTCCACAAAATTCCAAATTCACCATTACTGATGGAAAGTGCACGGCGCAAATTTTGTTCTAGCATTTCTCCCAGAACAAAACCAAGGATTAATGGCGACATAGGAAAATTCATTTTTCTCAGAATATAACCGAAAACGCCTAACCCTATCATCAACAAAAGGTCGAATGTAGTGCTGTGTACGGCATATACCCCAACGGCTGAAACGGTAGCAATAGCTGGAACAAGAAACCATAGTGGAATAGTTAACATCCGTGTAAACAAACCTATCATTGGGATGTTCATAATTAGCAAGATTATGTTAGCAATCAGTAATGCAGCAATTAATCCCCAAACGATATCCGGTTGCTCAGTAAACATTCCTGGTCCTGGCGTAATGTTATAGAGCGTTAGTGCACCCATCATAACGGCAGTCGTACCTGAGCCTGGAACTCCTAATGTTAGCATTGGGATAAAGGAGCCGCAGGCTGAAGCATTATTAGCGGCTTCTGGCGCGGCAACGCCACGAATATCACCTTTACCAAATGAATCGCTATTTCCACTGATCCTCTTTTCTGTCATATAAGTAATTGCGCTGGCAATTGTTGCCCCAGCGCCGGGCAAAATACCGACAAAGAAACCGATGAAAGATGATCTAATAGTTGGCATAGCACATTCCGCCGCTTCCTTGCGGTTAAACAGCAAACGGCCTGTTTTGCGGATAATGGTTTTACCGGTTGATGTGTTTTCCAACATCAGCAGAATTTCACTGACGGAAAATAGGCCAATCACCACAACGATAAATTGAATGCCATCTGACAGATGAACATTGTCGAAAGTAAAACGGTAAACCCCGGTGTTGGCGTCTACTCCGACAGTTGCCAGACCTAATCCTATCAGTGCTGCTAGCAGTGATTTCAGAGGATTCTGGCTCATCATGCTACCCAGACAGGCAATAGCAAAAACCATTAGTGCAAAATATTCAGCAGGACCGAAAGCCAGTGACCATTGCGCCAGTAATGGCGCGAACAAAATAATGCCTAAAATTGCCAACAGAGAACCACAGAAAGAACTAACCGCCGAAATGGACAATGCCACCCCCGCACGACCTTGTTTGGCCATTGGATAACCATCCAATGCGGTCATAATGGCAGATGCATCACCGGGAACATTGAGTAGAATCGATGATATTCGCCCACCATACTCACAACCGATATAAACAGTTGCTAATAATATCAGAGCAGATTCAGCAGGCAGTTTTAAGGCAAAAGCTAATGGTAGTAGAATAGCGACACCATTAATTGGCCCAAGCCCCGGCAACAATCCAACAATTGTTCCAATGAAACAACCAATCAACGCAATCATTAGGTTTTGTGGCACCATGGCGACTTCAAAACCCTGACTGAGATACATCCAGGTTTCCATAAATCCTCCGTCAGTTGAGCCAGTTGCCAAGAGGCAGGGTTACATCAAGTAGGAGATCAAAGGCGAAATAGAGCGAGACGCCAAGGAACACCCCGGAAATGATTGCTGCAAGCAGTGTAGCGTTAAATAATAGCGCTATACTGCATGTCAGCAGGGCAGTAGCCAGGGGAAAACCCAACCACTCAAACGCCCAGCTGTAAATAACCAAAGAGACAATCATTAGCATCAGGCGATAGATAACGGACGCGTGAGGCCAGTTGCTTTGCTCTGGTTTTCTGAAAAGCAGTAATAAGGCACAGACAGCCATTAAGGACAGAATGGCTATAGGAAAAGGTCTCGGCCCCAGTGGTTCATAAGTGTATTCGCTCTGAATTCCCCAACCGATAACCAGTCCAATGGCACAGAGTATCAGCCAGACAGTAGCAAAAATACGATCGCTCATGATAATAGCTCCCGTTATTTAGCTAATCCGAAAGCTCTGGCTTGCTCACGATACTGTTCAACCTGTTTTTTCACATAGTTGTCCAGTTCTTTGCCAGTCATGTTGAACTCAAACAGTCCACGGAGGTCGCGTTGTTTTTTAAAATCGTCTGTTTGTTGTAGCTTGTTAAAAGTATCAACCCACCATTGGTACTCTTCATCGGAAACTTTTGGTCCCATATAGAAACCGCGGATAATCGGCCATACCAGATCATAGCCTTGCTCTTTGGCTGTAGGGATGTTGGCTAAATCACCGTCTAAGCGTTTATCAGCGTAAACAGCTAAGACACGGATTTTGTCTCCATTTAGGTAAGGTACCATCTCACTCAAATCACCGGAAACAGCTTGAATATGATTACCTAGCAAAGCAGTGATGGGTTCACCACCTCCCTCAAAAGCGACATAACGCATTTTGTGTGGATCAATGCCAACCTCTTTGGCCAGTAGTGCTGTTTTCATCCAATCCTGACTACCAATAGACGCTCCGGCACCAAATACGATGCTATTTGGGTTGTTTTTGAATGCATTCATCAAATCATTCAGGCTGTTATAAGGAGAATCAGCACGGACTGCAATCATGCCATAATCAGTCCCAACGCTTGCCAACCAGCGAACATCCTCAACGTTATAGCGACCAAATTTCCCCTGAGATAGATTGAGTAGAGAGCCGCCGGAGAAGGCAACAATGGTTCCCGCTTCAGCAGGTCGCTGTGCAACAATGGCGTTATAAGCGACAGCGCCAACACCACCAGGCATGAAGGTGACGCGCATAGGTTTACTAATCTCTTTTGTTTCCAGTAATGAAACCTGTACCAGTTTGCAGGTCAGGTCAAAACCACCACCGGGTTTTGCAGGAGCAATACACTCAGTCCTGCCAGGTGCACTGGCAGCAAAAAGATTGCTTGCGCCAAATAATAAAACGGTTGCTGCTAACGTTTTAAGCGTTATAGTTTTCATATGCTTGTTCTCATAAATACCCGTGTAAGACATAACCATTATAAATGGCCCCCGGTTAACTCAATTGATAATAGCAAAACCTTTCATTTACCTTTCATTAACAAAAAAAATTGCTGATATGTGATTTCAATCTCCTAATTTTGCGTAGCGTTTCGCATTAATGAGCTAACAGATGGCTATAGGCTTTCTTTTTTGTTTTGGTTTATTGTAAGTTTTTAGTGGTTCGATGTTGCTGGTAGGGAATCTTATATTTGGTCAGGGAAATATGATGTGGATGACAATTATTTATTTATACAATGTGTTCAATAGACGATTTATTGAATATAATTTAATTATATTTTACCCTGATGACGTCTAAATTTGAGGAAATGATGAAAAAATTGATTCTTTGTAGTGTTATCGCTTTTACTTTAACAGGATGTAAAACAGAACTGAGTACTTCGGTATCTGTTAGCGATCTTTTATCTAAACAGGTAAAAATAGTGACGTCTGATTTATTGGTTGAAGTTAGTGCCTGTGGTGATTATCAAGATTCAAGGCAGCCATCAAAATCTCTGTTAGAAGCTCAAGCAAAAGTACCGGATATTTTCACCAGCGCCGAATATGTAGAATGTTTTAGAAAAGATATGGATTCATTTGCTCATTTTAAAATCCCTGTGAGCGTGGGAAATTCAAATGATAGTGGTTCTACTAAGGGAATTCACCTTTACGGTAATGATGCAGATATTTTGGCGATCAGTATACCAAAAGAGATAAAGAAAAAGATTAACAAGGCAGATAGCTCTATTGCATCAAAAACTAAAATCTCAATTAATGTTAGGAATGATACAGATAAAGTTTTAAACATGACAGGTTTATCCGTGTTCCTTAACGATAAAGATCCGATGGTGATATCGAATTTCGGTTTGAAAGCTGGAAGTGAAATAAAATTAACTTTGTCCAATGTGTCTGTTGCATCTGCATTAGATGAACGTTTTAATTTCACGCCTGTACTAATGGCAATGCCTGAGTGAATAGAAAGGTGATTTTGTTTGCTACTGCGAGTTTTATCATATTGTAAAGAAAGCATCATAAAGCAGGAAAATAAATAGCAATCTAAAAAGGATATAGTTGATAAACAAGGAAAAATTGTTAATGGATCACAATAAACGTAACTAGTCTAAAAGAAAGATGAATTAAAAAAATTCTCTAATTAACTTTG
Organism: Photorhabdus australis DSM 17609; assembly: GCF_000711895.1. GTDB lineage: Bacteria > Pseudomonadota > Gammaproteobacteria > Enterobacterales > Enterobacteriaceae > Photorhabdus > Photorhabdus australis. The sequence goes on from NZ_JONO01000045.1 coordinate 4,897, forward strand.
CTGTTTTTTATTTGTGGGATCGCTGCGGGCTACTGGAAAGTCTCTACTTCTATACCCATTAGATTTCAAGATGGATCGCGACGGCAAGGGAGCGAATCCCCGGGAGCATATACCCAATAGATTTCAAGTTGCAGTGCGGCGGCAAGGGAACGCATCCCCAGGAGCATAGATAACGATGTGACTGGGGTAAGTGAACGCAGCCAACAAAGCAGCAGCTTGAAAGATGAAGGGTATAGATAACGATGTGACCGGGGTGAGTGAGTGCAGCCAACAAAGAGGCAACTTGAAAGATAACAGGTATAGAACTTACTTTGAATAAATCTTATAGAGGGTGAAAGATGTTAAAGAAAATTGCTGTTATTTTTTTGTTGGTGTCCGCCAGCGCCCATTCTGCGAGTTTTGATTGTGCTAAAGCGACTAGTAAAGCTGAGATGCTAATTTGTGCGACGCCTGAGTTATCCCAGGCTGACGATAATCTATATGTTGATTACCTTAGTGCTAAGCAGTCTACGGATAGCAGTGCAGATTTTAAAGTGCTGACGAAGCAGAATTGGAAACTTCGCGAGAAATGCACCACAGTTAAATGTCTTCAGGACTGGTATCGGAGATCATCTGAAATGTATAGGCAAATTGCCGCTAATACTACAGAGAATTGCTATAAAGAAGGGCAAAAAATCATTCTGGCTGGAACTTTGTTAAGGATTACTTACCCCGGTCCACCAAATTACGAGAGCGTGGAAAATGGGGATACTCCTGAAACTTATTGGGTGCTACAGCCGGATAATCCGATTAAGTGCGCGAAGGGAGCACCAGACTGGGGTGATCGCAATTTTATGCAACTGGTAGTTCCGTCTGACTTTTATGATGTGTACAGAAGCCTTCTTGGTCACCGTGTGAACGTAACCGGGAAAATCATGTATGCAGTTTCTGGTCACCACCATACACCACTAATGATTGATAGCCAACGCATTGATGCAGCTAACTAAATATCCTATAAGGGGTTACGCAGCACATTTTGACGAACATAATTATAGAGAGCAAATTCTAAGGTCTTGATGATTTCTTGGGAAATAACTCTACGCTGAATAACCGTTTTTTAGATGGATGGTCCGTGATGAATCTTCGAGAGAAAGATTGTCACGTTGTTCTTTCATACTCAAAAATGAATAAAACCCTACGATGATCTGATCTCAAAACGGTTTTCTAATTCCTAAAGACGGGGTTGTGAGGCACATCTTATTCGAGCATGGCCTTGATTACGCAGCCAATTATCACAGTCACGAAGGTTATGAAATAACCGCACAAAGTATGTAGAATTTACTATACAGCTTGATTTTACGGGATGAGGTGCGGGATTCCAAAGCATGTTCAGTAGCTAATTTGTAGCAATCCATGTACGCCACGGCTTAACTGAATAAATGCCAGTTGTTCATGCAAGTATGGCGCACTTATACGTTCTTAGTACATGTTCGGTTGGCAAATCTATTCAGGATAACCAACGGGATAATATGGAATTGTATTTTTGGTTATGCTTATTAAAATCATGGAGATATCTCTAAAATGCGTCTCTTATTAGTAGAAGACCACCCTGAATTATTGCATTGGTTGCAAAAAGCACTGAGCAGTACAGGGTTTGCTGTAGATGTAGCGAGTGATGGCATAGTGGCCGATCAATTATTGCAGACAGAAAACTATGCATTGTTGATTTTAGATGTTTCTTTACCAAGGCTAGATGGCCTTTCACTATTGGTTCGTTTGCGTAAGCGGGGGCAAAATTTGCCGGTATTATTATTGACGGCTAAGGCTGATGTTGCTGACCGGGTAAAAGGACTCAATTCTGGCGCTGATGACTATCTGACTAAGCCTTTTGATTTACAGGAATTGGAAGCACGTATCCGAGCGTTACTTCGGCGCAGTGCGGGTATTTCGCAAGAGATTCTGACATTTGGTTCTCTTGTTTATCAGGATGAAGGTTACTTTACGCTGAATGGTGAGCCATTAGCTTTAACTCCACGAGAGCTTTCAGTCCTGATAACCCTATTCCATCGTCGGGGAAGACCCGTTTCTAAACAACAGCTCTTTGAACAAGTATTTGCACTATCGGATGAAGCGAATCCACAAAGTATTGAACTTTATGTACATCGGGTTCGGAAAAAATTGTCCGGTAGCAGTGTGGGGATCAGCACACTACGCGGGTTAGGTTATCGTCTGGAGTGCCAGAATCAATGAAATTGTTCAAAATACCGAAATCATTGTTTCACCAGTTGCTCTTGTTTTTCGGTGTTCCACTGTTTTTGTTAGGTGGTTTATCTGTATATACCCATTATTTCAGTGCGAAAAATGCGGCGACATTGGCTTATGATCGCACTTTATTAGCATCTGCCCGCACAGTAGCCGAGCGGCTGACAGTCGAAAATAACCAATTAATTGTTGATGTGCCTTATGTGGTCCTGGATAGTTTTGAGCGGAATATGAATGATCGACTTTTCTATCAGGTGTTATCACCTGAGGGGAAAACAATTTCTGGTTATGATGATTTACCATTGATACCCAAACATGCGTTGCGATCCAATTTATACACGGCTTTGGTTTATTTTTATGATGCTGAATATCATGGTCAACCTATCCGGGTTGCTGCGTTTTATCAGCCGATTAATGAAGGTGGAATGATGGGGATGGCATTAATATTAGTCGCCGAAACGGTGGCTTCCCGTCATTATCTTGCGCAACAGTTATTAATATCTTCTTTGATGAGTCAAGGAACAGTGGTTGGGTTAACCCTGATTCTGGCTTATTTTCTGTTGAAACAGTTGCTTAAACCATTACATAAACTTTCTGGTGTCATGGTCCGTCGTCCTGCGAATGATCTCACTCCCTTGCCAGATATATTACCTTGGTCAGAGCTTTCTCTATTATTACATGCATTTAATCGTTATATAGAGAGACTGAAATTGATGGTGAATCGACAGGAGAGATTCAGTGCAGATGCTTCTCATCAACTCAGAACACCATTAACGGTATTAAAAACTCAAGTGGCGGTAGCACTTGCAAGTCGAGATCCTGAACAATGGAAAGAAAGCTTGCAGGCTATTGATAGCACATTGGATAGTACGATTTCTCTGACCGACCGTTTATTGCAGCTTTCTCGTTTGAAAGCTCATGAAAAAGAGGCCGTTCAGGATTATAAGCCGGTTAATTTAGTTGAATTGTTGCAACAGGCGTGTTTTTCTCGTTTGCAGCAGGCTGAAAGTAAGAATATTGATTTGGGTTATGAGGGGGAAAATACTCGGTGGATAAAAGGGGAACCTGTACTGTTGACAGAAATGTGCGCTAATCTATTAGACAATGCAATTAAATATACTCCGGAAGGCGGAATGGTTACTGCCAGAGTTATTCTTAGCCCTTGTAAAACGTATTGCTATTTGGAAGTGGATGACAGTGGGCCAGGAATTGCTGAAGAAGAAGTTAGTTTGTCACTTATGGCTTTTAATCGTCTTGATAATGCCGCAGGACATGAAGGCGCAGGATTAGGATTGGCCCTGGTAAAAGATATTAGTATTTATCATGGTACTCATCCCCAATTACTACCCAGCGAAACGCTGGGCGGTTTATTAGTAAGAATTTCTTTCAGGTTTTCTGATGATTAATTTCCTGAGATTTTGTTGTCTTACTCCCAATAAGGGGGATACGTAATTGTTGTGCCAATATAACGCCTAGCAAGGTTATGCTACCACCTATCAGGTGGTAACTGTGCATTTTTTCATGTAGAACCAGAATAGCGATAATAGCTGTGAATACTGGGGCCAGATTCATAAATATGGAAGTAGTATTCGCGCCAAGTTTTATGACACCTTGTATCCATAAATAAGGAGCGAGGATTGAGGCTGGAATACCTGCAAATAAGACTAACGGAATATTGTTAGCATTTAATTGAACATCTTTTGTCAATAGGAAATTTGGCAGTAATAACAGGACCCCAAAAGCAATTTGCATATATAGGGATTGCCAGTTTGGTAACGGAATAGACCAATGTTTAGTTAATACGCCATATAGAGCATAGGAGACGGAAGCAAGAAACATCATCAGTTCACCTCTGCCTAAACCGTGTTGCAGTAATGATAAGGGATCTCCGGTACTGACCAGCCAAATCAAACCAAACAGAGATAAAGTAGTGCCAAGGGCAATACCTATAGTGGGGATAACACGCAAAACAAATATACTGATGATGATAGTTAAAAGGGGAAGCATTGAGTTAAAAATTCCCATAAACATTGCGCTGATACTGTGCGCAGCGTAATAGGCCAGACTTTGGTAAAGCACCATACCAAGTGCGCCAAGGATGAATAATTTCCACCAATGTTGACAAATTATTTTCCATTGGCGGATAACCGGCAGTAAAACAAAAGGGGTGAGAGTGAGAAAAGCCAAAAGCCAACGGTAAAAGGAAATTGCAGCAGGCTCAATAGCAGTGGTAGCAGCTTTACTCACCACGGCATTGATCGACCAGATTAGGACGGCTAGAAACGGGAAAAACATATTCATATAGATGAGTCGCATTGAGAGAAAAATGGAGGCTTAGTTTAACAGTGTTTGATTTATACCCAATAGATTTCAAGTTGCAGTGCGGCGGCAAGGGAACGCATCCCCAGGAGCATAGATAACTAGGTGACTGGGGTAAGTGAACGCAGCCAACAAAGCAGCAGCTTGAAAGATGAAGGGTATAGATAACTCTGTGACCGGGGTGAGTGAGTACAGCCAACAAAGAGGCAACTTGAAAGATAACAGGTATAAAGGTTTTTTAGGTACTGGGCACCTGTATTCTCAAATTGGGAATTTTTATCTACAAATATTTCATTTAAAAATATTATGTTATCTATAAATACTATATAAAACATAAATATAAATTATAATAAATGAAATTCTTATCTATAATATAGAGGGGCTATTTGAAAGATTGTTGCTTACCAATATAACTAACCTTTTACATTTAAGGAGTTAAATATGCCAGCAGCTCAAGCTTACGCTTCACCTGGTTTTTGGGGACCCTGGATTGATTTACAAGGATGGTTCGGCAACAGCCACAGTGTTAGATATTCTTTTGATACAGAATCACAGGCTCCATCTACTTTTTCCGTTGAAATATAATATGTAGATGAACCAGCACTAAAAAATATACAAACTATAGGCCCTGGTAATTATCTGGTCCGTAGTAACGGAGAGATAGGAACAGATAGAATAAGGTGTAAAAGTCATTCTATAGGGCAAGACATTAGAATTACTTGGTAATTTATTTTAATGTAATGCTAATTACAGACCTACTTGAGTTTTAAGTAGGGCTTATATTATGTGAAATTGTTCAATATTGTAGGATCAAAATTATGAGAAGTTTATTGGTTATTATGTTACTTCTATCTGTCATAACAGGGTGCTCCAGTAATCCAGATAAACCAGGGCAAATAGAACAAGGACTGAAATTTGCATTTTCATCCGGTGACAAATTTATTTTAACCCAAGCCTGTACAGCTCAAATCGATTATTTAGGGGCAGATGAAAGTGGCAATAGCCAATTAGCAATAGTGGTGAAAAAAGATAATCCTTGTTTTCCCCACCTTGATACTTTAATCAATAAAAATATCGGCTCCCAAGTGACAATATCGTTTAAAGGTATACCTATTATTTCGAATACCATTCAAACTGCCTTAGGTCCTTCATTCAGAATGTCGATAAAAGATACAGAGCAGGCGATGAATATTGTGGATACATTAAGAAATTAAATAGTAATCAGTTTTTCATTAAGAAAATCAGCAGCATCATAGGGCATGGCTTAAAGCCCTATTTTCAGCAACTGGCAAGTCTATACCGGGGTGTTTTGGAAAAAGTTAATAACAAAATAAACCGTTATTATGGGTTTTGTTACGATTAAGTGGCAAAATAGCGGCTACGCCCGTTTGATGCCACAGGATGGAATTAAGTGAAGATTCTGGTTGATGAAAATATGCCTTATGCTGAGCAGCTGTTTCAGCAATTGGGGGATGTGCAGGCTATTCCAGGGCGCCCGGTACCGGAAGGTGTATTAGATCATGCTGATGCCTTTATGGTCCGCTCGGTGACTAAAGTTAATGAAGAATTGTTAAAAGGTAGCACCGTAAAATTTATCGGTACGGCAACGGCGGGTACTGACCATGTGGATCAGCAGTGGTTATCTCAGGTAGGAATCGGGTTTTCTGCTGCACCGGGATGCAATGCTATTGCTGTGGTTGAATATGTCTTCTCAGCGTTAATGGTGCTGGCAGAACGTAACAATTTTGAACTCAAAGATAAAGTTGTAGGAATTGTCGGTGTTGGTAATGTTGGTAGCAGGCTGGCAGAACGGTTATCTGTCCTTGGCATCCGAGTACTCTTATGTGATCCACCCAGAGCTGACAGAGGGGACGCCGGTGAATTTTGGCCACTAGAAAAACTAGTTAAAGAGGCTGATATTCTTACATTCCATACGCCACTTAATAAATCAGGTCCGTATAAAACACATCATCTGGTGAGTGCTGAATTGTTGTCGGCTTTGCCAGATAATCGCATATTGATTAATGGCAGCCGTGGTGAAGTTGTTGATAATCAGGCACTGCTTGCTGAGCTGGAATCTGGTAAAAAACTCAGTGTTGTTTTAGATGTTTGGGAACCTGAACCTGATTTATCTCTGCCATTACTGGAATTAGTCGATATTGGTACACCGCATATCGCCGGATACACGCTTGAAGGTAAAGCTCGTGGTACCACTCAGGTATATGAGGCTTACTGCGAATTCCTCGGTCGATCCGGTAAAGTTGCTTTATCTGATTTGTTGCCTGAGCCAGATTTCAGCCGTATCACCCTGCATGGGCCTGTGACTCAAAGCACACTGAAACGGCTGATACATTTAGTGTATGATGTGCGCCGCGATGATGTTCCATTACGGCAAGTTGCTGGTCAGAAAGGACAATTTGATCGTCTGCGTAAGAACTATTCGGAACGTCGGGAATGGTCATCTTTGACTGTGTGTTGCGATAATAGAGAGAGTGCCGAATTGTTAGCTGCTCTTGGTTTTAGTACAGAACTGATTTAATTCGTGTAGAAATACGTCTGCATGTCAGAAAGAGAAATTAATGTGGAGAAAACCAACATGTCAGAAGGTTGGAATATTGCCCTGTTGGGTGCGACAGGTGCAGTAGGTGAAGCGATACTGGCGTTATTACAGGAGCGTCAGTTTCCTGTTGGTGAATTGTATCCTCTTGCCAGTGAACGCAGTGCAGGTGAAAACTTGCGTTTTAATGGTAAAAATTTAATTGTTCGTGATGCTGCTGATTTTGATTGGTCGCAGGTACAGCTTGCTTTTTTTGTGGCTGGGGCAGAAGCTACGGCACAATATGTTGAAAAGGCTGTGGAAGAAGGTTGTTTGGTTGTTGATAGCAGTGGATTGTTTGCTATGGAACCGGATGTACCTTTGGTTGTTCCGGGAGTTAATCCTCATGCTTTGGCGGATTATCGCAACCGTAATATTATTGCTTTGGCAGATAGTATGACCAGCCAGGTACTAACAGCGATTAAACCGCTGGTTGATGCGGCTGGAATTGCACGTTTGCATTTGACTAATCTGTTTTCTGTTTCTATTCACGGTAAAGCGGCAGTTGATGAATTAGCTGGACAGAGTGCCCGTTTACTGAATGGTATTCCACCAGAGCCGGGCCGCTTCAGCAAACAACTGGCGTTTAATCTTTTGCCATTGCTGACGGATGCTGAAGGCTCAGTGAGTGAAGAACGCCGTCTTGTGGATCAGGTGCGTAAGGTTTTACAGGATGAGGGATTGCCCATTTCAGTCAGTTGCGTTCAGTCTTCTGTTTTTTATGGCAATGTTCAGTTAGTCCATTTGGAAACATTGCGTCCGGTTGGTGTGGAAGAAGCCCGTGAGGAATTGGAACGGATAGTTGATATTAACGTTTCAGATGAAGGTGATTATCCAACACCGGTGACAGAAGCATCGGGCAATGATTCGTTGAATATTGGTTGCTTGCGCAGCGATTACGGTATGCCAGAAGTATTGCAGTTTTGGTCTGTGGCCGACAATATCCGGTTTGGCGGTGCTCTGATGGCTATTGAGACAGCAGAAAAACTGATCCGGGAGCAATTTTACTGATGTTTGGTACAGAACAAATAGAATCTGTGCCAGGTTCAAAAATGAAAATTGCATTGGGAATTGAGTACGATGGCAGCCAGTATTATGGCTGGCAGCGCCAGCAGGAAGTGAAAAGTATTCAGGGATGTCTTGAACAAGCATTATCAAAAGTTGCCGATGAACCCATATCGGTATTTTGTGCCGGTCGAACTGATGCTGGCGTACATGCAACAGGGCAAGTTGTTCATTTTGAAACATCTGCCCAGCGCAAGGATGCAGCATGGACAATGGGGGTGAATGCACATTTACCACCGGATATTGCTGTTCGTTGGGTGAAAACAGTGGATGAGGATTTTCATGCCCGTTTCAGTGCTACGGCCCGGCGGTATCGTTACATTATTTTTAATCATCGTTATCGTCCTGCCGTGCTAGCCTGTGGAGTGACACACTTTTACTATCCTCTGGATGAAAAGCTGATGCATCAGGCAGCGCAGTGTTTATTAGGGGAAAATGATTTTACTTCTTTCCGTGCCGTTCAGTGCCAATCCAAAACCCCTTGGCGTAATGTGATGCATATTAATGTCAACCGTTATGGGCATTACGTGGTAATAGATATTAAAGCCAATGCTTTTGTACACCATATGGTACGCAATATTGCTGGGAGTTTGATGGAAATCGGTTGTGGTAATCAGGATATTCAATGGATGGCCCGGTTGCTTGCTTTAAAAGATCGGACGAAAGCTGCTGCGACAGCAAAATCGGCGGGATTATATTTAGTTGCTGTTGACTATCCGGAGCAGTTTAATTTGCCGGAATCTGTTATGGGGCCTCTGTTTCTGGCAGATAATCTGATTTAATGTTTTTAGTTGCCGACACGGATGTTTTGGCACAACGGAGAATATTATGGAATTTTTTACTCATATATTTGATTTTACTAAATTTATTGTTGATTTTGTTATCCATGTTGATATTCACTTGGCTGAACTTGTCGCACAATATGGTAACTGGGTGTATGGCATTCTGTTTTTGATTTTATTCTGTGAAACAGGATTGGTTGTTACTCCATTTCTGCCGGGAGATTCACTTTTATTTGTTGCGGGTGCTTTAGCTGCTTTGGATTCAAACGATCTAAATGTGCACGTCATGGTCGCATTGATGATTACTGCGGCCATTATTGGTGATGCAGTGAATTACGCAATTGGTCGCATTTTTGGTGAGAGGTTGTTTACAAACCCAGATTCAAAAATTTTCCGCCGTAGTTATCTGGAGAAAACCCACGAGTTTTATGAAAAACATGGTGGGAAAGCAATTATTCTGGCGAGATTTGTACCGATTATCAGAACATTTGTGCCATTCGTTGCTGGCATGGGGAAAATGTCTTATCGTCATTTTGCTGCTTACAACGTGATTGGCGCACTGGTTTGGGTGCTTTTATTCACCTATTCTGGTTATATATTCGGTGATATGCCAGTGGTACAACAGAATTTGAAACTGTTGATTGTCGCTATCATCTTTATCTCAATTCTGCCCGGTGTAATTGAAATCTGGCGCCATCGTCGCGCGGTGGCGAAACAGAAAGCAAATAACTCGTAACAGGTTTGAGCAGTTTTTTATCCACACTGTAATAGCATTGTGGTTTAATGGTACACAATAACAAAACTGGCATAAGCCAGATTCAGACGGAAAGATCATTAATGAGCTGGATTGAAAGAATTCTTAACAAAAGCAACATTACCCAAACCCATAAGGCAAATATCCCAGAAGGGGTTTGGACTAAATGTGATAGTTGCAGTCAGGTGCTCTACCGTGCTGAGTTAGAGCGCAATCTTGAGGTTTGTCCTAAATGTGATCATCACATGCGTATTTCCGCACGTAACCGGTTGAAGACTTTTCTTGATGAAGGACCAACAACTGAATTAGGTGGTGAATTAGAACCGAAAGACATTTTGAAATTCCGTGATTCTAAAAAGTATAAAGACCGCATATCAGTAGCACAGAAACAAACACAAGAGAAAGATGCTCTGGTTGTGATGAAAGGTACCTTGAATGGTATGCCAGTTGTTGCTGCTGCTTTTGAATTTGCATTTATGGGTGGTTCAATGGCTTCTGTTGTTGGTGCCCGTTTCGTCCGAGCAGTAGAACAGGCGTTAGAAGACGGTTGTCCTCTGGTTTGTTTCTCTTCCAGTGGTGGCGCTCGTATGCAAGAAGCTCTGATGTCTCTGATGCAGATGGCAAAAACCAGTGCTGCTTTGGCAAAATTGCAGGAATGTGGTTTGCCTTACATTTCTGTGATGACGGATCCAACGATGGGGGGAGTGTCAGCAAGTTTGGCGATGTTGGGTGATATTAATATTGCTGAGCCAAAAGCATTGATTGGTTTTGCTGGGCCTCGTGTTATTGAGCAGACAGTTCGTGAGAAATTGCCACCAGGTTTCCAGCGCAGTGAGTTTTTATTGGAAAAAGGAGCGATTGACATGATTGTTCGTCGCCCTGAAATGCGTAGTACTCTTGCCAGTTTGCTTTCTAAACTGACTCATCAGCTGCAACCAGGTGCTAAGCCGATAGTTGCTGAATTTGTGGCAGAGCCCGCTGACGTTGATGCGGATATTCAAATAAGTACTAATAAAGAAGATGTCTGACACTTTGCTAATTCCTCAAGCCACGTCGTCATTGACGACGTGGCTTTCCTATCTTGACAGCCTGCATACTAAAGCCATTGATATGGGGCTTGAGCGTGTAGGGAAAGTTGCCCGAATGCTAGAGTTAGTGGATCCTGCACCTAAGGTAATCACAGTATCTGGCACCAACGGTAAAGGTACCACCTGTTGTACTATCGAGTCTGTTCTGCTAGCTGCTGGGTTGCGAGTCGGTGTTTACAGTTCTCCTCACCTTGTACGTTATACCGAAAGGGTACGTATTCAGGGGAAGGAGTTGCCTGAACAGGCGTTTTGCCGTGTATTTGCAGATATTGAATCCCGCCGTGGTGAGATTTCACTGACTTATTTTGAGTATGGCACATTAGCAGCCTTGCAACTATTTAAAGAAGCTTGTCTGGATGTTGTCATTTTAGAGGTAGGTTTAGGTGGCCGGTTAGATGCGACAAATATTGTGGATGCCGATATTGCGGCTATTACCAGTATTGCACTTGATCATACTGATTGGTTAGGAGCAGATCGTGAGCATATTGGCTATGAGAAAGCGGGCATTTTTCGAAAAGATAGTTTTGCTGTAGTTGGTGAACCGGATATGCCATCTTCTATTGCGGAAGTCGCCGATGAATTAGGTGCTAAGTTGTTCCGCTGTGGTACTGATTGGCGCTTCTCGCAACAGGAGGAAAATTGGTGCTGGCAATCTGATGATATTCTATTGAGTAACTTGCCTCTACCAAATGTGCCGTTGATGAATGCAGCAACCGCAATGGGAGTGATTTGTTGCTTATTGCGACAGCATGATAAAGTCAGTCAGGTTATTAATGAGCGGGCAATTCATCAAGGGCTGAAAAATGCACAGTTGCCAGGGCGCTTCCAGATAGTTCGTGAAAATCCATTGTTGATTTTGGATGTGGCACATAACCCACATGCAGCGGCTTATTTGGTACAGAAACTGGCCCTCTTGCCTCGTCAACTGGGTAGTAAAATTCTTGGTGTAGTGGGTATGCTTGGTGATAAAGATATCGCTGGCACACTGGCTTGCCTGTCGCAGCAAATTGATAAGTGGTATTGCGCTCCTTTAACTGAATTTCGTGGTGCTGATGCCCAAGAGCTGGCTCAGCATCTTGAACAGCCGCAGGTATTTACTGATGTGGAAAGTGCCTGGTATCAGGCCATGGCAGATGCTAATGAGCAGGATATCGTTGTAGTTTGTGGTTCATTCCACACGGTGGCTCATGTCATGGAAGCTCTGGACAGGGAGAAAGGAAGTGGCAAGTAAATTTCAGAATCGTTTGGTCGGTACAATTGTATTGGTAGCACTTGGTGTCATTGTGTTGCCTACATTATTGGACGGAAATAAGAAATACAACGAAGATAAGTTTGCATCAATCCCCTTGGTTCCAAAGCCTGGGGATGAGCAGGAAATTGAATCCATTCCTCCCCTTAACTCGACAACGACAATATTATCAGTCCCTTTGGAGGATGAGACAGAGGTATTGTTGCCAGAAACACTAGAGCAGCCGGAAACGCCATTGGTAACGGTTTCTCCACAGCCAGCGCAGATAGTACCTCTGGCAGTTCAGCCAGAAGTGAAACTTCAATCACAGAGTAGGCCTGAGCAAAAACCAGCACCTAAAAAATCGCCAGCATCGGAACCTAAAGCTAAATTAGAGGTCACACCAGAGCCAAAACTGGCAGAGAAGCCAGCCGAAAAAGCACCGCAAGGACAAGCTTATATCGTACAGCTTGGTGCTTTGAAAAACGCAGGAAAGGTAGATGAAATAGTCGCCAGACTGCGTCTGTCTGGCTATCAAGTCTATACTGTACCTTCTTCCCCAGTTCAGGGGCAGTTAACCAGAATATATGTTGGTCCGAATGTTTCCAAACAACAGCTCGAGTCAGCGTTATCAGAATTGAAAAGCCTTACAGGATTACAAGGGCAGGTAAGAGATTATAGGCTGTAATAGGACTGTCGGTGCTTATATGACAAGAGGGATAACCATCATAAAATCAAGCAGTAAACATTAAGTGACTGTGGTGGTGGTGATTTCTCTATATCGCAATTATTTTCAGCAGGATAGGAAATCTGCTACGCAAACGTTTTCGTTTTCTGTTAGAATGCGCCCGAAGCGGATGCCGGGGTGTCTATTTTGGAATTAAACATGGTCTGGATTGATTACGTTATTATTGCCATTATTGGCTTTTCGGCATTGGTTAGCCTGATTCGTGGGTTTATTCGAGAAGCTTTATCACTGGTCACTTGGGGATGTGCTTTCTTTGTGGCAGGCCACTTTTACACTTACTTAGCGGTTTATTTTACCCGCTTTGAAGATGAATTGGTGCGTAACGGAATTGCTATTGCGGTTCTGTTCATTGCTACTTTAGTTGTCGGTTCCATGGTGAACTATGTGATAGGTTCTCTTGTGGAACGGACTGGATTGTCAGGTACTGATAGGGTGCTGGGGATCTGCTTTGGGGCGTTGCGTGGTGTGCTGATTGTTGCTGCTATTCTATTTTTTCTGGATACATTTACACCACTTGCTCAAAGTGAAGATTGGAAACAATCACAATTGATCCCACAGTTCAGTCATATTATCAGGTGGTTCTTTGACTACCTGCAAAATGCGTCAAGTTTCCTGCCGGAGAAATATACCTCTCCGCTTGGCTGATGAGGAAAAACTACATGTGCGGTATTGTTGGTATTGTCGGTTTTACACCAGTTAACCAGTCGATTTATGATGCGTTGACGGTGCTTCAGCACCGTGGACAAGATGCTGCGGGTATTGCCACTATTGATGGTAACAATGGATTTCGTTTACGAAAAGCTAATGGCTTAGTGAGAGATGTGTTTGAAGCCCGGCATATGTTGCGTTTACAGGGAACAATTGGGATTGGTCATGTACGCTATCCGACAGCAGGCAGCTCCAGTGCATCGGAAGCTCAGCCATTTTATGTAAACTCTCCATTTGGTATTACACTGACACACAATGGTAATTTGACGAATGCTCATGAGTTGAAGAAAAAACTGTTTGAAAATGCCCGTCGCCATGTGAATACCACGTCAGACTCTGAAATTTTGCTCAATGTTTTTGCTAATGAATTGGATCGTTTTCAGCATTACCCGTTGGAGCCTGATAATATTTTTACTGCGGTAGCAGCAATGCATAAGGAAGTTAGTGGTGCTTATGCCTGTATTGCGATGATTATTGGTCATGGGGTGGTCGCTTTCCGTGATCCGCATGGTATCCGTCCGTTAGTTTTAGGCAAGCGTACTTTGGATGATGGTCGTAATGAATATATGATCGCTTCTGAAAGTGTCGCATTGGATACGCTGGGTTTTGAATTCCTGCGGGATGTTGCATCAGGTGAGGCGGTTTATATTACTGAGAAAGGTCAGTTATTCACTCGACAGTGTGCTGAAAACCCTTCTTTAACGCCATGTTTATTTGAATTTGTCTATTTGGCTCGGCCAGACTCCTTTATTGATAAAATTTCGGTTTATAACGCCCGTGTACGTATGGGCCAAAAGCTGGGGGCGAAAATTGCTCGTGAATGGGAAGATCTGCATATTGATGCAGTTATCCCAATTCCCGAAACTTCTTGTGATATTGCTTTGGAAATTGCCCGTATATTGGATAAGCCATATCGTCAGGGATTTGTAAAAAACCGTTATGTCGGTCGCACATTTATCATGCCTGGGCAACAGGAGCGTCGGAAATCAGTCCGTCGTAAACTGAATGCCAATCGCGCAGAATTCCGTGATAAAAATGTGCTATTAGTGGATGATTCTATCGTTCGTGGTACAACATCAGAACAGATTGTTGAAATGGCTCGTGAAGCAGGAGCTAAGAGGGTTTATCTTGCTTCAGCGGCGCCAGAAGTGCGTTTTCCAAATGTTTATGGCATTGATATGCCGAATGCAAATGAGTTGATCGCCCATGGGCGTGAGGTTGATGAGATTCGTCAGTGTATTGGTGCAGATGCATTGATATTCCAGGATTTAACTGATTTAGTCGAGGCTGTTCGTGAAGAAAATCCGGATATTGAGCAGTTTGAGTGTTCGGTTTTCAATGGCATTTATGTCACCAAAGATATTGACCAGACTTATCTTTATTATCTGGAGAATCTGCGTAAGGACGATGAAATGAAACTGAATATTCAGAACGAAATCGAAGGCTTGGATATCTATAATGAAGGTTGATTACCTTCGGATTTAAATAATTGCTCGGTGTCAGCATGAGGCAAAAATGAAAAGATTGATCGTGGGGCTTACGGGAGCAAGTGGAGCTATTTATGGCGTCAGGCTACTGCAAGTTTTACAGCCAGTTGAAAGCGTAGAAACACATCTGGTTATCAGTCAATCTGCTCGTCAGACGCTGGCACTTGAAACAAATTATAGTTTACGGGATGTGCAGGCGTTGGCTGATGTTGTGTATGACAACAGAGACATAGCCGCTGCTATTTCTTCCGGTTCGTTCAAAACTTCAGGCATGGTAATTCTGCCGTGCTCAATGAAAACTCTTTCAGGTATTGTTCACAGTTATACCGATGGGTTAATCACCAGAGCCGCAGATGTTGTATTGAAAGAAGGCCGTAAATTGGTGCTCGGTGTGAGAGAAACGCCATTGCATTTAGGGCATCTCAGGCTGATGACTCAGGCGGCAGAAATTGGCGCTGTAATTATGCCGCCAGTTCCTGCGTTTTATCATCAGCCTGAACAAATTCAGGATATTATTGACCAGACGGTTAATCGGGTACTCGATCAGTTTGACATTGAGTTACCTCATGATCTATTCACCCGTTGGCAAGGCGCTAAAGGTGTTGAGATTTAATATTAAGTAGATCTTCAAAAGCTTCTTTTAGCTGAAAATAGCGGAAGCCAAATCCCGCCTGCTCTAATTTATGTGGTATTGCCTGTTGTCCGCTCAGTGCCAATACTGCAGCCTCTCCCATCAGTAGTTTCAGCACAAAAGCAGGTATCCGGATAATTGCAGGGCGCTTCAGCACTTCCGCCAGTGTTGCGGCAAACTGATCATTATGTACTGGGTAAGGGGAGGTCATATTAAAAGGGCCGCTTAAATCGTCAGTCATCAACAGGTAATAGATCCCATGCACCATATCATCAATATGAATCCAGGGAATATACTGCTTTCCGCTGCCCATAGGGCCGCCAAATCCAAGACGAAAGAGCGGTAACATTTTTTTCAATGCGCCGCCATTTTTTGCCAGTACAAAGCCGGTCCGTAAAAGACAAACACGGGTTTTATCGCTAGCAGCCTGTAGAGCAAGTTGTTCCCAACGTTTACAGAGCTGATGAGTGAATTCATCATGAGGTGGCTCATTTTCTGTAACAATGGTCTGATCTTGATCTCCGTAATAGCCCACGGCAGAGCCGGAAATAAATACTTCGGGTGGTGTTTGACTGGCATTAATTAGCTTGCTGATCTGCTCTGTTAATTCCCAGCGGCTTTGGCACAGTTTTTCCTTTTGCGCTGGAGTCCAGAGCTTGTTTGCTATGGGTTCACCAGCAAGATTAATAACAGCATCAAAATCATTGAGATCGGTTTTATCTTTCAGACTGGTCCAACATTCAGCTTGTTTACAGAACAGGGAATAAACTTTCTGAGGTGAGCGGCTCAGAATGGTAATGGAATGGGATAGGGAAAGTAGTTGGTAAACCAAGCTGCTACCAATGAGACCCGTTCCTCCGGTGATTAAAATACGCATAGCCACTCCTGTAACCTAAAGTTGATATATACCTGCTATCTTTCAAGTTGCCTCTTTGTTGGCTGCACTCACTCACCCCGGTCACCTAGTTATCTATACCCTTCATCTTTCAAGCTGCTGCTTTATTAGCTGCGTTCACTTACCCCAGTCACATCGTTATCTATGCTCCTGGGGATGCGTTCCCTTGCCGCCGCATTGCAACTTGAAATCTATTGGGTATATGCTCCCGGGGATTCGCTCCCTTGCCGTCGCGATGCATCTTGAAATC
Organism: Photorhabdus australis DSM 17609; assembly: GCF_000711895.1. Taxonomy (GTDB): domain Bacteria; phylum Pseudomonadota; class Gammaproteobacteria; order Enterobacterales; family Enterobacteriaceae; genus Photorhabdus; species Photorhabdus australis. The sequence continues at coordinate 21,689 of NZ_JONO01000045.1, forward strand.
TATTGGGTATAGAAAACTATAGCAGGGATATATGGGGCTTATGGTTAAAGATACGGCTATCTGTTAACGTGATCAAGTTTTGCGGGGAAATAATCACCCCGCAAACAGAATCAGGCTTTGCTGTATGCTATTTGAGTAGCGGGACGTTGGTTAATAATATCAAACCATTTTTTGACCGCTGGATAATCATCCAGAACAATATTTTGATATTCATGGGAGTGTGCCCACGGGTAAGTTGCGATATCAGCAATACTGTATTCTTGACCACCCAAGAAGGGGGTTTTTTCCAATTGAGTATTCAGGACCTTATACAGGCGTTTTGTTTCTTCCTGATAACGGTTAATTGCGTAAGGCACTTTTTCAGGCGCGAAAAGATTAAAATGGTGGTTTTGCCCCAGCATTGGGCCAAAACCACCAACTTGCCAAAACAGCCATTGCAGGCTTTGGATGCGTTCTCGCATATCTTTGCTGAGCAATTTGCCGGTTTTCTCTGCAAGATAGAGAAGAATGGCACCGGATTCAAATATAGCAGTAGGTTTACTACCATCGGCGGGTTGTTGATCAACAATAGCCGGAATCTTGTTATTAGGAGAAATTGCAAGGAATTCGGGTTTGAATTGATCTCCTGCGCCAATATCAATTCGGTGAATATTATAGGGAAGGCCGGTTTCTTCAAGAAAGAGGGTGATTTTGTGGCCGTTTGGTGTTGGTGCATAGTACAGATCGATCATAGAATCTCCGATAGAACGTAAAATGAACATAGCACTAATTTTACACATTATCGTTAGTTTATGTAGTGTGTAAGATACCTTAATACTCTTCCCAGCCGGAAAATTGATGATTCTTAATTCTGAAAAATGACATTTTACTCGCAGGGGAGGGGATATTTTATCAATGATTGCATGAAAATTGGCTATTACGCATGTTGTCAGTATTGATTCGTTAACACAACAGAATCAATAAACTGCATATTCTTTTAATAATATTGAAATGAAAATATATAATAAATAATTGATATGATGTTTATGTTAATAATATTTTGGCATGTTATTATTAACCTTTTTACCTTTATTTAGGTAGGAGATAGTTCTAATCTTTTATTATTTAATTCATTTTAAATAAAACTTAATGATTCATGATGGTAATGATATCGATAAATTTTTTCACATATTATTCAATGTGTTGTTTGTTTTCTTTTGTGGTGGTTATAATTTATCGCTGGATAAGTTAATGCTGGACTTTTTATTTCTGTAGAACCAATGTTTGTGAAATAAGGTGATTCAATAACTTGGGCTGTTCCTGGTTTTTATTTATTGCTCTGTGATTTTTTGTAATTATATTCGTTTTGCATTTGTTGAATTTTATTGTGACTGCATGCTTGAGAGAATGAACTTTATCTCTCACTATTATTAGTGTCAGTTTGATAATAAGCCTTAAATTAATGTTCAAGAATAAAAAAAGGAAAAAACAATTATGAATAAATTATTCCTGCGAGATGATACTGATAGCGAAAAAATAATGGAATATTGGGTGGAGTTCCAATTGGTTGATGAACAAGGTAACCCATTAGTTAATATGCCTTATCACTTAATAAGTCAGGGAGGACAACGTGCTGAACGTAAAGGTGTGACTAATGAACAAGGATTACTCAGGGAAGAAAACTTGCCAATTTACCCAGTAATATTATATATCAGTGCTCAGCCATTAGCTGATGAAATGGAACAACGACCATTACGGGAGAGCCGTGATATCAGGGCATCAATAGTTAAACCGAAGGCGGAAGCAGAAGGCCATCAATATTGCTATGTGACAATTGGACAAATAAGTGGTGGCTTGCCTGTAATTGATAAATGGAAAGAAGATAAACCGCCACATTATCATTTTCCAGATCCGATGCCGAAAGGATTTTACACGCCTTCAATAAATTGTCGATATGTTCTGGAAGTGTGCCCATTTCGAGCCTGGGCGTTATTATTACATAATCAGAAAGATTACTCTTTGGTGAATGCTTATAATTTGTCATTAATGGGGATACTGGCATATTCTAATAATACTACGGATACAGTAGGTTCTATTGCCCATTTTTTTTATCGGCAAATGCAAGATGTATCCCAACTGCCTAATAAGGTAGAAAAAATAGCTCGTTCGCCTATTATTTATGATGTGCCATTTCGTGAACGTTACACTGATATTGTATTTATTGACTCAAAATCGAGTAAAAGTCCGTTAGGAGATACTGAATTATTTTATGCGGCTAACCAGCAAGATATCATTGTCAGTTGGCGTGGGACGGCCAGTATAGATAATGCTATTACCGATATTATGTACCAGCCCCTTAAATTAGGTTGTGGTGATGGGGGAGTATGTAGTGGTTTTATCGAGAATGGTAAGGTTCATAAGGGATTTTGGGAAGCATTTAGTCTTATCAGCAAGTTAAAAGTTTCCGACTCTGATAATAAAAGTGTATTTGATAGAATTACAGATTTGGCTAAAAACAGAAACTTATTTATTTGTGGACATAGCTTGGGTGGTGCGTTGGGGTTATTACACAGTGCGCAACTGAAAAAATATCATCCTTGTTTATACAGTTATGGAATGCCGCGGACATTAACACGTAGTGCGGTAGAGGAAATAGCGGATATTACGCATTACCGTCACGTGAATGAAAATGATCTGGTTCCTTCAGCGCCTCCAGAAAAAGACCTTGATAATTGGCTTTATGATTATTGGGGGCCGCTGGGCTATTTATTCAGCACTATTGAATTGTTGGGTTTGACAAAAGGTAGTGAAGTTTTCTTGCATCATGGAAAAATAGTTCACTTTTATAGAGCCAATCTGATTATTGAACGGGTAGAAGAGCGTGGTTCAAGTAACTATATACGGATCAAGGACACATTGCCGGTTGAAACAAAAATGTATTTAATCCCGTCACTAAATAATGAGACAGAAAGTGATATGAGGGAAGCATTGGAGATTCAGAAAGAATTCTTTAAACATATCAGTAATGCTGATAGGAATAAATGGTTTCCACGTAATGCAAATCCGACATTGAAAGATGCTTTAAGTGTACCTGATCACCGTATGCTTAAATATGTTCATTATATTGGTGATCGCATTGCAGAATTGGCTTCTCCGAAGAAATATCATTTTTACCGAGATAAGGCGCGATTATTTGAGAAAACAATGCAGGAACGGACTGATATTGTTCCCGATATTCGGCAGCGTAATATTCTATTCTTACATATGGATAGCCAGTTAGATAAAGCACTTATTTATACTAAACAAAATAAACGGGGTAGTTTGGCTTTAAAACGCTATACGGATAATTTTGCACTGATTGGTGAGGATTGGATGTCGTAAATATAAGAAAATCCTTATCAGCATAGTCAGTATGAGGAACATGGATGGACGATGGATAACGCTTTCTTATCTAGTTGTTGGTGGTTGATAAGACTCAGTTTTACCGCCAATAAGAATTTTATCGGACTTATATACCAATAGATTTCAAGATGGATCGCGACGGCAAGGGAGCGAATCCCCGGAAGCATAGATAACTATGTGACCGGGGGTGAGTGAGTGCAGCCAACAAAGTAGCAATTTGAAAGATGAAGGGTATAGTTCCTCAGATGTTCTATTTCAGGTTAGGTTAAAAGGTTGCATGAATCGTCCGAAACGAATAACTTCGTAGAACCCTACCAATTTGGTTATTCTGAGTAGATTAACCATCCTATAGCTTTGTGATTTCTTGCTAATAAAAAGGTCTTTTGCAGATGGAACAAGAGAATACAGTGGGTGTTGAATGGATCGATATCGTTAATGGAGATAATGAAGTCATCGCCCAGGCTACACGTCAGCAGATGCGTGCCCAACGTTTACGGCACCGTGCCACTTATATTGTCGTTCATAATGGCATGGGGAAAATTTTGGTTCAGCATCGTACAGAAACTAAAGATTTTTATCCGGGGAAACTGGATGCGACCGCAGGTGGTGTTGTCTTGATGGGTGAAAATATGCTGGATTCAGCCCGGCGAGAAGCGGAAGAAGAGCTGGGTATTGCGGGAGTTCCCTTTGCTGAGCATGGTAGCTTTTATTATGAAGAAGAGAATTGCCGTATTTGTGGCGCATTATTCAGTTGCATCAGTCATGGGCCGTTTGCTTTACAGGCAACGGAAATTGACGAGGTGTGCTGGATGACACCGGAGGAGATCACGATTCGTTGTGACGAATTTACACCTGATTCATTGAAAGCATTGTCTCTGTGGCTGACTCGTAATAATGATTTCGATGAAGTTATTATGAATAAAAAGATTGATTGATTTAGTTATCTGTTTTGTTGAATGGCTAAGCTCCCAAATGGTGGAGCTTACTGCTTCTGTTCTTAAATTCCTTTCTTACTCACGGCAGTGAATACTCCTCCTTTTGAATAAGCATTTGTCAGCACATAAGTGTTATAAAGTAACAATAATATTTATTATTGGTGCTATAGAGACTAGTCATTATATATCCTATATATTGAATATATCCATATGCTGTTATGAGAAGATATACTATGGCAACCAGAATATATTCATCCGCTGAGGTGAAGAAATCGGTGGAAATCGAGACATTGAGTGGATCTGAACTGATCGATCGTAAGATTGATAAATACCTGTTATCTTTCAAGTTGCCTCTTTGTTGGCTGCACTCACTCACCCCCGGTCACATAGTTATCTATGCTCCCGGGGATTCGCTCCCTTGCCGTCGCGATGCATCTTGAAATCTATTGGGTAAAGATGCTGAATATTTAGATTTGGTGATAAAAAGACCTCTTGGGGATTGGCTGTTTGGTTTGGTTCAAATAATAGTTGGTTAGGTAATTTTTCGTATTGAATAAAATTACCTGATGTATAGGCGGTTTAATTTGGTAATAAAACCTCAGGGTATTCTGCTTGTTATTCTTAGTTGTGGGAAATTAAAATTAGCGTGAGAGTAAAATTCCCGGGAAGAATATTCTGTCCCGGGCAATTTAATTATTTAAATAATGTTGTATTTTATCGTTATATTGAAGTGCCTTATTTATTTTATTTCTGGCATAACACCAATAAAAGAGGTTTTCTTCCTTGGTTCAGACATCAGAGAATCAAGCTCTTCAACACATTTCAAATAATGAGGTGTTTCCTTGTGTGCGTCAGCAGCCTTTTCATCAACGTATGCTTCATAAATATAAAAACGGGTAGGAATATTTTCATCCTGTAACACATCAAAACGTAGATTGCCTTCTTCCTGAATTGAACCCAGATGGTTTAATCGGAATATTTCAAGGAATTTATCTAATTTGTCTTGTTTAATATTAATTTCAACTAAAGTTACGTGCATCTTAATCCCCTTTATTCTTTTTCACTTAAAAACAACTCATAAGCTTTGTTGGCGCTTTCATTCTGATGTACCACGGCTTGAACAGCTTTTAACATGGCAACCGGTGCTTCGGATTGGAAAATGTTACGTCCCATATCCACACCGGCGGCTCCTTGATCAATGGCTTGATAACACATCTCCAGCGCCTCTCTTTCTGGAAGTTTTTTACCACCAGCAATCACAATAGGAACCGGACATCCGCTAGCAATACGTTCAAAGCCAGTATCGACATAGTAAGTTTTGATAATTTGCGCGCCCATCTCGGCAGCAATACGGGTCGCCAAAGAGAAATAACGCTGATCTCGTATCATATCTTTACCAACACCAGTTACGGCCATGGTTGGCATACCGTAACGCATTCCCTGATCGACTAGCTTGATAATATTCTTGATTGATTGATGTTCATGTTCAGATCCGATATACACCTGAGCCGCTACTGCACAGACATTCAGACGTAAAGCATCTTCCATCGCAACCGCGACTGCCTCATTGGACAGCTCCGTCAGGATAGAATTGGCGCCGGAAGCTCGCAAGACTACAGGTTTATTCGTCGCAGGTGGAACCTGACTGCGGAGAATACCGCGCGTACACATCAATACATCGGTATGCGGAAACAGTGGTGCGATATTGATATCAATGCGTTCAAGACCGGTTGTTGGCCCCTGGAAATAACCGTGATCGAAAGCCAACATAACAGTTCGGTTGGTTTTGGGATTGAAAATGCGTGATAGTCGTGATTGCATGCCCCAATCAAGAGCGCCACAGCCTTTTAGTTCAAACAAGCTATTCTTCTGTGGAACATCAACACCAAAATCTTTACCGTCTTTAATATCGTCTAAATCTGCCATTTTTCTTCTCCTAACTAGCTTACACTGAACCAGCAACCGCGACTGGCGGAGATTGCCGGGCAATAGAATTAGAAATCGTACTGATTGATATTGTCTTTGGTGAAAATTACCCATTCAGGCAAAACAACAATATCGTTCCCTTTGGCGTCATAGCTGTAACCCTGAAAACTGTTTGATGCAACTGTGATAGTGCCAATATGGGGAATATCTCGTTTCTCACCGATACTTAAATTACCTTTCTTGAGTAATTTGTTGGTTATATGAGTTGAAATTTTGTCCCGATTAATAACATCCCAAAGCCTGAATTGTTTCACTGTTAGACCTTAATTATTCAGTTGTTTTATACCAGCGATAATATTCATGTAGCGTCGATTTGCCGGCATCGCTATCTAACATCATGACATCCTGTGATGCAGGCGTTGTGGTAATCAGAGTGAACAAATTTTTATTTAAAAAACAATTATTCAATATGGTAGCTGTTGTATTTCGGATTTAGCACCTTTTAGATCACAATTTATGAAAAAATTTGATCTGCATTATAATCTATTCAAATTGTACGGTAAGGCTCTGGCGCGTAATGCGGTTTAATGCTTATCTGTTGAACGCGGATAAAAGAAAGTGGTTATGGCGATAAAATTAGCGAAAGAAAAATCAATTAAAGAGAAACAGATGTTGTCTGAGGACACTTATCTGGGTAATAGCATGAGTGAAGAAGAGCTGCTTGCACGTATTGCATGGTTTTACTATCACGATGGCCTGACACAAGGGGATATCGGTGACCTGCTTGGTCTGAGTCGGTTAAAGGTTTCCAGATTGCTGGAAAAAGGGCGGCAGTCAGGTGTTATTCGGGTACAGATTAACTCTCGCTATGAGGGTTGCCTGGCGCTGGAAAATACTTTGCAAAAACATTTCTCTCTGAAACAAGTTCGTATTTTACCTGCACTGGCTGATATGAATCTTAGTATCAGGTTGGGTGTTGGGGCGGCGCATTTGCTGATGGCACTGATTGCACCCAGGCAATTACTGGCAGTAGGGTTTGGTGAAGCCACAATGTGCACATTACAACATTTGAGCGGTTTTATCTCATCACAGTACATTAGATTGGTCACATTGTCCGGTGGTGTCGGTCCTTATATGACTGGAATTGGTCAACTGGATGCAGCCTGCCCAATAAGTATTATTCCCGCGCCATTACGTGCTTCGACCGCTCAGGTCGCCGAAACATTTCGTCAGGAGAATAGTGTCCGTGATGTTTTGCTGGCAGCGGGTGCGGCTGATATTGCTATCGTTGGTATCGGCGCTATTAATCAGAAACAGCAGGCGACAATTATGCGTTCCGGTTATATCAGTGGTGGTGAACAACTGATGTTTGCCCGAAAAGGCGCTGTTGGCGATATCCTTGGCTATTTTATGCAAGCAGACGGCAAGTTGGTGGAAGATTTACAAATTCATCATGAGCTTATTGGCATCTCCATGTCGGAACTGAAAACAATTCCGACAGTTATTGGCGTTGCGGGAGGTGAAGATAAAGCGGAAGCCATCGTTGCGGCACTTAATGGTCAATATATCAATGCATTGGTGACTGAAGAACAGACCGCCAGGGTGATGTTAAATTTATTGCGCTGACCACGTATTCAATCTATCCGTGAATAAATAAAAAAATCTGAGGTAAGGCTATAAGTTTAGAAAATAATTAAACTGAGGATAGCATCATGAATCAACGCCGTAGTGCTAATCCATCAGGAAAATATCTGATGGCGCTTGATGCAGGGACAGGGAGTGTTCGTGCAGTAATCTTTGATCTTGAAGGGAATCAAATTGCTACCGGACAGGCTGAATGGGTACATCAGCCTGTACCTGATGTGCCCGGTTCAATGGAATTTGATTTGGTAATGAACTGGCAGCTGGCTTGTCAGTGTATTCGTCAGGCGCTGAAAAAAGCAGAATTACCTGCCAGCGCTATTCAGGGCGTTGCGTCCTGTTCTATGCGGGAAGGTATTGTTCTCTATAACCGTAATGGTGAGCCGATTTGGGCCTGTGCCAATGTGGACGCGCGTTCCAGCCATGAAGTGGGTGAATTGAAAGCGTTATATAACAATACGTTTGAATATGATGTTTATCAGCGTTCAGGGCAAACGTTGGCATTGGGGGCTATGCCTCGTCTTTTATGGCTTGCTCATCATCGTCCAGATATTTATCGTCAAGCGGCAGCCTTAACAATGATTAGCGATTGGCTGGCAAATATGCTCAGTGGCGAGTTGGCGGTAGATCCCTCCAATGCGGGTACGACAGGAATGTTGGATCTGGTCAGCCGTGACTGGTGTGCTAATCTGCTTGAGATGGCAGGGTTGCGTTCAGATATTCTTTCACCGGTAAAAGAAACAGGTACTTTGTTAGGTTACGTCACTGAAAAAGCCGCATCTCAATGTGGCCTTGATGTTGGAACTCCAGTGATTATGGGTGGCGGTGATGTTCAGCTTGGTTGCCTTGGTTTAGGTGTTGTAAAACCGACACAGACTGCTGTTATCGGTGGCACTTTCTGGCAGCAGGTTGTCAATCTACCGAAGCCAATAACTGACCCAAATATGAATACACGGATTAACCCTCATGTTATTCCCGGTATGGTTCAGGCTGAATCCATCAGTTTTTTTACTGGCTTAACGATGCGTTGGTTCAGGGATGCATTTTGTGCAGAAGAAAAATTACTGGCGGAACGTCTTGGTGTTGATACCTATAGTTTATTGGAAGATATGGCAGCCAGAGTGCCGGCTGGTGCTCACGGTGTTATGCCAATTTTCTCTGATGTGATGCGGTTTAAAGCTTGGTATCATGCAGCACCGTCCTTTATTAACCTGTCAATTGATCCTGAAAAATGCAATAAATCGACACTATTCCGTGCATTGGAAGAAAACGCTGCCATTGTTTCGGCTTGCAATTTGGATCTAATTTCTGCATTTTCGGCAGTGAAGCCAGATTCATTGGTATTTGCTGGTGGTGGTTCAAAAGGAAAATTATGGAGCCAGATTTTATCTGATGTGACAGGGCTTCCAGTGCGGGTTCCGATAGTCAAAGAATCTACTGCCTTGGGATGTGCGATTGCGGCTGGAGTCGGTGTTGGGCTTTATGATGCAATGGGGGCTACAGGGGAAAAGTTAGTGCGTTGGCAACATGAATATCAGCCCAATCCTGAACATTATGAGGTATACCAAAAAGCTAAGCGGGACTGGCAGGCGATATATGCCGATCAGTTAACATTGGTCGATCATGGTTTAACAACTTCGCTGTGGAAAGCGCCGGGATTATAACTTGTAATGAATTGATCTGCTGGTGCCTGTATAGCCGGTATTTTTCTGGGTGCGCTTGCGCTGGTGTGCGAGTGCAGCCAACAAAGAGGCAACTTGAAAGATAACGGGTATAAATATATAACGGCGGGATAAGATATTTATATATAAAAACTATATGAATAAAGGACTGTAATACGAATATATTAAGAAGTATTGAATAATTTATCGTTGGTGTGATAATCCGGTACGCATTTTTATACCGGATTTTTTATGTATTAAAACAGAATAAGGAAAGTGATGGTTTACATATAAGTTATCTTTCAGGTTCTTTTGTTATTATTGTTGTTATTTTCTATTGTGTGATCCAAATCTAATTTTATTGTTGATTTTATTTTGTATTTTTGATTTTCGTGATATTCAAATAATATATTTAATTGTAGGGTTGTTGTTGGAAATATTTCTTGCAATAAATAATCAGGAGAAGATAATCGAAGAATTGATAACGGCTATATGTTTCTAAGTGGTGATATAGACCGACTTAATTGTATTTAATTTCATGATCTGGCTTTGGTACACATTGGACTTATTTTAAATAACTCGTGTAATTAATGGTTTGTCTTATTATACATAGTTGTTACAGGATTCTCTTTATTACAAGGAATGGCAAATAAAATAACCCTAATGGGATAGATGGGCAGAGTGAAAAAGCGATAGAGGACGTTTAAATGTGTATTTTTGAAGATATGCGAAAACTGAATAACATTAAACTCTGTCCGAGTTCGAGCTTCGTATCGATAAATATTTCTGAGTGTCAAAAAAATCATATTAAAGAACAAGTTAACTTGTGTGTGTCTCGATGTAATCAATATCTTATTATGTTGGTTATTATTCTGGTTACATTGTTTTATTATTATAAAATAATATATAATGAAGCTAATTGTAATCTATGATATTTATTCTTGATATTAAATGCTGCAATATTTCCATTGGTTGTATGATCTAATTGTTATTAAATAATATCGGATGTTATCATTAATCTGGGATTGTGTTTTTGTCTGGCATGCTAATAAAACACAGCTAATGGTTCAGTTTCCTTTTGATTGTGGAATTTTAGCGTCACAGCGTGGTTAATTAACAGAGGTTAATTGGGCTATGGCATCTAATATCTGATGATGTCAGACGGTCTTTTTTATTTCTTGGGGGCAAGAAGTAAGAGAAAAGCATTGGTGATGACTGTCAAGAGTGACAGTTTTTAAATTTCTAACAGATTTGTTGAGGTAGTAAATGAAATATAGTGTGGCTAAAGCCGAAAGTGTTCTTGAAGCTGAACATCTCTCTCAGACATTGGAAAACATAACCAGCGAAAACAATGCTTCACAACAGATACAGAACATAAGGAATATCTCCCAGGTGCTTACATCCAATGAATTATTCTGGTGTGAGCGTCTTGCTTCTTTACAACCCCTTGAGTTACCTTTCGACATTACTGAGAAACAGACAGAACCCAGGTGGGTAATGAGTCCCTGGCAGCCTGCACTGCCAAAAAATGATGAAGAGGACCCATTGCAGGCACTGTTACAGGTATTTGTCATTTATATTGCTCGTTTAACTCATCAGACTGCATTCCAAATCGGCTGGTGTGTGGATGAGGTAACAGATAAATCGGTAGATCTGGCGCCGGTGGTGCCGATGGCCGTTGAGGTAGCGTTTGATAAGCCCTGGAGTGTGGTAGCTGATTGGGTTGATGATGAACTTGCCCGATTGGCCCAGCACTATACATTTAGTCTGGATCTCCTTTCTCGTTCTCCTTCACTGCGTGCTATCCCGGCATTAAGAACAAGCCAGCCGTGGTCAATTGCTGTTTCTGTGATGAATAGTGACAAACTGTGTGATCAAAATGTGCCCGGTGAATTGCTGACGCTCCAGAGTAATGCACAGGGGGATTTTCGTTGGATCTATGATGAAAATCGCCTGAGTGCGGAAGTGATTCGGCGAATGAGTGAACATCTACAGGTGCTGGCGTCGTCAAAAAGAGTGAGTGATGAAATCCCTGTTTGGCAGCTTAATTTATTGCCTCAGGCTGAGCGTACATTGCTACTGGAAACCTGGAACGCTACAGAAACCGCCTATCCCGACCCATTATGTATTCATCAATTGTTTGAGCAACAGACAGAGCAAGCTCCGCAAGCCATAGCGTTAGAGTATCAAGAACAAACCTTCAGTTATGCGGAATTGAATGCCCGTGCTAATTGTCTGGCTCATCAATTAATAGCGTTGGGGGTTGTCCCTGACCGACGGGTAGTGATTTGTGTAGCACGTTCCCCGGCGATGGTAGTGGCTCTGCTGGCCGTGTTGAAAGCGGGTGGGGCCTATGTGCCGTTGGATTCAACTTACCCGGAGGAGCGTCTGGTGTATATCCTGAATGATACTGCTCCGTCAGTGGTTCTGGTGGATGAAGCTGGCCGGGCAGCATTGGGTGACACCGCGCTGGCCGGGTTGACTGTGCTTGACCCAAATACCCAGTTTGACCAGCCAACCAGTAACCCTCAGGTCCCCACGTTGACACCACAGCATCTGGCGTATGTGATTTACACTTCCGGTTCCACCGGGCAGCCGAAAGGGGTGATGGTAGAACATCAGGCTATTTATCAACGTTATCTGGGTTTTAATGCGCTTTACCATGTCACCGTGCAAGATCGGCTATTGCAATTTGCCGCGTTTGCGTTTGATGTTTCAGTAGAGGATTTCTTCTCATCATTATGCAACGGGGCCACGTTGGTCATGCGGGATGATAGCTGGCTGGCTTCTATACCGGAATTTATTGCCTTAGTCCGACAATATCGCATTACCGTGATGTCGTTGCCGACTTTATTTTGGTCTGAACTGGCGGCCAGAGACAGCGGATTACCGCTACCGGATTGTCTCCGACTCATCATTATTGGGGGTGAGACGGTGAAAAAAAATGCTGTTCAGGACTGGTTTAGGCAAGCAGGACATCGGCCTCGGTTGTTGAATGGTTATGGCCCGACAGAAAATACCGTAACAGTGACCTACAAGGATGTGTTATCTCCGGAAGATGCCCGTTCTATCGGTCGTCCGGCTAAAAATGCCCGTATCTACCTGCTGGACAGCCATGGCGAATTGGTACCTGTAGGTTGTGTTGGTGAAATGTATATTGGTGGTGTTGGGGTAGCCCGGGGTTATCTGGATAGACCGGAATTGAGCGCGCAGCGTTTTATGCCAGACCCTTTTAGTCCGGTATCGGGTGATCGGATGTATCGTAGCGGGGATTTGGCCCGTTACTTGCCGGACGGAGATCTGGAATTTCTGGGTCGTAATGACGAGCAGGTTAAAATTCGGGGCTTCCGTATTGAGCTGGGGGAAATTGAAACCCGGCTGGTGGAACATCCGGCGGTGCAAGAGGCGGCGGTGTTGGCATTGGATGATGGGCAAAGTAAACGGCTGGTTGCCTATGTAACGGCGGAGAAGAATACGGGTTTGGCTGCGGATTTGCGTAAATACCTGAGTGCGATTTTACCTGACTATATGGTCCCGGTTGCCTTTGTGCGTCTGGATACCTTCCCGCAGACCCCAAATGGCAAGCTGGACCGTCGAGCGTTACCTGCGCCGGGGGAAGAAGATTTTGCTCGTCAGGTTTACGCAGCACCGCAAGGCGAGATGGAAATCGCACTGGCGGCTATATGGTGTAAGTTGCTGGGGATTGAGCAGATTAGCCGACATGATAATTTCTTTGCCTTGGGTGGTCATTCACTGCTTGGTGTGCGGATGATTGAATGTCTGCGTAACATTGGATTGACATTAGCGGCCCGTGATCTGTTCCAGTCTCCAGTCTTGTCAGAATTGGCACAAATGCTGGGGCAACATCAGGCGGTGATAGTTCCGTCTAACGTGATTACACCGGATACTACGGCACTGACGCCGGCGATGTTGCCGCTGATTGATTTGACGCAGACTGACATTGATCACATTGTCGGGCAGGTGCCGGGCGGGATGACCAATATTCAGGATATCTATGCTCTGTCGCCGTTGCAGGACGGTATCCTGTTCCACCATCTATTGGAACAGGAAGGCGACCCGTATCTGCTGCTCTATCCGGTGGCCTTTGCTAACCGGTCTCTGTTGGATCGTTATCTGGCGGCGGTGCAACAGGCGATTGATCGCCATGACATCTTGCGGACGGCTTTTATCTGGCAAGGATTATCTATTCCGGCGCAGGTGGTTTTACGTCGGGCACGGTTGCCGGTGACGGAACTGATACTGGACCCGGTTGATGGCCCGGTCATTGATCAGTTGACCCGGCGTTTTGATCCGGGTCGGTATCGTCTTGACCTGAGTCAGGCGCCGCTATTGCACTTTGTCATTGCTCAGGAAACCGATGGTCGTTGGTTCTTGATGGAATTGCAGCATCACTTGATCGGTGACCATGAAACGATGGAAATGATGCATCGTGAAGTGCAGGCCCATTTTGCCGGGCAGGGGGACCGCTTGTCTGCACCGGTACCGTTCCGCAATCTGGTGGCTGAAGCTCGGTTGGGAGTGAGTCAGGCAGCCCATACCCGTTTCTTTACTGAGATGTTGGCCGGGGTGGATGAGCCAACGTTACCGTTCGGGTTGATGGAGGTGCATCGTGATGGGGCTCAGATGAGGGAATCTTACAGGATGCTGACAACGGAGTTGAATGACCGACTTCGCTATCAGGCTCGGCGTTTGAGTGTCAGTTTGGCGGCGCTGTGCCATTTGGCCTGGGCACAAGTGCTGTCGCGTACCAGTGGTCAGGAAAAAGTCGTGTTTGGTACCGTCCTGTTTGGGCGCATGGCCGTGGGAGAAGGGGCTGACAGTGGAATGGGGTTGTTCATGAATACCTTACCATTGCGGCTGGATATCGATGAGACCCCGGTACGCGACAGTGTGCGGGCGGCGCATCTGAAACTGGCTGAATTGATGGAGCATGAACATGCTTCACTGGCACTGGCCCAGCGTTGCAGTGGTGTACAGGGTGAGGCCCCGCTATTTAGTGCCCTGTTTAACTATCGCCATAATGAGCAACCGGTGACTTTGGATGAAACGATGGCCGGGATTGAATTTCTGGGCGAACTGGAACGGACTAACTACCCCTTTGGATTGTCGGTGGAAGATGGTGGTTCCTCGTTGGGGCTGACAGCTCAGGTGGTACAGCCATTTGAGCCAGATCGGCTATGCGGTTATATGCAACAGGCGCTGGAAAGTCTGGTGGAAGCACTTGAACAGACTCCGGCGACGCCGGTACGTGCGCTGAACGTGCTGCCTGAAACGGAACGTACCCTGTTGTTGGAAACCTGGAATACCACGGAAACCCCGTATCCTGACCCGTTATGTATTCACCAACTGTTTGAACAACAGGCAGAGAAAACCCCAGAGGCGACTGCGTTAGAGTATAAAGAGCAACGTCTCAGTTATGCCGAATTAAATGCCCGTGCTAACCGGCTGGCCTATCAACTGATTGCGCTGGGTGTAGAACCAGATCAACGGGTAGTGATTTGCGTGGCTCGTTCTCCGGCGATGGTGGTGGCGCTGTTGGCGGTGCTGAAAGCGGGTGGGGCCTATGTGCCGCTGGACCCGACTTATCCGGCAGAACGTCTGGCCTATATTCTAAATGATACGACCCCGTCAGTGGTGCTGGTTGATGAAGCTGGACGGGCAGCGCTTGGCGAACAAGCGCTTGCTGAGCTAACGGTACTTGACTCGAATGCTTTACCAGACCAGCCGGACAGTAACCCACAGGTAACCGGATTGACGCCACAAAATTTGGCTTATGTCATCTATACTTCTGGTTCAACCGGGCAACCGAAAGGGGTGCTGATAGAACATCAAGCGGTGTATCAACGTCATTTGGGTTTTAATGAGACCTATGTAGTTACTGCACAAGACCGGTTGTTGCAATTTGCTTCTTTTGCTTTTGATGTTTCAGTAGAAGAATGCTGCTTGTCATTGTGTAATGGCGCCACGTTAGTGATGCGCGATGAGCGTTGGCTAACTTCTATGCAGGAATTTATTGCTTTAGCCGGGCAAAATCGTATCACGGTGATGTCTCTGCCGGCGTTGTTTTGGTCCGAACTGGTTGCCAGAGACAATGGATTACCGTTACCGGATTGCCTCAGACTTATCATCATCGGGGGCGAGGCGGTGAAAAAGAGCGCTGTTCAGGAGTGGTTTGTGCGGGAAGTCCACCGTCCTCGGCTATTGAATGCTTATGGCCCGACGGAAAATACCGTAACGGCAACCTGTAAGGAGATATTATTCCCGACAGACGATAGCTCTATTGGCCGCCCGGTTAAAAATACCTGTGTCTACCTGTTGGACGGAGATGGTCAGCCAGTGCCATTAGGCAGTGTTGGCGAAATGTATATTGGTGGTGTGGGTGTAGCACGGGGTTATCTTAACCAGCCGGAATTGAGCGCGGAACGTTTCATACCTGATCCATTTAGTCGGGTGTCTGGTGCGCGGATGTATCGTACCGGGGATTTGGCCCGCTATTTGCCGGACGGTAATCTGAAATTCCTGGGCCGTAACGACGAGCAGGTAAAAATTCGGGGCTTCCGGATTGAACCGGGGGAGATTGCTGCCCGATTGATGGAACATCCGGCTGTCCAGGAGGCGGCGGTGCTGGCATTGGAGGGTGGGCAGGGCAAACGTCTGGTTGCCTATGTGGCAGCGGAAGCAAATACGGAGTTGGCTGCTAGCTTACGTGAACACTTGAGTGCCATTTTACCGGACTATATGGTCCCGGCAGCCTTTGTGCGTTTGGATACCTTCCCGCAGACCCCGAACGGCAAGCTGGATCGCCGGGCATTACCGGCACCACGGGAGGAAGATTTTGTCCGTCAGGTTTACGCAGCCCCGCAAGGAGAGACTGAGATTGCCTTGGCGACCATTTGGCGTGAGTTATTGGGCATTGAGCAGATCAGCCGGCATGATAGTTTCTTTGTGTTGGGCGGCCATTCCCTGCTCGCTGTACGCATGATTGAACGCTTGCGTCGCCTGGGATTGACCCTGACGGCGCGTGATCTGTTTCAATATCCGGTACTGTCAGAATTGGCACAAACATTGGGACAACATCAGGCTGTGGTGGTGCCTCCTAACGTTATCACGCCGGCCACGACAGCGTTGACGCCAGCGATGTTGCCGCTGATTGATCTGACTCAGACTGATATTGATCGCATCGTTGGGCAGGTGCCGGGCGGAGTTACCAATATTCAGGATATCTATGCCTTGTCGCCGTTGCAGGACGGTATCCTGTTCCACCACCTGTTGGAACAGGCAGGTGATCCGTATCTGCTGCTCTATCCATTGATCTTTGCGAATCGTTCTCTGTTGGAACGTTATCTGGCGGCGGTACAACAGACGATTGATCGCCATGACATCTTGCGGACGGCTTTTATCTGGCAAGGATTATCAGTTCCGGCACAAGTGGTTTGTCGCCGGGCGCAGTTGCCCGTGACGGAACTGACGCTGGACCCAGCTGATGGCCCAGTCATTGATCAGCTAACCCGGCGTTTTGATCCGGGACAGTATCGTCTTGATTTGAGTCAGGCTCCACTACTGCATTTTATTATTGCTCAGGAAACTGATGGCCGCTGGGTCCTGCTGGAATTGCAGCATCACTTGATTGGCGACCATGAAACGCTGGAAGTGATGCACCGTGAAGTACAGGCGCATTTTTCAGGACAGGGAGAGCACTTGCCTGAACCGGCTCCTTTCCGCAATCTGGTGGCACAGGCTCGGTTAGGGAAGAGTCAGGAAGAGCATACCCGCTTCTTTACCGATATGTTGGCGGAGGTGGATGAGCCAACGTTGCCATTCGGGCTGGCGGAGGTGCATCGTGATGGATCTCAGATGAGGGAATTTCATCAGATGCTGGAGCCTGAATTGAATGATCGTCTGCGTAGTCAGGCCCGGCATTTGGGTGTCAGTCTGGCGGCACTGTGTCATCTGGCCTGGGCGCAGGTGCTGTCGCATACCAGTGGTCAGGAGAAAGTGGTATTTGGCACCGTCCTATTTGGGCGCATGACAGCGGGGGAAGGGGCGGACAATGGCATGGGGCTGTTTATGAATACCTTACCATTGCGACTGGATATCGATGATACCCCGGTACAGGATAGCGTGCATGAGGTGCATCTGCGACTGGCCGGGTTGCTGGAGCATGAGCATGCCTCATTAGCGCTGGCACAACGATGCAGTGGTATTGCCAGCGGTACACTACTGTTTAGTGCGTTGTTCAACTATCGACATAATGCCTTATCGGCAACGTCGGATGACATTATCAGCGGTATTGAATTTTTGGAAGGACAAGAACGGACTAACTATCCATTTGGGCTGTCAGTGGAGGATGGAGGTTCTACGTTGGGACTGACTGCTCTGGTGGTACAGCCATTTGAGCCGGAGCGGCTATGCGGCTATATGCAACAGGCGCTGGAAAGTCTGGTGGAAGCGCTTGAGCAGGCCCCGAATACGCCGGTACGTGTGCTGAACGTACTACCTGAAACGGAACGTACCCTGTTGTTGGAAACCTGGAATACCACTGAAATTCCGTATCCTGACCCGTTATGTATTCACCAACTGTTTGAACAACAGGCAGAGAAAACCCCAGAGGCGACTGCGTTAGAGTATAAAGAGCAACGTCTTAGTTATGCCGAATTAAATGCCTGTGCTAACCGGCTGGCCCATCAACTGATTGCGCTGGGTGTAGAGCCAGACCAACGAGTGGTGATTTGCATGGCACGCTCGCCAGAGGTCGTGGTAGCGCTGTTGGCGGTGTTGAAAGCGGGTGGAGCCTATGTACCTCTAGATCCGACTTATCCGGCAGAGCGTTTGGCGTATATTTTGGATGATACTGCGCCATCAGTAGTACTGGTTGATGAAGCTGGCCGGGCGGCACTTGGCGAAGGAGCGCTTACAGGGTTGACAGTACTTACTCCGAGCACCTCACCAGACCAGCCTAACAGTAACCCACAGGTGCTCACGCTGACGCCACAACATTTGGCTTATGTCATTTATACCTCTGGTTCTACCGGGCAGCCGAAAGGGGTGATGGTGGAACATCAAGCTGTGTATCAACGTCATTTTGGTTTTAATGATACTTATGGCGTCACTGCGCAAGACCGGCTGTTACAATTTTCCTCTTTTGCTTTTGATGTTTCAGTAGAAGAATACTGCTTGTCATTGTGTAATGGCGCCACGTTGGTCATGCGCGATGATCGTTGGCTGACTTCTATGCAGGAATTTGTTTCCTTAGCCTGGCAAAACCGTATCACGGTGATGTCTTTGCCGGCATTATTTTGGTCTGAACTGATTGCCAGAGATAATGCTTTACCGCTACCGGATTGCCTCAGATTCATCATCATTGGTGGTGAGGAGGTGAAAAAGAGCGCAATTCAGGACTGGTTTGCGCGAGAAATCTACCGACCTCGACTATTGAATGCTTATGGGCCGACGGAAAATACTGTGACGGCGACCTGTAAGGAGATTTTATCCCCAACCGATGATTGTTCTATTGGTCGGCCACTTAAGAATACCTGTATCTACCTGCTGGACAAACATGGTCAGCCTGTACCATTAGGCAGCGTTGGCGAAATGTATATTGGTGGCGTCGGTGTGGCTCGTGGTTATCTTAACCAGCCGGAGTTGAGCGCAGAACGTTTTCTTGCAGATCCCTTCAGCCCGGTATCTGGTGCTCGGATGTATCGCACCGGAGATTTGGCCCGTTACTTACCGAATGGCGAATTAGCATTCCTGGGCCGTAACGACCATCAGATTAAAATCCGCGGTTTCCGTATTGAACCGGGAGAGATTGAAATCCGGTTAGTGGAACATCCTGCTGTACAAGAGGCGGCTGTGTTGGTGTGGGAAGAAGGGGCGGACAAGCATCTGGTTGCCTATGTGGTGGCGCCAGCGAATGAGGGGCTGGTTAATAGCCTGCGTACCCACCTGAGTACAGTTTTACCTGATTATATGGTGCCGTCAGCTTTTGTGCGGTTGGATACCTTCCCGCAGACCCCGAATGGCAAACTGGATCTCCGGGCATTACCCGCGCCGGGGGAGGAAGATTTTGCTCGTCAGGTCTATGAAGCACCGCAAGGGGAAACGGAGATGGCCCTGGCGGCGATTTGGAGTGAGTTGTTGGGGGTTGAGCAGGTCAGCCGATATGACAACTTCTTCGCGTTGGGCGGTCATTCACTGCTCGCTATGCGAATGACAAACCTTGCTGCTGGTCGGGGTTTGGTTTGTACATTAAATGCACTGTTCCAATTCCCGGTGTTGGCAGAACTGGCCGCAAAAATCACATCAGATTCGTTGTCTGAGCCGCAAACCAGTGCCATATCGGTGCGACAGGATGGAACAGAACCGCCATTGTTCTTTGTTCCCAGTGGGATGGGTGACTATTCCTATGTCTTCGGACTGGCTAACCATCTGCCATCAGGCTACCCGATTTATGCCTTGCCCTGGCAGTCAGTCGATGAGGAGCCAATGGCAACGATGGAAGCGCAGGCGGCCAGAATGATCACTTTAATGCAAGCGGTTCAGCCGGAGGGTCCGTATCGGATAGGCGGTTACTCCTCAGGCGGCATATTGGCTTATGCGATTGTTGAGCGACTTTTGAATGCCGGAGAGGGGGTGAATTTCTTGGGCTTGATTGATACGCCAGCGCCTCATGATTTAGGGGAACAGCCGATGCAACCTCAGCATCATTTCTTTAGTGAGTTGGCCCGGCAGG
>NZ_JONO01000046.1 GCF_000711895.1 Photorhabdus australis DSM 17609
ATACAGTGACGACGAGGAATACCGTGAGTAAAATGCGTGTATTGTTTAAGCCACTCGCTCTGTAACTCACCAAATTCCTGAATCGATTTCCAGCCAGAAGCGCCGCATAATACAGCGGAGAAGGCTAAAAAAATCACATCCATTAATTCATGTTTTTTATTGATGTCAGAGCGAGGGTCTTCTATCTTGCTGATAAAATTAAAAATACTCATTATTAGGATCGCTTTTTTATGGAAGAGAGAGATCTTAACGTTTTAATGAGAGAAATGCCTATAAAAAGTCATATTCTGATTTTTATTTAACCAAAATAACCTTATTAAAAATGTGAGATCTCACCCTGTGAAGTTACCAGACCGCCTAAAAAAGTATGTTTCCTGGTCTTGTTTATGAAAAACTCCAGAATCTATTAAAAACTATTTCCGATGAGGAGGATAGGGAGCAAATATCTAAACTTTGTTTGTTAGTAGAAAGAATTGTTGAAAATATACTTAGTGTCGTATCTAGCTTGGTTCATATACTTAACCAATTACGCATAATTTATGAGAAAATCCAAAAAGCCAATAAGATTTACAATGATTTAATTGATGCATTTAACGAAGAAAATCATAAAGAGATTTCTAAAAGAAACTACAAACAATGCATGGTCTATTTAGAGGATTTTATACATGAATTCAATTTATTTGTCTGCGATTACAAGTTATTCAACAATAACAATATATTACTCCAGATGTCTAACGAGAAATCATGAAACCTTATTTATTTAATCTCGCTGTATTCGCGTTTTTAAATGGTTATGGTGGATTAAATAAGAGAAATATATAAAGTTTTTTAAATTCAGTATTTAATCCGCTAATTTTCATTAAACTTATTTTCTTATTTTCTTATTTTCTTATTTTCTTATTTTCTTATTTTCTTTATTTAATTTTTTAGGTTTAAAACAAGAGAGGAGTAATAACCGGTATATTAATGATATTAAAATCCATTGCCATTTCTTTAATTATTTTTAATACTGATAAATAAAGCCCCGTGTAAACGAGGCTATTTTTAATATACAAGGTTACATAGTTTCTTTAATACACCACGGGATAATATTTCAAGTCCTGCGGCGTGATATAACAAGCTTATCCTTAGGACGGTTCGCCCAATCGGAGGTTTGATTGTTGAAGTTGTCCGCCAGCAGATAAGACGGGGTTTTAGCTAACCAATCGGAAAGTGAGATATCCTGGTAGATGCCGTTATCTAGTACAACCAGCACTTTAAGATCATCATCGCCAATATTTTCGATATAGTGACCAAATCCCTGTGGTACGTAACCGACGTCGGTTGTTCCATATTCTGCAGTTTGTGCGTGTCCATGAGAACTAAACACGGTCATACGTCCTTTGCCTGAAATGTAGTATTGCCATTCGTTGGCATTTGGATGCCAGTGTAGCTCACGGATTGCACCAGGTTTAATGGTTTCTATGAGACCGGTGATAGTTGTCGAAATGGGAAATTCTTTCGATGATGCTCGATAAATACTCCCCGCGTCGTTCTCAAAGAAGGGTTTGTTTTTCAAAAGTTCATAACGGTGGGTGAGTGGGGCATTGTTCAATCCTCCGTCGTCTACCGGTAGGGGAAGTTTTGGCGGTATAGCACCACCGACGATGTAAGCTTCACCCTGTTTAATTTTGGAAAAAACGGATGCCGGCATATTAACACTTTTCTCCAGCACTTCTTTCGGCATATGCGTTACCCAATCAGTGATGCTGAAAGTGCCAAATTCTGAGAAGTGCCCGTTATCGAAAGTCAGAATAAAATGCGCACCATCTTCCAGCGCTTGAATGGAGTGACCATGACCTTTGGGAAAATACCATACATCGCCGGGGTCAAAATCAGCAACTTCACTTTTTCCCTCCGGATCAATAATGGTAATACGTGCATGACCTTCAAGCATATAGGCCCATTCAGCGGCAACAGCATGCCAATGCAGTTCACGGATACCACCCGGTTTAAGTAACATATCAACCCCGGCAATACCTTCAGATATCGGGAATTGTTCTACTGTGGCTTCCCGTGCCCATCCATTTTCCAATACCCGTTTTTTGCTATCTGTGAATTTATATTTATACAAGCTTTTGGTTTTTATTGGCGGTTTGTTATTGCCCGCGGTGACAGTATTGTGTTGTTCATCAGCAACAGCGGATTTAATCATACTACCCATGCTAGCTGCTGCACCAATTGCGGATGCTTTCAAGATATCACGACGTGAGAACATATTTTTGCCTCCAAAAATGGTACCAGCAAGAGTGGTTGCAAGCTGGTATATATTCGTTTGGTTTTTTTAGATTAATTGTTGTCACTAGAAGGAGAAATCAGAGGTGACTTATTGATCATAGTAAAAAGGTGAATTTTGCAATGAGGAAAAAATGTTTATTTTTGGATTAAGCGGAAACATTTATTTTTCGAAAAGCTTCGTTGGATGAGTGGCTATTTTGTTATTGACTGATTAACCAGGAAAAATCAGAGTTATCTCAGATTTTTCCTGTAATGTGATTAATCTTCTTTGTCGGAATAAGGACGAACGTATTTTATAATGCAGTCAAGTTTTTCGCAGGTTTCCTGCCACTCTCTTTCCGGTTTGGAATCTCTGACCAATCCAGCGCCAGCCTGGAGCCAACAACGTCCTTTATGTTGATAGAGAGAGCGCAATACCAGCGCGGCATCCAGTTTACCTGAGCTATCTAATAACATGACACAACCGCTATAAAGCTGACGTGGTTCACCTTCATAACGTGAAATTGCCTGGAGAGAAGGTTTCTTCGGTATCCCCGAAGCGGTCACTGCCGGGAATAAGGCGATGAACGCATCCCAACGATTTTTGTCTGTTTGTAATAATCCTTTTACTCGTGATGCTAAATGTTGTACCGAACCACGTTCACGAATAGCCATAAATTCTGACACACAAAGCGTTTCAGCCTGACAAATCGGTGCCAATTCTTCTAATGCCAGTTTGGCAGAAACAGCATGTTCGGAGATTTCTTTCGGGTCAGAAAGTAAATCTGCCCGTAGCCGTTGATCCTGCTCTTTGTCATGGGTCAATGCTCTGGTACCTGCTAATGGTTGGGTACTGACCCAACCTGAACCATCCGCCTCAACTACGGTTTCTGGACTGAAACCATAAGCTGAGAAATCTTCATCACGCAGGAAGAAGGAGCGGGCCGGTGTGTTAGCCTGACGGCCCAGCCAGTAACTGTGCCTCATATCAATATGGGACCCAAGCTCTACTTTGCGTGACAGGATCACTTTTTGGTAGTGACCTGCGGCAATATCCTTAACCGCATTTGCTACGTTGTCCTGATAATTTTTTGCTGCGTCTGCCGGGTTGGTAATTTTCATCTCTTTGGTATATGGGAAAGCCGGTGTGCCTGATTGATCAGCTTGCCTGACTTTTTCGCTCAAGGTAGCGATCTGTGCTTTTTCAAGTGTCCGGATCAGAACTTGTCCTTGAGTTATGCGTAATTCATGCTGTGGAATAGTGATTTTAATGAGTGCTTCATCTTGCTGTTCTAATGGTAGTCCATAGGTCATATGGGAAAACTCAAATAATGTTCTCCCATAAGCACGCCAGTCTTTGATAGGGAGAGCGGTGAGCGCCTGCTCAAGCTTTTGACTTAATGTATTAATATCGTATGGATGATGATTACCTTGTGAATCAATCAATTGTCCCGATGCATCTGCACTTATCGTTGCTGCACAACCTATGCCTAATGACCATTCACCTTTTGTTTCATAGAGAGTACAAGGTTGTGCATCATTATCATCTGAGAGCAAATGAGTGATGAGATCTAACGGAGTACTGGTAATCGCAATAGTGTGTTCATGATATTGCTGCATTGGGCTGCCATGTTCTGCTTGTGCCATCTGTATCAACTGGCGTTTGTCGATTTTTCCCACAGTGGTTAATGGCCAATACGCCACAAACAACCATTGATCAGGAATTTTATGGCGTTGAACGCCTTTCTGCTGCAAAAACGCTTGCATCTGGGCGGATTCTGGCAGGTTACCACTCTTAAGCAGGCAGGCGCAGATTCGTTCACCTAATAGTTCATCAGGGACAGCGACGACAACCACGTCATCGATATCAGGATGTTGCAGCAACAATGTTTCGACTTCTTGTGTCGAAATTTTCTCACCACTGCGGTTAATCTGTTCTTTAATTCTCCCTTCAACGATTAGGTTGCCATCTGAGTTCATGCGAACTAGATCGCCGGTACGGTAGAATCCATCAGTAGTAAAAGCGACGGTATTATGCTGTCCTGCGCGATAATATCCGGTAATCGTGTAAGGACCGCGTGTAATCAGTTCACCTACTTCACCAGATGCGACAGGTTGCAAATTGGCATCAACAATTTTGATTTCATCTTCTTCTGACAATGGGCGTCCTTGGGTATTAATGATGACTTCGTAGGGATCATCTAATCGGGTATAGCAAAGTAATCCTTCCGCTGTACCAAATACCTGCTGTAAAGGACCAAGGCGTGTCATGACCTGTTCTGCCAGTTCTGGTGTGAGTCTGCCACCACCGACTTGTAAGCAGCGCAGGGATGAAAGGTCGCTTTGCTCCCAGTCACGGGCTTGTTCCCAGAGACGCGCAAGAGCCGGTACTAATGCTAAATGTGTCACCTTGTGTTGTTCGATGAGTGGCATGGCTTCATCACAACTGGCGGTATCACTCAGGAGTACACATCCCCCTTGAGAAAGGGTGCCGAGAATACCGGGGCTGCCTAAGGTGAAGTTATGGGCAACAGGTAATACCGCTAAATAAACACTTTCCGTATTTACCGCACACAGGCGGGCAGAGAGGACAAAATCATAGGTATAGGCGTCGTGAGTACGCGGAATTAATTTCGGTGTACCGGTTGTGCCTCCTGAGAGTAACAAGACAGCAATATCGCCATAGTTTGGTCCAGGAACATAGTTTGGCCCGGGAACATTGAACGGTTCATCATCAATGGATGTTAATGGGGTAAATTCCTCCGCTTCTCCATCAACGATAATGTGTTTCAGATCGGGACAAGATGCTGCAACTTCTCGCGCCATTTCACGGTAATCAAAACCATGAATACAATCAGGGATAATGTAAGCCACCGGGCGCGCAATCTGGCAAAGCGCATGAATATCATGTGCCCGTTGAGTAGGCATTAATAACACTGGGTGAGCACCCAGTCTAAATAAAGCAAAACAGGTGACGACAAAGGAGATGCGGTTAGGCAGTTGTACCATGACGTTATCACCACGACGTATTCCCCGGTGAAATAACCCACTAGCCAATCTTTCTGCGGATTGGTGCAATTCACGGTAAGTTAGCTGTTGTTCTTGATAGATCAGCGCTGTTTTATTACCCCAGATACCAGACCAACCGGCAAGTTGTTGGTCTAGCGTTTTGCCATTCCAAAGATAGTCTGGCGTCATAGTCAATGTTTTCCCTGGGATAGAAAAAGGTGCCATTATGCGAACTCCTGTTAGATATATTGTATAAATTGTGTAACGTGATGAATAAAGCTTTGAGGATCTTGAGTAATATAAAAATGGTCGCCGGTAACTTCCTGGCAGCAACAAGAAAGGTTTTGCGTGTCACCTGCAAGCCAGTGATGCCACTGCTGAACTTCCATAGCAGAAGCCTCTTTGTCTTCGTTGCCATAAAGCAATAGCGTTGGTGTTTGCAGCTTTACTGAGTCAGGTTGAAGAACGTGGTGATAGTGCTCTGTAGCAAAAAAGTCAGCACGTAGCATTGGTAAGAACAACTCAAGTAATCCTGGATCTTCTCGTAACATCGGGCTGCAACCGCCGATATCAATCAGTTGTTCAATGAATTCATGATCAGGCAATCCACTCAGTTGACGTCGAGGTTGAAGATGGGGTGCATGACACCCCGAAAGTACCAGTGCCTTGAGAGAGCAGTTATGTTGTTCAAGGCGTTGGCAAGTTTCAAAAGCGACCTGAGCTCCCATGCTATGACCAACTAAGATCAGGTTCTCTCTCTGTGCAGGTGTGAATGATACGATCAGGTCAGCAAGTGATTGTGCTAATGGTTCAATCCGGGTGGCAGCACGTTCGTTCATACGGCTGTCATGTCCGGGGTAAATCACCAGTGAAGCTGCTATATCTGAATTTGCCAATGTGGACCATTGGCGGAATGCACTGGTACTGCCCCCAGCAAAGGGGCAGATGAGCAATGTGTATTTCGGTTTGCCGCGAGTCGTCAGGCACGGACGAATCATCGGGTGTGTAGGAAGTGCCCACGTCATCACTGTTTTTCCTTAGTTAGTATTAATTGGTCTGGATCAATCCAGACTGGCGGCGATAAATCCTGAGTAACAGGCTCTCCCATAATGCGCAAAATTTGTTGCCACAAGTCTGCCAGTCGTAGTTGGTAGTCGTAGGCAAAAGCAGAAGGGCGGAGAGCGCCATTTAATACAGAACTTAAGGTATTGAGTAGAAATGCCACACCTTCAGCACCATCACATTCAAATGCGGTCATCCAGTTTTTGGTTGCCGGACACAGAATTTGTGATGTTGTCTGATGCAGATAAGCCCCATCAGGCTGACTGGCATTCAGGTAAAGGCTTTGATCATTATTTAGATGATTTGGCGCATGAAGAACCGGCGTCCAGATAACCGGCCCATAACTGGCCTCCTGCGTAAGATAACCTGCAGGCCAGATCAACGTCATTTTATGCATAACCAGGTTATGCATGTCTGGATCTCTGGGGTCCAGATAAGATTGAACGTTTAACGTTATCGTTGTATCCGCAAAGCTGAGTTCAAAGCAATGAAATGCATTGCTCCGTTGACCGACATAAACTATCTCCATTTGTTCCGGGCAATGACATGCCTGTAATAACAGGTCAAGTGCGGAGAATAGTAACTGGCGGCTGGTTGTCAGATAGCCACTGACCGGACGTTGCTGTGATAATTGGCTGATTTGTTGCGCCGCATGTAACCAGCTTCTGCCCGCATGGCATTGGCTGTAAAAGCTATTTACCCAAAACATAGCATCATGTTTGCCAGCTGTTGACTGGTGTCTTTTGATAGCGCTGGCATCAAGCGGGTGTTCCTGAATAACAGAAATACCTCGTGTCAATAATGCCTGAGTTAATTGGTCGCCTTTGCCACCAATAACCTCTGCCCGTATGACCACACAGGCAATATCGATGTCGTCTGGCAGTTCATCCAGTGAGCAAAATAGTGGCACATTGAAATCACGGGCAAGTTGTTGTGAACGTGTACTTCCTTGCGCCAGAATCCCGGCCAGTTCCAGATCTGGCTGAGGTTGTAGAAACGCATTAAGGTACAGTTCGCCAAATTTTGAACCGACAATCAAAACCCGCCGTGGCTTTATCATATGTTCTCCTTAACAGGCTCAGTAGTTGGTGCTGAATTCAGGATGTCTTTCAGACAGGTAACCAGAGAGCCGACATGTTTGTGTTGGAATAGACTGTAATGATCACCATCAAGTGGTGTCACATTAACTGGCCCGAAAGTCTGCCAGCCAAGATCCCTTGAGGTGATTGTGGTTGGATCAAGGTAATCCATAAAATCAGGCAATGCTTGTTCTGCCCGGATAAGACAGAAAGGTTGTGAAGTCTGCGGTGGACAGTAATCAAGCAAGGCACTCAGATTGTGGCGCCATACCGAGTAAAGTGCAGTCAGCGAGCTATCAATCTGTGCAGATTGTGGCAAGGCTTCGTGCAGCGCCTGAAGGAAGGTTTCAGTGTCAGCCGCGATAGCACGGTTATCCAGCGTCAAACCGGGGAATTGTCCCTGTAAATCGAGCAGGAAATGACGATGACAGAATGCTTCATCCAAAGTGAGATCGGTGCGCACGTTTGGCGCAAAACTATCAATCAGGATGCAATGAGAAACGCTTTCACCCGCCGCGCGTAACTGATGCGCCATTTCATAAGCCACGAGTCCACCGAAGGACCAGCCCGCCAGTGCATAAGGTCCTTTAGGCTGGAAGCTACGAATTTGATTGATATAGTCAGCAGCCAGTGCAGCAACGGAAGGTTTATCGGTATTCAAGCTATTTGGCGCAAATGCTAATCCAATCATACGTTGGGCGTTGAAATTAGCCGCCAAATGACGATATCCCAGTAGGTGTCCGCCAATAGGATGTACGATGAACAAGGCTGGTTGCTCAATGTTTCCTTTGTTCAATATCACACCCTGGCAAGCATTTTCCGGCTGATGTTCAATAAATTCAGCCAATGAATGTACGGTATCGTAAGTTTGTAGCAGGCTGAGCGGATATTGGCGATTGAATGTCTGGTTGATTTTCACCATTAGCCGTACTGCCGCAAGGGAATCTCCGCCAAGAGTAAAGAAACTCTCATGTACGTTGATATCTTGTTGCTCTAATACCGATTCCCAAAGGTTTAATACCGCTTGTCCTGTCGCGTTGAGTGTCACCGCCGATAGTGTTGAATTAACTTCTTGCGTTGTTTCAACCAGAGTAATCAATGTGCGTCTGTCAATTTTTCCGTTGTCTGATACGGGGATCGTATCAAGAATGATAAATCGTTGTGGACACATCCAAACCGGCAGAGTTTGCTGCAACCAGTGAGGCAGTACCGGTAAAAGTTCTGTAGATACGGGGGCGTTGTCGGTTAAACGTAAACCCGCGACGAGTTGCAATGCGCCAGTTGACGTCGTATGAGCAAACACTAACGCTTGTTGTATTTCAGGGTGCTCACATAAACGGTGCTCAATTTCGCCCAGCTCAATCCGGTAGCCTCGAATTTTAATTTGGTGATCATTACGTCCCAGAAATTCGATATTACCGTCTGGCCGCCAGCGTCCTAAGTCACCTGTGCGGTAAAGTCGTTCACCGGTTTGTGGATGCGTGATAAATGCTTGTTCCGTTTTTTCTGAATCGGCCCAATAACCCAGAGCCAGTCCCTGTCCACCAATATAAAGCTCACCAGTTACCCAGACCGGGCAAGGTGAAAGTGATGAATTGAGCACATAGAAGGTTTGATTAGCCAAAGGCTTACCATAAGGAATGCTACGCCAATTTGGATCGACTTGTGCGATAGGATAGGCGATAGACCATATTGATGCTTCGGTAGCACCTCCCAAACTGAGAAGACTTAGTTCAGGGTGGAGAGCATATAATTTTGCCGGTAAATTGGTCGGTATCCAGTCACCGCTCATTAATATCCAGCGCAGACTATCCAAAGAATGTGGGTAGCTTCGGGCATATTCTTCCAGCAATTGCACAAATGCGGGAACAGAGTTCCAAACGGTAACTGATTCTTGTTGTAACCATGTCAGTAATTTGTCGGGTTGACGACTGTCACCAGGCGAAGGGATAACCAGTTTTGCTCCGCAACTCAGCGGGCCGAATAGGTCATAAACTGAAAGGTCAAATGTTAACTCTGATATTGCCAGCACGCTATCGTACTCGTTGAGTGCAATGCGTTGGTTAATGTCAAGAATGGTGTTGACCGCGCCCTGATGATCTATCATCACGCCTTTCGGTTTTCCTGTAGAGCCTGAGGTGAAGATGACATAAGCTAAATCCTCAGGGTGCGCGGATAAATTCTGTTCACTGAAGTTGACGGGTAAGCGGTTAAGTAATGTTTCATCCAGAGAGATGACTTGCACATTGTCAGGCCAGCTCATCTGTTGAACAAACTTAGGTTGGGTCAGTACGGTATCGACTTCTCCTGAGGCTAATAGCTGATGGATGCGCTGCTGCGGATAACTCGCATCAATAGGCAGATAAGCCCGTCCTGCTAATAAAATCGCAATAACCGCGACAATTTGTTCCCAGCCTTTTTCCATCACCACGCCAATCAGAGACGAAGCTTGATTTTCCTGTGCTTGCAGATGTGCTGCTAGTGTCAGGCTTTGTAACCACAAAGTGCGATAGTCGATCTGACGAGAGGCATCGACAACAGCGGTGTGTTGTGGGTAACGGTTTACTGCCTGTTCAATTAGCGAACAAAGTGTGTGTGATGGAAATATGTTTTTTGTCGCATTACTGTTCTGGCATAAAGTGCGATCACTTGCCGGCAGCCAGTCAGGAAGTGGAGTGCTCCATTGGTAATTTGGTTCGAGCAGGGCAACGATGCTGGCTTGATAATGGGCAAACATGTTTTCTGCAACTTGTGGCTGGAATAGTTGCGGCAAGATTGCCCATTGTATGGTGATTCCACCTTCTGCGCCGGAAATTAGCATACAGTCGAGATAAACATGGGGTGTTTGCGCACCAAAGAGATTCAGGGTACCTAACCCTGATGGACCTTTGCCCGCCGTACCGGTTGTATCGTTGAATACGATTGGCATTCCGGCGTTCAGGTTGTGGCGATGCTGATTTTTCTCTCTGAGTACCAATTGTCCGTCAAACAGCGCATGTTGAAGATCAGCTAACCATTGTCTTTGTATCCGGCTTACGGCATCACCAAAGCCTGTGATATTGCGTAAATCCACTTCCAACAAGGATGTGGTAGACAGATTGCCAACTAACGTATCGCAATGTTGTGGCATTAATAGACGGTTACCATGCAGGACATTGATAGTGAAATGTTCGCTGTTACTCCATACCGACAGAATGTGAGCAAATAGTGTGAGCATAACTTGTGAAGGGGATACCCGATGTTCTGCCGCACGTTGTTGCAAACGCTGCCATTGTTGTGAGCTGATATATCCTGTCAGGCACTGTTGATCGAGTTGTTGTGACTGATGATCTTTCAGTGGTAACACTGGCGCATCGGGAAGTGAAGGTAAGCGATCAAGCCAGTATTGCCGGCTCTGTTGCCAGGTTTCTCCGGTTTTCTCATTCTCCAGTGCTTGAATATAGTCAGCAATAGTCGCTGCTGGCGGTTCTGGTTGCCAGTGAGATTCCTGATACCAATGGTGTAAATCACGCAAGATTAACGTCAGACTTTTGCCATCAGCCACCAGCAAGTCGATGGTCAAATGCAATAGATGTGTCCGGTCATCAGTATGGTAGAGGGTTAAATCAAACAGCGGCCAGTTGTCGCTGGGAACCCCTTGAGTACGCAGTGTGTCGCGAGCATTACTCAGCTGTGTCTCGCGCTCATTCGGCATCATGTTACGACAATCAATGACCGTCGGTGTATAGCAGGGAACTGCCGGCAGAATATGATATTGCCCATCTTTCACATAACCGCGTAATTGCCCATGATGGTTTATCACACGGTTCCAGGCGGTGGTAAAACGAGGCAGATCAAGCCCGTTGATAGCCAGTTCAGCGTAGAAGTGGGCGATACCGTTACCAAATTGGAACAGTTGACTTTCTCCCAACCAATAAGCGTATTGCAGTGCGGTAAGTGGCAAAATCTGTTCCGATGCGGGTTTTTCAGCCTGTTCGGCTGTAGCCAGCGTAGCTGAATTTGTCTCAACTCCCCGCAAGGTACGGCAAAAGTCATTCAATTTAGGATGTTCGAATAGCTGTTGCAGATTAGCCTGTTTGTAGCCCTGGCGGCGTAGCTGCACCACCATTCGGGTTGCAATTAAGCTGTCACCACCACTTTGGAAAAAGTCACTGTGACGCTGTATTGGCTGAGGAAGCAGTGAACTCCAGAGCGCAATCACTTGCTGTTCAATATCATGGAGTTGATCATCTTCTGTTTCCGGTTGCCCGCTTTCCGCAGTTAACGGTTGTACCATGCTCTCTTGCGCTGCCACTGGCAGCGGTAATTGCTCCCGCTGTTGAATATGCATTGAGTAAGGCAAGGTGGAAAATTGTGCTGCTATTTCACGGACATTAAGCCGTGCTTGCTGTTCAGCTCGCGCCAGAATCAGTTGTTGATGCAGTTCTGGCCCGTTTTGTCCCGGCCATTCCAATGAAACCCGATAACCGGATTTCTCCAGACATTTACGCCAGTCAGCGAGTTCCAGCAATGCACTGTCACCGCGATCATCGGTCCAGGCGTTAATCCCTTCAATAAATCCAACACTGGCGAGTTGCATAGCACTTTCGCGCTTAGTTGATTCAATGATTAGCAACCATCCGCCGGGTTTCAGTAACCGAGACAGACGTTGCAGAGTATTTCTCAGATGGATTGCATCATGTAATACGTTAACCGCCATAATCAGGTCATAACCCAATTCAGGATGCTGACTAAAATCAATACGCTGGTTAATGTCGAACAGGGCAAATTTTACGGTTTCGCCATAGTGATTGAGTAACTGACGTGCATCATCCAGAAATAGCGGAGAAACATCAGTAAAGTGGTAACTTTCAATAGCTTGTGGATTGTGTGCAAGTACTTTCGCGGAAGTTGCGCCAGTTCCTGCGCCGACTTCCAGTACAGTGAAATGTTCCGATGTCTGGCTCAGTTGGCGGACAATTTCAGCGGCAGTTTGGTTCAGGCAACGTAACGCCGGGTTTTCACTGTAGAGGCTGGCTGTGGTTTGTTTATCGGCAAACAGCAGTTCCAATGCGTTGCCTTTTCCGGCAAGCAGGGTGTCATGTTGCCCGATACAGGTTGCGACATAACGACTGATAGTTTGGCACCATACTGCATCATCCAGTTTTGCGGCAGGAGCAGGAATATGACTAAGCGGCTGCAAGCAACGGTATCCGTCACCGGTTTTTTCAATAAATCCTTGCTTGTTTAATAACGTCAGCCATTGGGTAAGCAGGCGTTGATACTGTGGTGCCAGTTGTAAACGTTGTTCAATCTCTTCACGAGAGTGGCTTTGTTGTGGCGCAGTGAATAGGTTATGACGTAGTAAAGTCTGGCCCAGACCCAATAATGCTTGTTGTTCAATGTGTTGCCAGGAACGTTCAAATGCTTGTTGCTCTGTTAACGCAGGCAACGGTAACACATCAGTGTTTATAACCAGCGGTTCTGGCAGTGATAATGACAAATTATCTTCTGCGACCAGCCATAAATTATAACCTTGAGTTTCGTCCTGACGTGGCTGAATTTCTGCCAGCCGTATTTCAGGCTTAGCTCGCAGATTTTGTTCAGCCTGATGCAATTCAGGATGTTGTGGCCAGAAGTCATAACGCATGTGACCAGAGGGTGGAGTATGAAGATCATAATGCTCTATGCGGTCAGGCTGGTGGCAAATTTGCACTAATAGCGCATTATAAGCAGCAAACAGCGCTTCAATGACACCTGGCTCTAGCACATCATCCATGCAATACCAGTTAAATAGCAGATCACCATCAACTTCCATAACTTGATGATCCAGCCAGACTTGTGGCGTTTGGCTCAGCACAAAAACCGGATCGCCAAGTAGTTGAGTGATAGATTGTTTGATGGCGACACCTTCCTGGGCCATCCCCAACATACTGGTGAAAACGACCGGTGTCAGTGGTTGTCTGCTTTGAGCTTCACCATTTTGTTGACGGCCAAGTTCCCGCAATACTTCAACACCATTGACATGATTATGGCCCAGTCGTTGCCAGAGCAAGGCTTGGGTTTTTTCCATGCTAGCACGCAGGGAGGTTGTCTTGCGTAAATCGAAATCCATCAACATGACGGAGGTGAAATCACCAATCAGATCTTGCACCTCTGGATGGAAAGGCTGCCGGTTAAAGAATGTCAGGTTAAGGGTAAACAGCGGATGACGGCTGTACCATTCAAGCGTATGGGCAAATAGTGTCAGCAGGCCAGCAGAAGGCGTCACGCCCCATTTTTTCCAGCTTTGTTTAAGTATCTGCCAGTCAGATTGTGCCAATCGACCTTCGTAAGTCGTAAATTGTGGCTGACTACGTTGAGGCAGTTGTGGGTTCAACGGTAATCCTGGCGCCGGGGGCAGTGAAAGTAATTGTTCCTGCCAGTATGCCCATGATGCCCGCCACTCTTTACTTTCACGTTGCGCTTGTTCTGCCATCACATAGTCGCGGAAAGTAAATGTTTGCGGAGCCAGTGATTGCTGGCGATAAGCAAGTTGTAGATCATCCATCATGATCCGGAAACTCTGTACGTCAAACTGCAACAGGTCCAGGTTCATATGTAAGCGACAACGCTCATTCGGTAGCAGAGAAACTGAGATTTCAAACAGCGGCCACTGTTCCGCGGGTGGTACGTGATAGGAAAGGGTATGGCGACGCTGTGCTAAAGCCTGTTCGCAAGCTGTATCGTCTAGCGTTCGCAAGTCATCCTGTGATAAAGCATACCAGGGAGTTTCAGGCAGGATTCTTTGTTGCCCATCTTCATCCACTATCATGCGCAACATGCCATGACGCTGAATTAAAGCATTCCATGCGTTCTCGAAACGCGGGATATCAAAACTATCCAGCGCCAGATCCCATTCAAATAAGACGTGACAAGCTACACCACCAAAATCAATGGCCTGAGTACGACCAATCCAGTAAGCGTGCTGAATTGGCGTCAGAGGAAAGGGTGCATGACGCTGAGAGCTGTCAATCATGATTTCAGGTTGAGAAGAAACTACGGGCTGTTCAGGTAATGCGTCGCCAATCAGTTCATTCAGCCCTTTCAGCGTCATATTCTGATAAGCCAATCCAGCGGTTAATCTAAAGCCAAATTGCTGGTGGATGACCGCATTCAGCTCCAGAAACAGCAGGGAATCCAAACCGAATTGCAATAAATCCTGTTGTGGTGCTAAACGTTCCGGCTGTTCTAATCGTAATAATGTCGCGACATGTTGACGCAACCAATTGAGTCGTTGTTCACTGTCCTGATATAGCGTGTTATCAGTAGAGCGTGAAGAAGGAGGAGACTTATCAGTCGTATGGGTAATATCAGCCTGTACGCGGCGCAAAATATCAGGATGATGTTCATCTAATCGCATTGCCAGATAGCAAGGAAATGCGGTACGCAGAGATTGATTGAAATGCCAGATACCTTCATTTGCGCTGAATGGTAACATGCCATCTTGTGCCAGTTTTTCTACTAATCGTCGGTCGCTGGCCATACCAATGCCACCCCAAACGCCCCAAACCAATGTTTTTACCGTCAATTGATTTGATGCTGTCAGTGCCAGGGATTCCAAACAAGCGTTGGCGATTGCATAAGCACCTTGTCCCTGAGCACCTAACATCGATGCAGCAGAAGCGTGAAGCAGTAGATATTGTGCATTATGTTGTTGAAGCGCCGCTTGCAACGTCGATGCACTCTGAGCTTTTACGGATAACATCTGTGACAGACGTGGATGCTTAAGTTCTGCCAGCCGGGTATGATCAGCTATCCCTGCAGCATGAATCGCACCGGCGATATGATCTTCTTGTGCCAGCGTTTGTATTGCGTTTAACAGGGCTGGTGTGTCAGTGACATCAACGTGAACCCAACGTATTTCACATTCGGTATTTTGTGACAACTCTTGTACAAAAGCATCCCAGTCCGCATTTTGGCGACGGGCAAACACGGCAATTTTACGCGCACCTTGCGTTAGTAACCAACGGATGGAAATTTGACCGATACCGCCCATACCACCTGTAACAATGTGCCAACCCTGATGGGGAATAGACATCGGTTGTTGCGATAACGGTAATGGTTGGTGTTGTAAAACAGGAACAGAGACTTGATTCCCGCGTACTCTCAGCCAGCGGTTGTGCTTATTCAAATAGCCGAGTGCCAATGACAAAGAGTCAGTATCGTTGATATTAGCAATATCAATCGCCTGAATATGACGATGGGGATACTCTTCAACCGCAACACGCAGCAGCGCCCAGACAGCATATTGAGTGGGATTGATATCCTCTTTTGATAAGGTGGTTTTTGGTTGAGCACAGCAGGTTATAACGGTTAACGGGGTTGTTTCATCGCATTTTAATGCGCTGATAACTTGATCACATAATTCAACGACATCATTGCCTTCAAGCAGTAATAACGTATTGCCGTTTTCAGGCTGTAAATTAATTCCCGCCTGACGCCAATGATTAATAATCTCGTCATTGGCTATTGAAGAACGGAGGGTATACGCCGTTGAAGATCTCGGTTTATTTGCCGTGTTTATTGTACGCCAATGCAGGGCATAGTGAGTTTCAGGGCATGGCTGTGGTGCAGGAAGCCATGATTTTGTCATGGATCGTGCCGCTACAGATTGGCGAGGAAGGTCGGCACGATCACTTAACAGAGCGAATAAACGTTCGCCAGCATGGATCAAGGCAGGGAAAACAGCGAGTAAACTGGCTTCCAATGACCGGCGTTTGGCATACGGCAGGGCATTGTGAGGACGATACATTTTGCTTGCCGTTGGTCCGGAAACTTCCCGGTAATAACTTTGCTGGACACAATAAGTCAATAATTGTTCCAGTAAGGGGCGCCAGCAAGGTTGTAGTCGACCTGCTCGAATCGTGTCGATGGCACTGAAACCTTGTTCAGCATCCCGCCCATGACATTGATAGACCAATGTATCGGTATACAGCGCTCGCAGGATTGCAGCATCGGCGTTTTGCTCAATGGCCGGGTCGAGCAGGGAATTGACATCAGGCCCGGTATTGACATGGGCTGAGTGCGGCACAGATTTAGCCACAGGGAAGCTGTAATGCTGCTCATCGAATGGATAGAGTGGCGCATGGCATTTTACTCCGGTGAGCGGGAAAAGGTGCTGCCAATCAAGATGAACACCAGCACAGTAAAGTTGCATAAGTGCCGTTTGCTGTGCGGTTTCTGGGGAACTTTGACGCTGTGTACCGGCAATCCAGGTTTCTTGTGGCAGATTGACTCGCCGCCCGATACCGGTTAACTGTGCATCAGCACCAAATTCGACGAATAATGTAACGCCTTGCTGGCGGGCAAATTCAATTGCCTGATAATAGCGTACAGTCTGGCGCATATGATTACGCCAGTAGTCTGATGAACCTAGTTGCTCAGTAGTTGCAATATTCGCAGTTAGGGTAGAAATCAGCGGAATTTCTCCCGATATCGGCTGTAAGCCGTTACAGCGCTGGGAAAACTCATCCAGAATTGAATCAAGCATGGCTGAATGTGCTGCACAGGCAACGTTAAGACGCTGGTAGCGAATCTGCTGTTGTTCCAGACGTTGTGCCAGAATATCAATTTCCGCCGCTGTCCCGGCCCAAACCCAGTGTTGCGGGCCATTGCAAACCGCCAGATCCAATGCCCGTGAATGGGTAAAGGGAAGAATATCTTCTTCGTTGGCAAAGATCGCCAGCATCGCTCCCCCCCGGGAGCATTTTTGCATCAGTTTGCCCCGTACCGCGATTAGCGGCATCACTTGTTCAGGCGTGAAAATCCCGGCAACCACGGCTGCGGCAAATTCTCCGACGGAGTGCCCCAATACGTAATCCGGTTTTAATCCAAGCGCTTGCCAATGTGCCGCCAGAGCAATTTGATGAGCCACAATTGCCGGTTGTGCGTATTCGGTGGTGGCTAATGCGGCATCATGTTCTCCGAACATCACTGCTTTTAATGGCAATGCTAACTCGGATGTACAGGCAGCACAGCAACGATCCAACATAGCGGCAAAAACCGGAGAGCTGGCATACATGGCTTTGCCCATGCCAGACCATTGACAGCCCTGGCCGCTGAATTGCCAGAGTTGTTTACTTTCGCTATTAACTTGCCCGCTAAAAATGTTTGGCGTTGGGCTATTGTTCGCAAAGGTGGACAGGTTTGCCGCACTTTGTGGTGTCAATGTCAGTGCTAAGCGCCAGGGGAGTGAAAGGTCGCGTCCCTGCAATGCGGTCCAGGCCAGATCTGCATGGTGTTCTGGTGCATCATTGAGTGCCGTCGCGTAACGCTGTGCTAATTGGCGTAATGAGGATTCAGAAGCAGCAGAGAGCAATAACGGCGAAATTTGTGAATTATGGGCATGGCGACGCTGTAATTCTTCTGGCAATGATTGCACCACAATATGACAGTTAGTGCCGCCAATACCGAATGAGGAAACGCCTGCGGTACGCAATTTTTGCGTCCAGTGCTGTCCTTGTGTTGCCAGTCTGAACGGACTTTGTTCCAGCCGTAATGCCGGATTTGGTTGTTGTACATTGATAGTTGGCGGAATGTAACCATGCCAGACAGACAGAACTGTTTTAATCAAGCTGGCAATACCTGCCGCAGTATCAAGATGGCCTATATTACTTTTCACTGAGCCAAGGTAACAGGGTGGTACTGCTACACTACGGTCAGAAAATATGCTGCGTAACGCGTCAACTTCTATGGGATCGCCAAGTGGTGTACCTGTACCGTGTGCTTCAATCATGCCGACATCATCAATACTGACATCTGCCAGTTGTAATGCTTCAGTAATAACGTTGCGCTGACCATTAACTGAAGGTGCAGTAAAGCCAACTTTTTCGTTGCCATCGTTATTAATTGCACTGCCACGCAATACTGCCATGATGGGATCACCATCGCGTAAAGCATCACTCAAGCGTTTCAGCGTGACAACACCAACGCCATTGCCGCCGTAGGTGCCATTTGCCTGGCTATCAAAAGGGCGGCAATGTCCATCAGGTGAGAAGATCATTCCGGGTTGATATAAATAACCGCTTTCTTGAGGGAAAGAAACTGCCACACCACCAGCCAGTGCCATATCACACTCACCGGCGCGCAGGTTCTCACAAGCCATATGCACGGCAACCAGTGAACTTGAACACGCAGTTTGTACCGTGAGCGCAGGACCTTTCAGGTTTAATTTATAGGCAGTACGCGTCGCAAGATAATCTTTATCGTTGCTGATTAGTGCCTGAAGCCCTTTAACTTTGCCGACATCGGTCATCGTAAATTGTGACCATGAAGGCCAGGTGCTAACCCGGCTACTACCGAAAACGCCTGTTTTTAGGTGTATATTACGCGGCGCATAACCTGCATGCTCAAGGGCATGCCAGGCTGTTTGCAGGAATAGGCGCTGTTGAGGATCGAGCATCTCTGCTTCCTGACGTGAATAGCCAAACAGGGTGGCGTCGAATTTTTCCGCATTCTCCAGTATCGCGGCCTGATTGACGAAGTTTTCACTATCAATGACTTCAGGAGGAATACCTGCATCTAATAATGTTTGACGAGAGAGTGCGGCAGTACACTCAACTCCATGTTGCAGGTTATGCCAGAAAGCATGGCTATCTGGTGCCTGCGGAAAGCGGCAGGCAAGGCCAATCACTGCGATGGGATCACAATTATCGTAGTGAGGCGTTAAATCAGTCATTGTGCAGCTCCTTTATGACGTTTTTCCCGTTGTTGCAGACGCTTTTGTTGTTGACGTTGACGAGGGGTAATCGACTGGCGATTTCCGTCGTAGGCATCCTTTCGGCAGCGCAAACTGAGCGTCTCTGGTGTTGGATAAGCGAATAAATCAGTGACAGCAAGATGATGGAAACCCGCGTGTTGTAATTTGCCATGCAATTGAATGAGTTGTAGCGAGTTGGCTCCTGCCTCAAAAAAGTTTTGTTGTGCATTAATAGGATGATTTGTTACCGATAAAAACAGGCGTTGAATTTCACTGCATATTTGTGGTTCGAACCCTTCCGAGCGCGGTGATGATGCAATGACAACAGAGGTGTTATCTTCAATCATTGTGCATTGCTGGCGTGGCATCAGTTGTTCCAATGCTGAATGCCAACTTTCTGGTTGTGCAGCAAGGGTTCGCAATAGCGCCATATAGCGGTTGAACATGTTTTGTAACTGATGCGGCTCAAATAATTCTTCGACAGCATCCCAGTTTAGGCAAAGCTCATTGTCAGATTCATAAACCTGATGATCCAACCAAATTTGTGGTGTTTGTGAGATACCCCAAACCGGTTTCATCCATGATGAACGTGAAAGGAATTGCCCTTCATGTGTGCCCAGTGCACTGGTGAAAACGACGGGCATAATAGCAGCATCAGGGCCACGGCTCTGCGCCAGTTCACGCATTACTCTGATAGCTGAAATATGGCGGTGATCCAGATCCTGCCATAATTGTTGTTGCAGTCGACGGGCACTTAATAACCAATTGTTTTCTGGATGCCAGGCCAGTAATGACAGTGAAGTGAAATCACCCAGAATGTGATTAATGTCTTCATGCCAGTGCGGGCGATCGAAAAGGGTAAGATTAAGGGTTAACTCCGGTCTGGTGCTAAATGCGGACAAAACAGCCGCATAAGCCGCAATTAAGAGTGCAGAAGGGGTTATCTGATGAGGTGCAGCATGTTGCTTTAACTGATTCCATTCATGTGCAGATAACCGATCGCTATAGCGCACAAAACGCGGGGATTGAACACTTTCCGGTGCAATACGCAAGGGTAATTGTGGGGCCAGCGGTAATGTTTTCACTTGCTCCTGCCAATATTGGAGTGAGTTTTGATGTATCGGCGTTTGTTGCTGGCGTAACACACAATCCCGGAATGTGACTTTCAGTGATGGCAATTCGTGCTGTTCATCGAGGTAGAGCTGTTCTAATTCAGCCAGTAATATCTGCATGCTTAACCCGTCTAGTAACAAATTGTCCAGGCTGACAAATAGTCGGGAAATAGGGCTGTGGTCTTGAGCAAGTTGGAAATCGAACACCGGCCAGTGACTGGCATCTAATACCTGATGTGACAGTCGTTCGCGTAGTGTGTCTGCTTCAGTGATATCAGTGAATTGGTGTCGCTTGACCGAGAACGTTGGAACATCTTTCAATATTTGTTGCTGTCCATTAATCACAACAGTTCTAAGCACCGGATGACGCTGGATCAGGCGATTTAATACCCGGTTCAGCCGTTGAACATCTAACTGCTCTATCCGGTATTCGATAAAGAAATGAGCGCCAACGCCACTGAGAGCAAAACCAGGATGGCGTCCAACCAAATAAGCTTGCTGAACTTCAGTTAATGGGAAAGGCTGATATTCATTCTGTTCTTTTGGTATTGAATAGGTTTCTGATGCAGTTTCAGACAGAGGAACAAGCGTAGCAGCAAACGCCGCTAATTGCGGGTTACGGAAAAGATGTCCAAGTTCGCCTTTGAAGGCTTGTTGTGTCAGTTCACCAATCAGACGTGTAGCCAGAAGACTATCACCGCCAAGTTGGAAAAAGTCACTACTACGGCCTAACTGCTCTGTATTTAGCAGGCGTTGCCAAATGTTGGCAACGGTTTGTTCCACCGGATTCAACAAGGTCATTTCATTCTGGTGTGACACGGCTGTTTTTGTGGCGGATTGCAGGGTTTGCGACAGCATCTTACGATCAATTTTGCCGTTAGGTGTCAGGGGCAGACGCGGAATAACATGTAAACGCTGTGGGATCATATATCCCGGCAAATGTTGCGCCAGTACGGATTTAATTTTTTCCCGATCAGGAATAGTGACGCTGTCACTTACTTGCATCAACAATACATTAAGATTGCCGATGGTAATGGGTGTTTCCGCCTGTAGCGGTAAAAGAGACAGCCATTGTGACGCAGAGCGTAGCTGAATACCGTGAGGTGAGAGCAATTCTGTTGTAATCAGAGAGAGAGACGAGGCTTGTTGCAACTCCATGGCTAACACCAACGCACCTGGTTGTGCCAGGGGCATCAACGCCTTGATGCAATTTGCTGGATCTTGCTCGCGGTGTAACACATTGTTTAGCAAGATGATATCTGCCTGATGCTGTAGCGACTCTGGAATTTGTTTTGACCAATACTGTACTGATGCATGCTTATGATCACGTAACCGTATTTGCATCTGATTGATCAGCGCTTGAGAACGTTCAAAGCCGAGGTAAGACAGATGTTGGTCAGTGATATGTTCTGCCAGCCATTGAGCACAGAGGCCACTGCGGGCGTCGAATTCCATCAAAGTAACAGGGCGTTGTAACCGTTGGGAAAGGGCAATGATGACCTGTTTCAATCCTGCTAACCATTGCTGGGTTTCTGGTAGTACAAACAGCTGTTGTTCCGGTGCGAATTGCGGATCATCAAGTAATGTGACGGCGGCCTGTTGACCGGTAAGAATGCCACGTAGTATAGAATGCCAGCGTTCAGGAATGCATTCTGATTCATTATTGAATGTCTTGGCTGACAACGCTGCCTGATAGACATGATGTGTCGATTCAGCCAATTGATTGCACTGACAAAGATATGCCAGCATCCGGGCAAACCAGTCATGATATTCCGGCAGTGGCTGATAATGTTTCAGACAATCGGTGAGCGATTGAGGTGAAGTAAATATAATGCCGTGACGAGACAAATGTTCTAGCAGAAATATGGCAATTTGAGGCTCACGGTTATCAGCAGTTATTGCTTGAGCGGCGGGAAACAGATCACGGTAGCTTATGGGTAATTGTGGCGCACGATTTACGCGTTGGCATAAAGTATCGCCTTCCAATTCAAGGAATGCCACCAGCGATTTCTCTTTTTCACCACTAGCTAAGGCGACCCCTTTACTGATTCCGGTTACCTGATTGAGGGCAGCATCAATTTCTCCTAACTCAATTCGGTATCCACCAATTTTTACCTGGCTATCGCGACGTCCCATAAACTCAAGCCAGCCTGCGGGGTGGTAACAGCCCAGATCACCAGTGCGGTACCAGCGTTCTCCTTGATCGACGACGAATTGGGCAGAAGTACGCTCTTCATCATTAAAATAGCCTAATGCTATACCGGCACCACCAATCCAAAGTTCACCGACAACCCAGTCAGGGCAATCACGGCCATCTTCACCAACGACACGGTAGCGCTGGTTAGCCAAAGGATAACCGTAAGGAATGGAGCGCCACTGTGTGTCAACTTGTTTGACGATATATTCATTCGACCAGATAGCGGCTTCCGTTGCGCCACCCATAGCACTTAATACACCATCAGGATTGAATGCACGGTAACGCTCAGGCAGTGATAAACCGATCCAGTCTCCGGACAGCATCACAGTACGAAGAGCTTTCGGCGCATCTACTTCCATCCCTTCACAATAGGTCAGCAACATATCGAACAGCGCCGGTACGCTGTTCCATAACGTAACGTTATGATGCTCGATCAGCATTTCCCAGGTTGATGGGTCGCGGCGTTGTGCTTCGTTAATTAATACCAGCGCGCCTCCTGCACTGAGAATGCCAAAAATGTCATAGACAGAGAGATCGAAATGCAGGGCAGAAAGCGCCAGTAACCGGTCGCTACTTTGGACTTGATGACGGCGATTGATGTCTAAACAGGTATTGAGTGCGCTTTGGTGGCTGATAACCACACCTTTTGGCATCCCGGTTGAACCAGAGGTATAGATGATATAGGCCGGATCAGTAACCGCACACTTGGACATGTTTGCTAAAGGAGATAATTGTTCATCCTGATGCCAGGACATGCAGTGTATATCTGGTGACCAAACATCATTCTGATGTTCAGGGTCAATGATAACGACATTGATCCCGGCACTTTCACAGATTGCACGACGTCGGTTTAATGGTTGATCAACGGGAACTGGGACGTAGACACCGCCGGCGTAAAGTATGGCTAATACGGCGACAATTTGTCCGATACCTTTTTCCATGCTAATGGCAACGCGGTCTCCCGGCATAACCGGCATTTTTTGCAGCACGGCGGCTAATCTGCGGGCTGCCAGACTTAACTCGCCATAACTCATTTTTTTATTATTAGTCACTAAAGCAACAGCATTTGGTGTGCGTTCTGCTTGTATGAACACTGCCTCATGCAGCAGAGCGTTTGGTAGTGGCGCAGCCGTGTTATTGATTTGATTCCGCAGATGGTATTGCGACTCAGGCATCAAATCCGGCAGCTTTTCGTTCCACTGCGTGGCGTTTTCTGTCAGATTCTCAATCAGTCCCTGATAAGCCGTGAATAAGGTATCCATTAAACCATCAGGAAAGAGTTCATCGTTACTATCCCACTGAATATTCAGAGTATTTTCATGTTCAAAGGCAACGAAATCCAGCCATACCTGAGGTGTTTGTGATATTCCCCAACTTGGTTTTCCCAGAACATCACGGGTATTTTCACCATATAAAGGCCGACCTAAATTGCTGGTAAATACAATTGGTGCGCCATGTGGGTGGCTACCTCGTTTCTTGAGTTCACGTAGAACTTCTACACCAGACCAGTGACGATGTTCGTAAGCTTCGACAAAGGTTGCTTGTGCATCCTGAGCCAATTGGCAGAACGGTAAATTGTCACCAGGAATGTCCAGCAGCAGAATGTTGGTAAAATCGGCTAACATGTTGTCAACCGCGGTATGCAGTGGCGCTCTGTCAAATAGCGTCAGGTTGAACAATAA
Source organism: Photorhabdus australis DSM 17609 (assembly GCF_000711895.1). GTDB lineage: Bacteria > Pseudomonadota > Gammaproteobacteria > Enterobacterales > Enterobacteriaceae > Photorhabdus > Photorhabdus australis. The sequence continues at coordinate 24,117 of NZ_JONO01000046.1, forward strand.
GCGCGTTGCATTGTTCCAGCGGCATAATAAAGCGGCAAATGCGGTTGCGAGTGCCATAGTGGGTGTAACACCATTTTGCTGCGCGAGTTGCTTAAAACGTTCCCAATGTTCAGGCGCTAAACGAAAACATCTGCGCTGAATATGGACATCTTTTATTAGGGAAGGGTCCCGAGCCAAAGGAAGCTGAGGAGCAAGCGGTAAAGTGTCTAACCGGTTACGCCAGAATATTTCTGCTTCTTGCCGAGCCTGTTTAAATTGGGCCTGATACTGTGTTAGATAACTGCAAAAATCATAGTCAGAACAAATAGCGGGCAGGTCGCGTTTGGCAATTAATGCTGCCAGTTCGGTAAAAAATAGACTGAAACTGGCGGCATCCATGATCAGTAGATCGATATTGGCATGCAGCCGATGTTGATTATCACCAAACAGGCTAAGCTGAATATCGAAAGTTTCCCCTTCTTCAACCTGTAATACCCGGTGGCTCAGTTGTTCACGTATGTTGTTCAACGCTTGTTGCTGCTCATTGGTTGTCAGATTGCGCAGGTCATGAACAGTTAATTTTCTCCAGTAAGCATGGGTCATACCTTGCTGACGTCCGTCTGGCAAAAACCGCACGCGCAACATCGGATGCCGCTGAATCAGCACATGAATCGCAGCTTCCAGTTGTTCAGGTTCCAGTCCAATACCATCAAACTCTTGATACAAATGGCAACCAACTCCCCCCAACGTTTGTTCCGGTGAGCGTCCAACAAAATAAGCATGTTGTACTGACGTTAACGGGAATGGGCGAGCATCTACAATCAGTGGTTGCGGCTTTGTATCTTTGGGCATTGTGTTAACAACAGGTGCATGACGTTGTAGAAGTTGGCTCCAGGCATGCAGCGTTGGCTTTTGGTAAAGTTCGCGCAGAGTGACGCGATGCCCCTGACGTCTGAATTGGTTTAACAATGCCATGATTTGCATTGAATCCAGTCCATTGCGAATTAAATCGTCGTTATCGCCCACCAAAATATTTTTTTGATTAAACAGGCCAGATATGAGCTGGCGCAGCGAATCTGGGGAGAGAAGGTCCGTGTGCATGAAGAAATCCTATAAAAATGGCGGTTACGTAATAAGTCGGATACCAGGTGGGTTACACCTTGTGCGGGTGTAAATGCCAATGCTCTTCCGAGCCAAGGTGATTTTTCCAAAGAGACTGGTAAAGCGGGCAACGCCTTAGTAATTCATCATGGGTACCGCTATCACAAAGGGTTCCATGATCCATCACCAATATTTGATCGGCGCGGGTTATCGTGCTCAGCCGATGAGCGATGACAAAGACGGTTTTATTCTGAGTAAGAGAATCAAACGCTTCTTGTATCAACCGTTCATTTTCTGGGTCCAGCGAAGCTGTTGCTTCGTCCAGGAATAAAACAGGAGACTGTTTTAGAATAGCGCGAGCAATGGCAAGCCGCTGACGCTCACCACCAGACAGCGTACCACCATCCACACCCAACGGTGTATCGTACCCTTGTGGTAATGCCATAATCGTATCGTGGATATTGGCAAGGCGGGCCGCTTGTTCCAGTTGCAACTGAGTTGCATTGGGATCACCTAAACGGAGATTGTTAGCGATAGTATCCTGAAATAGTGCGGTTTCCTGGAACACCATGGTGACGGTGTCATACAGTGCCTGAGTTTGGTAATGATGGATATGATTCCCACCTAGACGGATTTCACCGTTATCCAGTTGATAGAAAGAGAGCAATAAATAGGCCAGCGTGGATTTACCACTGCCGCTTGGCCCCACAATGGCGGTCATACTGCCTTGTGGTGCATAAAACGAAACGTTTTGGATAGCGGGTTGACGAGTACCTGGGTAGCTAAATGAGATGTTATTAACTTCAACATCATATTTGGTTGGCGCTGCTAATGGCCCAGAGACTTGTGTAGCAACAGCTTCTATCTCTGCAATGTGGGTTTCACCTACTTGCGTCAATGCAGTTATATTGAGCAGAGGAATGATCCCGCGTAAAGGGGTAATCGTGGCGAACAACAACAGAATAGTGATAAGCATTTCCGAAAGTGTTAATGCTTCTGGTGAATTAAAGCGCATGGCGCCCGCCAGAATGCCAACGACCACGCTGGTATCAATAATGATGTAAAACAAACTCAATAGCGGAATACTTCTGAACACCCCGCGGCGGAATGCGACACGTAATTGGTCGATTTCGCGGTCAAAACGCTGTTCTACCGTTGTGGTCGCTGCCGCAGCACGAATAAAGGACATACCCTGGGCGTACTCTACAATTGCTTCAGATGCATCAGCCATCATAACGGCGCGCAGGCGCAATATTTCATTCAGTCTTTTGCGGATGGCCCCCAGGATGAGCATGCCAACCATCAGTACCAGTAATGCACTACCAGCAACGACCCAATCGAACCAGAACAAAGCCAGATAGATGAGCGTCAGCATCATAACCTGACAGGCGATTTGCGGTGTGGTATAGGCTGACTGGTTTTCCTGCCATTGCACATCTTCAGATAACGTTAACGCTACTTTTCCGGCACTCAATCCCCGAATTGTGGCTACCGACATACTGACCAGCCGTTGTAGCAAAGAGCGGCGGATTTCTATACCCAGTCCATAAGCGGCAATGGTGAGTTTACGTAATGCGCGGGTCATAAAAGCGAACCGGATCAACAGTAAAATAACCAATAGTGCCAGAATGATAAGCGGCAGTATGTTGTTGCCACTTTCCTCCAGATGAGTGATAGCCCAGGCAGCAATAGCAAGTTGAGCAATAATCGCAACGGTATCAAGCTGCTTATATAACAATCCGTTGAACCAAACCCGTTGCAGTTTTGGTGACAGATGTTGTTGGAGACGATTAAATAGCCCCATGATAATTTGCTCCTGTCCCGGTATTTTCTCGCCGCCAGGCAGACCACTGTCTGGCGTATGCGCCTTGCTGTGCGACTAGTTCATCATGAGTTCCTTGTTCAATGATTTGTCCTTTATCCAGGACCAGTATTTGATCAAAATGACGGATAGTCGGCAGGCGATGGGCAATAACAATCACTGTTTTATTGCGACATAAGGCATTGAGTGCTTGTTGCATCTCTTTTTCACATTCTGGATCGGCATAGGCTGTAGCCTCATCTAATACAAGAATGGGGGAGTTTTTCAGGATAGCTGCCGCAACGGCAATACGTTGTTTTTCTCCTACAGACAAGCTGATACCGTGGTTAAGCACAGTGTTGTAGCCTTGTGGTAACTGTTGGATAAATTGATGTGCTTGTGCTGCGACGGCAGCGGCTTCAACTTCAGCCTGTGAAGCATCAGGACGGGCGAGTCGTATATTGTTGGCTATCGTATCGTTGAACAGAAATACTCGCTGAAAAACAAAAGAGAGGTTATTACGCAGAGTTGGTTCATCCATATTGCGGATATCAACCCCACCAACAGTAATTTGGCCTTGTTGAGGGTCCCAAAGACGAGCAATTAGGTTCGCTACTGTGGATTTACCAGAACCACTGGCGCCTGTTAAGGCTAATGAACTGCCGGCAGGTATAGAAAACGAGATGTTATTTAATGCGTTATCCTGTTCATCTTGATAGGCGAAACTGACATTATGCAAAGTAACGCTATGATCGGCAGGTGTTTGACTCTGAATACATGGTGCCAGTTCAGGCTGGTTCATTAACCAACGATAGCGTGTGATCAACGCCTCTTGTTGTTGCAAACGTGTCATCACAGCGAACATCGATGAGGCGATATTGCCGAATGCCATGGCTGCCAGAATAAAGAAAGTGAATTCAAATAAAGATATTTCTTGTCGGTTGAATAGCCAAACTGCTAAAGGGAGTACAAACAACAGATTAGCGCTGGCTAGTACGAAAAATCGGCTGGATTTGACCTGCACTTTCTCAACCCAAACATCGATAATACGTGTCAGAGCGGTAAATGCCCCTTCAGCGCGTTGAAGTGCAACATTACCGCCTGAATAAGTTTTTACTACGGGAATTGCGTTGATAACTTCACCCATTGTTGAAGCAATACGATTTTGGGCTGCATAAAAGCGCTGAGTCGTGGTTTGTACTTTCATCTGAATATAGATGAATAATAAACAAGCGCCAAAAGTTGGTGCAAATGCCGCTAATGCTAATCGCCAGTCAATGGCTAACATGGCACTCAATGCGATTAGTGGACCGAATAAAGTTGCTGACATCTCTGGAATGATATGGGCAATACCATCCTCAAGTTGTTCTACGTCATCTAACATCATTTTCTTTATTTCGGTGCTGTCGGTTCGTGTGAAGAAGCCTAAAGGAACGGACTTCAACTTACTGCTGATGTTACGACGAACATCAGCTTGAACGTCGGCGGCGATCAAATGAGAAACAAACGTAGAACCGCTGAAAGTCAACATAGCGGCAAAAGTGAAGCTCAATAACATGACGCCGTAACTTAATAGCGTGTCATATCGGCCATCATAGATAGATTGGGTGATCAGCCCGGCAACGGCTGCCGGTAGTATTTGCAGACCGGCGGAAACGATGGCAAGTGCAATAGCAACGTAACTCAGAGTGCGATATGGACGCATCATATTCCACAGCTCTTGAATGACACCGGCATCGGCAGCACGTTGTTCTGGTGAGTTCTGAATAGAAGAATCATTACTGCGCATTCACGTTCTCCTTTTGGAAATCGCGGAATTTGTGTAGTGCCCAGAACAGACCGGTGAGGGTGAATAATGATGCAAGAGCGAAAAGGGAAGCATAGCTTACTTTGGTGACAATGACTCCACCTAGCATAGAACAGATGATCGCAATGCTCATATCTGCGGATTGCATCAACGCAAAATCCACACCAGACTGTGTGCCCGCTGCCAGAGACATCATCTGGGTATACAAGGCAACAAATTTAGCCGCGGTGATTAACGTGATGAAGACGTATGCAGTTGAAAGTAGGGATAGCGGGGCTTCTGATTGTTGGGCAAGCCAGAAAATACCCACCAATACCATACACTCAAGCAGCATCAGACCCAATAATGTTTGAATGGCACCTAATTTACGTACAATGATGCCGCCAAGTAAGACACCAGATAACCCGGCTAATGCACCACCACTGGCAGCAATGATGCCAAGTTGGGTTAAATCTACTCCGCGATCTATCAAAAACGGAGAGAGCATCCCGAGTGAAAGGCGTGTACCAATCATACAGAGCAATATTAAAACGAGTGCCTGTTTGACCGGGGCACGGCGTAATGCACTCTTTAATGATGGTGTTGCCGCAGGCTTTGAAACATCCGATTCTTTCTTTTCCTGTGTTTCCCTGATGAATAAAACAGGCAGTGACATCAATAGAATCAATATGGCTAACACACCAGCGCCAATATGCCAGCCATACAGCGAGGTAAGATATAAAAACAGGCCGCTGCCTATAATAGACCCCAGATAACTGCCTCCGACTTGCATGACATTGCTCCAGGGGCGATGCTGTGGGGATAACCGGTCAATAGCATGGCCATCTGTCGTGGTGTCCACTACGGTCAGACAAAGGGTAATCAGAAACAGGCCCGTGATAATCAGTGGCATATGCTCAGCGGGTTCTGCTAATGACATTGCACAAAAAAGCAGTGTAATTAACACATTACCACAGAGCATGATGCGGCGAGAGTTGGCATCTCCCGAACCGGATTTACGATAGCGTTCTACAATGGGAGCCCAGAGGAATTTGAACGCCCAAGGCAACATCAACAGATAAAGTAGCCCTATCTTATCTGGGGTAACACCGTGGCTACGCAGAAATGCTGGCATGCTTTGTAACGTTAACATACCAATAGTACTTTGGATGGTGTAAACACCAGCCAAAGCCAAAAGTAGCAACGAGACATGACGGGGATGTGAGATATTGTGCGTCATAGTGCAACGCTCACATCCAGCCCAACATTCAAGCCTTTACTCATCATGCTGAACGTGTTTCCTTGTTGGAAACTGGAAAGACGGTACTTTTTGTTGCCTAAATTTTCGCCATAAAGTTTGACATTGATGCCATGTGCCATTTCTAAACTTAATGAAGCGTCGTAAAGTGTATATCCTCCTTGTTCAAGGGTATTTGCTTCATTAAAGTAGCTTTTTGAGTAGTAGCGTGCACCGGCATTTAAATAGAGGTTACCCGGTAACAATGTTTGATCAATGAGGTAGTCGACACTTGCATTGAGCATGACATCTGGCGCATAAGGCAGACGTTTGCCGTTATAACTTATGCCATTTGTTGTATCGGTTGCATCAGTGAAATTTGATTTACCTACACTACCGCCAAGAGAAAACTTAAGTCCTTGCATCGGCTTGATCTGACTACTTAGCTCAATACCTTTACTTTCCGCTTTTCCAGCGTTGCGAATAGACTGCATACCAATGGGGCCAACATAGATTTGTTTATCTTTTGAACGTATGTAATAAACAGCGCTATCTAACGTCATTGCATTATTAAAGAACGAGGTATGCCAGCCGAATTCATAATTGTCGGAGGTTTCGGTATCGTAAGGCTTTCTATTATCGGCAGAGGAAACAATGTTATTGAATCCGCCGGGCTTATAACCTTTAGTTGCAGAAACATAGAAACGGCTATCGGGTGTCAATTGCCAGCCCAGAGCCGCTTTAGGTGTGAATTCGTTGTTAGAAACTTGGTTATCGAAAGCGTCGATCTTCATGATGTCAGATCCTGAATAGTCGATCTGGGATTTTTCATGTGATAAACGACCGCCAAGGGTTAGATCCCATTGAGCAGCAATCGGTAATTTAACTTCACCAAACAGTGCTAGCGATTTTCCTTTTATTTTGTTGTTGGCATTATTATAACTAGTGTGATGTTTGTTGTTTTCATCTGAGAACCAACCGCCAAGAATGCTGCTAATCCCATTTGAATAGCTGGAGTTTAAACGTAGTTCCTGGGTTGTGGCGTGATGTTTCTCTTTCCATTTACCCCCGATGAAATCACGGAAAATATCGCGATCCTGATAGGAAGTAACACTGGTTAATGTACTGTTACCAAAATCGTATTCAGCTTTGAGTGTATAACTGTTGACCTTTCTTGTCAGATCAGGGATAGAGCCTTTATATGTCTTCTGTCGAAATTGTTCGTCGGTTAAATAAAGTTCTTCATGTGAATCGAGATCTTCATGAGCAAAGCTAAGTTCAGCGCTGAAAGGGGAATCTTCTGGCGCAAATGTCAGTTGTCCTTTACCTAGCCAGGTTTTGCTGGAGTCAATATTTTTATCACCACGATCTGGCATATCGATTTGCCCAGACTCGTTTATCCAGCGCAGGCTGGTACTGCCGTAAAGAACGTCCTCAATAAGAGGTATTGATCCGCTGAAGGAACCGCCTTGTTTCAACTTAGAGTAGTTACCAGAAAGGTTAAGCCAAGGGCCTTCTTTTGGTGAACGGGTGATAATGTTGATAACACCAGCTTGTGCATTTCCGCCATATAAGGTGCCCTGGGGGCCGCGTAATAATTCTACACGTTCTACATTGATTAATTCTTGTGTTAGAAACTGGTGATCTTGAGGAACGCCATCAACATAAATTCGAATAGAAGGTGAATAGAAATCGGGTGAACTGATACCCCGAATTGTGGTTGCTGAATAGGTTCGGTTACCGCGTGAACGGATTTGTAAACCCGGGAAAGCGCGCTCAAGATCTTGCACTTGGGTAATACCTGCTTGCTCAAGTTCTTCGCCTGTTTTAACCAAAACGCTGCCGTCAACTTTATTTAATGCTTCTTCCCGTTTGTTAGCTGTCACGACCAAAGTATCTTCTGTGGCTTCAGGCGAATGTTCTGCCCAAACCATAGGCGAAATTAGGCAACATAAAACAGAAGCCTTAGCATATTTTCTTTTCATATGAATACTCTCTATGCCTTTTCAAATCATGTTTTACAAAAATTAAGTGTGGTAAAACAAAAAACATATAGAGAAGGCTAACCGGAGTAATAAAAGGGGGCTAACGGGATAGGGACAAAAGTAGCGCGATACGTACTATTGATAATGATTATCATTAATGATAAATTGCGTGATATTTACGTTCCGTATATATATATAATATAAAAATATAATGTCTTTAATATGCACAATATACTGTTTTAGTGTGGATAGCGCTTTTGAAATGGTGTTTGATGCTAATTTTACAGGGGGATCTCATGAAGACGATCTATAGCAAGAAATTGGGAGTTTTCGCTGCTGACCATTGCAATTGCATGCATTTACAAGAGGAGGAAAATAATACAAGTCCCGCATTACAAACTGAGGAATTATCAGACGGAATTCACATAAATCGAATTCGTTTTGAGCTTAACAAAGATTTCACAGAATATTGTGAAGGGCCGCCGACGGTATCAATTGCGTTTATTTTGAGCGGGAAAGGGAAGATGGCGATTGAGAACGGCGATGTTTTAGATATTAATCCCGGCACAATGGTATTTTTCTATTCACCTAAGATGACACGTGGCATGAATTTCTTTGGCTGTGGAATGTGGCATATTCTTGATATCCGTTTTTCTTTGAATGAAATTGAAGCTCAGGAATTGCCATGCTTTACCCAATTGACGTCGGGCTTTGAGAAAAATGTTAGCTATAGTGATGTTTTGATGATGGCTCGTCCGATTTATCCGCCATTTATGCAGATAGTCAATCAAATAGAAGAATGTCAATTAAATGGTAATGTTAGAAAGGTTTATTTGAAGGCGAAGGCGTTAGAGATACTTGCTTGTGTGGCGGCTCAAATTTATGATTGTCAATATAATGTGATTAATGGTTTGCAGCGCCGTGCGGTTTATAATGCAATAAAAATAATTAACAATGATTATCATTCCCCCTGGACAATAAAGTCGCTATCGAGAGCGGTTGGTTTGAATGAGAGAAAATTAAAAGAGGGATTCCGTGCTGTTGTTTTTCGCACTTTCCATCAATATCTGGAAAATGTTCGTATGACCACAGCGGAAGATTTATTGAAGAAAGGGATGAGTGTTATTGATGTTTCTACCGCAGTGGGTTATTCCAGCCCAAGTCATTTTTCTAAACGTTTCCGGCAACATTATTTGATCAACCCTAAGGCATGGCAAGCGAAATATGCTGTAAGCCATACATTACTGGCAGATCATATTGCAGTGGAAAGTGAGTAAAATTTTTTATTTTATCGTTGATTATTAGGTGAGTTCCCAAAAGGTGGCCATTTTTGATGGCCACTCTATGGATAGGGATATCGCATGATTTTTATGTTATGCCAGTATTATATTATCTGCGAATAGGCTATCCATGCTGACGCCAACTAAAGTGACTGAGTTTTGGCCGAAGGTAAACACTAAGTTATTGTCTACCATAGAGGCGTGATCCAAATAACTACTTTTATCGCTGCTGCCTTCGGTACCCAGGAACACCAGTTTGTCTGTTTTGTTGTAACCGTAGATAATATCTTGTCCAAATTCACCGCTAAACAGGAAGGTATTATTATTGCCTTGGCTTTTCAACACATCGTTACCTTCACCGCCAACAAAGACATTGTTATTACCAAAGCCGATCAAAGTATCATCACCATCCAGGCCGAACAACCAAGAGCCGGAGGTTTTAGCCGTAAGAGTATTGTCCCCGTCGTTGCCGGTTACTGAATTAGCGTATTTCGTTAGCCCCTTATTGGCGGAGTACAAACCATCATTTCTGACTTGAGAATCGACATCTTTGGTGAAAAACAGCCAGGTACTTTCCTTGCTTCTTACTGTGGAGATATCTGTAGCAATGGTGATTCCACCTTGTGCATCGCGCAGATACAAGGTACCCGCTTTGTCATAAGCTATTTCCGCACCTTTCAACGACTTTTGTAAGTCAAAGGTATTATGACCTTGTCCGCCAGCAATAACGTTAAATCCACCATCATCACGGAATATATCATTCCCGTTGCGTCCTTCCAGATAATCGTTTCCTTTACCACCTTTAATTAGATCGTTGCCGTCGGTACCGATAATAAAAGTACTGCCAGTGTGTTTTTCAGCATTGCGGTTTAAATCCTGTACCCAGGTATTTACACGAGCGACGTTGGAAAGATTGCTGACAACAATAGTCGAATCTTTATGAGTCAGGTCGTAAAACACTGAATCCATAATGCGCTGCATGCCGCTCTGGTAAAACGGAGTGACATGCGAAACCCAGGTTGATGGATTAGCAATAGAGAAAGGCAATACATTCCACCAGTTTGAGGCATAGTGATCATTAAAGTTAACAATATTATTTGTCGCAGAATCCTTTGGTGCATCGTGTACACCGGGTGATGAGGAAGTGACGCTGGTACCCGTCAAAACGCGGAATACTGGGTCATTTTCATATCCCACGTTCAACACTTTGCCGTCCTTCTCATACTGTGATGGTGAAGCGAAAGTTATGTAGTTAGACTGGGAGTAGAATCCACCCCATTTTTCATTACTGGCCTCTGCCATACTGTTCGTCGCTAAACCGCCCAAACTATGACCACTGACCACAATGTCACTTCCGGTAAGGCCATTAGCTTTAGCGTAATTAGCCACATGATCCAGCAACCGGCCAAAAGCGTTTGGTGTATAGTTATTCGAATATTCTGTCTTTCCTAAGCCGACCAACACATTGTTGATAATGTCACCAAATGTATCGGTGATTATTGTTTCCCGTGGGCCGCTGGTGCCGCGAAATGCAATGCCAATAGAAATCAAATTGCCGTCGGCATCATATTTTCCCATCACTTCCGCTTGGGCAGTGGAGTGACTTGATTTTTCGCCATAAAAAGTACCTCGGGCATCTGTTTTACCCTGATAGCCTAACTCGTCAGCGCTGATAGTAAACCATCCAGCTTCGTTAAGCTTATCTCGTGCTTGTTTTTCCGAATCTGGATTCCAGGGCAATTTAGGCGTGATGCCTTGTGAGGTGGTGCTGCCGATAATAGCCTTTAATAACGTTAATGGCATCCCTAAGCCAAAACCGTAATTGTAATATCCCTCAGCAAATCCACTCCCCAGATTATGGTAGGCATACCCGGAAATGGCTTTAGCGTCGGAAAATAACTCTTTTGAAGTAGCGTCATCAAAATCTTTATACTGAAAAACACCCATGATGCATATCCTTGTAAGGTTAAAATAAGGTTAAAAGAGTGTTCTAAAAATATTAACTAACTAGGTAAGTATAGATTGTTATAGATGATTTAAAGTTTAATTATCTGATAATTTATAAATTAGTGAGCCATCATGAACATTTGATATTTTTGCGTAACATGTGTTGAATAATTGTTACAATCATGCTAACAAACGAACAAGCAAGATTAAAAATGGGGTAAATGATGGATGGCAACAGTTCATACCACTATCAAGGGGATTTATGAATTCGATTTAGTATTTATAAAAAGGCAGTGGAAAAGCGTTATCGGTGATTCACTCAATCAATTGAATAAATCCATGGAATTATGTTTAGCATCTTAGAGTCAACCTATTTGCGCTATAATTTTGTTTGAGATCTCTTCCACCTCATACAATTTATGGATCGCGATATCCCGGATTAATGTTGGCTTAAGTGGGATGATAATGTCGTGAATTGGGTTGTGCAGCGATAGAGCCACGAATGGCACCAAGGTAAATTAAGTTGCCGCACTTCATAGCTTTGCTGTTGAACCTTACTATCCATTTCCGCTGCAAGGAGTGCCTCAACTGTCGATATGGGTATCGGGCCATCAAGGGTCATCGAAGAGACGATGAGATTTGCATCGTGCATATTCAAATGGAGGTCGGACATGGCAGAGGCCAGAAAATAATTGGGAAAATATTTATCTTGGCCATTACCTTATATTATTTTCCTGTTTTATTTTTCGCTATTTTTTCACATATAAATATTTGTGATTTCTTATTATCAGTGGGTTATAGTAAAGCCAAGAAATTTTTTCATAAAAATAAAAGTGTAAAATCGGAGTTTTTAATAATTATCAAATATTGACCTGATTGTTTTTCACCTATTATATAAAAACAATTAATCCTGTAAGTTATAAAAACGATTCATTGTTATTTTTATGTACTAAACTATGATTGACTCCAATTGAGAGAAATTACTTGTACAATAATTTAATATGTTGATTATAGAAGAGCATGATTTAATTTAAGAGGAGTATATGAACAAAAAAAATGATTTTAAGGCTTTTTCTATTAAGAATGGCGCTAATGTGGTGAGTCAATATTCTTATGAAAATAGCCCAGAGTTACAGACTGGATTGACACCCAATAGTCCTGTCGATATTCACTTGTTAAATAAGGCATTGCGTCAATCATCAACCATATCATCTGTGGTGGCTGATTTTATTGCGACACAATCAGGTGATGATGTTCTGGATGATGGTGATCTGGCTAAACTCACCACCCAATTAAATCGAGCATTAAACCAAATAGTCACTGATGGCAACGTGCCCAATAGCCGGAAAATAAATGGTAAAGCGTTGACTGAAGATATTAGTCTGAATGCGAGTGATGTGGGGGCATATACTCGAGCAGAAGTGGATAAATTGATTAAAACAACCAGTGAAATTCCTGTTGGTTCTCCTATTCCCTGGCCATTGCCGCATCCACCTTCCGGTTATTTCACTTGTAATGGCTCCGCTTTTAGTAGATCACAGTATCCCAGGTTAGCAGAAGCTTATCCTGATGGCAGGTTACCCGATTTAAGGGGGGAGTTTATTCGTGGATGGGATGATAGTAGAGGGGTAGATCCATCTCGTTCATTATTGTCATGGCAAGAAGGGGCTTATTCGGTTCAAGACGTTGGTAGTGGTGATGCTCTTATTACCTTCACGCACAATGATCGCACAAAATTACAGTGGGATATTCCCCAAGATAACAATATTTCGGTAAGAACTAGATTCATTGGAGGTAATCAAACAGCACACTGGATGGCGGATAAGAACTATATAGGAGTGTCAAGACCCCGCAATATCGCATTTAACTACATCGTAAAGGCAGAATAATAATGACACACGAAAATATCTTAGATACTGAAACCGCTATATTAGGTGAAGATGGTTTAGCAACTAAAGCCGGCTGGATAAAGGTTTATCATGTTAATCCTTATTCGAGAGAATTCGTTGGCACTAATGTTGAGTATGTGGCGGAAGGGGTAGGTGTATCCGCACATTCTTATTCTGATGCGCCAAATCTTCCTGATGCCGATAATCTGGCTGTGCGTCGCAGTGCGGACGAAAGCCATTGGGAAATTGTCCCTGACCATCGAGGGAAAATAGCTTACAACACACAAACGGGTGAACAACAGGAAGTTTCTGAACTGGGTGAATTAGCAGAAACATTGACATTCGAGCCACCGGCTACGGATTTTGATCAATGGGATGGTGAAAAATGGGTAACGGATATTGAAGCGCAACAAACCAGTCAGATTAAACAGGCAGAACAACAACGTGATATTTTTCGTCAACAAGCCAATGAGGCCATAACGGTATTGCAATATGCGGTTGAAACTGAAATGGCATCGGAAGCTGAAAAGGCGTTATTACTCGATTGGAAAAAGTATCTGGTATTATTAAGTCGGATTGATACTTCACTGGCACCAGATATTAACTGGCCTGAAAAACCGCAATAATAATAGCATTAATGTTTTTACCGTCTTTTTAAATATTGATAAAAAGTTTTTTAACCGGCGTTTTAATTTAATAAAAGCTCGTTTAAAAACGAGCTTGTCGTTGTGCTATGGATAATTGCTATAAATTAAAGAGAGTTTTTTAATAATTTAATGTGGTGATTATAATAAAGAATTATTTAATTTGGGAATTTAGGAGAGTATATGAGCCAAAAAAATGATTTTAAGGCTTTTTCTATTAAGAGTGGCGCTAATGTGGTGAGTCAATTTTCTTATGAAAATAGCCCAGAGTTACAGACTGGATTGATACCCAATAGTCCTGTCGATGTTCACTTGTTAAATAAGGCATTGCGTCAATCATCAACCATATCATCTGTTGTGGCTGATTTTATCGCGACACAATCGGGTAGTGATGTTTTGGATGATGGTGATATAGCTAAACTTACCGCGCAATTAAATCAGGCGTTAAAACAAAAAGTTTCAGCAGAAATTCCAGGTGCCTCATTGACACAAAAAGGCATTGTTCAACTGACTAATGAGATAGGTAATAATGACACATTAGCAGTGACACAAAAATTGGTTCAGGAAATCGTTAATTCATTGCGTGGAAATATTGATAGCAAAGTACCTAATAGCCGGAAAATAAATGGTAAAGCATTGAGCGGTGATGTTAGTCTGAATGCGGGGGATGTGGGGGCTGCATCAACTAATGATGCAATGCGTTTTACTAATTTGAATGGATGGGAAAACATATATAACGGTTGTTCTTGGGTTGCCCCTAATACGCCTTTCGTCACTCGATATGGGTTGCCAAATGTGTATGGAGTCCAGTTAAGATTTAGTAATGTAAATGGTGCATCAAGCGAAGGAATTGAGGGAGTATGGAGCCACAGATTGGTTTTCATACATGGGGGAGATACATATCGTACAGATTACATAAATGCGGGGGCTAAAACTACACGTAAATTCTGGGATGATGCTAATGCTAAGCCGGATACCAACGGATTTCTCAAGAGAGCCTCTCCGATAGTAGAAATTTACCCCGATGGCACATTCTCAACTAATGAAGAATCAGAGGGTGCAGACGTTAAAAAAGAGGGGACCGGCATATATCACCTGTCAAATATTTTAGGGTATAACGCGGATGGTGGTTGGGGAATACATGGGGGTATTTCTGTTCCTCACGATAATAATAATCTCGAGCTGATTTTTGTTAAGGATCAAGTTCAGCCTGATGGTTCCATTATTGTTAAAACTTTCCACCGTCAACATTCACATTTACCTGAAATGTTTCAGAATTGGCGAGTTAAATCTATTGATGACAAGGGTAACAAGATATTCTACCAGGATGGTGAACCCTGCGATATTCCCGATTATTGCCGTTTAGATATTCGTGTCCAAATGCCGGAAGATTCATTGTGGAATTTGAGACAAAACAAGTTGCAGGAAGAATATAGATAATATGTACCTCTAATCACAATTTATAGTAATACAGGGCCTAATATGGCCCTGTATCTTATTATTTTTCATGCAACTATCCGGTTATTTGCAATATACCCGTAATCATTGAAGATGCTTGATTTTATCCGAAATGGAGATCATTATCCTCGCTATGAAAATATTTATTACATCAGAACAAAAAATCAAACTTGAACGTCTTCACGACACCACTCGCGATGGTCAAGTACGAGACAGAATAAAAGCCATCCTTCTGGCTTCTGAAGGGTGGAGTTCTGTGATGATCGCCCAGGCATTGCGACTCCATCAGACCACCGTTGACCGCCATATCAGTGATTACCTCAATCAAGGTAAACTGAAATCGGATAATGGGGGGTCTGACAGTTTGCTTTCCCGAGAACAAACTGATTTTTTAATCAACCACTTATCTCAACATCTTTTCCAT
>NZ_JONO01000047.1 GCF_000711895.1 Photorhabdus australis DSM 17609
TTCAGCTCCGCGTTTAATAAAGTGTGGGATGCGTTCATGACATTTCCTTATTTATCAGGTTGATATTTATATTTAAACAAATCAGTGATAAGACCTTTTCAGCATTATTTTATTTTCCAATAGTCAATAGAATCTCTGTTAATATCCACCCGGCCATCTTTCAATACCGGTAAGTATTTTTTTACATTTATCATGGTAAATTGTCCTCAATCCCGACAACATTTTCTACATAGAGCGTTAAAGCCAATAAGCCTTGTTTATCTTGCTGCAAACTCCAATAACATTATTTTATATAACGGGTATCGACCATTTGAGTTTTGGTTTCAATATGTCCATTGGGATATTCAACCCATTCCTTTTCTCTAGTCACGGTAATTTTTGGCATTTTGGTTTCATCCAGTTTAGGTTTAAAGGTAATTTTCCATTCCGCTCCCGGAACTAACGTTAACCGAAAGGGGTGCACTCTTAATTCACCCTGCAAGAATATTCTTTTCGGGAGCTTTTCAACCATCTTCAATATAGGGTAAATAGTGGGGCTGTAATTAATGGTATTCAATGCCGCCGTTTCGCTAAGATTTGTTTGAACTGCATCATTGATAAACGCGGTTAACCCCGTTCCTCCCCCTCCTTCATATATCACCACATCTTTCATCAGATGACTGACATCGGTATAACCCACGTTCACAAAGGCTCGGTCAATTTTCCATTTGCACCTGCCCCCGCCATTAAAGGGTAACCTCGTCTGAAAGTAACCCGTTTGCGGATCAGCCTTCACATTCAAACGCAATCCATTATAAGTCGGCACCTTATAAGGCGACATATCCGCATGTAACTGATATTCAAGACAGTCTTTCGATATATACACAGCGGACACATAGGGTTTTGTATATTTCGGCGCCACCCCTTCCACCGTGATCCACTGGTTATCTTTCGGGGGAGAAAGCGGTTCATTTGGATCAGCACAGCCCGATATGAATATGGCTAATAATATCGGTAAGTATTTTTTTGTATTTACCATAGTCGGCTTTCCTCAATATCTACAGAGCTATCCGTATGAGTGTCAAAGTTATATTTCCCCGCTTATTTTGCTGGAGGTTTTGGTGCCGTTATTTTCCAGTAATCTATTGATTGCCGATTCAGATCAATTCGCCCATTGGGATACTCAACCCACTCGCCCTTGCCATCAGTCACAGTAATTTTCGGCATTTTGGTTTCATCCAATTTAGGTTTAAAGGTAATTTTCCATTCCGCTCCCGGTGTTAATTTCAATCGAAAAAAACGCATGCCTACTTCACCCTGTAAAAATACGCTTTTCGGCAATCCTTCAACTAAATCCAGAACAGGGTAAATAACCGGGCTAAAATCTATGGTATTCAGTGCCGCTGTTTCGCTAAGGCTTGTTTGGACCGCATTGTTGATAAATGCGGTTAAACCTGTTCCTCCTCCTCCGTCGTATAGAACCGCATCTTTCACCAGGTGGCTAACATCGGTATAACTCACCGATACAAAAGCTCGATTGATTTTCCATTTGCACCGACCTCCACCATTGAAAGGTAATTTCGTCTTAAAGTAACCGGTTTGCGGATCAGCTTTCACATTCAAACGCAATCCATTATAAGTCGGCACCTTATAAGGCGACATATCAGCATGCAGCTGATATTCAAGGCAATCTTTTGAAATATACTCTGCCGATACATGCGGCTGTGTGTATTTCGGTGCCACCCCTTCTACGGTAATCCATTGATTATCTTTTGGGGGCGAAAGCGGTTCATTCGGGTCAGCACAGCCCGATATGAATATGACTAATAATATCGGTAAGTATTTTTTTGTATTTATCATGGTTAATTTTCCTCGATCCCGACAGCATGATCTGTATAGCGAGTTAAAGCTAACATGCCCTGTTTATCCTGTTGAGTGCAAATCAGTGCCTGCTTTAACTGATGGTCCATCTGTAAAAACAAGGTATCGCGTTGTCGAATATCTGCTACAATATCGCTCCTTTCATTCAGAGCTTTTTCAAATAATTGCTCTTGATCCAAGAAAAAGTGATATTTCTCCGGTGCAACCAATTCTGCTAATCGTGCACCAATGTAACGGGCATATTTCAGCGAACTGTGATCAGGAAAACCCAGTGCATCTTTTAAAGTCGGGTTTTCATTCAGCGGAAACCATTTAGCTTTATCTGCCTCACTGATTTGTTGAAAAAATCTTTTCTGAATATTCCCAGCCTCTTTCAGATTATTTTCTGTTTCAGGGTTGAGTGACGGAATTAAATACAATTTTGTTTTGGTCGGTAATGTGGTTCTGAGTCGCACATGATTGCTTGGGTTGCGCTCTTCCAGCCATTCAATGACCAGCGTGATTTTACAAAAATGTACTATTTTTCCATGATGCAGATAAACTTCCCCGCTGTCGGTAAAATCCAGCAATTCAACGGGACTAAACAAATAGCCTAACGGTCCCCAACAATCATAAAGCCAGTTATCTAAGTTTTTTTCTGGCGGTACGGCAGGGACCGGATCATCTTCATTGACATGGCGATAGTGGGTAATAGCAGCCAGTTCCTGTACTGCACTGCGCGTTAAGGTTCGCGGCATCCCATAGCTGTAGAGGCAGGGATTATATTCTTTCAGCTGTGCACTGTGCAGCAATGCCAATGCTCCTCCCAAGCTGTGACCACAAACAAATAACCGTTTGTTTTTAACCAAACTGATAATATCGCGGAATACTGTTGTAATTGTAATTTTATCACTAGGGATTGTTAGCTTTTCAACCAGACTAAATGCTTCCCAAAACCCTTTATGCACTTTACCACTGTGAATAAACCCGCTACACAGGGCTTTTTCATCACAATCTAACCCCAAAGGCTGGTATGCTGCATCCGTGACAGCATCCGTCATGTTAGTTGTACCCCGCCAACTGACAATTACATCACGCTGGCTGGCCGCATAAAACAGCTGGGTATTACCTTGCTTATTATCTCCGGCTTTTGAATTAATAAACTCCACCCGGGTATAACGTTCACTAAACGGCACATCATAAACAATCGGGGTTGCCGACAATGTCTCTACCTTATTAGGCAGCTTCGAGACATCCACCATCTGCCGGTTAAAAAAGTGCGGCACTGAGCCTTCTACGTTGATATCCCCGCCCGCATAAGCCAATACGCTCATCAAACACTGATTATAGGCATTCACAATCGAATACTCTTTCTGATGATGCAACAGCAAAACCCAGGCCCGAAATGGACACACTTCCAATACATATCGCTGATTTAACGGATGAACCTGATAGCCTTTGGGTTCCGGATCAGGAAAATGATAGGGCGGTGGAATTTTTTTAGGATCATTCCAATCATCAAGCACCGGCAATCCATCACTGATCTGCCCAATCGTCACATAGCGATATTGATGGCCTTCGGCTTCTGCTTTTGGCTTCACCACCGACGCCTCTTCTCCCCGTATTTCCCGCAATGGCCGTTGTTCCATCTCATCCGCCAATGGTTGAGCACCGATATACAAAGTGACTGGATGGGGCGGCATCTCTTCTTCCCTTAATAATCCATTGCCATCGGTAACCCCTTTACGTCCCATCAGAGGATTCCCCCGAACTTTCAAACGGTAAGGCATATTAACCAGCGGTTTTCCCTGTTCATCCACCAGCTGAAATTCTATCCAGTGTTTCAGAATGTTTTTACAGTCAATATGATCGAGTGGACCTAATTTGCTCATCGATATGATTTCCTTCTTTTGACATTACATATAGGCGCGCAGCCCAAACATCATATTCTGAAAGTCCCACAAGACTTCACCCATCTGGCTATCAATCACTTTCATCATCAGAAAAGTCTCTGCACTGATGAAACCAACATAGATATCCCGCCAGAAATGAAAATGATGGATTGCATCACCAAAGAAATAAGGTAGTAAAAATCCTATCCCACAGACAAAAAGCCGTGACAATAGTGAGCTGAACGATAGGGATACAGAAATGTATTCCTGTCGATTACCCCTTCGAACAAAGGGAACGGAATTTGAAATTTCCTTCATACTGTTCATATGATGGAACTCAAATTATAGTTATTAAGCTATCATCAAATAGCAAGAAAATTTTTCATTTTTTTAATATCACTATGACCATTTATCATAGCGACCAATGACATCATCTATTCATTCAAATATTGTTCATCAAGCATCTGCAAATAATCTGCACGGGTCAGGTTGCTAATATCACCTCCATTTTCTAAACGCGCTTTTAGCCAATTAATAATCCCTTCCACTAATTGTCCCTCTGGCTCATCCAGCTTTTCAGCTAATAATACTTGCGGACATTTACCGTGATGATGAATAGACACGATTTGCCAGCGGGTATTTATGGCTTCAACCGGGTGTTCGCTGAGGTCAAAGATTTTACCGGGCATCAATTTAAAACAATGACTTTGCCCATAGCCGGCCAAACGTTGGTTCTGAACTGCCTGCTGACGGCGCTGGACAAACGGTTTCGCCTCAGCATCTTTCTGAAAACGTCCGTAACTTTCAAAGATCGAAAACAGGGTATTCCTGTCCAAAGTTCTCTGTTTGGCAGTGAGTTATATTTTTTATCGTGCATTATTTAAAATGGTAGCAGTACCTGATTTGTAGATAAAGCAGAGGGTAAATTTTCATTAATGTGATTTGTATCACATTTAAAATTACTTTTTTGCAAATTACATTTTATTAGTGTGATATATGGCACGATTTTTTGAGCGTCTAAATGTTCAAATAAAGATGTGCTAATAATTTCATGGATAAGGGCGAGGCTCACATTAGGGACCATAAGCTGAAGAGAGCATAGCGCGGTGAAAAGGAGTTCAACTGTCGCCGTGGGCATACCACCGCTACATCTTTAAGGAACCAAGTCCGCTCGCCAACAAACAATCGCTTAAAAGAATACGTAGCTCCGGCGTAAAGCCGGCTACGATAATAACGTTGGAGAGTTTTATGACCGATTTAACCGCAGCAGCGCAATGTGCGCTGAGTTTGATGGATTTAACGACACTTAATGATAATGATACAGATGATAAAGTGATGGCACTTTGTCATCAGGCGAAAAGCCCGGCAGGTAATACCGCCGCTATCTGTATCTACCCACGTTTTATTCCTCTGGCACGTAAGGTATTACGTGAACAGGGCACGCCTGAAATCCGTATTGCAACAGTGACAAATTTTCCACATGGTAATGACGATATTGATATCGCTTTAGCTGAAACCCGCGCGGCTATTGCTTATGGTGCTGATGAGGTAGACGTGGTTTTCCCATATCGTGCACTGATTGCTGGTAATGAACAAATCGGTTTTGAGATAGTGAAAGCATGTAAAGCGGCCTGTGCAGAGGCGGGTGTGTTGCTAAAAGTCATTATCGAAACGGGTGAACTGAAAGAAGCATCTCTCATCCGTAAGGCATCTGAAATTTCAATTAAAGCAGGTGCTGATTTTATCAAAACCTCCACTGGTAAAGTGCCAGTTAACGCCACATTGGAAAGTGCTGAACTCATGATTCAGGTTATTCATGATATGGGCGTTGGTGAAACTGTTGGTTTTAAACCCGCAGGTGGCGTGCGTACTGCTGAAGAGGCAGCACAATATCTGGCATTGGCTGATCGTATCATGGGAGATAAATGGGCTGATGCCCGTCATTTCCGTTTCGGTGCTTCCAGCCTGTTAGGGGACTTGCTGAATACTTTGGGTCATCAGGGGCAAAAACAAAGCAGCAATTACTGATAATCATGCACCTCATCAGTCGGTGTGACATGCTGAACTTTTCCGATGTTAAATAATTAGGAGAATGCTTTGTTGCTGGCACAGGAAATCATCCGTAAAAAGCGTGATGGGTGTGCATTGAATGAAGAAGAGATCCGTTTCTTCATTCATGGCATATGTGAGGACACTGTTTCCGAAGGGCAAATTGCTGCTCTGGCGATGTCTATTTACTTCCACGACATGACGATGGAAGAACGTGTGGCTTTGACACTGGCTATGCGCGATTCTGGTACGGTTTTGAATTGGAAAAATTTGCCTCTGAATGGCCCGATTGTGGATAAGCACTCGACCGGTGGTGTTGGTGATGTCACATCCCTGATGCTTGGCCCGATGGTAGCTGCCTGTGGTGGTTATGTGCCGATGATCTCAGGCCGTGGTCTGGGCCATACCGGTGGTACGCTGGACAAACTAGAAGCGATCCCTGGATTTGATATTTTCCCCGATGACGAGCGTTTTCGTAGAATTATTCAGGATGTTGGTGTTGCGATTATTGGTCAGACCCATTCGCTGGCACCGGCAGATAAACGTTTCTATGCTACTCGTGATATTACCGCAACGGTGGATTCTATTCCTTTGATTACGGCATCTATCCTTGGTAAAAAACTGGCGGAAGGTTTGGATGCTTTGGTGATGGATGTCAAAGTTGGCTCAGGTGCGTTTATGCTGACTTATGAAAAATCAGAGCAATTAGCAGAATCTATAGTTAGTGTGGCTAACGGTGCAGGTTGTAAAGCGACAGCACTGTTGACGGATATGAATCAGGTTCTGGCATCCAGTGCGGGTAATGCGCTTGAAGTTCGTGAAGCTGTTCGCTTTCTGACGGGTGAATATCGCAATCCACGTTTACTCGAAGTTACAATGGCACTCTGTGTTGAAATGCTGGTATCTGGTAATCTGGTGACAGATCGTGAAGATGCCCGTAATAAACTCCAGTCTGTATTAGATAACGGTAAAGCAGCAGAAATCTTTGGTCACATGGTCGCTGCACAGCAAGGCCCGACTGATTTCGTTGAGCGTTATGACCGTTACTTGCCAACTGCCTCGTTCAGCAAGCCGGTATTGGCTGAACAGCATGGATTTATCACTGATATGAATACTCGTACTCTGGGTATGTCTGTGGTTTCCCTCGGTGGAGGGCGCCGTAAAGCTGCGGATCTCATTGATTACAGTGTGGGGCTGAGCAATATTGTTGCTCTGGGTTCAGAAGTGAGTGCGGATACTCCTTTAGCGATAATTCATGCCAATAATGAGAGCCAATGGCAGGAAGCGGCAGAGGCAGTACGTAAAGCTATCGTTTTGGGCGCAGAGGCCAAACCAGCCACACCGATGGTTTATCGCCAAATCAGCGAATCATAACCATACTTATTATTAAACTACGGTGGCATTTCCGCATTGTTGCGTGACTTGACGCAGGAGAAAATTATGAAACGTACATTCATCATGGTATTGGATTCTTTTGGTATTGGAGCCAGTGAAGATGCCGAAAAGTTTGGTGATAAAGGATCTAACACCTTGGGACACATTGCAGAAGTATGCGCTCGTGGTGATGCCGATGTCGGTCGCAAAGGGCCTTTGCACTTGCCGAACTTGAACTGTTTAGGTTTAGGTAAAGCTGCGGAGGAGTCCTGTGGTACTTTCCCTGTGGGTTTGGATAAAGACGCAGATATTATCGGCGCTTACGCTTATGCCAGCGAACTCTCTTCAGGAAAAGACACGCCATCAGGTCACTGGGAAATTGCGGGCGTACCGGTTCTGTTTGACTGGGGATATTTCAAAGATGAAGAAAATAGCTTCCCGCAGGAACTGTTGGACAAACTGGTAGAGCGCGCAAATCTACCGGGTTATCTGGGTAATTGCCACTCTTCGGGGACTGTCATTCTGGATAAACTGGGCGAAGAGCATATGAAAACGGGTAAACCGATTTTCTATACCTCTGCTGACTCAGTATTCCAGATTGCTTGTCACGAAGAAACTTTCGGTTTGGATCGCCTGTACGAGCTGTGTGAAATCGCCCGTGAAGAGCTGACTGACGGCGGCTATAATATTGGCCGTGTCATTGCCCGACCATTTGTTGGTGATAAGGCTGGCAATTTCCAGCGTACTGGTAATCGCCACGATTTGGCTGTAGAACCTCCTGCACCAACCATGCTGAAAAAATTGGTTGATGAGAAAAATGGCACGGTCGTTTCTATCGGTAAAATTGCAGATATCTATGCAAACGTTGGGATTACGCAAAAAGTGAAAGCGACCGGGATTGATGCGTTGTTTGATGCAACTCTGGTTGAGATGGAAAAAGCGGGTGATGACACCATTGTATTCACTAACTTTGTTGATTTCGACTCTTCTTATGGTCATCGTCGGGATGTCCCGGGTTACGCTGCTGCATTGGAGCTGTTTGATCGACGCTTGCCTGAAATGCTGAAACTGGTGAAAGATGATGACATTCTGATCCTGACCGCAGATCACGGTTGTGACCCTACATGGTCTGGTACTGACCATACTCGTGAGCACATTCCAGTTCTGATTTATGGGCCGAAAGTAAAACCAGGCTCACTGGGCCATCGTGAAACGTTTGCTGACATTGGACAGACTGTTGCTAAATATTTTGGTTTGTCGCCAATGGAATACGGCAAATCTATGTTTTGAATCTGATTACTGGCTGCTTTCGGGCAGTCATATGTTCACTAAAATAACCATTAAATGAGAGACAAGGAACTTAATTATGGCCACTCCCCATATTAATGCTGAGATGGGCGATTTTGCAGATGTTGTTTTAATGCCGGGTGATCCACTACGTGCAAAATACATTGCTGAAACTTTTCTGGAAAATGTCCGACAGGTAAATAATGTTCGCGGAATGTTAGGTTTCACCGGTACTTATAAAGGCCGCCCGATTTCCGTGATGGGACATGGTATGGGTATCCCATCTTGTTCCATCTATGCGAAAGAATTGATCGCTGATTTCGGTGTTAAAGTTCTTATTCGTGTAGGTTCCTGTGGCTCGGTACGTCACGACATTAAATTGCGTGATGTCGTTATTGGTATGGGAGCATGTACTGATTCCAAAGTTAACCGTATACGTTTTAAAGATCATGATTTTGCAGCAATTGCTGATTTCGATCTGGTTCGCAATGCGGTTGATGCGGCTAAAGCAAAAAACATTAAGGCACATGTAGGCAACATTTTCTCTATTGAGCTGTTTTATACGCCTGATCTGGAAATGTACGATGTAATGGAAAAGTACGGCATTCTGGGTGTGGAAATGGAAGCGGCAGGTATCTACAGTGTTGCAGCTGAATATGGTGCCAAGGCACTGACTATTTGTACCGTTTCTGATCATATTCGTACAGGTGAACAAATTGTTGCAGAAGAACGCCAGACAACTTTCAATGAAATGATTGAAATCGCGCTGGAATCTGTTCTGTTGGGTGATAAATAACCCCCCTGCTTTTTGTTTTCGGTTACAAATAAAGAACAGCTTTTAAGCTAATGCCAGTCAGTTAACCGATTGACTGGCATTTATTTTTCTCTTTTTTATTGGGCGGCTTTTTCTAGTGCCTGAGCTAAATCTGCGATGAGGTCTTCTGCATCCTCTATGCCCACTGAGATACGTACCAACTGTGGTGTGATCCCGGAAGAAAGGCGTTTTTCTAACGGAATAGAAGCGTGAGTCATACTGAAAGGCTGGCTTATCAAGCTCTCCACGCCGCCCAAACTTTCCGCCAGTGTGAATAATTTCAACTCTTGAATTAACCGACGGGCGTAATCGTTATCACCTTTTAAATGAACAGAAATCATACCACCAAAGCCACTCATTTGACGTTTTGCCAGCTCATACTGGGGATGAGAAGGGAGACCGGGGTAAAAAACAGTTTCGATCTGTGGCTGTTGTTCCAGCCAGTGAGCAAGCTTTGCTGCACTGGCGATGTGACGCTGCATACGCAGAGCAAGTGTACGCATTCCACGTAGAACCAGAAAACTACTAAATGGGTCGAGCACGCCTCCCACTGAGTTTTGCAGAAAACCGAGCTTTTCTGCTAGCTCCGTATTTTTGCCTACGACAGCTAATCCTGCGATGACATCGGAATGACCATTCAAGTATTTAGTGGCGGAGTGCACAACAATATCGAATCCCATATCAAGTGGGCGTTGGATATATGGAGAGGCGAAAGTATTATCCGCGACACTGAGGATTCCGTGTTGTTGGGCTATTTGCGCGATAGCCGCCAGATCGGCTAGTTTGAGCAACGGATTAGTGGGAGTTTCCACCCAGATCATTTTTGTATCGGGACGAATTGCCGCTTTAAGGCCAGTGATATCATCTGCTTTCACGTAAGTGACACGCAAGCCAGCAGTACGGCTGCGTACTTTTTCCAGTAGCCGGTAAGTACCACCGTATAGATCGTCTACTGCTACCAGATGGCTATCTTTGTCCAGCAGTTCTAACACTGTGGAACTGGCTGCCAGTCCTGAACTGAAAGCATAGCCTTGGCTACCGTTTTCCAGTTCCGCTATCGCGTTTTCCAGTGAGTCGCGTGTTGGATTGCCACTGCGGGAATATTCATAACCAGTGTGCTGGCCGGGGGCAGGCTGGGCGTAGGTCGAAGTTGCATAAATTGCTGGCATTACCGCGCCGGTATGATCAGGTGTATAGCCAGAGTGAACAGTTTTAGTATCAAACTTGGTCATAGTGTTGTTATTCCTACGAGAAAATCAATTAAGTTGCTGACGCCATGCGTTCAGCACATCTGTGCGAGTTACGAGTCCAAGGAAGCAGCCATTGTCGACGATGAGTGCCACATGCCCGGCATCGAACGTTGTCATCAATTGTTGCAAAGAAGCGCTTTTATCCAGAGTTTGAACCTGGTGGGTCATGGCGTGGCTAACGGATAGAGTAAAATTGCGTGGATTAGCTTGCACTGTGTGCATTAAATCCCATTCATCGATAATGCCAACGATTTGTTCATCTTTCAGTACAGGTAACTGGGAAATTTCATACAGACGCATTCGGGTATGAGCGGTTTTCAATGTATCTTCCGGCGATACAAAAACCGTAGCGCCATCCTGATAGCGGTAGGTGATATAGTCGCTCAGATCGTGTTGTGGTATACGTGACTGGAACCCTTGTTCCAACATCCAGTAGTCGTTAAACATTTTTGATAGGTACTTGTTCCCGCTGTCACATGCCAGCGTAACTACACGCTTTGGCGTGGTTTGTGAGCGGCAGTAACGCAGTGCGGCGGCCAGTAACGTACCACTGGAAGAACCAGCCAGTATGCCTTCTTTTAACAGCAGATCTCGTGCACTGGAGAAAGCTTCTGCATCACTGACACGATAGGCGTGATGTACCCGACTAAAATCGCCAAGGGGAGGAACAAAATCTTCACCGATGCCTTCCACTTGCCAACTTCCGGCTTCACCATATTTACCGTGTTCGATGTAATCTACCAGAATAGAACCATTTGGGTCGGCTAACACAAACTCGGTTCCTGGTGAGACTTGAGCGAAGTAACTGCTCAGACCGCCTAGCGTTCCGCCGGAACCGACGCCAATTACCACGGCATCGACGTTGTAATCCATTTGCTGCCAGATTTCCGGGCCGGTGGTAGTAATATGAGCGGCTGAGTTGGCTGGATTATTGAACTGATCAATGTAATAAGAGCCTGGTATTTCTTGAGCCAGACGTAGGGCATAGTCCTGATAATATTCTGGGTGACCTTTACTGACATCAGAACGGGTCAGACGTACATCGGTACCCAGTGCACGTAGATGGAACACCTTCTCTCGGCTCATTTTGTCTGGAACAACCAGAATCAGTTTATATCCTTTTAGGGCGGCGACTAATGCTAATCCAATACCGGTATTGCCAGCAGTGGCTTCGATAATCGTACCACCAGGCTGGAGTAAGCCCTGTTTTTCCGCCTGCTCGATCATTGAAAGTGCAACGCGATCTTTAATAGAACCACCGGGATTTTGATTCTCCAGTTTAATAAATAATTGACATGGACCGGTATTAAGATGCGTTAGCTCTAGCAATGGGGTATTACCAATCATATCGAGAACAGAGCGTGATGTGGTCATATCATCTCCAGATAATCCGTTGTATTCATATAGTTATGGAGGATAACTCTGTAAATGTATTTGTTTGAAAGAATGAATCGCAACCATATATAGCCAAATGGAATATACTAATTTTATTTTAGATGTAAAGAAGTATAGATGTTTAGATTTCCGATTTATTAAATTCTGGAGTAAATAAAATCGTTTAATTTACTATCAGGAGTTTATCAGAATAAATCCTGTGATTTTTACCAGAAATTTATACTCCAATAATTTATTTATTAATCTAATATGGATTTGGATTTTAAAAATATTTTATGAACGAGATGATGGATATTTTTATTTTGTTTCTTTTAATCTCTACTGTGATTTTAAAATAATATTTTATAGGGTCTTTTTCTTCATTTTTTTGTATTTTTCATAGTGGGTGTAATAATTATCTCTTTGTGAAGATAATAATTAAGATATACCGAATGAACTTCAAGATGCTTGAGTTGTCAGATATAAAAACATTTAAATTCAACAACATAATCGTTTTTCAAACATGCACTTTGAAGTGTCTTGAGTATATACCTGTTATCTTTTAAGTTGCCTCTTTATTGGCTGCGCTCACTCACCCCGGTCACATCTTTCCTTCGTTAAAAACGAGAGGGTTGCTAGCAACACCGAAGCCATGTTTTATATTTTAAAACCACGGTGTTATAAATAGTCGCCTGTTAATCCTCCCAGGGATTAATCACGCCCACACCTGCCGCCTCGAACGGGCTAATATCTCGTGTGGCAACTATCATGCCATTTGCAGCGGCGATTGCAGCGATATATCCATCAGCTAGGCCGATTGCCAAACCGGCGAACCGTGCTTTTGCCATCAATTCACCGTAAGATTGTGATGCTGACATATCGAATGACAATACACGTCCGACGAATAAAGGTAATATCTGCTTTTCCAGGCTTTCCTGCAACTTGTCGCGTCGTTTCCCCACGGGCAGCGAGGCCAAACCGAAGCGTAGTTCGGCTACAGTTATTGCCGACAGATATAGGGTTTCAATCGGTTGTGCGTCTAGCCACTTAATGACATTCGATTCAGAGGCTTGACGCAGCGGTTCTGAGATCACGTTAGTATCCAGTATGATCATTGAAAACTTACCGGCTTGGCTGGCGTTTTGTCACGCATTTGCTCGATGGCTGTGAACTCCTCATCGGTTAACTTGGCTTGCCGGCCAATCTCAGTTAGCATTGAGCCCAACTTGATCCGGCCTTCGGCTTTTACGGATTTTTCCAGAATGGCGCGTACTTCGGCCTCAGTGCTGTGGCCGTGCATGGCAGCACGAACCCGCAAGGCACGGTGCACTTCATCAGGGATGTTTCTGACAGTCATCATTGCCATAATTCTTTACCTCTATTTGCATTCGATGCATTCAATATAGTTAAGTGAATTCAAACTGGCAAGCGATCCCGACAGAGGTCAGAGGACGTTCAAGGGACGCCTCAGAAAACGAGTTAAGTCAGTCTGGCATATTGAGTGATTGCGCCCCGCCCAATGCGAGGTTTTACGGCGGGTTTTCGCTAACTATTTTGTAGTATTTTTTGGTCATATGTTTCCAGAGCCGATTTTACCTTATTCCTCTTCTTTTTCACTTGATTTGCTGTTGGCTGTTAGCAAATAGGGTGATTGCTGCCAACGGCTTGGTGCTAATTGCAGCAGATTATGCGCCAGAATAAAGCCAATTGCTAAAGCTAATAGGATCATGATCCTGAGCAGGTTAGTTGTGTTGTCTACCTGTTTGGACTCTGTTGCGAGTTTATGTGTATCCAATGTCAGACGCAAAAAACCTTTTGGCTCATCTTTTCCTGGAATGGGAACGACGATTTGGTGATTAAAATAGCTGCCTGCTTTTTTGCCATCTAACGATAAACGATCTCGTACTGATACATTCTCTCCACTATGGGCAACTTGTGTCCCATTTTGAAGGTAAACACTCGCATCGAGTATGCGGCTGTTTTTGGTTAGGTAATTCAAATTAGCGAGTATCTGCTCATTATTAAGATCTTTGCTGCCACTCTCCATATAATCGGATAAGCTGAATGCGACTTGTTTTGCCAGGGTTTTTGCTAATTCCTCAAACTGATCTATCTGGGCTTGTTGGTGAGAACGGCTAAAATAAGAAACACCCTGCATGAGAATTACTAATAAAGCAATACAAATCAATATAATAGCGGTTTTATGCAGTCGAAATTTTAATTTAGCTTTGGTCATAGTTATCCCTTCCAGGCTTTGGTTATCTCAATGTTGCCAGATGCCATACAGAGAGGATAGTTTGAAATGCGACTTTTTGCTGCCAGAGTCATATGGGATTACAGGAGTAGGGATTTATGTCTAATAACCTGGCTTATCGTTATTTGCCGGAAGAGGTCCATAAGTGGCCGGGATTACCACTTTCATTAAGTGGTGAAGAAGTCATGCCATTGGATTACCGGGCTGGTGACAGTGGTTGGTTGATATATGGCCGTGGTTTGGATAAACAGCGTATCAGTAACTTTCAGCATCGGCTTGGAGCAGCAATTGTTATCGTTTCTTCATGGCGTATTGATGATTATCAGGTAGTGCGTATTGCTGGCAGTCTGACGCCGCGTATTAAAAGACTTGCTGATGAGTGTCGGCTGGATGTTGTGCCTTTGGGGCAGATCCCTCGGTTGCGCTCACCAGGTTTGCTGGTAATGGATATGGATTCAACGGCAATTCAAATTGAGTGTATTGATGAAATTGCCCGTTTGGCAGGTGTAGGTGACAAGGTAGCCGAAATTACTGAGCGGGCAATGCAAGGGGAGTTGGATTTTTCTGAGAGTTTGCGAGAGCGGGTTTCTCAGCTTGCAGGAGCTGATGCCGATATCCTGCGACAGGTTGTAGAAGATTTACCACTTATGCCAGGGTTGACCAGTCTGGTGCGTAAGTTGCAGTCATTTTATTGGCATGTGGCAATCGCGTCGGGGGGATTCACCTATTTTGCGGATCATCTGCGCCAGAATTTACGTTTGGTTGCGGCGGTAGCAAATCAGTTAGAAGTAAAAAATGGCAAGTTGACAGGTAAGGTTAAAGGACCAATTGTTGATGCCAAATATAAGGCTGCCACACTGGTGAGATTGGCGAAAAAATTGGATATCCCGTTAGAGCAAACCGTAGCTATTGGCGATGGTGCTAATGATTTGAAAATGATCCGTAAAGCAGGGCTGGGCATTGCTTATCATGCTAAACCGAAGGTTTATGCTCAGTCGAAGGTGACAATTCGCCATGCTGATCTGATGGGGGTATTGTGTGTGTTAAGTGGTGGTCTTAAACACGAAGAACGTTAATGAAGTTGTTTTAGGGAGTGCAGAGTGGCAAAAGCAGCAAAACGAGCGTTTGTCTGTAATGAGTGTGGGGCGGATTATCCGCGTTGGCAGGGACAATGTAGCGCATGTCATGCCTGGAATACTATTACTGAGGTGCGTTTAGCCGCCACACCTTCCTCTCGTAGTGACAGATTCAGTGGTTATGCGGGAGATGTGGGTGTCAGCAGGGTTCAGAAATTATCAGAGATTAGTCTGGAAGAACTTCCCCGTTTTTCCACTGGATTCAAAGAATTTGATCGGGTCCTGGGCGGTGGTGTTGTGCCCGGTAGTGCCATTCTGATTGGTGGTAACCCGGGGGCTGGAAAAAGTACCTTACTGTTGCAGACAATGTGTCAGCTGTCCGTTCAGATGAAAACGTTATATGTCACGGGAGAGGAGTCGTTACAACAGGTTGCGATGCGTGCTTACCGGTTAGGATTGCCGGTTGATAATCTGAATATGCTGTCAGAAACGAGCATTGAGCAGATTTGCCTGATTGCAGAGCAGGAACAGCCAAAACTGATGGTAATTGACTCCATTCAAGTGATGCATATGGCGGATATTCAATCTTCTCCTGGAAGTGTCGCTCAGGTCAGGGAAACCGCAGCTTATCTTACTCGGTTTGCTAAAACCCGCGGTATTGCCATCATTATGGTGGGGCATGTAACCAAAGATGGTTCATTGGCCGGACCAAAAGTGTTGGAGCATTGTATTGATTGTTCGGTGATGCTTGATGGTGAAGCTGATTCCCGTTTCCGCACTCTACGCAGCCATAAAAACCGGTTTGGTGCTGTCAATGAACTTGGTGTGTTTGCCATGACAGAGCAAGGGTTGCGTGAAGTGAGTAATCCGTCAGCGATTTTCCTGAGTCGTGGTGATGAAGTGACAGCTGGCAGTTCTGTCATGGTGGTATGGGAAGGTACCCGTCCTTTGTTGGTGGAAATTCAGGCGCTGGTGGATCATTCGATGATGACGAATCCGCGGCGGGTAGCTGTTGGCTTGGAACAAAACCGATTGGCTATCTTGTTGGCAGTTCTTCATCGTCATGGTGGTTTGCAAATGTCTGATCAGGATGTGTTTGTCAATGTGGTTGGTGGGGTTAAGGTAGCGGAAACCAGTGCAGATCTGGCTTTACTTCTCTCTTTAGTTTCCAGTTTTCGGGATCGGCCTTTGCCCCGCGATTTGGTTGTATTTGGTGAGGTGGGATTGGCTGGTGAAATCCGTCCTGTACCGAGTGGTCAGGAACGAATATCTGAAGCGGCCAAACATGGTTTTAAACGGGCGATAGTCCCTTATGCCAATATGCCGAAAAAAGAGTTGCCGGGGATGAAAGTTTTCGGTGTGAAAAAGCTGGTAGATGCTTTATCTGTTATGGACGATCTTGATTAAACAGGGGGAGATATGGGGCAATTTGACTACCTTAAACAAGCGATTAAACAAACGGGTTGTACGTTGCAGCAAGTTGCTGATGCAAGTGGTATGACCAAAGGTTATCTCAGCCAGTTAATTAATGATAAGATTAAAAGTCCCAGTGCTCAAAAATTGTCTTCTCTCCATAACTATCTTGGATTGCAATATCCTGTGCAAAATAAAATAGTCGGAGTAATATTTGGTAAGTTTTATCCATTGCATACTGGACATATTTATCTGATTCAACGGGCTTGTAGTCAAGTCGATGAGCTACATGTCATCCTTTGCCATGATGAACCAAGAGATAAAGAGCTGTTTATGAACAGTTCCATGTCTCAGCAACCGACAGTCAGTGATCGTCTGCGCTGGTTACTTCAGACATTTAAATATCAGAAAAATATTCATATTCATTCTTTTAATGAACAGGGAATTGAACCATATCCGCATGGTTGGGATGTGTGGAGTAAGGGCATGAAAACCTTTATGTCATATAAGGGGATTAATCCAAGTTACATTTATTCCAGTGAAACTCAGGATGCTCCACGTTATAAAGAGCAATTGGGAATTGAGACTATCCTTATCGATCCACAGAGATCATTTATGAAGATCAGTGGTCGACAGATTCGTCAGGATCCATTCCTTCATTGGGAATATATTCCTACCGAAGTAAAACCTTTCTTTGTTCGCACGGTTGCTATTCTTGGTGGAGAATCCAGTGGTAAATCCACGCTGGTTAACAAATTGGCAAATATTTTTAATACGACCAGTGCCTGGGAATATGGTCGCGATTATGTTTTCTCCCATCTGGGAGGCGATGAGATGGCGTTACAGTATTCAGACTATGACAAGATCGCATTGGGGCAAGCCCAATATATTGATTTTGCAGTGAAATATGCGAATAAGGTTACATTTGTAGATACTGATTTTGTGACTACACAGGCATTCTGTAAGCGATATGAAGGGCGTGAACATCCATTCGTTCAGGCATTGATTGATGAATACCGATTTGATTTGGTCATTCTACTAGAAAATAATACACCTTGGATCGCTGATGGTTTGCGTAGTCTTGGTAGCGATCAGGATCGTAAAGAGTTCCAGCAATTGCTGGAGTGTATGCTAAAAAATAATAATATTAAGTATGTTAATGTGGATTCACCGGACTATGAGCAGCGTTTTTTGCGTTGTATTGAACTGGTTCAGCAACTTTTAGCGGCTAACCCTAAACGTAATATCAGTTGAATCGTTTATAATTATATTCATATATAATATTTTATATGATAAATTAATAAATATATTCGATATATATCTAACTACGATGTGAGTTGTGGTTGGATATTTTTACTTCTTATAAGTAATAAAATATATAATGACCATTAATATTTTTGATACTTCTATTGATTATTTATTCCTTGAATAAAAACAAAATTAATAATTAAATACTTCCCTGTTGATTTATAAATAAAAAATTTTTATCTTTGTGATTTATTAGGAAATAAGATAGGTTGATTTTTGTATTAAATATTTTAATGTTTTATGCTCGGTTTTATTGTGAAAATTAAATATTAACCTTAACTTGTTGTTATGATATTAAGGTGTTTTTATCTATAAAAAATTATTTATCTGATGTTATTTTTGTATTTGAACTAACCAAATAATGGTCTTCCGTTAATGAGTGGTCGATAGGAACGGGTTGATCTTGTTTAGTAAATTTTTGATTTTAGCATACAGATAGCCATTTGAAATAGTCACTGGTAGAAATATTGATATACTTTTAATTAAGATATTTCTTATATGATTTTCCCTCGTTTGTGTAATCTTATAATGATGAATATCTGTATTTTTACGGATTGTTCTGGCTGTAAGTGGTACTGATAATGCCAGATTTCTTACACTATATATGCTGAGATAATGAATTTGAATCAAATCGCTACGATTGAAGCCATTGATATTTCATATGGTTTTTCTAACAGTAAAACTAACCAGAAAATGATTTCAGGCATCACTCTTTCTATTTTTCCAGGTGAATTTACTTTGATTACTGGGGATCTCGGTTCAGGAAAAAGTACTTTGCTGGCAATGATTTCTGGGCTGTTGCATCTCGACAGAGGAAAAATATTAATTGCTGATCACGAGTTGGGTAAACTGAATAACTGTGAATTAGATAGATTTCATTCGATAAATTGTGGTTTTATTTTTCAAAGAATTAATTTATCTAATGAACTCACGGTCTTGGATAATTTGCTATTATCCCTATCCTGTGGAATCATGACTTCTTGTCAGGGATCGATAGCTAAAGCAACTAAGGCACTCAATATTGTTGGTCTGAAACATAAGAAAGATGTATATCCCAAGGAATTGGGTGATAGTGAAAAACAACGGGTAGCAATAGCCAGAGCAATTGTGAATAGTCCCCGGTATTTGTTTGCTGACGAGCCAACTTGTTATCTTGATAAATATGACTGCCAAACAGCCATTGATATCTTAAGTTTTATTGCCCGTTATCAAAGGGGAACGGTTGTTGTCGCTTCACAGGATAATAGGCTTATTAAACATGCAGATCGTATTATTACTTTGAAAGAAGGGAAAATTATTCATGATACGCATCTTACATATAGCATCATGAATAAAACTATGAGCTTGTATGAGGATAATTAAAGGAAAACGGCCTGTTATCAGGCCGTTTTTAATATGATTATTTACTCATTCTCTTGTATTTAATGCGATGCGGTTCTAGTGCTTCAGCTCCCAGAGTCCGCTTCTTATAATCTTCGTATTCACTGAAGTTACCTTCAAAGAAAGTCACTTTACCTTCATCCTGATAATCAATGATGTGGGTTGCGATACGGTCAAGGAACCAGCGATCATGGGAAATAACCATTGCACAGCCAGGGAATTCTAGCAGGGCATTTTCTAGTGCGCGCAAAGTTTCAATATCTAGATCATTGGTTGGTTCGTCGAGCAGCAGCATGTTACCGCCAACTTGCAGTAGTTTAGCCAAATGAAGTCGGCCTCTTTCACCGCCAGACAGTTCACCGACACGTTTACCTTGATCAACGCCTTTGAAATTGAAACGGCCAACATATGCGCGGCTTGGGAGTTCAAAGTTACCGATACGCATGATGTCTTGACCGCCAGAAATCTCTTCCCAGACGGTTTTTTTATCATCCATATTGTCACGGAACTGATCGACAGAAGCCAGTTTGACAGTTTCTCCTAACGTGATCGTGCCGGAATCAGGTTGTTCTTGGTTGGAAAGCATACGGAATAGGGTGGATTTACCAGCACCGTTAGGCCCAATAATCCCGACAATGGCTCCTTTGGGGAGGGAAAAGCTCAGATTATCGATGAGAACTCGGTCGCCATAGGATTTAGTCAAATTTTCTACTTCCAGAACTTTGTCACCCAAGCGTGATCCTGGCGGGATAAACAGTTCACTGGTTTCGTTACGTTTTTGATATTCAACGCTGTTTAATTCTTCAAAACGGGCTAAGCGTGCTTTACCCTTCGCTTGACGACCTTTTGGATTTTGGCGGACCCATTCCAATTCTTTTTCGATAGATTTACGGCGGGCGGCTTCTGTCGAGGCTTCCTGAGCCAGGCGAGCATCTTTTTGCTCCAGCCATGAAGAGTAGTTACCTTCCCATGGGATACCTTCACCACGGTCAAGTTCCAGAATCCAGCCAGCAACGTTATCAAGGAAGTAACGGTCGTGGGTAATGGCAACAACAGTACCTTCATAATCATGCAGGAAACGTTCCAACCAAGCGACAGATTCGGCATCGAGGTGGTTAGTCGGTTCATCCAGCAGCAGCATATCTGGTTTTTCTAGCAGTAAACGACAGATTGCTACGCGGCGGCGTTCACCCCCGGATAGATGCTCAATTTTTGCATCCCATGGTGGCAGACGTAGTGCGTCAGCTGCACGTTCAAGCTGATTATCAAGGTTATGACCATCATGTGACTGAATAATCGCTTCCAGTTCACCTTGTTCTTTAGCCAGTTTGTCAAAATCAGCATCAGGATCAGCATAGGCTGCGTAGACTTCATCCAAACGCGTTAGTGCGTGTTTCACCTCACTAACCGCCTCTTCTACGGCTTCGCGCACCGTGTGCTCAAGATTTAATTTTGGCTCCTGAGGTAGATAGCCAATTTTAATCCCTGGCTGTGGACGGGCTTCACCTTCGATGTCTTTGTCAATACCGGCCATAATACGTAATAAGGTGGATTTACCCGCGCCGTTAAGACCAAGGACACCAATTTTTGCTCCCGGGAAGAAACTCAGGGAGATATTTTTCAGAATATGACGTTTCGGGGGAACAATTTTACCGACCCGATGCATGGAGTAAACATATTGAGCCACGTTGCTATAAGCCTCGCTATCTCTGATTGTTATAATGCCTGCTTTGCGAAGCAAGTCGCATGGACAGGACGTATTGGTATTTGATTATATCAAGTTAGGTTATTTATGTTCATCTGAACACGATTTGCTGTAGTTTACCCGATTTAAGTTAATAAACTCTATAACCCGATTGCTGGAATAAAATGATTCAGGGTTAAGTTTATTAAGCGTGATTAATTTACTTAGATAAAAAACTTACCTTTATGGGATATTTGGTTAAATATTTTATAATGTGATAAATTAATGTGGTAATTAGTGTTAATCATATTATTATGATGTTTATACCCGTTATCTTTCAAGTTGTCTCTTTGTTGGCTGCACTCACTCACCCCGGTCACCTAGTTATCTATGCTCCCGGGGATTCGCTTCCTTGCCGTCGCGATGCATCTTGAAATCCATAGGATATATATATGTGCGCAAATCTGTTCAATTTTATCTCCGGGAGAAGTGTGTGGTAATGGCTAAATGGCAACACCTTGCGATGGCTGTAGGATTGGTTGTTGTATCTGTAACAGCAAACGCTGATTCTCTCAATGACCAGCGGCAAAGATATCAGCAGATTAAGCAAGCCTGGGATGCCAGCGATATGACTAAAGTGGCGAGATTGATGCCGACGTTGAGAGACTATCCGCTTTATCCTTACCTGGAATATCGAGAATTGACTCATGATCTCGCTCTTGTGACATCAAAACAGATCCGTGATTTTATTGATAGTTATCCTAATTTGCCGCCTGCACGTTCCCTATCATCCCGTTTTATCAATGAACTTGCGCGCCGTGAGGATTGGAGGGGTGTGCTAGCGTTTAGCTCTACGGTGCCAAAATCTATTACAGCCCGTTGTAATTATTATTTTGCTAAATGGGCCACAGGTGAGAAGTCGGTTGCCTGGCAGGGAACGAAAGAGGTTTGGTTAAATGGGCACTCTTTACCAGCCAGTTGCAATAAATTATTGGATGTCTGGCAGCAGGCTGGTTATTTATCAGCGGAGCTGATATTACAACGTATAAATCTCTCATTGAAAGCGGGGAATACTTCTCTAGTCAGTTACCTCGCTAAGCAATTACCACCAGGATACAAACGTATCAGTGATGGTCTGATTAAATTGCAAGCTGAGCCAGTGACCGTATTAGATTTTGCCAGTAATACTGGGCCGACTGATTTTACGCGCGCGGCCACCATAGCCGCTTTTTCTCGCCTTGCTCGTCAAGAGCCGGATCAGGCAAGAGCGATCATTCCATCAATTGTCAAAGTACAAAAGATGAATGTAAGTGAACACCAGCGGTTAAAAGAGATTGTTGCATGGCAGTTGATGGGGAGTGTGACCTATGAGCAGGAAAAATGGCGTGATGATGTGATCCGTGATACTCAATCTGTTTCACTACTTGAACGGCGTGTTCGTTTGGCATTGGGTAACGCAGATGAGCGTGGTCTGGAACAGTGGATCACATTATTACCGTTAGAGGTCCAGAATAAAGATCCGTGGCGTTATTGGCGAGCCAGTATTTTATTGGCACAGGGTAAAAAAGGTGCAGGTGAGGCAATATTGCGTAAGCTGACAGACGGTCGTGGT
This sequence comes from Photorhabdus australis DSM 17609, assembly GCF_000711895.1. GTDB lineage: Bacteria > Pseudomonadota > Gammaproteobacteria > Enterobacterales > Enterobacteriaceae > Photorhabdus > Photorhabdus australis. Next base: position 22,607 of record NZ_JONO01000047.1, read on the forward strand.
TTTTATCCAATGGTTGCTGCGCAAAAACTGAATATCAGTTACCCATTAATCATTAATACAGCAAAGAAACCAGATGCGACTATTGCTTCAATACCCGAAGTGAGAAGGGTAAGGGAACTGATGTATTGGCAAATGGATAATCTTGCCCGCATAGAGTGGAGTAATCTGGTCGCTAGCCAGAATAAATTGAAACAAGAACAACTGGCACGTTATGCATTTGATCAGAAATGGGCTGCCCTTAGTGTGCAGGCGACAATAACCGGAAAAATGTGGGATCATCTCGAAGAACGTTTTCCATTAGCATGGCGGCAGGAGTTCAACCACTTTACTTCAGATAAAGGGATTTCTCAGAGTTATGCAATGGCGATAGCGCGTCAGGAAAGTGCCTGGAACCCGCAAGTGAGTTCTCCTGTCGGTGCAGTTGGTTTGATGCAGGTGATGCCGGACACTGCGGAATATACTGTTAAACAAAATGGTATTCAGGGATATATAAACAGTAGCCAGCTTATAAACCCATTGACTAATATCGAAATTGGTACTGCTTATCTTGAGTCTGTTTATCAACGTTTTGGAAATAATCGGATACTTGCCAGTGCCGCTTATAACGCAGGCCCAACTCGTGTAGATCGCTGGTTATCTAACAGTGGTGGGCGGTTAGATGCGATAGCTTTTATTGAAAGTATTCCGTTTTCTGAGACCCGCAATTATGTCAAAAATGTTTTGGCTTATGATGTTTTCTACAGTAATTTCATGGGTAAGTTATCAAATGTGTTGACTAGTGCAGAATGGCAAAGGTGTTACTGATTTATGACAAATTATGTTATGCTTCTGTACTAGTTAAATAGTATGAATTGATTATGGCTCAAAATCACCTGACAGATCCGGCACTTTCGCCACAAAATAATGAAGATTGGCAACGTTTTGTCACTTTACTCCAACAAGCTTTTACACAAAATCTACAGCATCCGGTTTTGCAGTTATTATTGACACCGGATGAACGGGCAGCGCTGGCCACAAGGGTCCGCATTATCCAGGAATTAATGAGTGGGCAAATGAGCCAACGTGAGCTGAAAAATGAGCTTGGGGTTGGAATTGCGACTATCACACGCGGTTCTAATAGTCTAAAATCCGCGCCGAACGATGTGAAAGCTTGGTTAGAAGAACAATTATTGAGATGATAGGCCGCAGGTTGCGGCCCATGATGAATGCTTGTTTAACGGGCATCCAGCTCTTTATAAATTTCATGGTGTACAGGTACTAAAGCGAGGATAAGGGCTTGGTGGTATACACTGGTACGAGTCAGGATACCATTGGTGAAAAAGCCAATGGCACCACCTTTCCATTTGATGTTATCAATACCTGTAAGATGAGTCATTTCATGGCCTAATTCCCTGCCTTCACGGATACCATTAAGAACTTTTTCTGGTAGCATCAGACTGGCTGAGCGAGATTCTCCACGAATTTGCTGATATTCTACGACCATCCAGGCAAACGTCATATCATCTTCAATACCTGCTTCCACACCAACCCAAAAGTCTGCTTCAGGGCGAACTTGTCTGGCGGCCATCACACGCTGACGAGCGCCGGTGCGAGTTTCTGCATTACCGATCGGTTGCTGTGGGACGCTACTGTCTACGTTGATATCTTCAATCCGGTATGCACCTGGCCCAAAAACATCGTCAAATGCGAGACTAATAGCCTTAATTTTGGCGGGGTTGGTGGTTGCAGCAATAACGTGATACATAATAAATAAGTTATCCTTTGAACTAATATTTACGCAGTATAACGGAAAACGAAAATGTTACAGGTATATCTTGTTCGCCATGGGGAATCCGAATGGAATGCGGAGCGTCGTATTCAGGGACAATCTGACAGCCCTTTAACTGAAACAGGCGAATATCAGGCCAGATTAGTGGCACAAAGAGTAAAATCTGAAAGTATTACTCATATTATTACTAGTGATCTCGGACGTACACGACGCACAGCGGAAATCATTGCGGAGGTTTGTGGTTGTGAAGTTATTCTGGAGCCACGTTTACGTGAATTGAACATGGGAGTGCTTGAGCGCAGAAATATTGATTCACTGACTTCTGAAGAGGAAAACTGGCGTAAGAAAGTGCTCGATGGTACACCAGGTGGGCGCATCCCGGAAGGTGAGTCTATGGATGAGTTGGCTGTGCGCATGCGAGCTGCTCTGGAAAACTGCCGTAATCTGCCTAATGGTAGTCGACCATTATTAGTCAGCCATGGAATCGCTCTGGGATGTTTGGTTGGCACAATATTAGGATTACCCGCACATGCTGAACGTCGTCTTCGTTTGCGTAATTGTTCTTTGTCCAGAGTGGATTACCAAAGCAGCCCGTGGCTGGCATCTGGTTGGATTGTAGAAACGGCAGGCGATATCACACATCTGGATTCGCCTGCACTGGATGAATTACAGCGTTAACGTAGGATAGGGATGAGATATTGAAATTCGACGATATGATTCTCCGCTTCCTTGTCTCTGTCATTTGTATTCGTGAGATAATAACGCTCGATATCGTATCCTTTTCTGCGGGTTAGATTCAGTATTGGCAGGCAAATACCATAGACGGTGAACAGGAAATCCTGTAAGCCTTCTTTGGTGCCATAGTAACTGAATGAGACATACTCTCCCGCCGGTAATGTAACGGGTTGGCTGCCTGCTACATCAAACTGTGCATATTTTGGTTCTACTGCTGTGGTGTAGAACACCGTTTGCTCATCTTCCTTTTCTGGATTGAGAATCGCATGGTGAAGACCATAAAGCACTGGCGGTAACACTTCTGCATTTTGCAGATAGTATGTCCAGAAATTATGGCGCATTTCAGTACAAAAACTTGACCATTGTTCCAGCGTATAGGAACAAGATTGCTCTATACCAACCAGCTGCTGTTCTTCCAGCGTGATGTATGTTGCTTCTGGAATATGCCTTTTATCCAGTAATATCGGCGGGCAGATACCTGTAGCACACCATTCTTCACTGAGTCGATAAAGTGCTGGTGTTTTGTTGAATTGCTTTTTAAATGCACGGGTAAAAGTTTGTTGGGAGTCAAACCGGTATTGCAAAGCAATATCCAGAATAGGGCGGCTGGTTAAACGTAAAGCAACAGCGGCCCGTGATAACCTTCTGGCGCGGATATAAGAGCCAATAGCTTGGCCGGTAACGTCTTTAAACATACGTTGCAGGTGCCATTTAGAATAGCCTGCTTTGGCTGCAACATTGTCGAGTGATAACGATTGATCTAAGTGATTATCTAGCCAACGTAATAAATCACGAATGATGCTGGTTTGATCCATACATCTCCTTAGTCATTAAGACCAGAAAGAATAATATAAGAGCCTATATCACTAGGCTATTTTGTTTGTCATTCTGAACAAGTACGTAGAGTGAGCGAAATGGGCATTCTCATGTATCTCATATACATTCTGGTTTCTACGTGCTGTTCGTGTTCACAATTTATTGACAAGAATAGTATTCAACAATAACTCTACTGGATATAAGCACTAAGTGTAAAACAAGTCTTCTATTTACAATAGGATACTTGTTAAGATTATTATTTCACTCATTACTTTGTGAAATTATATTTATATGTAACTATTGTTATCGATAGTATTACTATTCTATCTGGTATCACTGTGGTGAAGTTTTACTCTGAATTGATTAAGGTATGAGATTGTATATGTTAAAGATCAGAAAGATACTAATAGCAACCATATTGTTGTTCATACCTCTGGTGACTCAGGCTGAGGAGATTGGTTCGGTAGATACTGTTTTTAAATTTATCGGGCCTGATCATAAAATTGTGGTTGAAGCGTTTGATGATCCTGATGTGAAAAATGTGACTTGCTACCTAAGCAGGGCAAAAACAGGTGGAATCAAAGGTGGTTTAGGACTTGCGGAAGATACCGCTGATGCTGCTATTTCCTGCCAACAGGTGGGGCCTATCGAGCTGACAGACAAGATTAAAAAGGGGAGTAAGAAAGGCCAGGTTGTTTTTCAGAAGCGAACTTCACTGGTATTTAAAAAACTCCAGGTTGTCCGTTTCTATGATGTAAACCGTGATGCACTTATCTATCTGACTTATTCGGACAAAATAATTGATGGCTCGCCGAAGAACGCACTTAGTGCTGTGCCAATTATGCCGTGGAATGTTGCGGGGAACTAAGGGAATAGGATGGGAGGATATCCCATCCTGTCATTTAGCAAAAACCGCCGTAACCCCTTGTCCAGTGCAGGCGGGGATCTAAGGCGAAAAGCTCAAAGGGCCTTAGGGCGGACTACGGCGACGTATCCTGACTGAATTGATATTAGCCTGTTTTACAGGCGAAAATGAATGCACTTTATCAATGAGTGTAGTGGTCCACTACAGTGACGATGGCAAAGAGGCGCGGGAAAAACCGGGTGTTATCACTCGCGTCACCTTATCAACGCCACCCATAACCTGCGGCGAAAGCAGAAATCGCTGTCGCGCAAACAACAGGGCAATGCTAGCCGCGGCAAGGCCCGATTACGTCTGGCGGCAGTACATGAATGGGTAGCCCATGCTCGCGCCGATTTTCAACACAAACTCTCCCGAACAATGGTTGACGAAAACCAAGCGCTCATTGTTGAGACACTGAAATCGGCCAACATGATGAAGGATCACCGTATTGCTCGCGCTATCGGGGATGCGGGCTGGCATGGCTTCATCAAGAAGCTGAAATACAAAGCCGCAGCGGCGGACGTCCATCTGGTCAAACTGGAGCAATGGTTTGCCAATTCGAAAACCTGCCATTGCTGCGGTCACAAAGAGCCGGAAATGCGCTGCATAAGCGGATCTGGCAATGCCCTTGCTGTGGTGTTGAACATGACCGCGATATCAATGCGGCGCTCAACATCCAGCGCAAGGGTATAACAGCATTACAGGCGGCGGGACTCGTCGTTTCTGCCCACGGAGGCCAGCATAAATCCGTCATAAAGACGGTTGCGGCCTGAGAAGCGGGAAGCCTCGCCGTTTTTTACGGCGGGGAGCAGTCACGATTATTGATATACCCGTTATCTTTCAAGTTGCCTCTTTGTTTGCGGCACTTACTCACCCCTGTCACATAGCTCGCTATGCTCCCGGGATTCGCTCCCTTGCCGTCGCGATGTATCTTGAAATCCATTGGGTATAATTCAAATCACGCTTCTAAATCACCACAGAAACGATAACCTTCACCGTGAATAGTGGCAATGATCTCCATAGTATCTGGGGTAGATTCGAAATGCTTACGGATACGGCGAATTGTCACATCGACAGTACGGTCATGGGGCTTCAGTTCACGACCTGTCATTTTTTTTAGTAGTTCTGCGCGAGTCTGGATTTTGCCAGGATTTTCACAGAAATGAAGCATGGCGCGGAACTCACTACGTGGCAATTTATATTGCTCACCAGCAGGGCTGATAAGAGAACGGCTATTGATATCCAACTCCCAGCCATTGAATTTGTAGCTTTCGACCTGGCGGCGTTCTTCGCTGACATTACTCAGATTCATGGTGCGAGAAAGCAGGTTTCGGGCACGAATGGTCAGTTCACGTGGATTGAATGGTTTGGTGATATAATCATCTGCCCCAATTTCTAACCCAAGTATCTTGTCCACTTCATTATCACGGCCAGTCAGGAACATCAAAGCAACATTCGCTTGTTCACGCAATTCGCGGGCAAGCAACAAGCCATTTTTGCCTGGAAGATTAATATCCATAATCACCAGGTTAATGTCATTGTCCGATAGAATATGATGCATTTCTGAACCATCAGTGGCTTCATAAACAACATATCCTTCAGCCTCGAAAATGCTTTTCAGGGTGTTGCGAGTGACAATTTCGTCTTCAACAATCAAAATGTGCGGGGTTTGCATGGTTGCTACCTAAAATCGCTTAAAAATAAAATCAGAATGACTCAAACTACTCTTATCTCAGGATATTTACTGGTTATTGTTTGTCATCACTGAAATTATGGCTTAAGTCAGTAATAACATTTATTGATATGCTTTACACTGAAAGTAAAAGTTGCTTTTCCTTTGGGGGGTATGTACCCGAAAAAACTGGTTAAACAGTATTATGTTAGTCTATTAACAGCAATATAACAGCTTGCAATGCATTTACCATCTAAAAAAACTACCTTTTATTGACGTACATCAAAATTGATTGTAGCACGTTAATATTATTTATATTTGTTATTTTATACTTTCTATTATGCAGGAAAATGACAAATTTCTGTTAACACGCAAAACACTTTTGTATAAAAAATAACCTCATTTGAGTTCGTTAGTGAACAAAAATACCTGATTTTTACTAAAAGACAAAACATATTGTTAATTTTGTTAAAAATAGAGTTAACAACTGAAGGAAGGTATTTAATTGAATATATTTGTTTGTATTGGTGAGTGTAGAATAAATTATTCCAATGCAGGAAATATCAAAAACATAAGGTTGTTTTAGAGAAAATGTTTGACTTTGTGCACAAATTCCTTTAACCAATATAGGGTCGAACTCATTAAATGACAGACGGGAACTTATGCAAACTATCAGCCTGAAAACCACAATTATTACCACCACCGGAACCACAGGTTGCGGGGCGGGCTGACGCATACATAAAATAGATAAAAAAGCCCGCATCCAAATCAGATGCGGGCTTTTTTTTGGCGCTAAATCAGGAGAAACATGTCAATGCTAGTGCTTAAATTTGGAGGGACTTCAGTCGCCAACTGCCAGCGTGTGCTGAGTGTCACCGATATCGCTGAGGAAAAGCTTTCTCAGGGAGGGGTTGCGTTGGTGCTTTCTGCCCCAGCAAAAATGACTAATCATTTAGTGGCGATGATCGAAAAAACTGTGGCTGGGCAAGATGTTATTACCCATATGCACGATGCTGAACAGATCTTTGCTGATTTATTACAGGGGCTGGCACAGGCGCAACCCGGTTTTGATTATGAACGGTTAAAAATGATGGTTGAGCAAGAGTTTGCTCAATTGAAACAAGTGCTGCATGGTGTTTCATTATTGGGCCAATGCCCGGATAGTATTAACGCTTCTGTGATTTGCCGTGGTGAAAAACTCTCTATTGCTATCATGGAATCTGTATTGCAGGCGCGTGGTCACAAGGTCACGGTGATTGATCCGGTAAGAAATCTGTTGGCACAAGGTCATTACCTTGAATCTACGGTAGATATTAATGAGTCTACAAAGCGCATCTCTTCTCTGAATATTCCTGATGATCATATTGTTCTGATGGCGGGATTTACTGCCGGAAATGATAAAGGCGAATTAGTTGTTTTAGGACGTAATGGTTCTGACTATTCTGCTGCTGTTTTGGCGGCTTGTTTGCGCGCTAAATGTTGCGAAATCTGGACTGATGTAGATGGTGTCTATACCTGTGACCCAAGAATTGTGCCAGATGCACGTTTATTAAAAGGGATGTCCTATCAGGAAGCGATGGAACTCTCTTATTTCGGGGCTAAAGTGCTTCATCCTCGGACTATTGCTCCGATTGCTCAATTTCAGATTCCTTGTTTAATTAAAAATACCGCTAATCCAGATACACCGGGAACGCTTATTGGTGATGGGCAGAAAGATGAAAGTGCACCAGTAAAAGGCATTACTAACCTGAGCAATATGGCGATGATCAACGTATCTGGTCCCGGTATGAAGGGGATGGTTGGTATGGCAGCACGGGTATTTGCTGTGATGTCTCGCGCTGGGATTTCTGTTGTGCTGATCACTCAGTCCTCTTCGGAATACAGCATCAGCTTCTGTGTGCCTCAGCGAGAATTGGGACGTGCTCGTCGGGCATTGAGTGAAGAATTTTATCTCGAACTGAAAGATGGTGTTCTTGATCCTCTGGATGTGATGGAAAATCTCTCTATCATCTCTGTTGTTGGTGATGGTATGCGCACTTTGCGCGGTATCTCTGCTCGTTTTTTCTCGGCACTTGCTCGCGGTAACATCAATATTGTTGCCATTGCACAGGGATCTTCTGAACGTTCTATTTCTGCTGTTATTGACAATGAAGCGGCGACTACCGCTGTTCGCCTATGCCATCAGATGCTATTTAACACTGATCAGGTGATCGAGGTTTTTGTTGTCGGTGTTGGTGGTGTTGGTAGCGCTTTAATTGAGCAGATCCGTCGTCAGCAAGCATGGTTAAAACAAAAACACATTGATTTACGGGTATGTGGTATCGCGAATTCACGGGCTATGCTGACTGATATGAGAGGTATTTGTCTCGATAATTGGCAACAGTGTTTGTCAGAAGTTAAAGAGCCATTTAGCCTGAGTCGTCTGATTCGCCTGGAGAAAGAGTATCATCTACTTAATCCGGTGATAGTAGATTGTACTTCTAATCAGCAAATTGCAGATCAGTATGCTAGTTTCCTGAGTGATGGATTTAATGTCGTCACGCCGAATAAGAAAGCCAACACTGCATCAATGGCTTATTACCATCAGATCCGTAAAGCAGCGGAAAAATCCAAGCGTAAATTCCTGTATGACACCAATGTGGGAGCGGGGCTGCCTGTTATTGAGAACTTACAGAATTTGCTTAATGCGGGTGATGAGTTGGTTCAATTTAACGGTATTCTTTCCGGTTCTCTTTCCTTTATTTTCGGTATGTTAGATGAAGGGATATCATTATCTCAGGCGACTTTATTGGCGAAAGAGAAAGGCTATACCGAGCCAGATCCTCGAGATGATCTCTCTGGTATGGATGTTGCCCGTAAGCTGTTGATTCTCGCTCGTGAGTCAGGTTGTGAGCTTGAATTGGATGATATTGATGTGGAGCCGGTGTTACCTGCTTCCTTTGATGACAGCGGTAACGTGGAGAATTTCCTTGAACGTCTATCCTCTCTTGATCAGGTTTTCAGCCAGCGTGTAACAGAAGCGCAAGTCCAAGGGAAAGTGTTACGTTATATTGGCGTGATTGAAAATGGTCGTTGCAGAGTGAAAATTGCTGCGGTAGATAGCAATGACCCACTTTATAAAGTTAAAAATGGCGAAAATGCGCTGGCATTCTACACTCGTTACTATCAGCCGATACCGTTGGTACTGCGTGGTTATGGAGCTGGTAATGATGTCACAGCCGCAGGTGTTTTTGCCGATATGCTGCGTACTTTATCCTGGAAACAGGGAGTTTAATTGTGATTAAAGTCTATGCTCCCGCATCTATTGGGAATGTCAGTGTTGGGTTTGATGTACTGGGAGCTGCGGTCTCTCCGGTTGATGGTACTTTATTAGGTGATTGCGTTACTGTCCGGGCAGCGGAGAGCTTCAGTTTATGTAATGAAGGGCTGTTTGTGGGGAAGTTACCTGAGCAGCTGGAGCACAACATCGTTTATCAATGTTGGCAATTATTCTGTCAGCATTTGGGTAAACAATTACCTGTGGCAATGACGCTGGAAAAAAATATGCCAATTGGCTCTGGCCTTGGTTCCAGCGCTTGTTCTGTTGTGGCTGGTTTAATGGCACTCAACGAATTCACAGGACACCCGTTCAGCGAAGGTCAATTACTGGAAATGATGGGCGAGTTGGAAGGGCGTATTTCAGGCAGCATCCACTATGATAACGTCGCGCCATGTTACCTTGGCGGCTTGCAGCTGATTATGGAACAGGGGGATATTATCTGTCAGTCAGTGCCTTCATTTGATGAATGGCTCTGGGTGATGGCTTATCCGGGCATCAAAGTTTCTACTGCAGAAGCCAGAGCGATTTTACCTGCTAAATATTCGAAGCGGGATGTTATCGACCATGGGCGTTTTCTTGCTGGCTTTATTCATGCTTGTCATACACAGCAACCTGAACTGGCAGCCAGATTAATGCAAGATGTTGTTGCTGAGCCGTACCGTAGACAACTGTTGCCTGGTTTTACTAAAGCTCGTGAAGCAGCAAAAGAGATAGGCGCATTGACCTGTGGTATTTCTGGTTCTGGCCCGACGTTGTTTTCCATTTGTAATGATATGGCTACCGCGAAGAAAATGGCTGAGTGGCTGCAACAACATTATGTTCAGAATGATGAAGGTTTTGTACACATTTGCCGTCTGGATCTCGCAGGCGCACGACAAATAGGGTAACAGATGAAACTGTATAACTTAAAAGACAACAGCGAGCAGGTGAGTTTTGCGCAGGCAGTAAAGCAGGGATTAGGTAAACAACAAGGACTTTTCTTCCCGCAAGATTTACCTGAATTCAGTCGTGAAGAAATTGACCAACTGCTGAAACTGGATTTTGTTACCCGCAGCGGTCGTATTCTTTCAGCGTTTATTGGCGATGAAATTCCGCCAGAACAGTTAGCGGCACGAGTTAAGAATGCTTTTACTTTTCCAGCACCTATTGCAAAAGTGGCAGAAGATATTGCAACGCTGGAACTATTCCACGGCCCGACTTTGGCATTCAAAGATTTTGGTGGTCGTTTTATGGCACAAATACTGGCACAGGTTGCTGGTGAGCAGCTTGTGACCATCTTGACTGCGACTTCCGGCGATACTGGTGCAGCAGTAGCGCATGCCTTCTATGGGTTGAATAATGTACAGGTGGTTATTCTCTATCCGCAGGGTAAAATTAGTCCATTACAGGAAAAGCTCTTCTGTACATTGGGCGGTAACATTCACACGGTTGCAATTGATGGTGATTTCGATGATTGTCAGGCGTTGGTTAAACAGGCATTTGATGATCAAGAGTTAAAACAGGCTCTGTATCTCAATTCAGCTAACTCAATTAACATCAGTCGCTTGTTGGCGCAAATTTGCTATTACTTTGAGGCGGTGGCTCAGGTACCAGAAGATAAGCGTGAAAAATTGGTGATTTCGGTACCCAGTGGGAATTTTGGTGATTTAACTGCCGGTTTATTAGCAAAATCAATGGGGCTGCCGGTAAAACGTTTTATCGCTGCGACTAATGTGAACGATACGGTTCCACGTTATCTGGCGGATGGAAAATGGCTGCCTCATCAGACGGTTGCTACGCTTTCTAATGCAATGGATGTGAGTCAGCCCAACAACTGGCCGCGTATTGAAGAACTATTTTGTCGTCGATCCTGGAAGTTAAGTGAATTAGGATATGGCATAGTCAGTGATGAAGTGACTAAAGAGACCATCAAGGAATTGGCTAAACTGGGTTATATCTCTGAACCTCATGCAGCTGTTGCTTACCGCGTTTTGCGTGATCAATTACAGGAAGATGAATGCGGATTGTTTCTCGGTACAGCTCACCCGGCGAAATTTAAAGAGAGTGTGGAGCAGATTCTGGGTGAGGAATTACCACTGCCTGAAGCTCTGGCAGAACGAGCTGATTTAGACTTGTTATCCCATCATTTGCCGGCAGATTTTGCTAAATTACGTGCTTTCCTGATGGCAAGAGCACCTGAATAGCGATAAGAGTAGATGCCGCATAAATTATGCGGCGTTTATGATTGATAATAAAAGTTTTAATGTTGTTCTGGTCGTTTAAATACCAGCTCGTTTCCTTTAGATAACGATTCATCAAAAACGTAGCCATCCAGATTGAATTCCACCAGACGGTCAATTTGCGTTAACTGATTCTGAATAATAAATCGGCTCATCAACCCACGGGCTTTTTTCGCATAGAAGCTGATAATCTTATATTTACCGTTTTTCTCATCAAGAAATACGGGCTTGATAATCTTACCGGCTAATTTTTTTGTATTAACGGATTTGAAATATTCATCGGAAGCCAGATTAACCAATACATTATCGCCTTGCTGCTCCAAGGCTTGATTAAGTTTTTCTGTGATCAGATCTCCCCAGAAAGAATAAAGATCTCTACCACGTTTATTTTCCAGTTTAATTCCCATTTCCAGCCGGTAAGGTTGCATCAGATCCAAAGGACGAAGTACACCATAAAGACCAGACAGGATACGCAGATGATCCTGAGCAAAATCAAAATCCTTGTCGGAAAAATCTTCAGCTTGCATACCGGTATACACATCACCTTTAAATGCCAGAATAGCCTGACGTGCATTTTCTGGCGTGAAATCAGCATGCCATTCGCCAAATCGGGCTGCATTCAGACCGGCAAGTTTATCGCTGATACCCATCAAACTGGCAATTTGGGTTGGTGTGAGTTTACAGCAGATGCTAATTAGTTGTTCTGACTGGTCGAGTAATGCTGGCTGACTATATTTTTCCGTGGCAAGCGGGCTTTCATAATCAAGGGTTTTTGCTGGTGAAATAGTGATAAGCATAATATGATCTCGGTTGTTCAGATTAAATGATTTTAACAAAAGATAGGATAATAAAGAATAAATAACAAGGATAGTAAAAACTGCAAGTGTGATATCTGTGGCGTAACCAGCTGATAATTTTATACTCCATTTTATTGATCGATATTACATTTAATGAGAAGAATACTTAAATAATTTATATGATTATATTTAAATTTAATTTTATATATAAATATAAATAATGTTTTATGGCTTATTTAAATATTAATTTTTGTGAATTTGATCTATTTTTCTTGGATTGTAATAGTGTAATTATTCTAAAAGTGAGAGCACTTCTTGCAGATTTGTTTTTATAGAACCTGAGAAATATTGGAAATAAGAGACTGTGCTAGATTCACTATTTATTATTTAATTGAAGTCGTGGAAGTGCTATTAATGAAATCAATTGGATAAAAATGTATAAAATAGGATAAAATATGCAGAATAAAAACAAGCTATTATCCTCTGATATAATATCTATCTTTGGTACAGGAATAAGTGAAATAGCGCTTATTTCACTGGTATATTCAATCACGAAATCGGAAATAGATACGTCTTTAATGGTATCTATAAGGCTAATGGCGAGTATATTAGTTTTTGCGGTTATTGGTGGGCTAACTGCTCGGTTTAATATGCGAACTATTTGTATTTATTCAGATTTATTTCGAGCGGTAATAATATTCTTTGCTGTGTTTGTGAATAATATATATTTATTGTTTTTCATATCTTTCCTTCTGTCATTTCTTTCAGGTTTAAATATATCGATAAGGTCAGTGGCATATCAGGTATTTGTCAGTTCAGAAGAAAGAGTTGCTTTTATATCAAAGCAACAATTCTATTATGGTCTCTTCTCTATATCTTCTCCATTGATAGCCGGATTTTTGATAAATATAACTTCGATACGTTTCTTATTTATTATTGAATCAATATGTTTTCTTTTATCAATGATACTTCTCTTTATTGTTGGCGATTGGGGAACTAAAACAGAGAAAAAAGATATTATTATGAAATATGGCGGTTTAGAATATATTATCAAGAATAATACCCAGAGAAATATATTATTATTCAGGATAAGTATTTTAACTGCAATGGTATCATACCAGGTGATTTCAACTTATATAATAACTTCTAGCTATACAATAATTGTCTCTTTATTTAGTGGATTATATTCGTTTTCTTTTTCTGATTTAGTCGCTTATTTTTCCTTTGTAGCTTCTGTTTCAATGTTATTTGGTTCTTATTTGTCTGGTGCTTATTTTAATATAAACAAGTTAAAAAAATCTTTCTTTCTTGGTTCTTTCTTAATTGCAGTTGGCAGTATTTTTTGGGCTATACCTTTGTCAAGAATTACCCTGTTATACTATACTTTGGGAACTATGCTTATTTTTATCGGACTTTCTTTTTTAAGGATATCTCTTTACACATCAGGGCAAGAGCTGACACCAGAAAAATATTTTGCGAAAATAATATCGTCTTCGGATGCAATTTCAAGAAGCTACCAGTCAGCTTTTGGTATTATAGTAATAGGTTTAATCCCTTTGCTGGGAAGTAGTGTTTTATTTATCTTTTTTGCAATGTGTTCTTTAAGTTCAGTTTTTGTTTCGAAAAAAATAAGTGCTGAAGTTGAGAATAAATTAACTGTGGAATAATTAATTTTAAATAATAATTTTGGTCGTGACTTTAATTTATTGAATTCAATAAATTGAAGTCACTTATTTATGATTAGATTTGTTGACCAGGAAACTTTACCAGCCGGTAGTCTATAATAATGTCCTGATGTTTGAACTAAACTTACCTATGATTTTCAGCATTTATTGGAACAATAGTGTGCGGGTTGGTGCTGTTAACTTGCCTGATTTGCATCAGGACGCATTTTAAGGAATTTGCAGTTGAAAACATTTGCGAATCAATTAACGATGAGTCATCGTTTTTACCGCCTTGCAGCAAGGTTTTACCGTGTTATTATCAAAGGATGGCGTAGCCACAAGGCCACAATTTCACGCATAACGATGAGATATGACAAAATGACCGATAAACTAACTTCCTTGCGTAAACTGACAACCGTAGTCGCAGATACCGGGGATATTGCGGCGATGAAACTTTATCAGCCACAAGATGCTACGACTAACCCATCTTTGATCCTTAACGCTGCACAGATCCCTGAATACCGCAAACTGATTGATGAAGCAATTACATGGGCGCGTGAACAGAGTAACTCTCGCGAGCAGCAGATTGTGGATGCCAGCGATAAACTGGCGGTGAATATTGGTTTGGAAATTCTGAAATTGATCCCAGGCCGTATCTCTACTGAAGTAGATGCTCGTCTGTCTTATGACACCGAAGCCAGCGTAGCTAAAGCTAAGCGTTTGATAAAGTTGTATAACGAAGCGGGTATCAGCAATGATCGCATTCTGATCAAACTGGCTTCAACCTGGCAGGGTATTCGCGCAGCTGAGCAGTTAGAAAAAGAAGGTATCAACTGTAACCTGACTCTGCTGTTCTCTTTTGCACAGGCGCGTGCTTGTGCTGAAGCAGGGGTTTATCTGATTTCGCCATTCGTTGGTCGCATCCTTGACTGGTATAAAGAGAACAGCGATAAAAAAGAATTCGCGCCACACGAAGATCCAGGCGTCATTTCTGTGACCGAGATCTACCAATATTATAAGCAACATGGCTATGACACCGTTGTTATGGGAGCAAGTTTCCGTAATTCCGGTGAGATCCTGGAATTGGCGGGTTGTGACCGTTTGACTATTGCTCCTGCGTTATTGAAAGAATTATCCGAAGCTCAGGGTGAGGTTGAATGTAAACTGGGTTATACCGGTGAAGTTAAAGCGCGTCCAGAGCCACTGAATGAAGCTCAGTTCTATTGGGAACATCATCAGGATGCAATGGCAACAGAAAAACTGGCGGATGGTATCCGTAAGTTCGCTATAGATCAGGGCAAACTTGAGAAGATGATCGCTGATCTGCTGTAATGATAGGTCATAAACTATTCTTTTAGTTTTAAAGGCGGCATAATTAGCCGCCTTTTTGCTAGTGCGCTGGGCATGGCGCGTTGCGCGTGAGCGCAACCGGGTTGGTTGTGGTGACCAAACCGGTGACTTGGAGGTGAAAGTCCTCTACACACCCGGTAAGGGGAAGTGTTAGCTGAACGGTAAGGGTGCCGTGGGTGACTGCGGATCTGAAGGAAACCGAAAGCAAAATGCTGGCCTGACGAACAGGAAGCGGTTTAGGCGGCACAGTGGGGTGAGGCGGCTAGTATCGTCAAAGCCCAATACTTACACGGAACGCTGTGACGTAAAGCCGACAGGTATAAGCAGGAAGGTCGCGTGAATTACCCCGGGAGCTCTGTTGTTCTGCCACTGTGCTACTGA
>NZ_JONO01000048.1 GCF_000711895.1 Photorhabdus australis DSM 17609
GTAATATTGATATCCCCAGCCAACACCTTTCCGTTCACTTTCCTGCTATTAGGTACTGCATTTTTCGCTAAATTTACTGTTTCCAATAAACCAAGGTTTTTTAAAATTCTCTAATCCGTGATAATTTCTACAATAATAGTCTCATATTGGTATTAAACAGGATCAAACATGGCAAAGATTGGCTATATCAGGGTGTCAACAAATGACCAAAACAGTGATTTACAGCGAAACGCTCTTATAAGTATAAATTGTGAGCGGATCTTTGAGGATAAAATCAGTGGAAAAACAGCCAATAGACCAGGTTTAAAACGAGCTTTAAAGCAGCTTAAAAAAGGAGATACTTTAGTTGTTTGGAAACTAGATAGACTGGGACGTAGCGTAAAAAATATGGTTACTTTAATTTCTGATTTAAGTGAACGTGGTGTTCATTTTCAAAGCCTGACTGATAGTATTGATACCAGCACCTCTATGGGACGATTTTTCTTTCATGTTATGAGTGCACTGGCTGAGATGGAACGAGAATTGATAGTTGAAAGGACAAATGCAGGATTAATAGCTGCTCGTGCTCAGGGAAGAATAGGTGGCAGACCTGTATCATTCTCATTTGCTGAACAGCAACAAGCCGCAAGATTGCTGGCTAAAGGCCACTCGCGGAAACAATTATCATTGATCTACAACACATCGTTATCCACGATATATAAATATTTTCCTGTAAATAAAACAGATTACCGATCAACTTAATATTTTAGGTTCAGCTAACTAACGTTTACTTAGATAACAGATTGCCATCAAGCATGGATTTACACATCTGAAAAAATTAATTTATCAACAATAGAAAAAATTATCGGTACTTAGAAATCATCAGGTAAATTCGACCAATGAAGTTAATTTCATCAATTGCACAATCAAAGGCCACATCATTATCACATACCCTAATTTTACCGACCGGAATTTTTGTGATCTTTTTAATGCTATGCATCCCTTCAATATCAATTAACCATAAACCATCCTGAATATCAGGTTCTGCTGTATCTAGCAAATACCAAGTGTTATTGTTATCTACAATAAGAGGTTTTTTTATTTCTCTGGCAATAAGTTGATTATCTAAAGTCACAGGGTTGTCAGAGTTCAACTTTCCACCAACCAATTTAACCCGTTGTATTGTCGGAGTGATAATGCTTTCTAATGATTCCTTTTTCTTTTCTCCATCAGGAAACATGTCTCCTTGTCCTGTGCTTAACCATAACAATGAAGCATTGGTTTCAAGGTTGCATTGAATAACCCAATCTGCGGGAAAGCTATCTCTTAAATACCGGTTTGCCATTGTGCTTTTGGACACACCTAAATGGTCGCTTAGTGCCTGACGTGATTTAAACCCATATGCACTAACAAGGCGTTCGATAGCTTGTTTTCCTCCACTATCTGCACCCATTTTTATCTCAGTTACATTTTTTTTCATCAAAAGTATAGTTTCGTGAGTTTGCCATCTCTACAAAGCTCTCTAATTAAGAGCTATTGTGATTCCAAATAAATTTATTAGATCCAATGAAGGATATTGCATCATAGGCATCTAAATTTCAATCTATATACTTTGTGAAACTATACAATCTAAATAAAGAGAAAAAATCTTCTAAGCAATAAAATAAAAAAAACTTATTAATTACAACGAATTGTGATAGGAAAGAAACCTTTTTAATCATTAATTATTTCAATAAAAACAATAATTAATATATTAACACTATCAAATATAGTTCTTAAAAAAGATAAAAAATCCCTTTAATTTTGTCTAATCAACGTGTACTGTCCTTATATACAGTTATGTTATACGGGGGTAAGTTTGTCAGTGGACTTTCTTATGGAATCAGTAATAGCGCAACGTATTAATTTTATTGCCAGAATGGCAACAAGCTGTGAATGTAATCATGTTGAGGATAAAGAGCTAGCTTTGACTTGGATTGCAGAATTATCAACTCCACTTACGAAACAACTCATTAATTATCACGAAACACGTGAAGAATAAATGCGACAAATAAACAGTACGCACGTGGGATTTTTGTATGATAAATAATCTATGGTTTCTAAGTTGGTTATGATTGCATTGAAAAATTAGCCACTGAAAAGTGGCTTCTTGCTTTTCATTTGTACTATGGCTCTAACAATGTTGTTTCATTGTTTTCCCTCTTTTATTAGCACACCATGGTACTCTAATTTAACAATATTTCTTGTAATAGAGAGTACTTAATGAAAATAATTGCACAGCAAAATGATACTGTTGATGCCTTGTGCTGGCGCCACTATGGCCGAACTCAGGGTATGACTGAACGTGTTTTAGAAGCTAATCCAGGATTGGTTGAATTGATATTTAAAAAATTTCCGGAATTGTCCGAATCTGAATATAGCGTAATCCTGCCACATGGCACTGAAGTTGAAATGCCTGAAATTATGCCAACTGCAACAAAACCTATTCTGCAACTCTGGGATTAAAGGTAACGAATGGACGTGAAGACAGCCATACCATTAATGGTGGTGTTAGTTTGATTTTTTTCAAAGGGTTATCACTCTATTTTTACCAGCGTTGCCAAAAGTATGGCTTAATCTACGAGACTGTAATTTAAATTGTGTAATTGCTTGTTTTCGACATTCGAGCAGGAATTATCTGTACAACTTACCTGTAGTATCTTATATCCAGCATACGATTAGACAGTACAACATTAGAATTCCTTAGATTATTGCGTTAAGTGTTGACAAGAAAACTATCTACAGATTATTAAAAAGCCTTTCTCTCTAAGGGAAAGGCTTTTTAATTCATATTGTTATAGTTTTATTTTTCTAAGAAATTTGTCTGACCTTTCCTACAATTCGCCTTTAATGTCTATCGCTACCTTTAATGTCATTCTTCCAAACATAAACCCATAACTACCTAACATGGCATTTTTCCGAATATGGATACACAACTAACAGAGCTTCTGCGCTTATTACGTAACCTGATCAGAACTGGTGTTGTTACCGAGGTAGATACTCAGCGAGGAATGTGTCGAATTGCGACAGGTAATCTCGAAACTGACTGGAGACCTTGGTTGACAATGCGAGCGGGTAATTCCCGTACTTGGTGGGCTCCCAGCCGTGGTGAGCAAGTTTTGCTATTATCTGTTGGCGGTGAATTGACCACATCCTTTGTATTACCGGCTGTTTATTCTAATCAATTTCCAGAGCCATCGACTCTCCCTACAGAAACTGACCATATTGATTTTCCTGATGGTGGATTACCGGCCATTTATTCTGATCAATCTCTGGCATCACCGCCTCGTTCTGAACAAGCTGTTCATATTGCTTTCCCCGATGGGGCTGTAATGGAGTATGAGCCGAAATTCGGCGCCTTAAACGTAATAGGTATTAAGACTGCTAAGGTGCAGGCTGCAAGTTCTATAACACTTGAAGCAACGAGTATCTCACTCAAGGCACTCGACTCAATCAAATTGGAGGCTATCAACGCAATCGAACTGACATCAGTCAACAAAGTCGAAACGAAAACACTGCAAATTGATATGAAAGCACTGACAGTCGCTGCTGAGGTGGCCAAAAGCATTGAACTGAAAACACCAGAGCTTACTGTAAAAGCAAAAACCAAACTAGAAGGTGATGTTGAAAACACAGGCGGAAAACTCAGTTCTAATGGTGTGACCTTACATTCTCACCAACACTCCGGCGTCATGGCAGGCGGTGCGACAACAGGAGGTCCAGTATAATGATGTATCTTGGAATGAACCGGCAAACCGGTCGTAGCCTGACAGATTTGGAACATGTACGCCAGTCTGTCAGCGATATCTTACTAACCCCCGTAGGTAGCCGTTTAGAACGTCGCACTTATGGTTCTCTGCTACCCGAATTAATTGACTGGCCACAAAACGCGGCTCTACGTCTGCAAGTTATGGCTGCCAGTTATACAGCTATCAGCCGCTGGGAACCACGAATTAATCTGACAGCTATCACCATAAATACCCAACAAGACGGCAAAATGACAATAGATATATCCGGTCATTATCAGCTGTCTCCCGGGGTGTTTTCTCTATCCATCCCTGTGAGGTAAAACAATGCCGACTATTGACTTGGTAGATCTAAGCCAACTGCCACCACCTGATGTAGTAGAGCCACTGGATTATGAAAGACTATTGGCTGAGCGTAAAGCCAAATTAATATCTCTTTATCCTGAAGAACAACGAGATGCTATTACTCGAACACTAGAGCTGGAATCCGAACCTCTGGTTAAGTTGCTGGAAGAAAATGCTTACAGAGAATTGATATTGCGTCAGCGGGTAAATGAAGCGGCTCGTGCAGTGATGCTGGCCTATGCAACCAATGGAGATTTAGACCAATTAGGTGCGAACTATAACGTGACTCGGGCCGTTATGGAGCCTGATAGCACCTTCCGTAACCGTATCCAGAGAGCCTTCGAAGGACTAAGTGTTGCAGGGCCGATAGGTGCATATGAATATCATGCCCTTAAAGTTAATGAAGGTATTAGTGTCAATAAAGGTGACGGAAAAGGTAAAGGTGAATATCAAACTGTTGCGGATGTTTCTGTCATCAGTCCATCACCGGCTAATGTAACCGTCACTATTTTGTCACAGAAATGGATATGGGAAAAAGATAAGGACGATAAGGAAGATGAAACACATAACGGTATACCTTCACAAGACTTACTGGATAAAGTGGTTATAGCACTTAATGACGAAGATGTCAGACCGGTTGCTGATCGGGTAAAAGTGCAACCAGCCAAAATAATAGAATATCAGATTGATGCTGTGCTCTATCTTGAGCCGACACCTGAGTCTGAGCCTATCCGTAAATTAGCTCAAGAAAATATGGATAAGTACGTGCTAGACCAACATAAGTTAGGGAAAGATATTCGGTTATCCGCCATCTATGCCGCACTGCATGTAACTGGGGTGAAACAGGTGGAATTGAAAGCTCCGACGAAG
This sequence comes from Photorhabdus australis DSM 17609, assembly GCF_000711895.1. GTDB lineage: Bacteria > Pseudomonadota > Gammaproteobacteria > Enterobacterales > Enterobacteriaceae > Photorhabdus > Photorhabdus australis. The sequence goes on from NZ_JONO01000048.1 coordinate 4,980, forward strand.
GATATAATTCTGTGTAAAGATCAAGCTCCTTACTGCACTGGTAAAAAATTAGAGCTGAGTAAAATTCAAACTTCTGATTGCTCTAAGCCAGATCCAATAGTGGGAGGTTATGATGAATGACCGCCTGTTACCAACAGGTTCTACCGTTTTGGAGTTGGCTGCTGCTAAAGCATGTTCGCAACTGCAAAACATAGAAGTACGACGACTCCGTAAACTCTGGAATCCTGACACTTGCCCTCCAGAGTTTTTACCCTATCTCGCATGGGCGTGGTCGGTTGATCGTTGGGATGAAAACTGGTCGGTGAGTACTAAGCGGGAAGTTATAAAAAACTCGATGTTTCTGCATAAACATAAGGGAACCATTGGTGCCGTCCGTCGTGTGGTAGAACCGCTAGGCTATCTCATTCAAATAAAAGAATGGTGGGAGAACAACGAAACACCAGGCACATTCCGATTAGCGATAGGGGTGCAGGAAAACGGCATTACCGAAGAAACTTTTTTAGAGCTGGAACGGCTAATTTCTGATGCCAAGCCTGTTAGTCGTCATCTGATAGGTTTGTCAATCAATCTGGATGTTAAGGGCGAATTTTATTGCGCTGCGACGAGTTATACTGGAGATGACCTCACTGTTTACCAATATCTCCCTGACGTCATCACAACTAGCGATAATGCTCCTTTAGGGGCTGCAATTCATTTGATCGATACCGATACATTGAGGGTTTCACCATGAAATACTTTGCAATTTTAACCAAACTGGGAGCAGCGAAGTTGGCAAATGCTGCTGCTTTGGGAACGAAAGTTGATATTACTCACATGGCTGTTGGTGATGGTGGCGGTAAATTACCTGATCCCGATGTTAATCAGACACAGCTAGTCAATGAAAAACGTCGGGCCGCAATTAATACATTGAGTGTTGACCCAGTAAACACTAACCAAATTATTGCCGAACAGATTATCCCTGAAGGTGAGGGAGGTTGGTGGATGCGTGAAATTGGTCTGTTTGACAGTGAAGGTAACTTGATTGCGGTGGCAAATTGCCCGGAAACCTATAAACCACAATTGCAGGAAGGTTCGGGTAGAACACAAACTGTCAGAATGATCTTAATTGTCAGCAATACTGATTCAGTAACACTGAAAATTGATCCTTCCATAGTTCTGGCAACGCGTGAATATGTAGATAGTTCTATTCTGAAACATGAAAAGAGCCGCAATCACCCAGATGCTACGTTGACAGAGAAAGGTTTTACAAAACTCAATAGTGCAATTAACAGTAATGATGAAACCACAGCGGCAACACCCAAAGCAGTAAAAGCAGCTTATGATAATGCTAATAGTAAATTGGCAAAAAACCAAAACGGTGCAGATATCCCAGACAAAAATGCTTTTGTGAAAAACCTTGGTTTATTGGAAAAGCTGATTCCGGTTGGTGTGCCGCTTCCTTGGCCGACTGAAACACCGCCAGAAGGATGGGTTCAGTGTAATGGTGCAGCCTTTGATAAGTCGAAATTTCCGGAGTTAGCCAAGGCTTATCCTGGTGGTAATTTACCCGATTTGCGTGGTGAATTTATCCGTGGCTGGGATGCTGGGCGTGGGGTAGATCTATCACGTTCATTACTGACATGGCAGGAAGGTTCTTATTTACTACAGGAAATTGCTGGTCAGCCTGCGGATAATGTTGTTAATTTCTCGCTCAATGAGCGCCTAAAGTTACAGTGGGATACTCCTAAAGATAAAGATATTCCACTAAGAGCTAGATCTGTAGGTTCTGCAACAACCTGGACTACCAATGCAGGTTACATAGGGGTATCAAGGCCACGCAACGTAGCATTTAATTATATTGTGAGAGCTGCGTAATGAGTACATCTGTACTTGAAGAAACCCGGTGGGAATACCTCTTCCCTGGCCGACTAACATACCATCAAATGGATGGGTAAAATGTAATGGAGCAATCTCTGATAAATCTTTATATCCGAAATTAGCAGAAGTTTATCCTAGTGGTAGATTGCCCGATTTACGTGGTGAATTTATCCGTGGCTAGGATGATGGACGTGGGGTGGACGTTGGTCGATATCTACTTTCCAATCAATTGGCTGATATTGCTCGACATAATCATAGGCTTGGTCGGATGTGGTCTAACTCAAGTGCTGGAGCTGATGGTTTGAGTACACCGAGCTATATTCTCAATAGTATCACCAAAGATGCTAACTACGGATTTGATGGCCGTGGATTGGGTATCGCTACCGGGATTGGAAGTGGTGGTTCCGGTTATGTGGACGATGCGATTCTTGCTTCAACAGGAACAAAAACACGTCCGCGAAACGTAGCATTTAATTACATTGTGAGGATTGCCTGATGAATAAGGCTGTACTGGATAAAAATAATATTGCTATCAGTACCGGAAGTATCGTTGTGTTTAATTACGATGCGATTACGCTGGAATATCTAAACAGTACTGATGAACATCTTTCCGTTGGTATTGGTCTTCCCGCCAATTCCTGCACAGACGCGCCACCTGATACCCAAGAGGGTTATGTCGTCTGCCGTTCATCTGATTTAACCAACTGGTTGATTGTGCCAGATTATCGCGGAAAAATAGCTTACAACACACAAACTGGGAAACAGCAGGAAATTATTGAACTAGGTGAATTACCAGAAATACTGACATTTAAACAACCCGCCACCGATTTTGATAAATGGGATGGTGAAAAATGGGTAACGGATATTGAAGCTCAAAAGGACAGTCAGATTGAACAAGCAGAACTACAACGAGCCACTCTTCGCCAACACGCTAATGAGGCTATGACTTCATTGCAATATGCTGTTGAGACTGAGATGGCTTCAGACGCAGAGAAAGCATTATTGCTTGCCTGGAAAAAGTATGTGGTATTACTGAGTCGTGTTGATATTTCAATAGCTCCAAATATTAATTGGCCACAAGTACCAGAATGATAAAATTGTCAAGACCGGGTACTATCTTGCTCTCCGGTCTTTTCTCAATGGTAGAAATGGCTGATCAGCTGAAGTAAAGAATAAGGCTGTAGGGCCTTCATGAACTTCTATACCATCCCATCAATTTTACATATGAGTTAGTAATTGAAATCGCAGCGTTAGCCCCCGTGCTTCCTGTATTGCCCGAAATTGTATGGCTATGTGGCCCTATTGATACCGTATGGGCATGAGCGCCATCAGTGCTGGTATTGAACTTGTAGTTGTCAAAATCTGTCTTCGCTGACCCAATATTATTTTTAGAATCGTCATAATAGCCATAACGCCCATTTCCAGATTCACCCCATCCGCTATCATGTTTATGCTCTCCAGTGGTATTGGTGGTTCGAGTACCATAATCAAATATATCTGTCATTCCTGAAAATATATGATTATGTGCTGGCATTTGCGCCACTGTCAGAGTTATCAGATCGTTACCACCCGTTGACAAAATATCAGCGCCATTAGCACTAGCCAATCGAACTGTTTTATTTTCATCAATATATTTCCATGTAGTACCTGGAAACAGTGTATTTGGGTTTTTATTTTGAGCAAACCAAACCGCAATTCCTACAGGATATAATGTGTTAATAATGGATTCCACCAAACCAAGATTTTTCAAAACTCACTATGCTGTGAAATATCCGAAAGAATAGTCTCTTATTGGCACTCGGCAGGGTTACATGTGGGAAAAATTAGCTATATTCGGGTGTCAACAAATGACCAGAACGGTGATTTACAATAAAACACATTAAAAAGCACAAATATCGAACTACTTTTGATGGAAAAATCTGTAGCAATAGCAGCCAACCAAACGTTTAATTTTGTACCGTGCAATCAATATCTCATGAAGTTTTACTTTACAAAAAATACAGCTTATCTACCTAAGTCATGTAATTTTCTTCCCAAATAAATCTCATGCTAACTATTTTCTAAATAGTTAGACATACAATCCGAAAAAATGGCAAGAAACTCGCAGTTATAAGCTACGAGCTCCACATTAGCACTAAGATATCAACGTTTCTTTTTCTTCCCCTGAACTGCTTTAAAGCGTGGATTAGATTTACAAATAACATACAACCGGCCACGACGACTTATAATTTTGCAATCCGGATGGCGAGTTTTTGCTGTTTTAAGTGAACTTAATACCTGCATTTTTACGATCCCTCAATTTATTGATTGCCAATAAAACGCCCAAATTTTTTCTGGAATCGCGCTGTGCTACCCTCCTGAGATAAAGTTTTCTGCTTACCTGTATAGAAAGGATGTGATTCCGATGATACATCAACAATCACATACGGATACTCTTCTCCATTCAAGGTAATTGTCCGCTCAGTACGAATAGTGGAACCAACTGTAAAGTAGGCATTAACACTGGTATCGTGAAATACGACTACTCGGTAGCTTGGGTGAATACTTGGTTTCATATCTTCTGCCTAAATTGAAATGTTATATCATAACAATATCGTGATTCGTTTTGATCAGCAAGAAAATAGTGAAAAATTTCCTCAGACCAAAAAAAGCCCCTGCACTTTTAATGTACAGAGGCTTTTTTTCAATTTCTTACTTATAAAACGACTATTCTACGGTCACTGATTTAGCCAAATTACGAGGCTGATCAACATCAGTTCCTTTAATCAGCGCAACATGATAAGAGAGCAATTGCAACGGCACGGTATAAAATATTGGTGCAATCAATTCTTCAACATGCGGTAATGGGATGATCTTCATTCCTTCGCTGTCTGTAAAACCAGCATCTTGATCAGCAAATACATACAGTAACCCACCACGAGCACGCACTTCTTCGATATTGGATTTCAATTTTTCCAATAACTCATTGTTTGGAGCCACAATGATAACAGGCATGTCTGCATCAATCAGTGCCAATGGGCCATGTTTCAGTTCACCTGCCGCATAAGCCTCGGCATGAATATAAGAAATCTCTTTTAATTTCAGAGCCCCTTCAACCGCAATCGGGTACTGATCACCGCGACCAAGAAATAATGCATGGTGTTTATCAGAAAAATCTTCCGCCAACGCTTCGATAATTTTATCCTTCGACAGCATACTTTCGATGCGGCTTGGCAGTGCATGTAATGCATGAACAATTTCTTGTTCCTGCTCTGGATCAACACCTTTTAAACGTCCAAGATAAGCCACCAGCATCAGCAATACAGTCAGTTGGGTCGTGAACGCTTTAGTTGAAGCAACCCCAATTTCCGCACCAGCTTTAGTCATCAGAGCAAAATCAGATTCACGTACTAAAGAAGAACCCTCTACGTTACAGACTGTCAACGATGTGAGATATCCAAGTTCTTTAGATAAACGTAAGGCTGCCAATGTATCTGCGGTTTCACCTGATTGAGACAATGTAATGAGTAAGCTTCCCGGACGGTGCGCTGATTTGCGGTAACGAAATTCAGAGGCAATTTCTACATCACAAGGAATACCCGCCAATGCTTCAAACCAATAACGGGAAACCATACCTGCGTTATAGGATGTACCACAGGCAACAATCTGAATATGTTCTACTTTGGATAATAATTCAGCTGCATTAGGGCCAAGTTCAGATAGATCTACTCGTCCATGATCTAAGCGCTTTTCCAAAGTACTTTTAATTGCCATTGGTTGTTCATAGATCTCTTTTTGCATATAGTGACGATAAATACCTTTGTCACCAGCATCATACTGAATGTTAGATTCAATCTGTTCCCGTTCAATTGGCTCGCCGTGAATATTAAAAATACGCACGGTACGACGAGTTACTTCAGCAATATCACCTTCTTCAAGGAAGATAAAACGACGGGTAACAGGTAACAGCGCCAATTGATCAGACGCAAGGAAGTTTTCCCCTACCCCCAAACCAATAACCAAAGGACTGCCCGATCTTGCAGCGATTACTGCTCCGGGATCACGGCTATCCATGATAACTGCGCCATAAGCACCACGAAGTTGGGGAATAACACGCCGGACAGCCTCCAGCAAGGTACCACTCTGTTTTTGCTCCCAATGAACAAGGTGAGCAATAACTTCTGTGTCAGTATCCGATACAAATGAATAACCACGCTCAATTAATTGAATCCGCAATTCTTCATAGTTTTCAATAATGCCGTTGTGAACAACAGCAATATAATCGGAAATATGCGGATGAGCATTCTTCTCGTTCGGTTCACCATGTGTAGCCCAACGGGTATGAGCAATACCTGTCCCTCCAAGGACTGGCTGTTTATCAACCTCATCAGCTAGCATTTGTACCTTACCTACTTCACGTAGGCGGAGCATATTCTTTTCGTTATCAATAATCGCCAACCCAGCGGAATCATAACCACGGTATTCCAAACGGCGAAGTCCTTCAATCAGGATTTCTGCAATATCTCGTTGTGCTACTGCACCAACAATTCCACACATCAGTTTTATTCCTAAAAACAGGGCCGATGAAAGCCCTTTATAATGTCACGAACCTGATTGTTTTCCAGCTTTAGCCGGTCCCCGAGCCTGTAGAGTGGGGATTATTATTTTATTTTTTCTTAACAGGGCGTTTCCAACCCTGAATATGTGTTTGCTTAGTTCTGCTTACTACCAGTTCATCTTCAGCAACATTTTTTGTCACTGTTGTCCCTGCACCAATTGTAGCGCCGTTAGCAATTGTCACTGGAGCAACAAGTTGGGTATCAGAACCAACAAAAACGCCATCACCAATAATAGTTTTGAATTTATTAACGCCATCGTAATTACAGGTAATAGTACCTGCACCAATGTTTACATTACTACCAATATCAGCATCACCAAGATAAGTCAGATGTCCCGCCTTAGAACCTTTACCCAGATAAGATTTCTTCATTTCAACGAAATTCCCTACATGGGCTTTTTCAGCAAGTTTAGAGCCGGGACGCAAACGGGCAAACGGTCCAACAGTACAACCAACCCCCATTTCAGAATCTGCAATGACTGTATATGGACTAAGAATAGAATCATCACCGATAATGCAGTTCTTCAACACGCAACCTGTGCCAATCTGCACATTATTTCCGAGAATTACACTGCCTTCGATAATGACATTAGTATCGATAACCACATCACGGCCATGAGTCAACGTGCCACGTAAATCAAAACGGGTAGGGTCTAGCAGCATAACACCGGCCAACAATAATTTTTCTGCCTGCTCAGATTGATAAATACGTTCAAGAGCGGAAAGTTGTAGGCGATTATTCACACCTTCCATTTCACTCAAACGTCTTGGATGTACTGCTTCAATTTTGCAGCCTTCTTTATGAGCCAAAGCAATCACATCAGTAATGTAATATTCACCCTGAGCATTATTATTATCCAATTGGGATAACCAACGTTTTAAATCACCACCATTAGTAACCAAAATACCTGTGTTAATTTCATTGATTTTACGCTGCTCTTCAGTTGCGTCTTTTTGCTCAATGATTCCAGTCACGTCCCCATTTTCACGAATAATACGACCATAACCTGTTGGATTATCCAGAATTGCTGTCAGTAAACCAATACCACCTTCAGGTTTAGCAGCCAACAGACGCTCAAGGGTATCTGTACCAATAAGAGGTACATCGCCATACAACATCAGAATATCTTCATCATCAGTAAAATGTGGCGCTGCCCGCAGCATTGCGTGACCAGTTCCTAACTGTTCCTCTTGTAATACCCAATTCAATTTTTGCTCAGAAAGGGTCTGCTTCATCAGATCACCACCATGCCCATAAACCAAATGAACATTTTTAGCACCCAATGCCATTGCAGTATCAATCACATGCTGGACCATAGGCTTACCTGCCAGCAAATGTAGAACTTTAGGGAGATCAGAATACATACGGGTTCCTTTACCCGCAGCAAGGATAACAACACTTTTTGCACTGTTAGACATAAGAAACCTGATAACTCCAATTTAAGATAAAAAAAGTAAACCTGTTTGCAAGATAAATTACTACATATTTCGCAATACAAAAAAGCCAGTTAGCTTACACCAACTGGCTTCTTTTCTTTAACCGCCTGTATTACATTGCCTTTTTTGTCAACTCGATTACACGAAGTTTTGCAATCGCTTTAGACAATTCAGCTGATGCCTGAGCATAGTCAACATCACCGTGAGAATTTCGGATGTGTTCTTCAGCTTTACGCTTAGATTCCAACGCCTTAGCTTCATCCAAATCTTTACCACGGATCGCAGTATCAGCGAGTACGATAACGCCGTTCGGTTGTACCTCAAGGATACCACCAGAAAGGTAAATTACCTCTTCTTCACCGAACTGCTTAACAATACGTACCATGCCAGGTTTTATGGCAGTAAGTAGTGGTGCGTGTCCTGGGTAAATCCCCAGCTCACCTTCACTACCTGTCACCTGAATTTTCTGTACTAAGCCATCAAACATCCGGCTTTCAGCACTGACAACATTCAGATGGTAAGTCATTGCAGCCATGTCAACCTCCGGTCAGCCGTATTAAAGTTTCTTCGCTTTTTCCACAGCTTCTTCGATGGTACCTACCATGTAGAATGCTTGTTCTGGCAAGTGGTCATAGTCACCTTCTAAGATGCCTTTAAAGCCACGGATAGTATCTTTTAGAGAAACAAACTTACCTGGTGAACCAGTAAAGACTTCTGCCACGAAGAATGGCTGAGACAGGAAGCGCTGAATTTTACGAGCTCGCGCAACTACCAGTTTATCGTCCTCTGACAGTTCATCCATACCCAGAATAGCAATAATATCTTTCAGTTCCTGATAACGTTGCAGAATAGACTGAACGCCACGAGCAACATTATAGTGCTCTTGACCAACAACCAACGGATCAAGCTGACGGCTGGTAGAATCCAACGGATCAACCGCAGGGTAAATACCCAAAGAAGCGATTTGACGGCTCAATACTACGGTTGCGTCCAAGTGGGCGAAAGTCGTCGCTGGGGATGGGTCAGTCAAGTCATCCGCAGGTACGTAAACAGCCTGTACGGAAGTGATAGAACCGGTTTTGGTGGAAGTAATACGTTCTTGCAGAACACCCATTTCTTCCGCCAGCGTTGGCTGATAACCTACCGCTGATGGCATACGGCCCAGCAGTGCAGACACTTCTGTTCCTGCTAAGGTATAACGATAGATGTTATCAACGAATAACAGAACATCACGGCCTTCATCACGGAATTTTTCAGCCATTGTCAAGCCTGTCAGCGCAACACGCAGACGGTTTCCTGGTGGCTCATTCATCTGACCGTATACCAGAGATACTTTATCCAGTACGTTAGAATCTGTCATTTCGTGGTAGAAGTCGTTACCTTCACGGGTACGTTCACCGACACCGGCAAATACGGAGTAACCTGAGTGCTCAATCGCAATGTTGCGGATAAGCTCCATCATGTTTACGGTTTTACCTACACCCGCACCACCAAACAGGCCAACTTTACCGCCCTTGGCAAATGGACAAATCAGGTCCATTACCTTGATACCCGTTTCTAGCAATTCTTGAGAGTTAGATAACTCTTCATAGCTTGGAGCCGGACGGTGAATAGGCCAACGTTCTTCTTCGCCAATATCGCCCTTCATGTCGATTGGTTCACCCAATACGTTCATGATACGACCCAGTGTAGCTTTACCAACAGGAACTTCGATTGGGTGACTTAAATCAGTCACACTTAAACCACGGCTTAAGCCATCAGAAGTACCCATTGCAATACAACGAACAACGCCGCCGCCTAGCTGTTGCTGAACTTCCAGCACTAGCTTAGCTTCGCCGTTTTGAACCTCAAGTGCATCGTATACTTTTGGTACTGCATCTTGAGGGAATTCGACGTCCACCACGGCGCCGATTACCTGGATAATCTTTCCAGTAGCCATCTTGAATCCTCTACGTAATTCGTAAACCTAGCTGTTAAACCGCTGAAGCTCCCGAGACAATCTCGGTCAATTCCTGAGTTATGCTAGCCTGACGAGCTTTGTTATAAACCAACTGCAGCTCTTTGATCAGGCTGCCACCATTATCAGTCGCGGCTTTCATCGCCACCATTCTTGCGGCCTGTTCACTAGCCAAGTTTTCAACGACGCCCTGATAAACCTGCGATTCTACATAACGACGCAGCAGTATATCCAGCAACGCCTTAGGATCAGGTTCATATAAATAGTCCCAGGATTTTTTCTTCAGCGTCTCATCATCCCCAGCAGGCAGAGGCAATAACTGAGTAATAGTCGGTTCCTGAGACATTGTATTGATGAACTTGTTTGTCACCACATACAATTTATCCAGACGTCCTTCATCGTATGCTCGCAACATGATATTAACTGGCCCGATCAATTCGGACAGTGAAGGGTTATCTCCCATGCCTGTAACCTGAGCAACGATATTGCCCCCAACAGATGCAAAGAAAGAAGCTGCCTTAGAGCCGATAAGCGCCAGATCACACTGAACACCTTTATCAGACCAACCTTTCATGTCTAACATCAGCTTTTTGAACAAATTAGTATTCAAACCACCGCACAAGCCACGATCGGTAGAAACAACCAGATACCCAACACGCTTAGTTTCACGCTCTTCAAGGTATGGATGTTTATATTCCAGATTACCTAACGCAAGGTGACCAATCACACTGCGTATGGTTTCTGCATAAGGACGGCTGGCCGCCATGCGATCCTGCGTTTTACGCATTTTGGACGCAGCAACCATCTCCATCGCTTTAGTAATTTTTTGCGTGTTTTGCACGCTGGCGATCTTGGTACGTATTTCTTTTGCGCCGGCCATTCCTGATTCTCCTCATTAACCAGACGGCCCATGTTTAATTAAACCGGGCCGAATAGTGTTACCAGGACTGAGTTGCTTTGAAGGAATCGAGCAGAGCTTTCAGCTTCGTCTCGATCTCTTCATTGTAACCACCAGACTGGTCAATCTCTTTCAGAAGATCAGCATGTTCACGGCTGGCATACGCAAGCAGCGCAGACTCGAAATCAATAATCTTAGCGATTTCGATATCTTCCAGATAACCACGTTCCGCAGAAAACAGAGATAATGACTGTTGTGCAACAGACATCGGAGCATACTGTTTCTGTTTCAGCAATTCAGTTACTTTCTGACCATGATCCAACTGCTTGCGAGTCGCGTCATCAAGGTCTGAAGCAAACTGAGAAAATGCTGCCAGTTCGCGATACTGAGCCAAAGCAGTACGAATACCACCAGACAATTTCTTCACGATCTTAGTCTGAGCAGCACCACCTACACGGGATACAGAGATCCCAGGGTTAACTGCCGGACGAATACCTGCGTTGAACAGGCTGGATTCTAAGAAGATCTGACCATCAGTAATTGAAATAACGTTTGTTGGTACGAATGCTGACACGTCACCTGCCTGAGTCTCAATGATAGGCAGAGCTGTCAGAGAACCTGTTTTACCTTTCACTTCGCCATTAGTGAATTTTTCTACATATTCAGCGTTAACACGCGCAGCACGTTCCAGCAAACGGGAGTGCAAATAGAAAACGTCACCAGGGAATGCTTCACGTCCTGGTGGACGACGGAGCAGCAGAGAAATTTGACGATAAGCAACAGCTTGCTTAGATAAATCATCGTAAACAATCAGCGCATCTTCACCGCGATCGCGGAAAAATTCGCCCATTGCGCAACCAGAATATGGTGCCAGATATTGCAATGCGGCAGATTCTGAAGCAGTCGCAACTACCACAATAGTATTGGCAAGAGCACCATGCTCTTCTAATTTACGGACTACGTTCGCAATAGTAGAAGCTTTCTGACCAACAGCGACATAAACACATTTAACGCCTGAATCGCGCTGGTTAATGATTGCGTCAATAGCTAGTGCGGTTTTACCTGTCTGACGGTCACCGATAATCAGTTCACGTTGACCACGACCAATTGGGATCATGGCATCAACAGATTTATAACCAGTCTGTACCGGCTGATCAACAGATTGACGGTCGATAACGCCCGGAGCAATCATTTCAACAGCAGAGAAACCATCATGCTCAACAGGACCTTTACCATCGATTGGTTCGCCCAGAGTGTTTACTACACGACCAAGCAGACCACGACCAACAGGTACTTCAAGAATACGGCCAGTACATTTAACTTTCATGCCTTCTGCTAAGTCAGCATACGGGCCCATCACAACCGCACCCACGGAGTCGCGCTCCAGGTTCAATGCGATTGCATAACGATTGCCAGGCAGTGCGATCATTTCACCCTGCATAACTTCGGCTAAACCGTGAATACGAATGATTCCGTCGTTAACGGATACAATCGTACCTTCATTGTGAGCTTCACTCACTACATTGAACTGAGCAATGCGCTGCTTGATCAGTTCGCTGATTTCGGTGGAATTCAGTTGCATATGCTCCAGTCCCCTTAAGACTGCAAGACGTCTGTTAAGCGATCTAAACGGCCACGAATACTGCCATCAATCACCAAATCACCGGCGCGGACTACCACACCAGCAATAACAGACTTATCAATTTTGCAATTCAGCTTAACTTTGCGTGACAGACGTTTTTCCATCGCCGCAGAAATTTTAGCCAGCTGTTGCTCACTCAGTTCGGTAGCAGAAATTACTTCAACATCAACTGTTGATTCAAGTGACGCACGCAATTGAATAAATTGCTGCAAAACTTCCGGTAATGCTAATAAGCGACCGTTTTCTGCCATTATACGAATAAAGTTCTGAGCATGTTCATCGACCTGTTCACCGCAAATTGCGATGAAAGTATTGGCTAACGTTTCCGATGCCAATGAACCGGAAAGCAGTTCACCAACTTGCTCATTACGAGTCACTTCAGCTGTGAACGCCAGCATATTCTGCCATTGTTCAAGCGATTGTTTTTCCACAGCAAAGTCAAAAGCTGCTTTGGCGTAGGGGCGAGCTACAGTAGCGAATTCAGACATGCCCCTCCCTCCTTACAGTTCAGCGACCAGTTTATCAACGATGTCGCTGTTAGCAGCTTCATCCACGGAACGTTCGATGATTTTCTCGGCACCTGCGATAGCCAACATAGCGACCTGCTTACGTAACTCCTCTCTAGCACGCTTACGTTCGGCATCAATTTCTGCCCGAGCTTGCGCTACGATTCGGTTACGTTCCTGGTCAGCTTCAACTTTTGCATCATCAAGAATCTGGGCTTTTTGTTTATTAGCCTGTTCAATGATGACCTGAGCTTCAGCTTTTGCTCTCTTCATTTGGTCGGTCGCATTAGCTTGCGCTAAGTCTAGGTCCTTTTTGGCACGTTCTGCAGAAGATAAACCATCAGCAATTTCTTTTTGACGCTTTTCAATGGCCGCCATAATTGGTGGCCATACAAACTTCATACAAAACATAACAAACAGGACAAACGCAATGGCCTGGCCGAGGATTGTTGCATTAATATTCACAGCACAATACCTCTTTTAAATTAATGAGTTGACGTAGTTTCTAATTTTTCTACAAACTACGCGACAGCAAACATTACGTACAAGCCAAGGCCCACAGCAATCATCGGAATGGCGTCAACCAGACCCATAACGATAAAGAACTGTGTGCGCAACAGAGGAATTAAATCCGGCTGACGAGCAGCACCTTCCAAAAATTTACCTCCGAGGATGCCGATACCGATCGCAGCACCGATTGCCGCCAGACCCATCATTACAGCGGCAGCCATGTACAGCAGATCCATATTCAGGTTTTCCATGACAGTCTCCAGTTTGTTTCAGTTAAAACACAGTTATTGTGGTAAAAATTAATGTTCTTCAGATGCCATCGATAGATAAACAATCGTCAGAACCATGAAAATAAAGGCTTGTAACGTAATAATCAGTATGTGGAAAATAGCCCAAGGTAGGCTGAGTAACCACTGCGACCACCACGGTAACAGACCAGCTATAAGAATAAAGATCAATTCACCCGCATACATGTTACCAAACAGTCGTAGACCGAGTGATACCGGTTTTGAAAGCAGGCTAACCCCTTCCAGAATTAAGTTAATCGGAATAAACAGCGGGTGATTAAAAGGCTGTAAAGTCAGCTCCTTTGTAAAACCACTGATTCCTTTCATCTTAATGCTGTAGTAGAGGATGAGGACAAAGACACCGATAGCCATCGACAAGGTAATACTGACATCTGCTGTTGGTACAACACGCAGAGCAGGTAAGCCGAAGAAATGTTCACCGATATAAGGAAGAAAATCGATTGGCAATAAGTCCATTACGTTCATTAATAACACCCACACGAACACAGTTAATGCCAGAGGGGCAATAACTTTGCTCTTTCCGTGATACATATCACGAACGCTGTTATCAACAAAACCCATGATCAATTCTATAGCAGTCTGAAGTTTGCCAGGTACGCCACTGGTGGCATTAACCGCAACCTTTCTGAATACATACAGAAATAAAATCCCTAATACGACTGAGAAAAAAAGCGAGTCAATGTTCAACGTCCAGAACGTTGCAGAACCACCAGAGTTGGGATCGACCAACTCAAAGGTACGCAGGTCCAACTGAAGGTTATTCAGGTGGTGGCCTATGTAGTCCCTTGCAGTTGAAACTTCTCCTGATGCAGACATGATGCCTCTTACCCTTTTGTTGTTGAAAACCTAACCGTTTATCACAGCTGATGCGATGATCTGCACAATCAGCACCACTAAATAAGCCAAACCTAGCGGTACAAACGCCGCTTTAAACACCCCCAAAGCAACAATCAGCACTGCTATCGCAATAATAACTTTCAATCCTTCACCAATAGCGAAAGACCACGCAACACGCACAGAAACGTCTTCTTCTTTTGCTTTCTGAAGACTGGCAAATAGCATGAAGATGGTATTTGGTAACCAACATGCTAATCCACCAGCAAAAGCAGAAGCGCCCCATTCTATACTTTTGGTACAAAAAGCCGCACTGAGAATAACAAAAGTCATTAACTGCAAAAACAGCAACTTCAGTGCAATTTTACCGTTGTAAAGGGATACAGACATGACTTTTGTTTTCTCCCCTGCACACTTTGCATATCAGGTTTTGCTGAATGTTGTATAAAACTGCCTTTACTTAAGAGTGTCAAGTGACAAAAACGTGCAAATTATACGGGCAGCCAAAATGAATTCAATCCATAAGTAGCGAAAAGGTGAACAATTATTTAAATTTTTTACTTCGGCACAAAATCACAAGCTGATTATTGTACTTATTTTTTGTTTTTAATAATTTCATATTTTTAAATTTAAATGTGATTTAAATCACATAAAATTCTAATTTATTAATTATTTTTAACATTTACCATAAATAAAAATAAAATATATTACCAATTAAATCAATATGTTAATTTTATCCATTGGAAATAGAGTTATTCTACTATTGACTTAAATTACCAAACTGATTTTTAGCTGTTTTAAAAAAGGGAATCTGATGAAAAAATGCTTTATCTGCTTTTTAAAGGCTCAATTATCTTTATATCAAGATAGTGTTATTTTTATGTAATAACTCGGTAAATTAAAGCTGAAACGAGACAAATCATAATTAGTGATGTTGACTACAGCATAATTGTGCTCAACATCACTAATTATTTATAACTTTATTGACAAATAACAAAATTAGTTTGACTTAAGGATAACAAGATGGCGTTGCCCTTCCAATTCAGGAACATCTAGCTGAATAACTGAATCAACAGAAATTCCGGAAGGTAACATAGTAAATTCCTCTTCAGGAAGTACACCTTTAAGTGCATAGAAACGCCCATGAGTAGACTTAAGTAAATGACTGCACCAAGAGACCATATCTTGTAGTGAAGCAAAAGCTCGACTTATAACACCATCAAAAGGTGGCTCAGAAGTGTATATTTCAACTCTACTTTGCACAGGCTCGATATTTGCTAAATCAAGTTCATGCTGAACTTGGCGCAAAAATCTGACTCTTTTACCTAAACTGTCTAGCAATGTGAAATGAGAATCTGGGGAAACAATAGCTAACGGAATCCCCGGTAACCCAGGGCCAGTTCCTACATCGATAAAGCGATCACCTTGCAGATAAGGACTGACAATAATGCTATCCATGATATGACGAATCAACATTTGTTCTGGATCACGAACAGATGTGAGGTTATAAGCTTTATTCCACTTATTGAGCATATCAACATAGGCTATAAGCTGTTGTTTCTGCTGCTGTGAAAGTTTTATTTCTGCTTTAGCCAACAACAATTCCAGTTTGTTAAACATAATAAAGATCCTCTCAGGCACTGCGACGCAGTAATCCTTGTTTTTTCAGCCATACAAGCAAAATAGAAATTGCAGCAGGTGTTATTCCTGAAATACGCGAAGCCTGACCAATTGAGCTTGGTTTGTGATCATTGAGTTTAGCAACAACTTCGTTAGAGAGACCGCTGATTTGGCAATAATCGAGATCAATCGGTAATGATGTATTTTCATTACGCAATTGTTTTTCAATCTCTTCCTGCTGGCGGGCAATATACCCTTCGTATTTGACTTGAATTTCAACTTGATCAGCTGTTTGTGGCTCTTTAAGGCCCGGCGAAAACAGAGGCAATGAAGTCAAAATTTTATAATTCATTTCGGGACGGCGCAATAAATCTTCACCATTGGCTTCTTTCGATAATGGCGTTTTTAGTATGTCATTGATATCACCAAGATTATTCGAATGAGGATGAATCCAAATATTACGTAGACGTTGACGTTCTTGTTCAATCATTTCCACTTTACGGCAATAATATTCCCAGCGAGAATCATCTACTAATCCTAATTCGCGGCCTTTTTCTGTTAAGCGAAGGTCTGCATTATCTTCACGTAACATCAGGCGATACTCAGCTCGAGAAGTAAACATACGGTATGGTTCTTTAGTACCTAAAGTACACAAATCATCAACTAGAACACCAATATAAGCTTGATCACGGCGAGGGAACCATCCTTCTCGTTCTGTAGCATAGCGTGCTGCATTAAGACCAGCCAGAAGACCTTGAGCCGCAGCTTCTTCGTAACCCGTCGTACCATTGATTTGCCCTGCAAAGAATAAACCGTGTATAAATTTACTTTCCAGTGTTTGTTTTAGATCTCTTGGATCAAAAAAATCGTATTCTATTGCATAACCTGGTCGAACGATACGAGCATTTTCCATCCCTTTCATGGAGTGAACAATTTGCATCTGTACATCAAATGGTAAACTGGTAGAAATACCATTTGGGTAAATTTCGTTGCTAGTTAATCCTTCCGGTTCAAGGAAAATTTGATGAGCGTTGCGATCTGCAAAGCGCATGACTTTATCTTCGATCGAGGGGCAGTAGCGTGGGCCGATCCCTTCAATGATCCCTGCATACATGGGGCTGCGATCCAAGTTGTTTCGGATCACATCATGCGTTTTTTCATTGGTGTGGGTGATATAACATGGCATCTGTTGTGGATGTTGACCCACATTTCCAAGGAAAGAGAATATTGGCGTTGGAGTATCACCTAATTGTTGGGTTAGTTGGCTAAAATCAATAGTTCTAGCATCAATACGTGGTGGTGTGCCTGTTTTTAATCTGTTTACACGTAAAGGTAGTTCGCGTAAGCGTTGTGATAATGAAATTGCAGGGGGATCACCGGCCCTTCCTCCGCTATAGTTCTCTAGGCCGATATGGATCTTACCGTCTAGGAATGTACCTACAGTCAAAACAACAGCTCTAGCCTTGAATTTTAGCCCCATACGGGTTACTGCACCGATGACTGTGTCGTTTTCAACAATTAGATCCTCTACAGGTTGTTGGAATATCATTAGGTTAGGCTGGTTTTCTAATGCTGTTCGTATAGCTTGACGATAAAGGACCCTATCAGCTTGGGCACGTGTTGCACGAACAGCAGGTCCTTTACTGGCATTTAAGGTTCTAAATTGAATACCTGCTTGATCAGTTGCCTTAGCCATTAGACCACCAAGTGCATCAATTTCTTTAACCAGATGTCCTTTACCGATTCCACCGATGGCTGGGTTACATGACATTTGGCCCAAAGTATCAATATTGTGAGTCAGTAATAAGGTTTGACGGCCCATTCGGGCAGATGCCATCGCAGCTTCAGTACCGGCATGACCACCACCGATAATAATCACGTCAAATTGCTCTGGATAAAACATGGTGATGAACCTTTTGTTGTAAGAATGCCAAGTGTGCATTAAGGGAAGGGAATTCTACTCAAGTTTAGGCGATAGACCAAGTGGGTGAGATCGCCGGTAATTAAAAGAAGATCTTTTTATTTAAAGATCTCTTTATTAGATCTTTTATTAGGATCATGATCTTTTGTGGATAAGTTATTTTTCCTGATAAAGATCATAATATTATAAAGGATCATTTGTTGTGGATGATCCGTGATCCCAGTGGGTATAAACTGGGATCTAAATTGGGAGTTATTCACAGTGCGATCATGGTTAGATAGTTATACTATGGATAACTACGGGTTAACCCCGACTTTTTATATGAGTTATCCACAACTGATAGCTTGTTTTTTATTCAGATCAGAGTGAGATTGACCAAGTTTTAACCCATTCTTCTGCGGGATCTTCGGGGATCTCATGCTGTTGGATGTCAATTTCCAGGCGATCACCGAGACGTTTGGCTCCATTTTCCATCAATAGTTGATCAAGCGATCTTATTGCTCCACAGAAAGTATCGTATTCAGAACTACCAAGGCCAACAGCACCATATGTTACTTTGCTGAGATCAGGTTTTTGTTCAGAAATTTCTTCTGCTAGTGGTTGTATGTTTTCTGGTAACTCCCCTGCACCATGTGTAGATGTTACTACCAACCAAATTCCTTCTTGAGGAAGCTTATCTAAAGAGGGGCCATGCAGTATTTCAGTGGAAAAACCTGCATCTTCCAGAATTTCAGCCATATGTTCAGCTACGTATTCAGCGCTACCCATGGTACTGCCGCTGATTAAAGTAATTGTGGACATAGTGATCCCAACAAATTTCAAGAACAGCTATTGTACTCTGTGAATCTGTTGGGATCTACCTGTGGATAATGTGGTTATAACAAATTTTATATTATGGCTTTATTGTCCGCATGATCGGGTTTTGTAAGGAGATCAGGGTTTCTGTTGATTGGATTTCATCAATAGTCTGTATCTTGTTGATAAGTACATCTTGAAGAGATTCAATTGAGCGGCACATAACCTTAATAAAAATGCTGTAGTGACCTGTTGTGTAATAAACCTCAACTACTTCATTGAGGTTGCCCAGTTTTTTCAACGCTGATGGGTAATCTTTAGCGCTCTTAAGAATAATGCCAATAAAGCAACAAACGTCATAACCAAGTTGTTTAGGACTGATATCTACTCTGGTACCGGTGATGATCCCCGCCTGCTTCATTTTTTCTACGCGAACGTGAATTGTTCCTGGGCTGACAGCAAATTTCTTTGCGAGTTCTGCATAAGGTGTACGTGCGTTGTCCATTAAAGCGTGAAGTATGTCACGGTCCAAATTATCGATCTGATAAATTTCTGACATTTCTAACCTCATTTTTTGTTGAATCATCATTTTTAAATCTTAAAAAATGAATTATATAAACAATAAAGACTATTTTTATTAAAGTATATTGAATTTATCCCTCATTTTATTGCTTAATGTTTCCAACAGGACATCAGGGTCATCTAAAGAATTTGAGAATAATATTATGAAAAAGTCATTTATTGAGAAGCAGCAACAAATCAGTTTCGTGAAATCCTTCTTTTCCCGCCTACTGGAAAGCAAGCTGGGTCTAATTGAAGTACAAGGGCCAATGTTGAGCTGTTTGGGTGATGGCATCCAAGATAACTTGTCTGGCCATGAAAAAGCTGTTCAGGTAAAAGTGAAGACTTTACCGGACTCAACTTTCGAAGTTGTGCATTCACTGGCTAAATGGAAACGTAAGACATTGGGACGTTTTGATTTTCAGCCAGAGCAAGGGCTTTACACCCACATGAAAGCATTACGTCCGGATGAAGATCGCTTAACACCAATCCACTCTGTTTATGTTGATCAATGGGATTGGGAAAAAGTGATGGGAGATGGGCAACGTTCGCTTGCTTATCTTAAACAGACGGTAGGTAAAATCTACGAAGCGATAAAAGAAACAGAAAAAGCTGTCAGCAAAGAGTTTGGTCTGGCACCGTTCCTGCCAGATCAAATTCACTTTGTTCACAGTGAAGCGCTTTTGAGCCGTTATCCGGAGCTAGATACAAAAGGACGTGAACGCGCTATTGCTAAAGAATTGGGTGCTGTTTTCCTTATTGGTATCGGTGCAAAATTATCTGATGGACAATCTCATGATGTTCGTGCACCAGATTACGATGATTGGACAACACCAAACAGTGATGGTTTTGTTGGTTTGAACGGTGACATCATTGTTTGGAACCCTGTTTTGGAGGATGCTTTTGAAATTTCTTCCATGGGTATCCGTGTTGATGCAGAAACATTGGAGCGCCAATTGTCATTGACTGGTGATGAAGATCGCTTGCAATATGATTGGCACCAGGCGTTACTTAAAGGTGATATGCCACAGTCAATTGGTGGGGGGATTGGTCAATCCCGCTTGGTGATGTTACTGCTGCAAATGAAGCATATTGGTCAAGTTCAATGCAGCATATGGTCGCCTGAAGTACGCGAAACTGTAGAAGACATGCTCTGATTTACTCAGTGACGCCACTTTCGCAATAAACGGCTTTTGAGTCCGGTATCAAAGCGCCAGATATGATCGAATATCCGCATAATTCCGGGCTTACCATATTGGGACATGGAGACCGCATGGAAGCGGTGTTGCTGATGCTGTTGCAGATTTTTTATCTGATGGATTAGTGAGTCCGGCAAACGTTGGGCAATGAAATCTGAAATAACAACAGCATCAGCATCTTTCCAATGTTGCTCTTTCATTTTTTTTATTGTGCTTGTTAGGCAAAAAGCTAAATCTGTACCCCCTTTGAAAGTCTGACTAAGAAAACGAATAGCTTGTTCCAAGCCATCTGATGAAGATAGTTCATAGTGCACAATTTCTGTAGCAAATAATATGATATGACAGTTACGATTATCAGCCAGTGCTATGCGTAACAATGCGAGACAAAAGGCTTTGGCACATTTTTCATTAAATCCTCCCATAGATCCGGAAGTATCTACACAGATAATAAATGGTCCTCGCGGTTTTTCTTCTTGGCTGTAATGGGTGACTGGTCGTAATGTTGTTTTCTGTTTCCAGCTATCTCCTTGTAATTTATAGGTAAGTAAACGCTTTTCTATCAATCTACGATAAAATTCATATTCCAAATCTTCAATTCCCAATATTGCTAGTTCCGTTGGTAACAAACGTAAAATATCATCACTTTGTCCTATACCATTCACTTGTTCAGGAATGGTATTTGGTGTTCGCTCAATTGTGGTAGATGGTTCGAGAAGATGGTTTTCCTGTAGTTTTGATTTTGCTGATTGACTGCGTCCAAGTAATTGAGCCAGTTTTTCCAGTTCAGGTTGTTGACGAAGAAACTCACTATAGTGAATCAATAACTGTGTATCATTTCGGGAATGATTTATCTGACTTTTACTCATATCCCATAACCGCCCTGCTGCTCTGTCATTTTCACTGAGAATAGGGTCGAGATTGCCGCTTAGTATCATCCTTTGTTGCAGTTCCGCCAATAATTGCTCTTTTTCTTGTTCCAATAATTCCTTGTGGAAGTTTGTGGTTTGCAGTATCAAATTGAGTCGCCATCGTTGAATAAACAATATTTGCAATGTATTTGAATGATCAATAGCATGAGTTACCAGTTTCTGGGCTTCTGCATAAAAAGGTGATTCAATTCGGCTCAGTGTTTCCAGAATATCGGGAAGTTTAAGATAAAAATTATCTGTGCTGGCAGGTAGTAATTGTTGATATAACTGAAATTCTTCTGCCAGAGTTGCAGGAATTAATGCTTCTTTAATCCTTTGTTGTAAATCTTTTTTCCAGTCGGGAATGTCTTTTAACAGTGCACGTCTCAAGCGAGGATATTTTTCAAAAAAGACAGCCAGCTGAGGTGAAGCTAAGAGGGTTAGTATGATTTCCTCTATCAGCTCCCCCTCATTTACTGACAATAAAAGATCAAGAGTTGTTAAGCTAATCATTTAATTAATTGCCCATTTTTATTTTCAGCTGATTGAGCTTATCTGTCAGTTGGATAAAGCTTTGTTCTATCGCATTAAGCCAATGATTTTCAATAAACAAACATGGTTTATGTTGGTCAAATAATTGGCGTTGGTGGTGAATGTTTTGATTAATTTTTTCCAATCTCTCTAGCCACTCACTGCTTTTTTCATTTTGTTGGTGTTGACTATCTAGTAAATATAAAGTAGATGAGCGACGGCTAATATCGAAAATTTCTATCTGGTGTGCTGAATTAATTTCAGCTGTTATGTTTTGGGGAAAACCAATATTGTTCAAGCGAGCTGGTAGTTTTCCACCTTTGTTTATCCAGATGTTCAGAATATTTTTTTCTATTTCAATAAAATTAACTTGAATATCATGGATATAAAGAGGTATGTGTAGGAATAAGGTTAATTTCTCTTCATTGATATGATCGGGTAGCGAATATTGCGTTTTGTGCCCAAATAGGTGAATTTTTTTTCCTAGCTGGAATGCCTGTTGATTGTTTTTATCCTGGCGGACTTGAATCCATTGGTGATAAAGTGAATCGATTTGCTGAGATAAGACTCTTTGCTGATATGCTTGTTCGGTTATTAGAGTATTTAGATATTGAGGTAACAGTTTGAAAGAGTGGAGATCATGCCATAAACAATCTTTTAGTAATATTAAATCGAGAGGTGATATTTCTTTTCTACCATTGAAGAAAGCACTGGCTTGCAATAAATGAATTGCTTTCTTCCAGCGTCGATCTGAAACGTAAGGTGAGTGTTCTGTTACATCAAGTTGTTGACGTAGTTGGTAGATAATATCAA
This sequence comes from Photorhabdus australis DSM 17609, assembly GCF_000711895.1. Classification (GTDB taxonomy): domain Bacteria; phylum Pseudomonadota; class Gammaproteobacteria; order Enterobacterales; family Enterobacteriaceae; genus Photorhabdus; species Photorhabdus australis. The sequence goes on from NZ_JONO01000048.1 coordinate 27,874, forward strand.
AACAACTGTCTGGCAAGGCTATTTTATTAATCTCATTTTGCCATTGATGAAATTCTTCACTTGTTATCTGAATATTTGCAGGGACTGGATTATCAATTTCGTTTTTATGGTTAGTGAGTAATTCTCTAAAGTTATGTTTTTCCTGAATTTTATCCAACCAAATACGGATTAGCATTCGGTCATAAAGAGCTTCAAGGCTGCTATCTGCTTCAGGTAATTCATTGGAGGCTGTTACTAGTAGCCTCATTGGGATTTTTTCTTCAGTATCTCCATTTCTGAATTTTCTTTCATTAATTGCAGTCAGCAAGGTATTGAGAATTGCTGGGCCTGCTTTCCATATTTCATCAAGAAAAACAATTTCAGTTTCAGGTAAATAGCCTGTGGTTAAGCGTTGATAACGTCCTTCTTCTTTCAACGCTTGGATAGAAAGAGGTCCGAAAATTTCTTCAGGAGTGGAGAAGCGAGTCATCAGATATTCAAACGCTCTGGCATTATGAAATGCAAATTTCAGTCGGCGGGCTATCAGACTTTTGGCGATTCCTGGAGGGCCAAGTAGAAAAACACTTTCCCCACACAGTGCGGCTAGCAAACATAAACGAATCGCCTGTTGTCTTTCATACAGACCACTTTCCAGGTAGTTACTTAAACAAGCTATTTTTTCTACTATTTTTTTCTGCATAATTCATACCAATGTTATCTACTGGGTTAAATAAATTATTAGTTATATGTGAAATAAGTCTTATTCATAGGTTTTAGTCATCATTTTATCGATGAAAATAATATTTACCTTAAAAATCGATTCAGCGTCAAATATTCAATAGGTTAACGTTTATTTTTTGTTTTTTTATTAGCGAAACGTTTCGATAACGATCACATTTTTGTGTCAACAATGTTGCATTTAAAATGTTACTTTCTATATTACTTAATTAGCGAAACGTTTCGCTAATGGAATGAAAAATGAAAAAAGGTGTATTACTGAATTCTGAAATTTCAGCCGTAATTTCTCGGCTGGGGCATACTGACCAGATTACAATTGGTGATGCTGGATTACCAATTCCTTCTTCAGCCCAGCGGATTGATTTAGCGCTAACCCAGGGTATTCCCTGCTTTATATCTGTTCTCAAAGTCGTTACTCATGAAATGCAGGTTGAAGCCGCATTTTTAGCAAAGGAGATAATTAGTCATAATCCTTTGATTCATCAATTAATATTGGCTCAGATTAAAGAACTTGAGAAACAGCAAGGGAATTCAATCACAATAGAATATATAAGTCATAATACGTTGAAAGAGAAAACGGAACATAGCCGAGCGATGATTCGTACAGGGGAGAATTCTCCTTATGCGAATATCATACTTTGTGCTGGTGTAACTTTCTGAGGTGGTTATGCAACCTGTACTAGAACTAAAAGGAATCGGTAAATCCTTTCCTGGTGTCAAAGCATTATCTGATGCGGCGTTACGAGTTTACCCGGGCAAAGTTATGGCATTGGTCGGAGAGAATGGTGCAGGTAAATCCACGATGATGAAAGTGTTAACTGGAATATATACCAGAGATACAGGTATGATTCGTTATTTGGGCAAAGATGTGACTTTTTCTAGCCCTAAATCTTCTCAGGAAGCGGGTATCGGAATTATTCATCAAGAATTAAATCTTATTCCTCAATTGACTATTGCTGAAAATATTTTTTTGGGACGCGAATTTGTTAATAAGTTCGGTACCATAGACTGGAAGAAGATGTATCAGGAAGCGGATCGCCTTTTGAGAAAGTTGAATCTGAGTTATAGCAGTCACCAGCGGGTAACTGAACTTTCTATCGGTGAACAGCAAATGGTTGAAATAGCCAAGGTACTGAGTTTTGAATCCAAAGTCATTATTATGGATGAGCCAACAGATGCACTGACTGATACAGAAACTAAATCGATGTTCAGAGTGATACGTGAACTGAAATACCAAGGATGCGGTATTGTTTATATATCCCATCGTCTGAAAGATATTTTTGAAATATGTGATGACGTTACGATACTCCGTGATGGGCAATTTATTGGTGAAAAACAGGTAAAAGAATTAAAAGAAGACAACTTAATTGAAATGATGGTTGGTCGAAAATTGGAAGATCAATATCCCCGTCTGAATTTACCTTGTGGTAAGAAACGGCTTGAAATTGAGAAAATTTCTGGCCCCGGTGTAAGGAATGTCAGTTTTTCCCTTTATCGCGGAGAAATTCTGGGTATATCGGGGCTGATGGGAGCTGGCCGAACGGAATTAATGAGAATTATTTATGGTGCATTGCCAAAAACACAGGGGCAGATCACTTTGGATGGGAATCCCGTTATAACTCGTAATCCTCAGGATGCGTTAGCTTATGGAATTGTTTATATTTCAGAAGATCGGAAACGTGATGGCTTAGTTTTGGGTATGTCAGTTAAAGAGAATATGTCTCTGACTGCCTTACGTTATTTCAGTAATAAGTCAGGTAGCTTGAATCATAAAGAAGAGCAACAGGCAGTTAATGACTTTATTAAACTATTTAATATAAAAACACCGTCAATGGAACAGACTATTAATCTGCTTTCTGGTGGTAATCAGCAAAAAGTGGCAATTGCTCGTGGATTAATGACCAGGCCAAAAGTTCTTATCTTAGATGAGCCCACTCGAGGTATAGATGTTGGTGCGAAAAAAGAAATTTATCAGCTGATCAATCAGTTTAAAAAAGAAGGTCTGAGTATCATCTTGGTTTCTTCTGAAATGCCGGAAGTGATAGGAATGAGTGACAGAATTTTGGTCATGTATGAAGGACATATCAGCGCAGAATTCTTTGCTGAGCAAGCAACTCAAAAAGCTTTAATGGCGGCAGCTGTTGGTAAACATCACGATGTGGTTCAGGAGTAATTCAGTATGAATTCTAATGCATCACTGACATATAAACGTTGGTTTACTAAAGAATGGTTGCTGGAGCAAAAATCGCTGATTGCGTTGTTAGTGCTAATAATAGTAGTTTCCTCTCTTAGTCCGAATTTTTTCACTTTAGATAATTTATTCAATATTCTTCAACAGACATCAGTTAACGCCATTATGGCTGTTGGGATGACATTGGTCATTCTGACGTCGGGTATTGATCTATCTGTTGGTTCAGTGCTTGCGTTGACAGGCGCAGTAGCAGCTTCTCTGGTTAATATGGATGTTAATGCATTGGTGGCGATAATCGGTGCTTTAACTTTAGGCGCTGCGATCGGAGCTGGTACAGGAATAATTATTGCTAAAGGTAAAATACAAGCCTTCATCGCTACTCTGGTCATGATGCTATTACTTCGTGGAATAACTCGTGTCTATACTGATAGCAGCCCGATAAATACAGGATTCAGTAATAATGCGGAGCTGTTTAGCTGGTTTGGTATTGGTCGTCCATTAGGTATTCCTACTCCAATATGGTTGATGTTGATAGTTTTTGTTATTGCTTGGTATATCCTGCACCATACCCGCTTGGGTCGTTATATTTACGCTTTAGGCGGTAATGAATCAGCTACTCGTTTATCCGGTATCAGCGTCGATAAAATCAAGATTATCGTTTATTCCTTATGTGGCTTGCTGACCGCGCTGGCAAGTATTATTGAGGTCGCTCGTCTTTCCTCCGCCCAGCCAATGGCAGGGAATGGGTATGAATTGGATGCAATTGCTGCCGTAGTATTGGGAGGAACCCGTCTGTCAGGTGGTAAAGGGTTAATTGTTGGTACTCTAATTGGTGCGTTAATTCTCGGTTTTTTAAATAATGGCTTAAACTTATTAGGTATTTCTTCTAACTACCAGATGATAGTTAAAGCAGTTGTAATATTGTTGGCAGTTCTGATTGATAACAAAAGTGGTAAATAACCTTATCCTACAGGAAATAACACAATGAAAATGAAGAAACTGGCAGCAATCTTATCTGCTGTTGCATTAAGTGTAACTATGAGCGCAAATACATTGGCAAAAGACGCTATCGCATTGGTCATTTCTACACTGAATAATCCATTCTTTGTCACTATGAAAGACAGCGCTCAAAAAGAAGCAAATAAGTTGGGCTATAACTTGATTGTCCTGGATTCTCAGGATAATCCTGCGAAAGAATTGGCCAACGTTCAGGATCTGACAGTACGTGGTATTAAATTGATGTTAATTAATCCAACTGACTCTGATGCTGTAGGTAATGCCATTATTATGGCTAACAATGCGAAAATTCCGGTAGTTACTCTCGATCGGATGGCGAATAAAGGCAGAGTTGTTAGCCATATTGCTTCTGATAACCGGCGGGGAAGTAAAATAGCAGGTGATTTTATTGCTGAAAAACTAGGAAATGGGGCACAAGTTATTCAGTTGGAAGGTATTACTGGTACATCTGCTGCTCGCGAGCGCGGTGAAGGATTTAATAAAGTGGCACAAGAGCATAAATTTAATGTGCTGATTAGTCAGCCTGCTGATTTTGACCGTACCAAAGGTTTGAATGTTATGCAGAATTTATTAATGGTTTATCCACATGTGCAAGCTGTGTTTGCTCAAAATGATGAAATGGCGTTGGGTGCTCTGCGTGCTTTGCAGACAACGGGGAAGAACGATGTATTAGTTGTTGGTTTTGATGGTACTGAAGATGGTATCAAAGCTGTTCAAGGTGGAAAGCTAGGAGCAACAATCGCTCAGCGTCCTGATCAGATTGGTATCATTGGTATTCAGACAGCCGATAAGGTGCTGAAAGGTGAAAAAGTTGATGCCATCATTCCTGTAGAGTTGGAGTTAGTTATTAAAAAATAAGCCAATGTGACTGTGCCGTTGCTATTCATGGTGGCGGCATGATGGAAAAGGATGAAGAATGGGTACGGCAAAACTTGCGGTGGTTGGCAGCATCAATGCTGACCATATATTAAATCTTGAATCATTCCCTCGTCCGGGTGAAACGGTGATCGGGAAACAATATCAGATTGCTTTTGGTGGTAAAGGTGCTAACCAAGCGGTAGCAGCAAGTCGCAGTGGCGCTGACATTACATTTATTGCTTGTGTAGGTCAGGATGATATTGGTTCCCGTATTTGCCAGCAATTGGCAATGGATAATATTAACACCTCTAGCATTGAAGCTATTGAAGGAGAAACAACGGGTGTCGCACTGATTCTTGTTAATCAACAAGGTGAAAATGTTATTTGCATTAATGCAGGCGCTAATGCTGCGTTAACACCAACATATTTTCATCGTTACCAAAATATTGTCAAAGAAGCGGATGCATTATTAATACAACTTGAATCACCATTGGAAACTGTACAACTTGCGGCAGAGACAGCTAGACAGAATAATACAAAAGTCATACTAAATCCGGCGCCGGCACAAAAATTATCTGATCAGTTACTCTCATTGGTGGACATTATTACGCCGAATGAAACCGAAGTTGAATATCTGACAGGAATTACAGTAAAAAATAATTCTGATGCGGAAAAGGCTGCTCAGGTGTTGCATGATAAAGGTATTGAAACAGTAATTATCACATTAGGTAGTTGTGGAGTATGGTTGAGTGAAAAAGGTCAGAAAGGAAAAATTGTTCCAGGATTTAAAGTTAAAGCTGTAGATACTATTGCGGCAGGAGATACTTTCAATGGCGCATTAGTGACGGCACTATTGGAAGGAAAAGTAATGTTATCGGCTGTACGATTTGCTCATTCTGCTGCTGCAATAGCAGTAACCCGTCAGGGAGCTCAACCTTCTATTCCATGGCGAAATGAAATTGAAGCATTTTTAACTGAACAGGATTAACAGTGGCTACAATCAAAGATGTTGCTCGCTTTGCGGGTGTTTCTACATCAACTGTGTCTCATGTTATTAACAATAACCGTTATGTCAGTGATGGTATAAAAAAGAAAGTTAATGATGCTATTAATCAACTGAATTATGCACCATCTGCGCTTGCCCGAAGTCTCAAAATCAAGCAAACCAAAACCATTGGTATGTTGGTAACAACCAGTAATAACCCTTTTTATGCTGAAATTGTAAGAGGGGTGGAACGAAGCTGTTATGAACGTGGTTACAGTCTTATTCTGTGTAATACCGAAGGTGATATCAAACGGATGGACCACAGCATGGAAACTCTGTTGCAAAAACGGGTAGATGGATTGCTTATCATGTGTACTGAAAATCAATGTACTTCCTGCGATGTCTTGCGTCGTTATCCTCCTTTACCAATGGTTATGATGGACTGGTCTCCATTTGATATTGTTGGTGATATTATTCAGGACAATTCCTTGTTGGGCGGCGAAATGGCTACTAATCACCTTATTAGCTGTGGTTTTAAAAAAATAGCTTGTATTGCAGGCCCACAAGATAAAACTCCAGCCCGTCATCGATTGGAAGGATATAGAAAGGCAATGGCAAACGTTGGCTATGTTATTCCTGACGGATATGAAATTTACAGTGATTTTGAGTTTGCTGGTGGTTTTGAATCAATGCAGAAGTTGTTGTTGCATCCAGAACCACCAGAAGCTATTTTTGCCGGTAATGATGCAATGGCTGTTGGCGCTTATCAGGCTATTTACCAAGCTGGGCTTTCTGTACCAAATGATATTTCCATCATTGGATATGATGATATCGATCTTGCCCCTTATATGATCCCACCTTTGACAACCATTCATCAGCCGAAAGATGAACTGGGGAAGTTAGCTATTGATACTTTGCTTTACCGGATGGGTAATCCGAAAAGTGATCCTAAATTGCTAGTATTAACTCCAACACTAATTGAGCGTAACTCAGTTTTCCGTTCTTAAGTGCTCTTTTTCTTAATTAGATTATCTCCATCTTCCTTATGTAGTAATAGGAAGGTGGAAGAAGAGAGTAAAGTCATTATTCCTACAGTAATAAAAGTGTTATGAAAGTGATCAACTGTTGTTCCATAAGGTATGGAGTCATAGAAACGGAGAATAGCTGCGCTTATTGCAACACCGAAACTAATAGATAACTGCTGAGTTACAGCTAATAAACTATTTCCTGAGCTAGCATTATTATTGGTCAGATCAGCTAGAGTGATGGTATTCATTGAAGTAAACTGAATGGATACAGCCATACCCAGTAAAAATAGCGGAATAATTAAAAGAACAACGGATATTTCTGGTGATTGCAGTGAAAATTGAGAAATCATCAGGCCAATAATGACTGTTATACTAACCAGTGTCTTACGATAACCAAAGCGAGTCAGTACATTAGTAACAAAAGACTTGGCAATAATGGAACCAATAGCTGTTGGTGCCATCATCATTCCGGCAGTAACTGCGGGATAACTAAATCCAACTTGTAACATTAAAGGCATCAGAAAAGGAACACATCCAGTTCCCAAGCGTGTAACAATATTACCGATGATGCCGATAGAAAATGTGCGGATGCGGAATAAGTTCAGGCTGATTAATGGCTGGATGTGTTTTCTAGCATGCATCAAGTAGCCAAATAACATTATAAAACCAGCAATCATCATTGTGAGTGGTATATAACTTGGTAATGAACTTTCTCCTAGTAAATCCAAGCTGACGGAAACCATTATTAAACTCAGTCCGAAAAGTATGAAACCGGAAAAGTCGAATGAACGTTTTGGCATTGTGAAATTAGGCATATGCTTTTTAGCATAAATAATTCCCAATAAGCCGATTGGGATATTGATAATAAATATCCAGTGCCAGGTAGCATAAGTTACTAATAATCCACCAAGCATAGGACCAAGAATGGGTCCTACTAATCCCGGCATAGTGACGAAATTCAGAACGGGTAAAAGTTCACTACGTGGGTATGCGCGTAATAAAGCAAGACGAGCAACAGGCATCATCATTGCACCACCAATTCCTTGAATTACTCGGGAAACGACCAGAAAAGCTAAATTTCCTGATAAAGCACAGGCTAGGGAGCCTAGAGAAAACAAGGATACAGCAAAAATAAATATTCGGCGGGTACCGAAACGATCTGCTAACCAGCCACTAACCGGAATTAGCAGGGCAACAGTCAGAGTATAACTGACAACAGCAGATTGCATCGCTAGAGGGGAGTGTTCGAGGCTTTCAGCAATAGCGGGCAATGCTGTGTTGAGAATTGTTGCATCTAAAGCTTGCATAAAGAAAGCTATTGCGGCAATCCAGGGTAGCCCCGCCATATTACGAGCGGTTTTTACCATTAAATAATCCTGCTTACCTTTGTCTAACCAGTATTTGATTAGATATTAATCTAACACATTACTATATAATATCATTCTCTGTTGTCTGATTTTTTTAGCTCAAAGAAAATAAGAAAGATTTTTCTGTTATTTAAATTGCACTATTATCACTAATTACTTTCAAATTTGAGAATAATTACTGTCGATAACATCAGTTATTGTATAAAAAAACTTCCAAAAGTATAAGGTTTGTTGAAAAAATCCGCGAACGAAAGTTTTTTTCAAATAAACGCTTGCCAGCGCCGAAGAAGGCCCTATAATGCGCCACCACTGACCGACACAACGTGGATAAACCGGGTGAGGTCAGGCAGGGAAAAGGCAATAAGCGCTTGACTCTGCGGGCGAAAAGCGTAGTATACGCAGCCCGGCTGACGGAGAATGATAATTTTTATGTTGGCCCGCTCTTTAACAATTAATCAGACAATCTGTGTGGGCACTCACAAGACCGTATCACAAAAAAATACGTTTTAAAGTCTTGAAGAGTGAAGCGCAGTTAATTCATAACGAACTAACGGTGAGATT
>NZ_JONO01000049.1 GCF_000711895.1 Photorhabdus australis DSM 17609
CGCGTAATCCGGCCCGCCACAGTGCGGGCTGGAGGGTCAGGGAATAATGACTGCGATGGCGTCCGGTGGTGCTGTGCTCAAACTGAGTGACAATCCCGGTGACCTCACGTTCGGGTAGTCCGTCACGGTAGACGGTCAGGGTGGCGGAGTTATCCAGGACATCTTTAAAATCGATGTCGGGGTTAGCGCTGGAGAGCGTGGCGTCCAGACTGAATGGGGTTGACAGAGCTTCATTCAGTGTAAATTCAACGACGGCAAAAGTTTGCGGGGGGAGGTTACCGACGGTAAGGGTAAAAACCAGTCCTGAATCGGCCATTATTTTCCTCTTGATGTGTTGTCAGGTGGTGTTTATTGGTTTAACGGGTTGATCGGTTGTTTCTGTGTAGTGCGTCCGGCGTCTTTTTGTAACGCGTAGTAACGGCTAAGCAGAGCGTTAAAGCGGTCGTCGGTCTTTTTTATCAGGGCAGGTGAAACAGTCTGCCCTTGTTCTATCGCTGCAGAGAACTGGCGCAACAGCTCTTCCAGCGGCACTTCACGGTTGTGGCTGTTTTGTATCTGATAGATAGCTGTTTTCAGGTAAGAGAGGGTGAAGCTGCCTCGGTTACGTTCCTGTTCAAGGATTTTATCGGCCAGTTGCTGGAGCTGATGTCGGGTCTGATTCCAACTGCCCTGTACCGGCGCGTTCTCCAGTCTTACGGCCTGTAATTGCCGCCAGAGGTCAGTTTCATGTTGTTGTTTGTTGTCCAGTGGCCAGGTTTTCTGCGCTATATCGGTCAGTTGCTCGGCATTTTGCAGCACGACCAGCGGTGAGGTATCTGCTAACCGGGTTAATTGTTGTTCATAGGTTTGCAGGTCGGGCTGATATAGCCAGTTCAATCTCGCACCGTCCTGTGTTCCGGTCAGGGCGGTGAGCTGTTGTTGTAAGGGTTTGTAAAACCCTAGCCAGCTGCCAGTCAGGACAAATATTCCCAGCAATGCACCCAGTCCGAAGCCCTGTAAGGCACTCATTCGGGGTGGAGGCTCAGGAAAACGGACCTGCACTTTAGGCTGATTGCTGTCATAGCTGGCATCATAGTTGGTTTCGGGTTCAGCCGGCTCCGGTTCTGTATTAGCCAGATAGACCAACGGTGGCACCTGTACCGGTTTAGCTGCAGTTTTGGGTATGATGCGGGTATTTTCCAGTTTTTTCGCGGTGTTTTGGAAAAACCACAGCAGGTTTTCGACTTTAGGCAGACGTTTCAGGTCAGACTGTTGGAGCCGGTCAACTATCAGCTGTAAGGCCCGCTCTGCCCGGTAAATCATACGCAGGTCGCGCGTGGTGTAATCGTGCTGGCGCAGGGCGTTGCCGCTGCGGGTGTTAAACCAGTCGAGCATCTCTGTTCGCACCGTCGGCTGTGGTGGCCACAGTTCATCCCATTGGCTGACAATCACGCCAGCGAGTAATTCACAGCCTTCGGTAAAACCAGCCAGACCACTCAGCTGCATTCGGGCCAGAGTGTAGTAAATCGCACTTTGTAAATCGACGCCGTGGGAGCGGAACAGGGTCAAGGCCAGTGATTCAATCAGTTGCCAGTTAACCGCGGGTTGAGAGGGATGGTTAATTTTGTTGATTTCTTCGCGTATCGCGGTAAACGCCGGCAGGTTCATTGGGTTACCGCCGGCACGGATAATTAGGTTTTCAGGATGTTCACTCATGGCAGTTTATCCTTGCCAGCCCCCCGCTGACGCGGGGGCTGGTTTTTTCATTAGTAGAGGGTGTCAGGCAACTTGAACCGGCTGAATAGGCCACCGGCAAACGGGTTGTCAGATTCATCCACGTAGATACGGTAGGTCATATCTCCGCCATCAACGGAGAACAGCACATCAAACGAATCCTGACGCACGTTGGTCAGTTTGCCGCTGTTAATCAGCCGCAGCTGGGCCCACGGGCCGGTGAAGCTGATTGAACGTGGGGATTTGCCGCTGGCATCGGGTATCAGAGTGAGCTGACTTTCCACCCCGGCGCGCATTGAGTTTGGCCAGACCAGATGCACGATGCTGCTGCGACCATGGGCGTAATCGAGCAGCTGACCGTCGAGATTGAGCAGGCTGCGGCGTTTGTTGCCAGTCAGGCTGATAGGCTCAATGGCAAACTGGGTACCGAGGCCATTTTGTGGGGTGAAGAAGGTGTCGCGGATACGGTCAGCCAGTTTCAATTGTGCCAATACATCCGAACGGATGAGTTGTTTGCCATCATCGCTGTAGGTCAGATTATTTTCTACAAACGGTTTGAGGTTCTGCTGATAGAAGGCATCCAGCGTCCCACCCGGACGGAAGAAGCGGTCGAACTCACTAAGCGGGACATCCTGAGTGGCATCTGGGTCGAATGGATAGCGTCCAGCCAGATAGGTCTGATACTGTTTGACTACGCTGTCATGCCATTCGACTTCCAACGAGCGGACAGCTTCCATCATGACTACCCGCCATGCCTGTTCGGCCAGTTCACCGACCCAACGGTTCAGCGGTTCCGGTAGGTTCTTCGCCAACTGTTGCACATCGAAAATTGGGTCGCTGTTGTTCTGTTCAAGCCGCAGCTGGACTGCTTTTAGGGCAGCTTTGCCCGGTACCGGCGCGTTCTGGATAGCCAACAGGTAGCGGTGTAGTGCGGTCAGTTTTTGGTAAACTTCCTGTAGGGTGCTGTTTTTTTCACCGTATTCCATCAATACGGCAGTTTCCGGTGCGAATTCACGGTTGATACGCACCAGTAAGCGGTAGTCCGGCGCATCGCGTAATTGCTGTTGTTCTTTGGCGGGCAGGGTATCGTTAATCACCGGCAGGCGAGTGTTGTCACTGAGGATTTGCAGCGCCCGGCTGATCGGTTGTTCCCCACTAATGACCTGCTCAATGGCACCGATGGCTTGCGGGATATCGGTAAAATCGAGGATATCCAGATTGTTCATGGCGCCGCGCCAGGTAGCAGTGTAATCGCCCAGATATTGTTCGGTGATCTGTCGCTGGATTTCTTTACGGTCAGTTTCGCTGTACTGGACGTTGTGTGACAGGTTTAGCACCCAACTGTCCATCACAGTGAGATCAATCAGTTGATCGTCCTGTTTGACGAAGTAGTTGTTGAGACCATTCATTGTCAGGAACTGTGGGATAATCAGCTGTTTGTCATTATTGGCGATAAAGATACTGTCAAAACTGGGGCCAATCTGGTCGCGCAGGTTGAGCGGTGGTGGCAGAGAATCCTGGGCTTTAAGGCGCAGGTTCTGATAGACCCGCTGGTAAATGGAAAGCTGACTGAGTTCCTTTTGGGCATTGATGAGTGGGAGCTTGTAAGGCGCGAAGCTGCTAATGGCTGCTGGGTCACCGGCTTCCCGTGCGGCCCGCCAGTCGGTGTGATCCAGAGCATAGTCCAGATGGGTCAGCAGTTGTTCCTGCGTCGGGCGCTGACCGTTAAAGGTACGGCTCCAGCGTTCCCGCATATACTGTTCAACCAGCGATTTATTGCGGCCACTGCCATCTTCCAGCATCCGTATGATACGCAGTACTTCCAGTTTTTCTTCACTGCCTTTGGGGGCGTGATTCAGGTCATCTAGCAGGCCGTTCATCAGGGCTGGCAGGAAGCGTTGAGACAGTAGTTGCAGATAAGTGCTTTCGACATATGGACCAACGTCCGAACCCTGATAGAGTCCCATATCAGCGAGCAGCCCTTTATGATGGTAATCGCCGTAGGCGAGGGTGGCTTGCCGGACAGGGTTGAGCAGGGGCAACTGTAAATTGCCGTTACGGTCTTCCCCTTTGGGTGGGGGAACGGATAGGAAGTTTTTAGCCTGCGTCAGGACTTCTTCGCCGGCCCGGTAGTTTTTCTGATAGTAGTAGTGCCAGCCAGTCCACAGGGCCAGTGCTATGACTGAGCCGGCGGTTGAGAAGGTCAGTAGTTTTCGGCGGTTCTGGCTTAACCAGAGGCGGTTCTCTGCGGCCAGATTGGGTTCGGCCAGCAGGACCTCTTCAAACAGCGTTCGGGTGAAATAGGGAGCGGTATCGGCGACCGGCCAGGTTGGAAATGCCTGGGGTCCCAGATGATACTGCACGGCGGCAGACTGGGTGAAGGTGTCATCCATCTGGCCGATTTGTTTCGACGAGGTGAGATAAACACCGCGCAGCCCGGGTTGTGCCGGTCCACCGTTGTAGAGCAGGCCATCCAGCAGCTGTATCAGGTAACTGTGCAATCCCTGTATCTGACGGGTAAAGCTGAATAGCGGACTGCGTTGGCTGATATCCACTTTGTTGAGCATCATATCCGGCATAGCGGCGTTAAGCTGTTGCATCCACTGGTGCCAGAATTGTGCCAGTTCGGTGCGCCAGCCGTCCTCATCTGAGGCGTTCAGGCTGAAGGTGACCCCCAAGATCTGTGCGCGCTGTGGTCTGTCCAATGACTGGAATGCTGCACCAAAGCCGTGTAGCAAATCAAGTTTGGTCAGTACCAGATAGAAGGGAAGATGGTTGTGTAAGGTTAATCGCAGATCTTGCAGGCGCAGGTGGAGCGCAGCGATATACCGTTCACGTTGTTCTTTGTTGTCGGTCAGTAAACGGTGGGTATCTACTGTCAAGATAATACCGTTAAGAGGCTGACGCTGACGGTTTTCAGTCAGCCAGGTAAGCAGGGCGTGCCACAGACGGGTGGGCAGTTGGGGCTTGTTGCTATCCGGCATGGCTGTTTGGTCAATAAGGAAACCGTCCGGGTCGATAATGACCGCTTTTTCTCCTAGCCAACAGCGTAGGTGCAGTGGAAGACCATCTTCCCCTTTCAGAGCGTCTGGCGCGGCAATGTCAGTCAATTTGTAACCTTCCTGGATAAGCGAAGTTTTGCCGCTGTCGGTGTTGCCAATCATTAAGTACCAGGGGCGTTGGTAAAGGTAATCCCAGGTGCCGAGATGGCGTTGTAGCTGCGCTTTCCAGTGGTTGAGGTAGTTGTCCTGACGAGCAATGTCGGTCAGCACCGGATCAACGACTTTCAGTTCCACATCTAGTTTTAATTTTTCCAGTTGCTGTAAGCGACGCCAGATTTTTGTGCCGACAAAACCCAGTACCACTAGGATGATGATAGCGGTTGCCAGCCAGCGGGCAGAGAGATTTTCCAGCGGGTAAGTTTGTTTGAACTGCCAGCTCGGTCCCCACCACCATATCCAGATAAGAGCCAGGCAGGGCAGAAGAGCCAGTATCAGCGAGAATGTGGCTTTGAGTGGTGGCAGACGCGGCATTGCCGGTTTTTTGATATTTTTCAGAAGAAGAGAAAGCCAGTTCATGGGTTAACGCTCCTGTTTGCTGCCGTATCCTTTGGCGGGCAGTGAGTTGAGGCTTTTTCTGCCAGTCCTGCCAACAGGCTGGGTTCCCAATGGGTGAGTAACATGTGTTGTCCTGCCTGCAATAGATGTCGGTAATGTTGTTGCGCCAGTGCGGTCATTCCCGCTTTTTCAAACAATTGTGCTGTGAGCAGTTGACCGTAGAACTGATCTCGGGGTTCAGTCAGTTGTTGCTGATGTTGTTCTGCTGCGTTGAGTGCCGCTTCCAGTCCATGTTGTTGGAAACATTGCCAGATAGCTTCTTGATCCTGAGTGGAGCCACCACTGCTTGTAGTGGTGGCTGGGGGTTGCAGCCAGTTCAGGGTTGTGGCTGAAATAAATGGACTCATATCGGAAAAATATAGGGTCTGTAAAACCGGCAAGCGGTCAAGAAATGCTTTCAGTTCATCACGGATGGCGTTGGCAACGGCGGTATAACCTAGTTTCTCGGCGGCTTGAGCTGCGATAGCATGTCCGTCAAGCCAGTAAGGGGCTAGCGTCAGGCTCTGCTCTATCTGTTGCAGTAAAGACTTATCGGCAGCCGGCAGTTTCGTCAGATAATCTGCAGTACGATCTGCTGAGATGGGCGCCAGTGGAGTTTTGCTTTCGCCGTTAGCTATCGGTGCGGTAGTCAGTGTGTACCAGATTGCATAACGGCGCAGCCGATAGCCCGTAGAGGAGTCAGGCTGGCGTTCGCATAGTAGATCAGCCACAGTCAGCAGCGTCTGTTTCCAGGCTTTTTCACTGGAGCTGTCTACCGCTGTGTCCGGCGCTGGGGGAACGGCAGGTTGTGTTGTGTTTTCTACTGGTTCCGTGGGGGCTGCTACCAGTTTGGGGGTCGGCTTGCGGGCATAGCGGGAACGTAACTGATCGATCTCTTTAGCCAGTGCTGGTTCGTCGGTATGCCAGCATTGTGCCAGATGAGCTAGTGCGCCTTGCGCTTCTTCCCGTTGAGTCTCATCCGCTTGTTCACAGAAGCTGGCCTGAGCAGAGTCAAAACGTTTAATAACCTGTTGTGCCAGACGGCGCTTAAGCAGGGGTTTTTGTGGCCAGGCAATCTGCCAGTAATGTTTGATGTAATCGGCTAGCAGTTCCATTGCTAGTATTAGCTCAGCGGGGTTGCCGCTGTGTTGTAGTGTCCGCAGCAGGTGAACCATCAGCCTGAAATCTTTACTTTTTTCGCTGAATAGTTGCAGCGCCTGGCGCTGGATTTCTTCAATGTTGATCGTGGAATGGGCCAGTGATCCCAGCTTAATCATTTCACCATCAATATATTCCCAGGCCGGTTCGTTCTCATTCAGTTCCTTGTTGGTCAGTTCGTCTGATAGCGGTGTCAGCAGGAGTTCCTGCCAGTCAAATTGTTTCCTGATATCCATTGGGATCACCAACGACAGGCGGAGCGTAAGGGTTTCACCGCCTGTTCCAGTTGAGAAATGTTGAATGTCATCCGGTTTCCGTTGCTGGTTTTGATGGTCAGGGTGTCACCTGTCATCAGTCGTTTGAGTGTTTCAATGCCCGGTAGCCCACGGCTGGATTCCAGCAAGTAACCGTTTTCGCGCAAAAACCAGTCAGCACTGAATTGGGTTACGTCAGTCGAAATCATGACTGTGCCACTGTCTTGTGGCGTCGTCAGGGCGACTTGTATCCGGGTAATGCTATCGATACAACTCAGTACAAGTACCGGTCGTGGAGGTGGAACGCCGAGCGCAGGTGTAGTGAGAATGACGCGGGTCGGTATTCCTTTGGATTGAGTCGTGATAAAACCCGTTGAGTGGTCAGTCCGTTTCATTTCCTGTTCCATGGCTTGTCGCCAGGCCGGGCCAGTTTTTTCTAACGGAATGACGACAGCACTATCCACTTTATCTAATAGACGGTCATAGCAATCCAGCCTGATCAGCGGTGAAGGTTCTGAACGGCATTGCAGTAAGGCCGGTAGCGATGGCCCCGTTGTGGTTTCCTGAGCTGGCTGAATTTCAGGTGTGCCAGTCAGGGATGCGATTAATGAACTGACAAGTAAAAAGAAACTCATAATTTACACCTGTATTTCGCCAGCTTGTAGGTCAGTGTGCGTGGTGCAATGCCTAAGCTTTCTGCAATCCGTTTGGTGTTATCGCCATAGATATGTTGGCGTTGTACCAATACTGCACATTCAAACTCTTCAAGGGCCTGAGGCAAGTTGTCGATTTTGCTGTAATCGTGAGAGATGTTGGCCGATGTTTTGTTTTCTGAGGTGGTGCTCAACGAAGCCAGTAGCTCATCAAGCTGTTTTTCTTTCTGGCGTTGAGCTTGAAAAACTTGACGAATTTGGCGTAGTTGTTCACGCAGTTGTTCCAACTCCTGTAATTTTTTCAGTCGGTGCTGCATGACATGGCAGTAGATGTAAAACATGTTGTTATCGTCAGCAAAACGATGAGCATCTTCGGCGAAAACAGCAATCACACCACATGCTTGTCCGTTGCAGTTGAACAGTGGGATGGCATGTAAGCCACAGCGGTAGGGCAACTCTTCTATAAAGGTGCGAAAGTTCTGATTGTCTATTCGTACTCCTTGATTGAGTGATTCCCATGTTATAGGTGTGCCTTTATACAGAATTTGTACCAGCGGGTGGTTGATATCGCCGATATTGACATCCAGTTGTAGGGCGCTTATCTGGTTTGGTGCTGGTAACCGATAACATTCCAGACGGTTTTCATTCATGTTAAGTAGGGAAACCAGCAAGGCATCAAAACGCTGGCGTTGGTGGTTCACCTGAAGAAAGTGATGAACCAGTTGCTCAATCGAGTCATTTTCCAGTAACGCTAATGCGCTTTTCAGCCGTTGTTTCATTGGAGTTCCTCAACCACCGCGTTGAATTCATGTTCATCAACGGTTAGCTGGATAGCCCGGATCTGTTTCCCTGAGGCCATTTTTTGCAGCAACAGCAGAGATAGCGGTGGTAACAACGCGCCGTCAATGATTGACTCCAGCATTCGTGCACCGTTTTCAGCACGAGTTGCTCGTTGCAGGATTTCTTCAATCACGTCATCACTGATGGTGACTTCAGCATTGAAACGTTGACGCAATAGGTTATCGAGGCGAGTCAGTTTGCCTTGAATGATAGTTTTCAGGGTGTCGTATCCCAGAGGCAGGTAAGGTACGACTTCCATTCGCGCCAATAATGCCGGTTTGAAGAATGCCGCCAGTTCAGGGTAAAGCAGGTCATTCATCTCTTCCGGTTTATCGGCATTATCAACGATAGTTTGATAGCCAAGGTTGGATGTCAGGAAGAAGACGATATTTTTACAGTCAATCACCCGGCCTTCACCGTCAGCCAGTTCTCCTTTGTCGAATGCTTGATAGAACAGGTTGAGTACGTCAGGATGCGCTTTTTCCACTTCATCAAGTAGGACGACGGAATACGGTTTCTGGCGAATGGCTTCGGTGAGTACGCCACCTTCCCCATATCCGACATAGCCCGGCGGTGAACCAATCAGGCGAGAAACTGTGTGTTTTTCCTGAAATTCGGACATGTTGATGGTAGTCAGGTACTGACGGCCACCGAACATTAATTCCGCAAGCTGTAAAACGGTTTCGGTTTTACCAACACCGCTTGGCCCCACTAGCAGGAAGGCCCCCAGTGGACGACCAGGACGACGCAGGTCTGCTCTGGCAGTTAATAAATGTTGATGCAGGCATTTGATAGCAAGTTCCTGCCCTTTGATGCTTTGTCCCAGATGAATTGGCAGTTCAGTGACAATGGATAATTCACTCTGTGACAAACGGTTAAGGGGGACGCCAGTCCATTCGGCGATAACCGCCGCAATTTGGTTTTTATCCACATGAGGGGAAACCAGCGTTTGCTGTTGCTGTAATTGTTCCAACTGTTGATTAAGTTCAGACAGTTTTGTAACCAGTTCTTCCGTCACGATTTCCGCAGGTGCTTCATGCTCTTCGGTTTCATCGGGTGTTTCATTTGTTAACAGTTGACGGCGCAGTTCAATAACTTGTTGAACTAATTGCTGTTGTTGTTGCCAACTGGTTTCCAGTTCAGCCAGTTTTTCTGCCGTTTCCTGTTGTTGTTGTTGAAGCTCCTCTAGCCTGTCAGTATGTTGGTTCAGCCCCATGCGCTGTTCTCTCGTCAGCACATCCGATTCCATTTGCTGCTGGTGGAGCTGATTTTTTAGTGCGGAAATCTGACGCGGAGGTGAAGTCAGATTGATGGCAACGCGTGCACAGGCGGTATCTAATACGTCAATAGCTTTATCTGGTAACTGGCGACCGGAGAGGTAACGGTCACTTAATACTGCTGAGGCTTTCAGTGCTTCGTCATCGATCAATACGCCATGAGATTGTTCATAAATTGCCCGCAGGCCACGCATAATGATAATGGCTTCTTCCGCTGTGGGTTCAGCCACTTTGACCAGTTGAAAACGGCGAGAGAGAGCAGCATCTTTTTCAAAATATTTTTTGTATTCTCCCCAAGTGGTTGCGGCAATAGTTTTCAGTTCACCACGTGCCAGAGCGGGTTTCAGCAAGTTAGAGATATCCAGTCCGCCCTGTTGATTACCCGCACCAATTAGCGTATGAGCTTCATCGATAAATAGAATAATCGGTACAGATGACTGGCTGATTTCACTCATTATGCCTTTGAAACGTTTTTCAAATTCTCCTTTTACCGCCGCACCTGCCTGTAATGCACCCAGATCCAGTGTCATCAATTCACTGTTGCGCAATTTTTCTGGTACTTGATTGTCGATAATGCGCAGAGCCAGTCCTTCAATTAATGCGCTTTTCCCCACGCCCGCTTCACCCACCACAATGGGGTTATTTTTACGTCGGCGGCAAAGAATATCGATCATCAGGTCGATTTCGGCGTCACGGCACAGAACGGGATCGAGTTTTCCCTGACGAGCCTGTTCTGTCATATTTTGGGCAAAACGGGTGAGTAAGCTGTCACTATTGGCTGCGTTTTTGCCTTGTCCGTTTTTATCGTTTTCTACAACGGGTTGTTCCGCTGAACCTGCTGTCCACTGAGTAAAATTCTGGCGCAGTAATTCGCGGTTAATTCCCGATAGCAAACGGGAAGATTGTGGCGTCAGGTAGCGTAATGGGCTGAACAATAGTGTCATCAGCATGACACCGCTGCGTAATTCCTGATGCTGCATCTCGGTTGATGCTAACAGCCAGCTATCCTGTAGCCATTCCACCAACATGGGTGAGAAGCTGGGGTAGGCTTGTACCATTGCCTGATGGTGAGGGACCATCTGATCAAGCTGTTCTTTTAGCAAGTCACTGTCCACTTCGGCTTGGCTGAAGATCGCTCTGACATCACTGAGAGGCGTGTTGATCATCTGCAACAGTAGCTGAGAGACCGTGATCTCAGGTTGCTGCTGACTGACACACTGTGCTGCCGCCGTTTCCAGCGCATGCCGGGTCATCGGATTTAAGCGGTTAACTAATGTGGGTAGATCAATCTGAATCATCGGTTATTTCCTAACTCAGTAAGTTATTTAGCTGTTGTAATATGTTCTGGGTTTGGTTGTGCAGCCGGATAGCATAAAAGCCATAGACCACGGCGAGCAGACCAATACCGCTCCATAAGAGGTGTTTGATAGTTAGACGCTTACCCAAACGGTAGCGGCTGTCACGTTCGTTGGCATTACTGTGCAGAATGGTGGGTGGTGCTTCGCCTCGCAGCGAGTGTAACTGTTGATGTAACCGGCGGAATAAACGTTCAAAATCATCACCTTTCTGCGAACTCACTTTGTAGCGACCACGGTAGCCGAGGCAGAAGCAGAGATAGATAAATTCCAGTAGATGCTGATAGCGTTGAAGTTCACCCATCAAACGCTCTAGTAGCACAAAGACTTTTTCACCACCCCAGGTTTCATTGTGGAATTGCACCAATAGAGATTGTTGCAGCCAGCCGTTTTGACTATTCCAGCCATGACCCAGTGCGGTTTCATCAATGAAAGTACACAGCATGTAGCGGAAAGAGACAATTGCGCCCGGTTCATAACCTTTGGTTTGTAAAAATTGTTCGATTGCCTGGATATCGGTGACGACCTGCTGATAAAGCTGATCCGGTAGCGGTTCATCACCCATGTCTTTTAGACGCATGACCATGCCGAGCAACGGTGTTGCGGCATCAATCATCGGGTTCAGGCTTTCTCCGCGCAACGGTAACTGATACTGACGGTGCAAAGTCGTATCAGTTTCTGCTTGCATCAAAATGGCGTTGTCGTTGATAGCTTCGTTCTTCATTAGTCACTCCCATTTCTGACTGCCCAGAATTGCAGGTCTAATCCGGGGAAATCTCCTGAAACATGGAAGGCAATGGAGGTACCTTTGAGAATGTCTTGCCATGCTGCACCTTGCTGATCAAAACGGAAATAGGTGTAACCGGCGTGATAAGGCAACTGACGAGGAGCGGCGGGAAGCGGAATCAGTCCTACGCCAGGCAACTGAACGCTGACCATTTCGCGGATTCTTTCCTGAGACGCGATTTTGGTCTGCTTAACAAACTGACGGAGTAATTGTTCCTGTGGAACTTCGGCGCGGATGGCCAGAATGAAATCCGCTTTGGTCAATACATCGCGATCATGGATATTTGCCACCAGAATGCCATTTGACTGAGTTTGTAGTTTAATCGGGATCGCTCGTGGGGTCAGGACAACACCCATTGCTTCGCGGATGGAATGCATGACTTGATGGAATGTATCAGTCAGGCTGTCGTGATTATATTCCGGTATATC
The DNA here is from genome assembly GCF_000711895.1 of Photorhabdus australis DSM 17609. GTDB lineage: Bacteria > Pseudomonadota > Gammaproteobacteria > Enterobacterales > Enterobacteriaceae > Photorhabdus > Photorhabdus australis. Next base: position 12,062 of record NZ_JONO01000049.1, read on the forward strand.
GCCCACTTGACGGGATGCATGAGTGAAGGTTCTCAGTTCACCGCAGGTTTGGATCAGCTGGGTGAAAAAGTGTTCGGGATGCAGAATGGTTTGTCTGGCGTAGTGGGTAAACCACGGCTGAATCCGGTTAACTAGCTGGAGCATCATAAATTCCGCAACATCCGCTACTCCTTGCTGACCGGGAGAACCAATCCGGTTAGAGAGTGATCTGGCTCGTTCTATCAGTGCTCTATCTACTTCATCCATATAATTTTTGAGTTTGTTGGAGACATTAATAGATGTACAGGTTGGCACGAAATCTTCATTTAATATGATGGTTCCCGTTGGACGCTTCTCTATTATCTGGCATAGCGGGAGTACGGTAAAAGCGCTGAGATCTTCTGAACCCTGTTTCAAAACCGGTGTTAGTTGTGCCAGTATGACCTGACTGACATCTCCACCCTCCGTGTGCAAATCACGGATATCATTCACATGTTCGCGGTAGCGCATAGCACCAGCGCTATTGGATTCTGGATGGGAGATTTCATTGAGGGTATCGTTGGTTATTGGCAGTGCCAGATAGATATCTTTGCTATTGTTTTCGTGAAGATCTATGACATCAAGGGGCTGAGGAGTGACATCCTGATACGGAACGGAGAACACGGTACCATCTGGCATGATCCCACTGGCTTCGATGATACCGATGCGTCCCAACGCGAGGAGATCTTTGTCAATAATCAGAGAACTGAAGCCGTAACCATAACTGGTGAGGGACGTCAGGCGGCTGTGTGCCAGATAGTCATTATGTTTTTGTTGTTGTTGAAAGTGTTGTGGCTTGATGAATAATCCTTCGCGCCAAATCACCCGATTTTTGCCTGGCATAGTTATTGCTCCTCTTTTCTAAGTTCAACTTCGTTCGCTCTGATGTGCACGAGAATGTGGTATTGCTGTCCCGTGTCTTTCACACGGATAACTTTTTTCCATTCGGATTGATTGATATCGGCATAGCGAACGATAACGCCAATGTAACGGCTCTTTTTTTCCAGCGGGATGACGGGTAGTGGTTTGTATTGCCCCGGCAATAAGGTGTAATCCTGATGGTCGATGTAATTTTTCCCCAACGCTTTATCCAGTTCGTCACTTTTAAGCTGGTCATAATCCGCAGCAAGCAAACGAGAATCTTCACTGAGATAAATCAGGTGTATTTCAACCGGAGTGGCTTCTCCATTTTTATTGGGGTTGATATCAGGCTCTGCTAGTAAAGTGATCGCTGCGGTGGAAGGTAAATCCGCAGGTTGACCGACAGGCGTTGATGGGTCCCAGACAACCTGTGCGACTTTCTTCGTTGCCTGCCATGTACTGCTGCAACCGCTTAACATCAGCGCTGCCAGCAGTACAAGCCATATGCCGGACCATGAGGTATTACCACCGGAGCGCTTCATTACTGGGTATCCTCTAAACCTTGGCGTAGAGCGCGGTCATAAGCTTGTTCATAAACTTCACCAAACAGCTTTTCGAATCCCTGTTGACGGCTGGAAGCCAATTCGCGGTAGTAACTGGAGTACATTTCCCATGCCCAGGCGGCATCTTTTTCTTGGGTCTCATTACTGCGACGGTATTGGGCAAAACGGTTCAGTAGGTGTTCTGGTGAGAAAGCATCCAGCATCGTGTTCAATGCGGCAGTGATCGCAATCCGGTTAGCCTGATAGTGCAATTGCAGGTTATGTAGGCTTTCAGCGACGGCTGATGGTGCAGAAAGATGTACCGGGCTTTTCTGATCAGCGAACATCACTTGCATGGTGGTGTTGTAATCCATATTTAGCCGTAGCGGGTTATCTTCGATGGGACGCAGTTGTTTATCACGCAGACCATGCTGTGCATGCTGTAGTGCCAGTAAACCTTCAATTGCCGCTTTCATGGTTTTACCCATTTCTTCCAGAAAGTCGTTGGCCTGCTGGCTGTTATGCAAAGGTAATTGTGTGTTCAATCCTCGCATCAGCGGTGTGATAGCAATATGCTGTTGCTCCATGTCCTGATATTGTTCACTTGAAGGTGAAGAGATACTCGGTAAATCAACAAAATCCCGATCCATAGCATTGCCTCTGTTATCTGAGAGGGGAGAGAAAAATAATGGTGCGCGGTAACGGCCTTGTTGCAGGCTTTGGTCTACTTCGTTACTTATTGGTGTCTGACTCAGTGTGGTCAGATTTTCACTATCGAGAACCTTAAGTGGGTCGTGGTTTAAATCGTGGTTTATTGTTGGTGCCAGAGAATTACGTTCTGTAAAAGCGTTATCCTGGACGGGAGTTTTTTCCATCATAGCGTCCAATGGATTGCTATAGCTGGAGACCAGTGATTCTGGTGACACCATCATTGGATCAATCCGATCTGCGTCGGAAAAACTGATATGGCTTTTAATCACCAGCTTACCGACGGTAATTTCATCCGCTTGTTGCAGTCGGATTAGGCCGGCATTGGAGGTTAGAGGTGATTTATTCACAAACAGAGGGCCAGCGATCATTTGCAGGCAGAATGCGCCATCACGCCACTGAATAGTAAATTGTGACGGATTGATATTGCCCTGCTGATCCTGAACTGACCACAGGTGGCTTTCGCTGCTCCCGACAGTGCCGCCTTGAATGGAGAACAAGCAACTGGCAGATTTACCGCTTTCCAGTTGATCGCTGTTGAGCACTCGTAATGAAAGGGTTGGTTGTTGTTTTTCCATAATTCTTTATCTGCCAACTGAAATTGTGATAAAGGGTTTCTTTTCCGGCTTGCCGAGAAAACTGGTCCACCCTAGGTTATTGTTTTGTTTCGTGCCAAGTACCATGCCGTCAGCTTGGTTTTCGGCCAGTCCAAGGCGTAGATCCCAGGCCAATTGATCGCGTAGGACAAAACAGATAAACATCACCAGTGGTAGAAAATTCTTGCCATCTGGGAGAAATGATAGAAAGTGTTCACGAGAGAGGTTATTGATGCATAATAGGAATTTACCGTTGCAACCCTTCACCCATGAACCGAGACAAAAGTTTCCCCCCAGCACTGACTGTTGAATTTTTTTCTGACCATTTATTTTCAGTATTCCACCCAAGCGGTTTTGTTGTGATGGAACGATAGCGACTTTCCTGATTTGCCAGCTATGTACCGTGACATCCGATAGATCAAAGCAGTGTGAGACTAGGCTGGATATCACTTCTGGCGATCGACCAGGGCTGGCTAACAGACCGGCATAGGCTAACATTTTGCTGTGATTAATCTGCAAGTGAGCGCGGTTCACATCACTACCAAGCCCTACCAGCGCAAACATACGTTGAGAAAAATCATCCAGTCCGTTCTTGTCAAAACAGATGTAATAGCGATATTTCCGCCAGATTTGATGAAGCATGACGATTGAACGGTGGTTGAAAATATTCAAAAAGTCAGTCAGTCGGTTTTCGTCCTGAGCTTCTTCCCATGCCAACGAATCAAGGTAGTAGCCAGGCATAGGAGACTGGCTGCCGTGTAATCCAAGAAAGGAGACTTTCACCTGAAAACGGCCTTGCTCGGTACGGTTCACAGAGACAACGTCTCTGGTTGGAAAAGCCAGACTTGCACTGGACTTGAAACGGATTGATTCTCGGTCAGGGCGATTGGTTTGACCTGTTTTTTCCCACGCTACCGCCAATTGGTTGAGTAACTCAACCAATTGGTAAAAGTTATATTTTGATAAATCTGGCGCCAGATTATCTGGTGAGTTTTTATCCATTACATCAACGCGTGTTGACCTATCTGTTCCGGCCATTGATAGCATTCCTGATTATCTAAATTGATCACCTTCAATATGTGGAAGGAGTTGATGCTGGCATATAATGCAAAGAAGCGTGACAGTATGGTACTGAACAGATAGAGCTCACCTTCAGAGCTGAAAGCTTGTTGCCGGATATACAATGTTGATTCTAGTCCACGCACTGGAAGCCCTTTTAACAGGCGGTCTATTGGTTGAGTTTCAATCCGTTCAATCGCGTCTAGCCGTTTTTGTGATGACCGTGATGATTGTCGATTATGTCTGCTGGGGAGATCATAGGTCCTTAGTACCTGCTTTAGTGCATCTTTATCCAGCAATGTCATATAATTCAGCGACATATTGGAAAGGAGGGACCAGTGAAACTTGCCGCTCATTAATGGATAAAGTGGAACTGATGGCCGGGTTATGTTGCGGAATGTTGCAAATGATGGACTGCCCAGTGACGGGAAATTAATGTCACCCACCCGTAGTTGCAGTGGCAGCTCACGGTTGGTACAGGTCAGTCTGACAGAGACATTTTCATTATTTAACAGAAGCTGGGACTCATCGCCACGGACAAAAGAGATATAGTGTTCAAGCCCTTTGCGGAAAGGGGATTCTTTGAGCCTGATACGGAAATAACGGGTATTGAGTTCACTTTCATGTTCGATTTGATGATGAAAACTTTCAAAGGGTACATAGCTCCGTTCACTACCTTTGGTGCGGTTGGGTGTGCCATCAGCATTGAGTAGCCAACTTTCCACTTTATCAACGGAGAAAATATCGTAACGATCAGGATGACTATAGCTAGCCCTCAATGGGTATTCAGCTTGGCTGTTATCTAATCGAATCGCTTCGCTATCCATTGGGAACAGATTGATTGCGGGAACACAATGCAGTCGAAAAGTATCTTGGCGGATTTTAATTTCTGGCGGGAGTGCCTCCGAGAAATAGAGATTCAGCGTGAAATCGCTAGCTTTAAGATCTGCGGGTAATTTAGGGAAACCGGTGACATCAAAAAACAGGAAACCTTCAGAAAAGCAGAAATACTCCTGCAAGATGCGATAACCCATGTAGGCGTTTTTGGGGTAAGGCAGCAGGGCATCTTCCCGATTAAAACCAACTGGAACGAAATCAAAATCTGGCAATGGAATGGTGATATCGCCTACGACGAGCTTTGCGTCTTCAAGGTAGTAACTGAGCCAGAAATAGAGTTGTGTACTGCTGTAGTTATCACCGCTCAGATAAAAACGTAACTTATCAAGTTGTAATTCCTGTAAGTTGAGTGCTGTCTTTGAGGTAAAATTCAAACCGATGACACCTTGTTCATTACTGTTATTGACAGAAATGTCTTGGATTGACACCGGGAACAGCCAGACATCACGGCATAAAGTAAAAGTACAGCGGTTGTCTATCTCTGTTTTTTTCGGATCGGTGTTATTTGAGTAAATATCATCGTCATCATCTGCCAGCGGATGGCTCTTGATTTGAACTCCGCGTTTAACTTGTGTGGCTTTTGTGACGACACTTTCATCGGGTGTGTACTGGATAATTGTCATGCTGGGTGTTGGCCGTAGATAATTTGGCCATAGCATGTGCAGTAATCCGTGGGTCAGCTCAGGGAACTGATCATCAATTTTTGCTCGTAAGTTACCGGCAAGAAATGCAAATCCTTCCAGCAGGCGCTCAACATCCGGGTCAGAGCCTTGTTCAGACAAAAATGAAGCGAGATGAGGATGCTCAACTGCGGCTTCCCGCCCCAGTTGCCTTAGGTAATCCAATTCTTCTCTGAAGTATTTTTCAAGTGACATTTTATTGAGTCCGCTCCAGGCAATAGCGCCGGTTGTTATCCAATTGAATGTTAAATTCAACGACGTCATGAATATCATCCAGGGATACCTGGGCACTGATGTGAAAACTCAACAGCAATGGGTCACTGTCATCATGGATTGCGCTGACAGAAACTGACGATATTCTTGGTTCATAATTTATGATGCAGTGCTCTATTGCCTGCTCAATACTCTGTTTAAAGTCAGTTGCAGTGGTTGTGGCATCATTGAGATCAATAACGCCGAGATCAACCGCACTCTGACAAGCACCCGGATGGGTATTGAGAACATTATTCAGGTGCCGTCTTATGGAGTTGAGCAGCTCACGCATTCTTGACTGACGGGAAGAACCGGAGTTCTTCCCCTGAATACGCTCAAACAAGCTGGCAGAGCCCTCTCTATTCCAACTGTACAGCGCAGCCATGACTGATTATTCCTTATCCAAACGTCCTACCAGTGACAATTCAAAGCTGGCACCCATGTATTTGAAATGAGGGCGAACTTGCATTGCCACCTGATACCAACCTGGATCTCCTTCTACATCCAAAACCTGAATTTGGGCAGAACGTAGAGGACGACGGCTACGGACATCTGTTGGTGGGTTTTCTTGATCGGCGATGTACTGTTTCAGCCATGTATTTAGTTCACGTTCCAGATCCTGACGCTCCTTCCAGGAACCAATTTGCTCGCGCTGCAATACTTTGATGTAGTGTGCAAGGCGGTTGATAATGAACATATATGGTAGTTGAGTACCCAATTTATAGTTGGTTTCAGCCATTTTCCCTTCGCGGGTATTAGGGAACACTTTTGGCTTCTGAACTGAGTTGGCAGAGAAGAAGGCCGCATTGTCACTACCCTTACGCATCGTCAGGGTGATAAAACCTTCTTCCGCCAATTCGAATTCACGGCGATCAGTAATTAAAACTTCTGTTGGGATCTTGGCCTGGATTTGCCCCATTGCTTCGAACAGGTGAACCGGTAGATCGCTGACAGTACCACCGCTTTGTGGGCCGATAATGTTCGGACACCAGCGATATTTGGCGAAGCTGTCAGTCAGGCAGGTTGCCAGTAGATAAGCGGTATTGCCCCACAGGAAATGCTCGTGATCTTTGCTGACATCTTCTTGGTAGTTAAAGTTTTTAATTGGGTTTTCGATTGTTGAATATGGCAGACGTAACAGGAAGCGCGGTGTTGTCAGTCCGAGATAACGTGAATCTTCAGATTCGCGCAGTGCACGCCATTTGGTGTGTGCTGGGCCTTCGAAAACGGATTTCAGATCTTTGATCGCGGGTAGTTCTGTAAAGCTGCTGATGCCAAAGAAATCAGGTGCAACGGAAGAGAGGAATGGCGCGTGAGCCATTGCGCCAACCGCACTGACGTATTGCATCAGTTTGATATCAGGTGAACTATTACCAAAGGCGTAGTTACCGATGACTGCGGCAACTGGCTCACCACCAAACTGACCATAACCTGTTGAGTAAACATGTTTATATAAGCCTGATTGGATGATTTCTGGAGAGAACTCAAAATCTTCCAGTAATTCTTCTTTGGTGGCATGGATGATATTGATCTTAATGTTTTCACGGAAATCCGTACGATCAACCAATAACTTCAGTGAACGCCATGATGATTCCAGTTCTTGGAATTCTTTGGCGTGCATGATTTCATCTACCTGAGTGCTGAGCGTTTTATCAAGCTCCACAATCATTCTGTCAACTACAAGCTTGTTGATAGGTTCTTCGTTAGTGCCTGTATCCAAAATGCTGCTGATAAAAGCGGCAACACCTTGTTTTGCAATATGGTAGCCGTCATTTTCTGGCGTCATTCTTGCTTGAGACATGATTTCGTCAAGCAAAGAGGTGGCGGCCCCTGGGGCTAATGTTGTACTGCTCTCTTCATGCAAGGACATGTTAAAAACTCCTTTTTAGCCAATTACTTTTGGTTGACGATTTCAAGTTCTTTTAGAAGTTGTTCCCGAACCTTTTCATCACCCAGTAATTCCTGTAAACGGGTGCGGAATGCCGGAATATTGCCCAGTGGCCCTTTTAAGGCGACAAGAGCTTCACGCAGTTCTAAAAGCTTATTTAATTCAGGAACTTTCTTCGCCACGTTATCGGGTGAGAAATCATTCAATGATTTTATTTCTAAGTTAACTGGCAGGTCATCCCCACTATTATCATTGAGACGGTTAGGGACACTGAATGTTAAGTTGATATTTGCTTCATTCATCACGGCATTAAAGTTATTTTTGTGTACAGAAACAGCTTGCCGCTCTTCAATTGGCGTGTCTTCTTTTGTTCCTTTCAGATCACCGACAATAAGTAGATTAAGTGGTAATTCAATTTCGGCGACTTGATCGCCAGTATTCGGAACATACTTGATATTAATCCTTTCCTTTGGCGCTACACTACCTGGGCTATTTTTACTCATATTAAAATCCTTCGGGTAATACAATTAGGCAATTAGGAATTGTTTGATAACAATATTGATGAGAGAGTTGCCCCTGATACCTACCTATATGTTGCAGAGAACATAAAATTCCACCCGGATAAAATAACGGGGGATTCACTGCATTGAATTGGATAGTAAGTCGACTTTTATTAGCATATAGATAAAGACGAATTCAGAATATTCTTACTCATCGAGCAATAGCATCAATATAGACCGCTCTGCAAAGCAGAGTTTCGCATTTTGTTTTTTTATTGTAAAGCTAAAACATATGTAGATATACCTCTCTATTCAGACCTTTGATAATTTTATTAGATTTGGCAATAATTTACGATTTGGTGTTTTTTTTTGATCATTTATAAATCCCACTATATAGGTAAGGGACGTATCTATTTCTTTGTATTTATGGAAATTTAATGATTTTTTGTTTCATTGTGTAACAAAGTGTTTCTAAGTGTATCTTCATTTACATTTTGGAGTTAATTTCGCATTGTAAATATTATCTCCGTTATTAACTGAGTGATAAAGTTGAATTTTTTGATCTACTTATCATTTTCTAATTGACCAAAAAATATTTTTAGTTTTATTTGTTAAAGTCATTATATTTCATATAGATATGTGAATTTCCTGCCGAGTGCAATTGTTTCTTTTAGTTAATTATTCTTAATATTTTGTTTTTTTGAATTTTTGTGTTGTATTGGTGTTAATTTTAATATTTTTATTTGATTGTGACAGGTGCACTATTTTGCAATTTAGATTTTATTTTGAAATGAGCTGATTGGTATTTATTATTCATTTCAGTGTTCAATGTATTTATAAGTGATTTTTTCCAAGATGAAATAATCACTACTGAAAGTAATATGAACACTACGTTAATTTTGACACAATCTCTTAAAGGATATTTTCATGCCAACTCCATGTTATATTTCCATCGATGGAAAAACCCAGGGTAATATTACGGCTGGTTCATTCACTGCTGAATCAGTGGGTAATATTTTCGTTCAGGGGCACGAGGATGAAATGCTGGTTCAGGAATTTGATCACGTAGTTACTGTACCTACTGACCCTCAATCTGGTCAGCCTTCGGGTCAGCGTGCTCATAAACCATTCCGCTTTACCGTTGCATTAAATAAATCTGTTCCATTGCTTTATAATGCATTGGCTTCTGGTGAAATGCTGACAAAAGTGGAATTGAAATGGTATCGCACTTCTGTTGAAGGTAAACAAGAGCATTTCTTCACGACTCAGTTGGAAGATGCCACTATTATCGACATTGATTGCAAAATGCCACATTGTCAGGACCCAACAAAATCTGAATTTACTCAATTAGTTCGTGTTTCTCTGTCTTATCGTAAGATTACTTGGGAACATACAACTGCGGGTACTTCTGGTGCAGATGACTGGCGCGCACCTATTGTTGCCTGATAGGTAATATAATTATTCAGCCGATGGAGTGTTTCTCCATTGGCTGAAAATCTTAATTTTTATTTATTGAAATTGAAGATTGTTAATAACCTTCTTCAATTTTTTTTCAGCTTATTTTTTTATTTTCTTCTTTTTATTTTCTATTTTTTTACATGTTTATTTAACGGTATTATTTAACTATATTATTTAATGTTTTCGCTAATATTTAGTTATGTTTTATTCTCTCAACTGCTTTTTTGTTCTTTATTTAACTATTTTTCTTTATCGTAGTAGGTGTTAATGTTTTTCAGTGTTTGTTCCACACAGACAATGTGATGGGCAACACTCATCAAAATTTTCATATTTCAGTTGTTACTCAATGTCTTGTTTTTTGATTGTACGACCTTTGGTTACTTATGATTAGTAAGAATTACTTATGATTATTAAGGGATGGATAACATCATTTTTGTGAACGTCATATTTTGCCCTGGCAGGGCTTTCCACTTATCCTGAATTGTTACTAATATGACGGGGTTGGTTTTTGCGAGATTCAGAATTCTGCCATCTTTACCGCTAATAAGGCTATAATGATGCCTTACCATTTGTCTCATCTACTGAGATGGGTTTTTAGTTGTCAGTGACTCATCTGGCAAGCAATCTCTATCTCTACTCTGGGGTCTTAAACCTAATGCTAAGCTATCGTCATAGTTTTCATGCCGGTAATCATGCCGATGTACTGAAACACGCCGTACAAAGTTTGATCATTGAATCGCTTAAAGAAAAGGAAAAACCTTTTCTCTATCTAGATACTCATGCTGGCGCAGGCCGCTATCAACTCAGCAGTGGATATGCTGAACGTACTGGTGAGTATCTGGAAGGGATTGCTCGTGTCTGGCAGCGTGAAGATTTACCGCAGGAGTTGAAAGTTTATATGAGTGCAGTGGCAGCACTGAATCCGAGCGGCAATTTACGTTACTATCCGGGATCGCCTTTAATTGCCCGACATTTGTTACGGCAGAGTGATAAGCTTAGTCTGACTGAACTGCATCCGAGTGACTTTCCTTTATTACGTAATGAATTCTCCCGTGATAACCGCTCCAGGGTTGTGCGTGAAGATGGTTATCAGCAATTAAAATCACAATTGCCCCCACAGAGTCGCCGTGGATTTATTCTTATTGATCCACCTTATGAACTGAAATCTGATTATCAGACGGTTATACAGGCAATTCAGGAAGGCTATAAACGTTTTGCAACAGGTGTCTATGCGTTGTGGTACCCGGTAGTATTACGCCAGCAGATTAAACGATTGGTTAAAGATCTGGAAGCAACGGGTATTCGCCGTATTCTGCAAATTGAGCTGGCTGTCCGGCCTGATAGCGATCAACGGGGGATGACAGCCTCTGGTATGATAGTGATTAATCCCCCTTGGAAACTGGAACAACAGATGAAATCAGTATTGCCGTGGTTACATCAGGTTTTGGTGCCGGAAGGAATTGGCCACACTATGGTTAAATGGATTGTGCCAGAATAGCTTTTAACAATGGTAATGAGAGATAGAACCATCACAACTACTTGATATTTTTTGCCATAATAGGCTTTAGGGTATTAACCCTCTTAAACTGATTAGATGGAAACAATCCAGATGAGCAAACATTACGACTATATAGCGATTGGTGGCGGTAGCGGCGGTATAGCATCAATTAACCGTGCGGCTATGTACGGGCAAAAATGTGCCCTGATTGAAGCTAAGGCATTAGGTGGAACTTGTGTCAATGTGGGCTGTGTGCCGAAGAAAGTGATGTGGCATGCAGCACAAATTGCTGAGTCTATCCACCAGTACGGACCAGATTACGGCTTTGATACTACAGTTAACCGCTTTAACTGGAAGGCACTGATTGCCAGTCGTACTGCTTATATTGATCGTATCCACCAGTCTTATGAACGTGGTTTGGATAATAATAAAGTTGATGTGATCCAAGGTTTTGCCCGTTTTGTTGATGTACATACTGTCGAAGTAAACGGTGAAGAAATCACCGCAGATCATATTTTGATTGCGACAGGTGGCCGTCCGGTGCGTCCTGATGTGCCAGGGGCTGAATATGGTATTGATTCTGACGGTTTCTTTGAGCTGGAAGAGATGCCAAAACGGGTTGCGGTTGTTGGTGCCGGTTATATCGCGGTGGAAATTGCCGGCGTATTGCATTCACTTGGTAGTGAAACGCATTTGTTTGTACGTCAACATGCACCGTTGCGCTCTTTTGACCCGATGGTTGTTGAAACATTATTGGAAGTTATCAATACTGAAGGGCCTACTTTACATACTGAATCTGTACCAAAAGCGGTGATTAAAAATGTTGATGGTAGTCTGACTTTGCAACTGCAAAATGGTAAAGAGCAGACAGTTGATACCCTGATCTGGGCTATTGGCCGTGAACCAGCAACAGATAATTTGAATCTGCCTGTAACTGGTGTTGAATTGAATGGAAAAGGTTATATCAAGGTTGATAAATACCAAAACACCAATGTGAAAGGTATTTATGCTGTAGGTGACAATACTGGAGTGGTGGAATTAACGCCTGTTGCAGTGGCAGCTGGTCGCCGTCTGTCGGAACGCTTATTTAATAATAAGCCGGAAGAGTATTTGGATTACACGAACATTCCAACAGTTGTATTCAGTCATCCACCGGTTGGAACTGTGGGGTTAACTGAACCTCAGGCGAAAGAGCAGTTTGGTGAAGGTCAGGTGAAAACATATCAATCTTCTTTCACTGCGATGTATACCGCAGTCACTCAACATCGCCAACCATGCCGGATGAAACTAGTGTGTGTCGGGCCGGAAGAGAAGATTGTTGGCATTCACGGTATCGGTTTTGGGATGGATGAAATGTTGCAAGGTTTTGCTGTTGCATTGAAGATGGGGGCAACTAAGAAAGATTTTGATAACACTGTGGCAATTCATCCAACTGCGGCGGAAGAGTTTGTCACGATGCGGTGATGTTGCCGAAACTTACCTTTAATCCTTTTCTTCCCCTGGAAAATACTTCTAAAGACCGGGTCACCCGGTCTTTAGATTATCAATCTCTCTTAAGGATAAATAGTGGGGGCAGCTTTCTTGCTTAATATTTCTTCAATATAAAAGAAAATATGCTACTATTTACCGATGAAGAGAAAAAATACACCAACGCCACATGATGCTGTTTTTAAAAAATTTTTAAGTCATGTGGATACTGCCAGGGACTTTCTGGAGATACACTTGCCGGTAGGATTACGGGCAGTTTGTGATCTTGGTACACTCCGGTTGGAACCAGAGTCGTTTATTGAGGATGATCTACGTGCTCATTATTCCGATATCCTATATTCGCTGAAAACGGCGCAGGGTGACGGTTATGTGTACTGCGTGATCGAACACCAGAGTTCTCCAGACAAGATGATGGCATTCCGGCTGATGCGCTATAGTATTTCAGCAATGCAGCGGCATCTGGAACGGGGACATGAAAAATTACCATTGGTTATCCCGATATTATTCTATCATGGGAAAAAACGTCCGTATCCGTGGAGTACCAACTGGTTCGATTGCTTCAATGATCCGGTATTGGCAAAGGAAGTCTATTCCACAATGTTTCCCTTGGTGGATGTGACGGTGATCCCGGACGATGAAATCTTGACGCACAAACGGATTGCGTTGTTAGAGATGGTACAAAAGCATATCCGACAGCGTGATATGGCAGAGCGGTTGCAAGAGCTGGTTGTGCTGCTAGCGTATGACTACTATACCGATGAGCAGTTGAAAAGCGTGTTAAACTACTTGTTACAGGCGGGAGATACCGCCGACCCAGAGGGGTTTATCCGGCGACTGGCAGAACAGTCCCCGAAGTATGAGGAGGTGCTGATGACAATAGCGCAAAAACTGGAGCAAAAAGGACGTCAAGAAGGACGTCAAGAAGGGCGTCAAGAGGCGACTCTAAAAATCGCTCATGCATTGCTGGGCAGCGGAGTCGATCGTGAAACAGTGATGAAAACCACTGGCCTGAGCGAGAATGAGCTTGAGCAAATACGCCACTAATTTCGTGCTAGAGAGTCCCCATTGGTGTAGAGATGCATGCGTAAATGCATGCAATGCATAGAAATGGTACGTTATTTGGGTAAGTTCATGATCATAATTGTTCTGTCATTCGGCCCTTAAATAAAATTGAAGATTTGGTTGTTGTCACTATCGACACGGATAATCAGCTAAAAAGCGTATATAACTACCTATTATAGGTGGGAGATATCGCCTATCCAGAAGGTTTTATCCGGCGACTGGCATAGCCGTCCCCGGAGTATGAGGAGGTACTGATGACAATAGCACAGAAACTGGAGCAGAAAGGGTTCCGAGAAGGATTTCAAGAAGGACTCCTAGAAGGATGCCAAGAGGCGACTCTAAAAATCGCGCATACATTACTGAGTAGCGGAGTCGATCGTGAAACAGTGATGAAAACCACAGGACTGAATCAGGGCGAGCTTGAGCGAATACACTGTTAATTTGTGCTGTGAATTCTTAGCGGTTTAGGCATTAAGGATTCGAACAAATGCACAAGCGTATAGATTCAAGGGCGTATTGAGCCTACTAATGGTGAATGTCAGGAGGTTTACTAACTCCTGCCACAAACCCCATCCTCTTTAATTGATTTTCTGGAAAATCAGAATAAATGCTTCCTTAATCCATATGATTCATTAAGCTTTCCATAATTGCTACACAGCAATCTTGTGAGAGTAGGTTGTGATGTCGTTGGAAACTTATCTATATATGTTTTAAATTCTGGAAAATATCCTTTCGAGATTCACAATTGCCTGGCATTTTTTTAGGCAATTTTTTAAGTAAGGAATTGAATGTGGAAAAACTTCGATATCAAAGTCGCAGAGATTTTCTTGGTCAAACTGGCAAACTCACCACCGCTTGCGCAGTTATCTCCCTGACTGGAGGGATCGCTCAAGCGAGACCGTCAACTGTTTTATCTGGTACATCGCAGGTGCAGACTACCCTTCTTACTGATCGCCATTATTATTTGAGAGATGTGTTGCTGGAGGAGGGATTTGAGTATGACGGCGATACAGTAATTGGCACTCGCACCGCATTATATACATTAGAAATCAAAGATGGCCGGATAGCGGCTATTCATGCTGCTGGTATGTTGTTTAACATGAACCTGCCCTGCTATCAGGCGCAAGGGCAATTACTGTTGCCCGCCTTTCGCGATATGCATATCCATTTGGACAAGACTTTTTACGGTGGTCGATGGCAAGCACCGCGACCGCGCCAGGGGAAAACCATCATGGATATGATCGCCCTGGAGCAAACTTTGATTCCCAGGTTGCTAGCTACTTCGCAGCAGCGGGCAGAGGGACTCATTGCTCTGCTACAATCTCAGGGTAGTACAGTGGCTCGCAGCCATTGTAATATCGATCCAGTTAGTGGTCTAAAGAGTCTGGAACATTTGCAGTATGCGTTGGAGAATCATCGTGATGATTTCTCTTGTGAGATTGTTGCTTTCCCGCAGCACGGTTTATTGCACTCTAAAGTGGAAGGGTTAATGCGTGAGGCGATGCAAATGGGAGTGCAGTATGTTGGTGGGTTGGACCCGACTAACGTGGATGCAGCAATGGAAAAATCACTAGATACTATGTTCCAGATCGCGTTGGACAATAATGCTGGTGTGGACATTCATTTGCATGAGAGCAACCCAGCAGGTGTTGCTGCTATTAACTACATGATTGATATAGTGGAAAAAACGCCTAATTTGCGTGGCAAGGTGACAATTAGTCATGCCTTTGCTTTGACCACGTTGGATGCAGGTGCGTTGATGGAAACGGCTTCTCGCTTGGCAGAGCAGCAAATTACTATCGCTTCTACAGTGCCGATCGGCAGCTTGATGATGCCATTGCCGCAACTCAGAACCAAAGGGGTGTTTATCATGACAGGTACTGACAGTGTGATCGATCACTGGTCTCCATTCGGCACTGGTGACATGTTAGAAAAGGCTAATTTGTACGCGCAGTTGTACCGTGGTTCAGATGAATATCATCTTTCTCGTGCTATGGCGATTGCTACTGGTGGTGTGTTACCGCTTAATGATCAGGGCCAGCGTGTTTGGCCACAGGTGGGTGATGAGGCTGAATTTGTTCTGGTAGCCGCCAGTTGTTCTGCTGAAGCGGTGGCGCGTATACCTGCCCGTCAGGCAACGTTTCATCAAGGACGTCTGGTGGCAGGTATGGTGGTCAGGTTATCCAGAGAAGGTGAAATAAGCTGATAATTGTTCTGCAATGGTTATTCTTGGTCTTCTCCCTATGTTTCAGTGTGCTCTTATGTTCTGTACCGTAGGTGGAAACTATTTAATATTCGATATTCAGCCAATTCACAATAAAATCAGCGACTTGTTCAGGTTGATTAATATTTAGCTGTGGTAAGGCTGTCTCCAATTTTTCATCACTGGCAATAGCAATCACATGTTGATCAAGAAGATCGCTTAATGGTCGGTTAATAATACGACGGTATAGTGCGATCTTATTGATTGGTTCATCTTTGAAACCTTCCACTAAGATTAAATCCAGAAAATCTGAGTCAAAACGGTTGGCAAGATAGTTCAGATCCAAGGCTGATGAATCTGATGTCTCTGTCATTAATGCCCAACGTTGCTGGCTGGCGACCAAGGTTTGTTTTGCACCGGCTTTGCGCAGTTCATAGCTGTCTTTGCCCGGTTTATCTACATCCATATCATGGTGTGTGTGCTTTATCAGACCGACTCGGATTTGCCGTTGGCGCAATAACGGGATCACTTTCTTGAGAAGCGTCGTTTTTCCTGTGCCACTGTATGCTGTGATACCAAGTAGTGGAAGAGGTGGTTTTGTACTCATTTTTTTGATTTTTTGTATATGCTCCCAGTTTTGGCATTCTTCCGGAGTGTTCAGATTAGTAAAAGCGGTTGGATTATCAGCAAATTGAACGGCTATTGCGCCAATTTTATGCATAAATAGCATTAGCTTACGATCACCATCAGCCAGATAACTA
This sequence comes from Photorhabdus australis DSM 17609, assembly GCF_000711895.1. Lineage (GTDB taxonomy): Bacteria > Pseudomonadota > Gammaproteobacteria > Enterobacterales > Enterobacteriaceae > Photorhabdus > Photorhabdus australis. Next base: position 28,533 of record NZ_JONO01000049.1, read on the forward strand.
CTCAGTTGGGATATTAAACTGCGGTGTAATAAAGCCAAAGTGGGGTGAGTGCGATGACCATCATCTGCATAGGCTGCTAATGCCTGTTGCTTGCCTTGCCATAAGCGGGTGACTAAATCAGCCGGGAAATCCGGTACATCACAGGGAACAAATACCACCCAATCGTGACTGGCCGATTTCAGTGTTGCTAACATTCCCGCTAATGGCCCAGAGAAATCTGGTGTTGAATCAGTGATAACCTGATAACGGCTTTGGCGGTATATTTCCAGATTCCGGTTAGCACTGAGAATTAATTCGTCTACCTGTGGGTGCAGCTTATTTGCAATATGTTGATATAGAGGTAGCCCATTTAAAAGGGTTAGCCCTTTATCATTCCCGCCCATACGGGTCGCCCGACCACCTGTGAGGATTACACCGCTTATTTTTGGTTGCATAGTGTTTCTATCGATAACGCATTTGTTTCCATCAATATAACTTTTTTCGGGTTGGTGATCTGAGCTTAACTTAGCGTTTTTAAGGCAAGCATTATTGTATAACTTACTGATAAGAGAGTGACCTTTACGCTTATTGACAGAGCAATTCTTTCTCTGGGGAGTTATCCCTGCTAATTTGTATAGGTTTTTGTTGATAGGAAATTTGATATGTAATCTCATCAGCTTAGTGAAGTTTATGAGTTTTGACCGATGATGTTTTTTGATTTGTCACCTGAAAGTGCGTGGCTTAGAGGCAATGGCAGAAATTCCGGGGCTAAAAAAATAATGAAGTAGATTTTAAAACGGGCTATTGCATGCTCATGGTGCTATTACAGATTAATCAAGAGAGTAGAGTGTGTTAACAAATCAGGCGGCTTTTAATTTCCGGGAATTAACACCGGATTTGATTATGGATGCATTGATGCAGACTGGGTTATACATAGATTCCGGGCTGACAGAATTAAACAGTTATGAGAACCGTGTGTACCAGTTTATAGATGAAAATCGTAAACGTTATGTTGTGAAATTTTATCGGCCATTGCGCTGGGATCGGCAGCAGATTCAGGAAGAGCATGATTTCTCCTTGGCTTTGCAACAAGCTGATTTACCAGTTGCGGCACCTCTGGTATTTGATCAGCAAACTGTACTGACTTTTAAGGATTTCTTTTTTGCTGTTTTCCCAAGCATCGGTGGCCGCCAATATGAATCTGATAATCTCTTTCAGTTGGAAGATGCAGGACGTTTGCTGGGTAGAATCCATCAGATTGGCTATCAGCAAAAATTCACAACTCGTCCAACTATCGGGTTAAGTGAGTATCTGTATCAACCACGACAGTTTTTGGCTGAATGTGAATGGCTTCCTTCGGCCCACAAAGTACAATTTTTAGCTATATTGGATGATCTGATAAGTGTCGTGGAATCAAATTGGCGCGAGGAGTGGCAAATATTGAGGCTTCATGGTGACTGCCATCCGGGTAATATCCTGTGGCGTGACGAAGCCTGGTTTGTTGATCTTGATGATGCGCGTAACGGCCCGGCAATTCAGGATTTATGGATGTTACTTCATGGTTCCCGTCAGGAACAGCAATTACAGTTAGATATTCTGTTGGAAGCTTATAATGAATTTACGAATTTTGACCTGGAAGAGTTGTCGTTAATAGAACCACTGCGCGCTATGCGAATGGTCCATTATTTGGCATGGGTTGTTCGTCGCTGGCAGGACCCGGCTTTTCCAAAGGCATTTCCTTGGATGACGGACACAGATTTTTGGTTAAAACAGACGTCACTTTTTTCTGAACAGATTAAGCTGTTACAGGAGCCACCTTTGCAGCTTAGCCCAATGTATTAATGTTTATCATGGAGATAGTTATGAAAAAGTTTTGGTTAGTTTTAGTAGGAATGGTGATGGCATTTAGTGCCTCTGCTGCTAATTTCACTGAAGGGACTGAGTTTGTTGAACTAAAATCGCCGGTGCCAGATCAACCACAGGTGTTGGAGTTCTTTTCTTTCTATTGCCCTCATTGTTATCAATTTGAAGAGATTTTTAAAGTTCCTCAGACTGTGAAACAGAATTTGCCGGCAGGGACAAAACTTGTCCGTTATCACGTGGATTTTTTAGGGCCATTGGGTAAAGAATTGACGACAGCTTGGGCTGTTGCAATGGCAATAGGCGTTGAAGACAAAGTGACCCCGGTACTGTTTGAGGGGATTCAAAAAACTCAGACGATTAAAACCTCGAACGACATTCGTAATGCTTTTATCAAAGCAGGGGTAACTGCTGAAGATTATGATGCTGCTATGAGCAGTTTTGTTGTGAAATCTTTAGTTGTTAAGCAGCAAAAAGCCGCTCAAGATTTGCAACTGCGTGGTGTACCAGCAATGTTTGTTAACGGCAAATATATGGTGAGAAATAACGGTATTGATGCAACTTCTGATGATAATTACGCGAAATCATATTCGGATGTTGTTAACTTTTTGTTAAATCAAAAATAATGTTAACGACTGAAATAGAATAATATGGATATGTGCCAAAGTGAGAGACTTTGGCACAATGCAGGTTAGAAAGACTTTTTTATAAGACAAACTCTGGTTATATCCACAACTCTGTGATCTATAAGGTAATATGACAATTTAATGACTCAGGTTATAAGTCATTGATTTTTACACGCAGTTGATAAGTATTTTTTATCAACGATCAAGATTAAAATAAAACCTATAATATCTATACACAAAGTTATCCACAGAATTTATAGCAAAATGTGAATATCTGAATTTGCTCTCCGTAAAGAAAATTCACACAAAATTCGTTTCCTGCTTCTCACTGTGGCATCCTATTCCTTTATACCCGTAACAGTAAATGAAGAAGACTTATGGCTCAGATAGCAGACAATCCCCTGATTTTGGTTGATGGTTCCTCATACCTTTATCGCGCGTATCATGCTTTCCCTCCACTAACCAATAGTGCAGGCGAACCTACCGGAGCTATGTATGGCGTATTAAATATGCTGCGTAGTATGGTCATGGAATATAAGCCGAGTCATGTAGCGGTGGTATTCGACGCCAAAGGTAAAACTTTTCGTGATGAATTGTTTGCTGAGTATAAGTCCCATCGTCCTCCTATGCCGGATGATCTGCGTGCGCAGATAGAACCATTACATCAGATGGTCGAAGCTATGGGGCTACCATTGCTGGTGGTTCCGGGGGTGGAAGCTGATGACGTGATTGGGACTTTGGCGTTACAGGCGGAAAAAGAGGGTCGTGCAGTACTTATCAGCACGGGTGATAAGGATATGGCGCAATTGGTAACGCCGAATATCACACTGATCAATACAATGAATAACACCATTTTGGGACCAGAAGAAGTCGTTGAAAAATATGGTGTACCGCCAGAGTTGATTATCGATTTTCTCGCGCTGATGGGGGATTCTTCAGACAATATTCCTGGCGTACCTGGTGTAGGAGAGAAAACAGCACTGGGGTTATTGCAAGGGATTGGTGGTATGGATGATATCTTTGCCAATTTGGATAAAATTGCGGGGCTGAGTTTCCGAGGAGCAAAAATGCTGGCGAATAAGATAGAACCACATAAAGATGTGGCTTATCTTTCTTATAAATTGGCAACTATCAAAACTGACGTGGAGTTGGATAAAACCTGTGTTGCGCTATCAGTTGCAGAACCGGATACGGAGAAACTACACGAGTTGTTCTCACGTTATGAATTTAAACGTTGGTTGAGTGACGTGGCAAATGGCGATTGGTTGGTGGCTAAGGATAAAAAGCTAGCATCGACCGGCAATGATGACTCATCCTCGGTTAAAAGTGAATCTGTTTCATCAACGCTACCTTCTGATAATTATCAGACTATTCTTGATCAGAAAAGCTTTGACGAGTGGATTGAGAAGCTTAAAGGAGCGCCAGTTTTTGCTTTTGATACCGAAACTGACAGCCTTGATACTTTGACAGCTAATCTGGTGGGTATATCGTTTGCGATAACAGCCGGAGACTCGGCTTATTTGCCTCTGGGGCATGACTATCTGGGGGCACCAGAGCAGCTTGACAGAGGTGCTGTACTGGCAGCATTAAAGCCTTTGCTTGAAGATAGCAACCGGCTGAAAATCGGTCAAAATATTAAGTTTGATTGCGGTGTTTTGGCTCGCTATGGCATTGAACTGCAAGGTATTGCTTACGATACTATGCTGGAATCTTATGTGCTCGACAGCGTTGCAGGTACGGGGCGGCATGATATGGATAGTCTGGCTGAACGTCATCTGAATCATAAGACCACGACGTTTGAAGAAATTGCCGGTAAAGGTAAAAATCAGCTTACTTTTAATCAGATCCCGGTGGAACAGGCCGCAATGTATGCCGCAGAAGATGCAGATGTCACTTTGCAGCTGCATCAGGTTATGTGGCCACAATTGGAGAAAGTCCCGGCATTGGAAAAAGTGTTCCTGGAAACAGAAATGCCACTGGTAATGGTACTTTTCCGTATGGAACGTGCAGGAGTACTGATTGACTCAGATATTTTGGTTGAGCATTCAAAAGAGATCACAGTACGTTTGGATGAGTTGGAAAAAGAAGCACATGAATTGGCCGGTGAGGTTTTCAATTTGGCTTCGCCAAAACAGTTACAGACGATATTATTTGAAAAATTGAATCTGCCAGTCGTGAGGAAGACGCCAGGTGGTGCACCATCTACTAATGAAGAAGTACTGGAAGAGTTGGTGGATGCCCACGAGTTACCGAGAGTAATTTTAGAGCATCGTGGGTTGGCAAAACTAAAATCCACTTACACCGATAAATTGCCACAGATGGTCCATCCGTTGACCAAACGGGTTCATACTTCCTATCACCAGGCAGTAACAGCAACCGGGCGTCTCTCTTCACGTGATCCTAATTTGCAAAATATTCCTGTCCGTAATGAAGAGGGCCGCCGTATTCGTCAGGCGTTTGTGGCTTCTGAAGGTTATCGGATTATGGCCGCTGACTATTCTCAGATTGAGTTGCGGATTATGGCTCATTTGTCTCAGGATCAAGGGTTATTGAAGGCTTTTGCTGAAGGACAAGATATTCATCGGGCAACGGCGGCAGAAGTCTTTGATGTACCGCTGGAACAGGTAACCAGTGAGCAGCGCCGTAGTGCTAAAGCAATTAACTTTGGTTTGATCTACGGTATGAGTGCGTTTGGTCTTGCCCGTCAGTTAGGTATTCCACGTGGGGAAGCTCAGCGCTATATGGATCTTTATTTTGAGCGTTATCCGGGCGTATTGACGTATATGGAGCGTACCCGTGAACAAGCGGAAGAGCTGGGTTATGTTGAAACGCTAGATGGTCGTCGTCTTTATTTGCCCGATATCAAATCTCGCAATGGTGTGCGTCGTAAGGCAGCAGAGCGTGAAGCTATTAACGCGCCAATGCAGGGAACTGCGGCAGATATCATCAAAAAAGCAATGATTGAGGTGGATGATTGGATTATCAGAGAAGCGCCGAAAGTTCGTATGATTATGCAGGTTCATGATGAGTTGGTATTTGAGGTTCATGAATCAGAACTTGAAAATGCAGAACAGAAAATTCGTGAATTGATGGAGAAGAGCTTAGTGCTTGATGTTCCTTTGAAAGTAGATGTGGGTATCGGTGACAACTGGGATCAGGCGCATTAATATGCCGTCTTAATAAGCGATAGGCTGAACCGAGATATTTGGTTCAGCCTGTTTTAATTTCAACTAACTAATTGTATTCACCTCGTGGTTTATTCTCCCAGCCTCCCCAGGCTACTCTCCGGCCATCTGCCCGCCAGGCGGCGAATGTATTTCCGGTTCCAGTCAGGCTGACGATATCCCGCAATTGGGCAATTTCAGGTGGGACTGGGCTGCCTGTATAACCCTCCTTCCAGCCCCAGGCGACGACGCTGTGGTTTGCACGCAGTGCGGCGTATGAACTGCTTGTTGCACTTAGGCTGATGATGTCCTGTAATTGGGCAATTTCAGGTGGGACTTGGCCGGCACTATACGCATTACCCCAAGCGACGACACTGCGATTTGTTCTTAAGGCTGCGAACGCGCTTGCCGTTGGATGCAAGCTGACGATATCCTTTAATTTGGCAATTTCTGGCGGAACCTGGCCGCCATTAAGAGGAAATCCCCAGGCGACAACGCTACGATCTGACCTCAGGGCCGCATAAGTATCTCCTGTTGCACTTATACTGACAATATCCTGTAATTTAGCGATTTCTGGCGGAACTGTACCGCTACCACTTGCTTCTCCCCAGGCGACAACACTGCGGTTTGCCCGCAGGGCGGCGAATGAGAATCCTGTTGAACTCAAGCTGACGATGTCTTGTAATTGGGCAATTTCGGGTGGAAGTTTGCCGCCATTCAGATTGTATCCCCAGGAGACGACACTACGGTTTGCCCGTAAGGCAGAAAAGGCTGTAAATCCTCCGACTGTAATAGATAAGTCGACGATGTCACGTAGTTGAGCAATTGCAGGAGGGGGTGGTTCCCAGGGTTTTCCCCAAGATATAACGCTGCGATCAGCACGTAGAGCCAGAAAAGCATTAACTGTTGGAGCCAGACTGACAATGTCCTGCAATCCAGCAATTTCTGGCGGGAGTTGCCCTCCATAAAGAGGATCTCCCCAGACGACGACACTACGGTCTGCCCGAAGAGCTGCAAATGCGTAGGTTGTTGAGCTTAAGCTGACAATATCCCGTAATTCGGCAATATTGGGCGGAACATTGCCGCCAACGTTTGGATTCCCCCAGGCGACAACGCTGCCGTCCAGCCGTAAGGCGGCGAATGCGCCTCCTGTTGCACACAAGTTGACGATATCCTGTAGTTGGGCAATTTCCGGGGGAACCTGGCCGCCAAGGTTTGGCAATCCCCAGGCGATTACGTTGCTATTTTGCAGCAACATGGCAGCGGCGGCTTCATTAGCGACGACAGTGTTATCTTTATTGTTATAGATATTGTATTCATTATTCCCTTCTATGAGGTGGTTTCCGACATCCGTGTCCGCTGAGAAATCGTTATGCTGATTCATCGTATTTTCTCCTGGTAAGGTCGTATCGGATTTATTTTTCCCACATAGATGATTTTTACTTTCTAATAGAAATTTTTCACCACAAAAAAACTAATTTATGGTTATTTTGTGAATTTTATATTTTCATTAATTAATATTAATAGATAAATTTAAAAAGTGTAATAAAAGGTAAAAATTGAGTGACTGTTAGAAATGTGTTCTTGTCACAATTCTATTCCATTAACGGAGTGTTTTTTGTACATTATTCAGTTTCATTGACAACGGTGAAAAATGGCTTCAGCTGTGGGTGGAACGGGGCAAATTCCATTTTTTCATTAAGTAATATTACTCGTTAGATGTATATACCCAATAGATTTCAATATGTATCACGACGGCAAGGGAGCGAATCCCCAGGAGCATAGCTAACTCTGTGACTGGGGCAGGGTGGGATTCCACTTTGTATTTAATTTAATCAAAGATAAGTTGACTACGGAATTCCCCTGACCAAATGGCTCTTCGACGTTTAGCCGCCTGACTGTCTTTTATACTGGTATTCTGTTTAATCACATTTAATGCAATTCGGTTAAAAAGCGCCATTTGTGCAGCCCCATCAGGATCTTTGAGTGAGATAGCATCTTCTCGAAAAGTGACATCTAATACCCAATGCAGCTCGTTTTCTACCGACCAGTGCCTTCTTATTGCCTTAGCCACGATTTCCGCCTCCAACGGTAGCGAGCTGACATACCAGCGTGAATCACGATGGGGAGGCTGG
>NZ_JONO01000050.1 GCF_000711895.1 Photorhabdus australis DSM 17609
AATATTTATTCATGCTCAGAAAAACATGAAGACTCAAATCTTAAATGACGAAACAATCAATATTGAACATGACCGAATCCACCATATTAAGCACGATGCTCATTTACGTGTTGATAATGAATATCGCGTTCTGGCTAATAATGACATATCCGTTTCGTCCAGAAAAAAATTGCATGTCAAGGCCGATGATGCACTCTTCATGCTGGGAGAAAATGAAATTCACCTGAGTTCAGGAACTACCTTAGTTATTGATGCTGGTAGTGAATTAACTCTCCAAGCGGCGGGACATTTTATCAAAATTGATGCTGGTGGCATCACCAGTAGCTCAGGAATTAATTTCGGTAGTGGAACGCCGGGTATAGGTTCTGGTTGGGGTGGGAAATTGCCCGATATGTTACAAAAAGAGATGAAGCAGGCGAATGTAGATATTCCGGCACAAATACCGAAAATACCCAATAAGGGGCTGTGCATCAGTTGTTTGCTGAAAGCAGAACTGGAAGGAGCAACAATGGTTATCAGAGGACAATCATGATATTAGAATTAAATGAAAAATTAATGAACTATCAGAAAGAGCACCCTGAAACTCGGCTTTATGCTCTGGTAAATGGCTTGCAATATGAGTACTACTTTCAGGCAAAAATTAAATATATTGCCGGGGTAAATAATCCTTTATTCAGGTACTACCCTGATTCAAAAATTGCGTTTGCTGGCCCTTGGTTATTTGATATGGAATATGGACATCATTGGTATAATAAATTGTCAGAGTTAGAAGATACCTATCCTTCTGTATCGTGGATATTGACACCTTTATCATTAGATCAATTGACCCGACATCTATTGCCTTATTTAAATATCCAGTTGCCGACAAAACAGACGGCGCTTTTCCGTTTTTATGATCCTCGTGTTTTACATCGAATTCAGGAAATTTTCAATGATGAGCAGTTGGTAGAATTTACTCGCGGAATGACCAAATGGCTTTATCAGCATAATTCGATCTATTATTCGGTGTCGGGAGCAATGTTATGATTAAACTGACTCAGGGACAATTCGATAAAATTATTGAGTTAGAAAAACAAGAATTTGTTGAAAAAGTGGAAAAAGAGATCTTGGCTGAATACGCAAATTTAATCCCTTGTAATTCTCATCTCAGTAAACGATTAAAAGGTTCTTACGATTATTTATTAGCATTAAACTTTCAGGAAAAAAATACTATCCAATCTTATTTATATCTGGTGGCCTTTAATCCCGACTTTCAGAATGCTTCACCAATCAAGGATGTATTTGAATCTTCCGGTCAGAATCCAGAACAACAGTTTAAAGATTTCCTTCGTATTGCAAAAAATAGGATGAACAGGAGACATTGATATGCCAATACCCTTACTGGCCCCGGTTGCTGTAGGTGCTGCTGAATACGTTATTACTGCCTGCACCGGAGTATTAATTGTGGTTGGTGTAATGGAAGCAGGAAAAAAGAGTTCAGTAGAAGAAGATGACAACATTATTCGACATCAGAAAACGGATTTTGTAATAACCCCTGAAATCACAGATCAAGATCGCAATATCGTCTGGAGCGCAGAGGCCCACGCCGATTTTTGGGAAGATGATGATTTGGATGATGGTCCGGTTGATACCTCTGCGGTTCAAACCCAAACAGCGGCCAAAACGGAAGAATGTGAAAGTACGGAAAAGCAGAAAGCGTGCGAAGAATGTCTGGCTATTCCGGTGACAAGTGAAAAATATCGCAAGGTCAATCGCTGGAGCGCCATTACTATTAACTATCAGCGATTTATTGCCAAAACCCGGTATGACCCGGTGGCACAAATAATTCAGGAGTTTCAGTGTCTGAAAGTGACGTTTGATGGCTGGCAGCCTAAGCGTTGTTTATTTCTAGAGGCTAAGGCGCGGTATGACCAGTTTTTTGATAGTAAGGGAAAACCTAAAAGTTGGTGGAAGGGGGCAAAATCAGGGAAAAAACAGGCTGAGAGACACCAAGCAGTCTGTAATGCATTAGATAATATGCCTCATGTAGGATGGCATTTTTTACAACCCATAAGTTGTAAATATTTCAAGGCGCTATTTATTGAACATAAAAATATTAATGTTCATTACACCCCCTGTTCCGATTTAATGATAACAGTTTAATTCGAGGTAAATATGGCTATAATTCGTATAGAAATCAATGTGCGTTATGAACAACAGGAAACTATTACTGTAAATTCAGCGTTAATGGATTTGTATTTTATTACACGACAAATAGATATATTTTTTGAAAAGAAAAAAACATGGTACTTAACTGGTTACTCCCGAAAAGAGGCATTAAAACATGTTGTGTTTGATGAACAAGGTCCAACGGAAAAAATAGTGAGTTATTTTGAAAAATCTTATAAAAAAGATTTTCCGTCACTCATCGAAGATATGTGGGATGGAGAACAAGATGAGATAGCTAGTAGTATTAGTTATAATAAATTATCTACTAGAGGTCCTAACTGGGTCAAGTTAGAACTGAACCTAAAAATTGACAGCAACCAGCTTAATATTTCCCGGTTAGTTGAACTTGTCAAATATCTAGTGAACAGTCGTAATTTCCCCTATATTCAAGTTGAAACCAACGAATATACATTACAGAATAAACAGGTTTTCCCTGACCGTCTCAGTGTCGGCTGGATGCTTTATCAGCCTAAAATAATTGATCAATCCTGTCTTCCTATGGCAGAAGAAATACTTCCCGTTTATCAAAACGATCAGCAAATTGGCACATTAATCATCATCAAAAAAGGGATTTTTGATGGTGAAAATCAAGATGATATTGATAAATCCAATGATGTTGAAATTCAGTTGCTCAATCTGGGATTGCTGCCATTAATTACTGAGATTTAAAGGCAACGATATTATTTTCTAATGGTAAAACAATGGAGAACTTTAATGTCAAAGGCTGTTATCCTGCTGGGTGATACAACAGATCATAGTGGTAAAGTCATTACCGCCATTGACCAATATACTTACAACGGTATTTCCATTGCAGGTAAAGGGGATCAGGTCGAATGCCCCCAATGCAAAGGAGTTTTTCCTATTATTGAAGGTACTGACTCCCTGCAATATCAGGGAAAATCCATTGCACTTGAAGGAATGCAAACAGCATGCGGGGCAAGATTAATTGCCCGTCAGCATAACCTTACGCTTATAAGTTAATGAGAGTTTTATTCGCAATCTTTAAACCTCTGGTTTAAAGATTCATATTGCAAAAAATAAGATAAATAGCAGGAGTTAATATGCCTATACCCAATAGATTTCAAATTGCAGCGCGGCGGCAAGTGAGCGCATCCCCAGGATGCATAGATAACTATATTGCACTCTGCAATATTTAATGCAGATAAACCGGAAGGAAAATTGATTGCAGGCGGGATTATCCCACCTGCATGTTGCAATGAAAGTTACAGAGCCAGGAAGAATCCGGCAATGGTTGCACTCATCAGGTTAGATAATGTACCCGCTATAACAGCTTTCATACCCAGACGAGCAACATCTCCGCGACGGTTTGGCGCCATACCGCCCAAACCACCCAACAGAATAGCTACGGAAGAAAGGTTAGCAAAACCACACAACGCAAAAGAGATGATTGCTTTGGTGTGCCCTGACAGAACCTGCAAACCGGCAGCAGCAACCACATCATCCGGTTTCAAATAAGCACCAAAGTTCATAAAGGCAACGAATTCGTTCACAACCAGTTTTTGACCGATGAAAGAACCCGCAACTGTGGCTTCATTCCACGGAACACCAATCAGGTAAGCAATTGGCGCACAAATCCAACCCAGCACCAATTCAAGAGAAAGTTGTGGATAATCCCACCAGGCACCAATACCACCAAGAATACCATTCACCAATGCAATCAAGGCAACAAACGCCAATAACATCGCACCTACGTTCAGGGCTAATTGCATGCCAGCAGCGGCACCAGAAGCGGCTGCATCAATAATGTTAGCAGGGCGGTCCTCTTCAGCAACCAGTGACATCGCATCAACAGTATCACGGGTTTTTTCGGTTTCAGGCACTATCAGTTTAGCGAACAACAGACCACCTGGTGCCGCCATAAAGGACGCAGCAATCAAATAATCCAAAGGTACGTTCATTGATGCATAGCCAGCCAGTACCGAACCTGCAACGGATGCCAGGCCACCACACATAACCGCAAATAGCTCAGACTGGGTCATGGTCGCAATATAAGGGCGGACCACCAGTGGAGCCTCAGTTTGGCCCACGAAAATATTCGCTGTCGCAGATAAAGATTCGGTACGCGAAGTTCCGAGAACTTTTTGCAGACCACCGCCCAATATTTTAATAACGAGCTGCATGATCCCGATGTAGTACAGAACAGCAATCAATGAAGAGAAGAAAACAATAATAGGCAGTACGCGCAAGGCAAAAACAAAACCGCTACCGCCAAACAGTTCATACATTCTGGGAGAAACTAATCCACCAAAAATAAAGTCCATTCCTTTCTGACCATACTGGATAACACTGGAAACTCCCTCAGACATACCCATTAATATTACCTTACCGGCGGGAACGTAAAGTACAAAAGCGCCGATAGCGACCTGAATCAAAAAGGCACCAAGGACAGTACGGAGTTTAATAGCTCGATAGTTACTGGAAAAAAGTACTGCGATCAAGATCAGCACCACCATCCCGACCAGGCTCATAAAGAGTTGCATTGGAAGAATCCCTGTTCACTTAATAATAAATTAAATATGTCAGTTGAATGTAAATCGTTCACTGACGCTAAGTCGGCGCTGATTATACTCAGTCATCGGAATGAACCAGCAACCTACATCACAAATACCTACTGAAAAAAGCAATAAAAAAACAAAAAATGTGACAAACATCACACAAAATTACGAAAATAATCTGCAATGGGATAATCTAACCGATAAGAAGGCGAAATAACAAACAATTAAGAGATGATTATCAGGTAAGCGTAGTTAAAGTTTTATGATGTTTCACTCAACAATTTAACCCAAATAATTCCATACCATTATTATAGAGCTGGCGAGCAATTTCATCAGGGGATTCACGACGAAGCTCACATAACGAAGCAAAAACGCCGGTAATCCTTTCCGGTCGATTAGGTTCACCTTGAAACCCAGAAAGCGGCATATCTGGTGCATCTGTTTCCAAAACCAGAGACGTTAGAAGTAATTCAGCGGCTACACGGCGCGTTTTCTGTGCTCTTTCATATGTAATGGTCCCACCTACTCCTATGTAGTATCCCAAACGTACAAAAGCCTCTGCCTGAGATAAACTCCCGGCAAATCCGTGAACTACTCCGGTACGAGGAAGATTGATTTTTCTCAAGATCGCCGCCAGTTGATCATGACTTTTTCTAGAATGAAGCATAACCGGCAATTCATACTGTTTTGCTAACCATAATTGGGCACACAGTAATCTCTCCTGCTTTACAAACTGAGGTTCAGCCATATAAAGATCGAGGCCAATCTCTCCGACAGCCACCAATTTTTCATTTTTTTGCTTCAATAATTGTTCCAGATCTGCAAGATGTGATTCCTGATGTTCATTGATATAGAGAGGATGTAAACCCAGCCCGGCATAGATTTCTGAATAATTGCGCGCTAATTCAAATACCCGTTGCAAATTTTGCCTACTGACAGCAGGTACAATAATTTTATCCATGCCAACCTGCGCTGCCCGTTGCAAGCTCTGTCGTTCGTCATCACGAAATGGTGGAAAATCAAAATGGCAATGGGTATCAATGAACATGAAATTATCCGTTATTAATCTGCTGTTCTGGTGACTCGACTAACGTAGCTGATGGCTTAACCGAATCGTCACTTTTTACACTCTGGCGTAAAAAGTAACGGTTCAAATGATAATTTTTACGTTCAGCAATACCGAACTTATTATCAACAAACGCGTGACCGACTGTTGCCAGGAAATAGCGACCACAACGACGACCAAGATGATAATCCTTATTCAATGCTGGCAAACGGCTACCTAATGCGCTAGCAGTTAATGGAGCAGGCGGATAGATTTCAAAAATCTGCACATCATCAGGTGGATTCTCAATAAATTTTTGAGTGCGGTAGTAGCTTTTCGCATGTTGTTGTAACATCCGCACCATCTTTTGCAGGCTACTATCCCCCAACCAATGTTCCATCCGTTTCACCCAATCAGGCGTGTAATAGAGCTGGGAAGGAACTGTGCGGATCACCACTATGGTATCGGCTCCACGGCGATAAGCTTCTTCCACCGGAATAGCATCGCTGATACCACCATCATAATAAACAACGCCATTGATAGTGACACCATTGCGATAAAACCCAGGAATCGCACTGGATGCCTTAATCACTTGCAACCAATTTTTCTCATCAGGATGAAAATAGGTCGGTTCAAAATTATCTGCACGACACGCGCACATATAAAATTCACACCCAGCATCAAATTTGCGTAAAGCTGCCGGAATATCCAACGGAAGTTCTTTAGATGCCGTGTCTACAAACCAGTCTAAATCAACTAAGTGACCACCACGAACAAAACGCAGAGGATTAAAGAAAGCGGGATTTGTTGTATAGCGGCTGATAGCCCGCCGGGCATATCCACGTTGTCCACAGATATAAGCTGAAAGGTTCTGAGCTCCTGCCGAAGTACCCAGTAACAGGTCAAACGGGTTAAATTCAACACGCATAAATTCATCCAACACACCGGCTGTAAAAATACCGCGTTGCCCACCCCCTTCACAAACAAGCGCAATTTTTCCAAATTTAACAGGCGACTTATATTTATAGGATAATAGATCAATATTTCCCAAAGTTATCGGTATACGTTTCCCCACACAGCCCCCAAGAAAATAAATGACGGATAGAGAGCATAACTTGGGGAGTTATTATCCGTCATTATATTATGGTGCTAAGTAGTCAATATTTTGATAAAGAGACCCCTGGTGAGGGCGCATATCTTGTTAGTACAACTAAAATTTGTTGGATAGGAAACAACCACCCAAGACAAAGAAATATATTATTTTTTTATGGTTAAACCATTTTGAATAGATTTGACCCCTTTCACCTTAGAGATAACAGCTAAAATTTTCCTGGATTGTTCCTCACTTTTCACAAAACCAGAAATATAAACCACTCCTTTTTCTGTTTTTACAGAGATGTCATTGCTGCTGATACCCCTTTCTGCCAACAGCTTACTTTTAATTTTTGCAGTGGTCGCACTATCTCCCATGTAACCATCAACACTTTTCATTGAATCATCAATTTTTTGACCTGCACTGTCAAACACTTGTATCGATTTATTTTTAAAAGACTCTTCCGCCAGCACATTACCACTGACCAAGGCTGTACCTAAAACAATAGCTATCAACGAGTAAGTCAATTTAGCATTCTTCATTTTATACCTTCCTTCTGTCAGTCAGATTTCTGAATCTATAAAGCCATTCAAACTGTCTTTGTACAAAGTAATCTAAACGTAATCTAAACGTAATCTAAACGTAATCTAAACAAAATGACAATCTGTATTAGAATCAAAAACGGCTTATTACTTCTAACAGCTAAGCTAAATTGGAAAATAAAAACATCGATACAGTAAAGACCAAGAAATAATAACAGGAAAATAAAGCAAAATGCTATAAAATAAGACGAATATTGCCGACTAAATTATAAATTATTCTTGTGTTACATATATTTTTGTAAAGAAAAAGGCTAACCTATTGTTAGCCTTATAAATATTAATGTTCCCGTGTCTTCCGGAAATTAACATCAGGGTAACGTTCACCAGTAAGATTCAAATTGACCATGGTTGGTGCAATATAGGTCAAATTGTCACCACCATCGAGCGCCAGGTTCTGCTCATTCTTACGTTTAAACTCTTCCAATTTCTTCGCGTCATGACATTCAACCCAACGCGCAGTTGAAACGTTGACTGGTTCATATAAAGCTTCAACGTTGTATTCACTTTTTAGACGAGCAACAACAACATCAAACTGTAGAACACCCACAGCCCCCACAATTAAGTCGTTATTCATCAGGGGACGAAATACCTGCACAGCACCTTCTTCAGATAACTGAACCAACCCTTTCAATAATTGCTTCTGTTTCAGCGGATCGCGCAGACGAATACGACGGAATAATTCTGGCGCAAAGTTAGGGATACCCGTAAATTTCAGATCTTCCCCTTGGGTAAAAGTATCGCCAATCTGGATTGTGCCATGGTTATGCAAGCCGATAATATCGCCAGGATAAGCATGATCAACATGAGAGCGATCACCAGCCATAAATGTCAGCGCATCAGAAATGACGACATCTTTCTTAATTCTTACCTGATGCAACTTCATGCCTTTTTCATATTTACCTGACACCACACGCAAAAAAGCCACACGGTCACGGTGTTTAGGATCCATATTGGCCTGAATCTTAAAGATAAATCCGGTAAACTTATCTTCTTGAGCAGAAACTGCACGGGCATCGGTCTGACGAGGCATTGGTGCCGGCGCCCATTCAACCAAACCATCCAACATATGGTTAACACCAAAGTTACCCAATGCAGTACCGAAAAATACGGGTGTCAGTTCACCTTGCAAAAATGCCTGATGATCAAATTCGTGGGAAGCCCCTTGCACCAGTTCCAGTTCCTGACGCAATTGTTCAGCCAGATCTTCACCTATCGCAGCATCCAGTTCAGGATTATTTAGTCCCTTAATCGCGCGAACTTCCTGAATCGTATGCCCCTGTCCAGTCTGATATAGGTACGTTTCATCAAGATGAAGATGATAAACACCTTTAAAAGACTTACCACACCCAATCGGCCAGGTGATCGGGCAACAAGCAATATTCAATTCATTCTCCACTTCATCCATCAGTTCCATTGGATCACGGATATCGCGGTCAAGCTTGTTCATGAACGTTAGAATCGGGGTATCACGCAAACGGGTCACCTCCATCAATTTGCGTGTACGATCCTCAACCCCTTTTGCAGCATCAATAACCATCAAGCAACAATCAACAGCCGTTAATGTACGGTAAGTATCTTCGGAGAAATCTTCATGTCCTGGCGTATCAAGCAAGTTAACCAGACAATTCTGGTAAGGAAACTGCATCACCGAAGTAGTAATAGAAATACCACGTTGTTTTTCCATCTCCATCCAGTCAGATTTCGCGTGCTGATTCGAACCACGACCTTTCACCGTACCGGCTTTCTGAATCGCCTGTCCGAACAACAACACTTTCTCAGTGATAGTAGTCTTCCCTGCATCAGGGTGAGAAATGATTGCAAAAGTTCGCCGTTTAGCGACTTCTTGCTGAAAAGGGGAATTTGACATCTATAGAATCTTCTGCTTTGTATACGGGCTTGTACTCAACATCAGGCGCTATCCCCGATAGGAAAACAGTTTCCAAACCCATGGATGAATAAAAAATTGGCGCTCATTTTCGCTGAAATTGGGGCTATAAACAATCAATCAATTTCATTGCACCATTCAGAAAGTAACGGCAATGCCATAATAATGGCATCTTCTTTACCTGTTGCAGTAGGATAGTAATTCTTACGCACAGAAACTTGATTAAAGCCTGACTGTTCATACAAGCGGATAGCGGAGTAGTTTGATTGTCTTACCTCAAGCCATAAGGTATTCATTCCTTTGCCTGGTAGAATGGATATTAAATATTCTAGTAATGCTTTACCGTAACCTTTGCCTTGATAGTCGGGGTGAATAGCAATATTAAATAATGTGGCTTCATCTAATACCAATTGAGTGATAGCAAAGCCAATAAGTTGCTCATTAATGGCTATTTTATAATTCAAATACCGCTCCCCCTGATTACTGAAAAATGTTTTTTCATTCCACGGGAATGCATGACTGGCTTTCTCAACCAGAAAAGCAGACGGGAGATCAGCGGGAGTTAATAGAGAAATGTTGTTCATATTGAGAAATCTGCTGCCAAAGAGAACGTTTTGCCTGTCCATCACAATATAAATCATTTAATGCAGGGCTTCTCAAAGAAATTCCTTGCCATGATAGTGTAATATCCACGCCCAGCAGCCAACATGGGCACTTGACCTGTTCCGGTAACATCGCAACATTGTCCGATGTAATACAGTAAACAGAGGATTTATCCAACCCCATAGCTGTAAAAATATCTATTAATAATGAATTAGTTAAATCAATGTGGTCATTGGTAATAATCAACAGACGGGTGGCATCAGGTAGGTGAACAGCCAATTCACCTTGTAAAACCGCAGGGTTACGTAAGGTCCATTGGGTAATCCCCAATTGAGCTAATAACCTGTCGCGCCGGGTTACCATATCTATTCACCTGCTGTAAAAAATAACAGTAATATGTTATCAGAGGCCACTATCTGCGCCAATATTGGGTATTAGATTTATCATTCCCTGTACTTGAGCACAGAAGTATGAAGGAGCTTATAGACAAATGTCTGCGTTAACCCCCGCTAGTGAAGTTATTTTGCGTCACCGTGAGCAATTTTGCTCTCATCACCTGCTGTTCGCCGGTGATATTCAAGATACACTGGCAACCCAAATTGATGCTGCCAGTGTGCGAGTGCACACTAACCAATATCATCACTGGCAATCGCTGATCCGTACTCTGGGTGATAATGCCTGGTTCGGTCTGGTAGCCGAAAAAGCATTTACCCAAGGTTGTGACACCCTGATCTATTACTGGCCTAAAAGTAAGCAAGAAGCGCGCTTTCAATTACGCAGTTTGTTCTCTGTCTTGCCAAAAGGTATCAATATCTTCGTTGTCGGTGAAAACCGTAGCGGAGTACGTAGTGTAGACAAACTAATGGATGGCATGGCGACTTTCCAAAAAATCGACAGTGCCCGTCGTTGCAGCCTCTTCTACGGCCAGTTAGAGCATGAAGTGCAGTTCGAACAGGATAACTGGTGGAACAGTTATCAAGTGGAAAACGTCACAGTGAATACCTTACCAGGTGTATTTAGCCAGGATGAACTGGATGTCGGCAGCCGTTTGTTACTTTCTACCTTTAACAAACCTCTCTCCGGCAATTTACTGGATATCGCATGTGGTGCTGGTGTCCTGGCCGCCGTATTAGGTAAAAATAATCCTCAGTTAGCACTTACTCTGAGTGATGTTAATGCAGCGGCTATTGCCTCCAGTAAAGCCACTTTAAAAGCCAATAAACTGGAAGGTAAGGTTGTAGTCAGCAATGTTTATTCCAATATTGAAGATAAATTCGATTGGATTATCTCTAATCCCCCCTTCCATGAAGGATTGAAAACCAGTTTACTGGCAGCCGATGATCTGATCCGCCAAGCGCCCAGCCACCTCAAACCCGGAGGTAAGCTACGGATTGTTGCTAATGCCTTCCTGCCTTATCCCGATTTACTGGATAAAACTTTTGGCGCTCATGAAGTCATTGCGCAAACGGGGAAATTCAAAGTTTATCAGGCAATAAAAAGATCCTAACTTACCCATCCTGTCCTTAAATCCAAAGGACAGGTTATTTTTGATAACAACATAATATACCCTCTGGATTTCAAGATGGATCGCGACGGCAAGGGAACGCATCCCCAGGAGCATAGATAACTAGGTGACTGGGGTAAGTGAACGCAGCCAACAAAAAGGCAACTTGAAAGGTGACGGGTATAACGATGATGATTTTTACGGCAACCATGCAACGCTATAATAAATAATGATTGACGTAAGCTACAAAACCTCTAGAATTCGCCCCCGTACTATCGATCAAGGTTGATAGAGTCTGAATTTGCGAGGGTGGCGGAATTGGTAGACGCGCTAGCTTCAGGTGTTAGTGTCCTACGGACGTGGGGGTTCAAGTCCCCCCCTTCGCACCAAATCAGACAACAGCTGATGAGATTCAGTAACAGAAAATAACAGTACCTGCGAGGGTGGCGGAATTGGTAGACGCGCTAGCTTCAGGTGTTAGTGTCCTTACGGACGTGAGGGTTCAAGTCCCTCCTTTCGCACCAATCTGTTCGTTTTCCGTATCAATTCATTTCCTGTTCTTCCTTCTGTAAAGCATCAAAAGCAACCAAACCGATGTACTCCAGCCAGCAAAGCACATAACACAGCAAATCCTGATGGTATTAACAGGAAATGGCGTGACCTCTGATTCAGCAGCATCAATAAAGTTAGCAACATTGCGATTACTACACCAATTTTAAACTGCTCGATTCCCGGATTCACTATTATAAATAGCATTCCTGCCAGACCAGATAAACCCACTCCCCACAAGCTGGTCATGCCCTGCCAGAAAAGAGATCTTTGTCTTTCTTTAGCCCTTATCATAATTCGCACCAATACAAATGATAATGATTACCAATATCATATACAAAAAAGCACGAAGTACAAGCCAGTTAATCCCCTTTGATCAGATAGTAATTACACCAATTTATACGCAGTTTCTGTGTCGTTAACATTAATGACAGCATAACCCCAAAGCATTACCATCCATTTCATAAACTTAGTTTATAAAATGGATGGCAAATTATACGATATTACAAAACCCATTTATTCTGAATAAGAGACCTTTAATGAGAATAATTCACCAAAAACTGGAAATATTTCTGTCTTTAAACCTTTATTATATCGAGATGATATATTCAACATTTCCTCTTCTTCATCCTGTGCCAATTTAGGCCATTCCAAAGTGACTGTATTGAATCCCGGTTTAGTAAGAAAACCAGGAACTATTAGTTGACGATGAGACCACTCCGATGATGGCTCCATTTCTTCAAGCAATTCACCGTTAATTAAAATCCTAACTTTACTTTCTTCGATATATTTCTTAACTCTGCTGGTAACTGCCATATTTAAATCACGATTGCCAGTCGTGATCAGCGTAAACGATGATGTTGGCCACCATGATTTAAAATATGGAACACTTCTTCGCGTATTGACTTCAGGATCTACGGAAACTCTAATAACCGCACTAGCTCGCTCAATATATTGAGGTTCAGTCAAATCCACACCGTATTTAAGCTGGTCAATATAACTCTTTTGATAATATTCTTTCAACACATGACCATGACGACCGTACTTATTAAGTATTTCACAGATTGCGTCAATCGTTTGCGCATCTGCGCCTGGTGATGTTTGAGCCACGGGAAAATCAAGCGGAGAATTGACAAGTTCAAGTAGCTTTTGCCCTGCTCGACTTAGGCTAAATCCTGCTCCTTTCTCACAACTTCTGGCTTTAATATACAACTCCATAACATCCAATATTTCAGATGAGTATTGCACAGCTTTATCAAATAACTTAACAACTCGCCCTCTTTCCGCAGCTTCATCAATTGGTCGATTGATATGACTGTTGTATAAAGCAGTATAAAAATAAGAAACAGCTAAATCATATGAAGATACATTTAAATCAATGTCTTCTCTTGCCATTACCTCCCAGTTTACATCTGACTTATCTTTTCCATGATTAATTAGCCATTCTGCTACAGAAGACATCGCAACTTTGAAACCTTCCGGTGTCATATGGCAGTAATCAACAAAAAGTGAATCATCTAACAGACTCGTCCCCAAATACTTAAAGAAGTAATATTCTAAATTGATAATTTTGACTCCAACACTTTGTTGGAGAATACATTCTTTCACAAATGAAGGCGTATTGGGGAATGATGTGACAAGATCATACATTAACGCATAACTGCATTCCGCGTCTAAATATGGCTTAGCTTCTTCAGCGCGATTTAACGCAATTAAACTATTAGCCACAATACGGTTAGAAGTCGCCGCAGTACCGCCATCAATACCGATCATGATCAAACCCAATTCTAAAGCCTTAATATACTCCCCACTGATTATTGCTTGTGACGCACGGCGATATAATTCATACCACTCAGCAGTTTTGCCATTACCTAACCAATGAAGTGGCGTTTTCCGCTCCCAATCTGCGTAATTGGCTGCCGGTAAAGCAAAAATAAATTCAGTACCGCTTTCTTTGGATATTACATCTATTCTATTTATCAATATTTCTGCATTCTTTTCCAATTTTTCCTTATATTCAACTGCAATTCCATTAGGACCTGAATTTGCAAGTACATTAGCGTAATTTCTACGTCTTTCCAATGGTGGATTATGCTCAAATAACACATCTGAAAACCAGTTATTACCCGCAAGGATAACTACATAATCCGGTTGTAATTGTAAGCTTGCCTGACAAGTCTCCAATAGTCCCCCCGCATTCATGCAGCTTTTTGCAAGATCGATGACTTCCCATTCGATATCAGTATGCTGATTCAATAAATGCGATAATGTTTTGGCTGGCGTAGTATGAGGAGAGAAAAGCATGCCAAGCGCGACAGACTCACCGACAAGGCATACCCTTTTCACATTTTTTGCTTTATTCACCGTCAGTTGCTGTCGTGAACTTTCCCAAAAAATGGAGTCAGATTGCTCACGTCTGACAAAAGTAATTTCACCATCAATTTTCGCCGGATGCCATGTCCCGATAGCCGTATATCCATCAATATTTTCACTGCATGAAGGAATGTTATTAAAAAATTTAGCATCGTTATTATTTTGATCTTCACTCATTAAATAGATTTGAGCTAATCGCATCACTTCCAAAGCATCTTCTTTATTATCAAAAAGAAACGTTGCTAACTTTTCAGTATTGACGTTAGATTTATTCACATTATTTTCCTAAACACTTAAGTTTATGCCAAATAAAAGTATAAATAGCTTTATACCCAATAGATTTCAATTTGCAACGCAACGGTAAGTTAAAGCAACCAATAAATCAGCAACTTGATGGATGAAAGGTATAAACATTATAATTATTTTCATTGAACAATATCAGTATTACGTCAAAAATGTAAACCTTATCGAGTTAATTTTGTGATCATTATTAAAACAAAACATTATAAATCACCACCATTTATCTCTTCATTTTACATGAAAATCAAATATGATCCTTTTCAACAAATTAATATTAATCTATTATTTACCAACAGATTAATAATCACAGGAATAATTAGTTACATGAATTAAGTAAATTTCTGTGTAAAATAGGAGTAATGGTATTCAAGCCGTGTAATAGCCAAAGACACACAATTAGCCCGCTTTAAAGTGCGGGCTTGCTTACACTAAATAGCAATGGAGGCAGATCAAACAGATATTATAAAACCAACCTATTCTGAATAAGAGACCTTTAATGAGAATAATTCACCAAAAACTGGAAATATTTCTGCCTTTAAACCTTTATTATATCGAGATGATATATTCAACACTTCCTCTTTTTCATCCTGTGCTAATTTAGGCCACTCCAAAGTAATTGTATTGAATCCCGGTTTAGTAAGAGAACCAGGAACTATTAGTTGACGATGAGACCATTCCGATGATGGCTCCATTTCTTCAAGCAATTCACCGTTAATTAAAATCCTGACTTTACTCTTTTCGATATATTTCTTAACTCTGCTGGTAACTGCCATATTTAAATCACAATTACCATTCGTGATCAGCGTAAACGATGATGTTGGCCACCATGATTTAAAATATGGAACGTTTCTTCGCGTATTTAATTCAAGCTCTGCGGAAACTCTAATAACCGCACTAGCCCGCTCAATATATTGAGGCTCAGTCAAATCTACGCCGTATTTAAGCTGGTCAATATAACTCTTTTGATAATATTCTTTCAACACATGACCCTGACGACCGTACTTATTAAGTATTTCACAGATTGCATCAATCGTTTGTGCATCTGCGCCTGGTGATGTTTGAGCAATATAAAAATCGTGCGGAGAATTAACAAGTTCAAGTAGCTTTTGCCCTGCTCGACTTAGGCTAAATCCTGCTCCTTTCTCACAACTTCTGGCTTTAATATAAAGCTCCATAACATCCAATATTTCAGCTGAGTATTGCACAGCTTTATCAAATAACTTAACTACTCGTCCTCTTTCCGCGACTTCATCAATCGGTCGATTGATATGACTGTTGTATAACGCAGTATAAAAATAAGAAACAGCTAAATCATATGAAGAGACATTTAAATCAATGTTTTCTCTTGCCATTACCTCCCAATTTACATCTGACTTATCTCTTCCATGATTAATTAGCCATTCTGCTACAGAAGACATCGCAATTTTGAAACCTTCCGGTGTCATATGGCAGTAATCAACAAAAAGTGAATCATCTAACAGACTCGTCCCCAAATACTTAGCGAAATAATATTCTAGATCAATAATTTTGATGCCAACGCTTTGTTGGAGAATACGCTCTTTAACAAATGAGGGAGTACTTGGAAGTGGTGTGACAAGATCATACATTAACGCATAACTGCATTCTGCGTCTAAATATGGCTTAGCTTCTTCAGCGCGATTTAACGCAATCAAGCTATTAGCCACAATACGGTTAGAAGTCGCTGCAGTGCCACCATCAATACCGATCATGCTCAAACCCAATTCTAAAGCTTCAACATACTGCCCACTCATTATTGCTTGTGATGCATGGCGATATAGTTCATACCACTCAGCGGTTTTGCCATTCCCCAGCCAATGAAGTGGCGTTTTCCGTTCCCAATCTACATAATTGGCTGCCGGTAAAGCAAAAATAAATTCAATACCGCTTTCCTTAGACATTGCATCAATTCTATTTATCAATATTTCGGTATTCTTTTCCAACTTTTCCTTATATTCAACCGCCATTCCATTAGGACCTGAGTTTGCAAGTATATTGGCATAACCTTTGCGTCTTTCCAATGGTGGATTATGTCCAAATAACACATCCCCAAACCAGTTATTACCCGCAAGGATAACTACATAATCCGGTTGTAATTGTAAGCTTGCCTGACAAGTTTCCAATAACCCACCTGCATTCATGCTACTTTTTGCAAGATCGATAACTTCCCATTCGATATCAGTATGCTGATTCAATAAATATGATAATGTCTTGGCTGGCGTAGTATGAGGAGAGAAAAGCATGCCAAGCGCGACAGACTCACCGATAAAGCATACCCTTTTCACATTTTTTGCTTTATTCACCGTCAGTTGCTGTCGTGAACTTTCCCAAAAAATGGAGTCAGATTGCTCACGTCTGACAAAAGTAATTTCACCATCAATTTTCGCCGGATGCCATGTCCCGATAGCCGTATATCCATCAATATTTTCACTGCATGCAGGAATATTATTAAAAAATTTAGCATCGTTGTTGTTTTGATCTTCACTCATTAAATAGATCTGAGCTAATCGCATCACTTCCAAAGCATCTTCTTTATTATCAGAAAGAAACGTTGCTAACTTTTCAGTATTAACGTTAGATTTATTCATATTATTTTTTCCTAAGCACTTAGGTTTATGCTAGATAAAAGTATAAATAGCTTCTATAGCTTGCCCGGTAAATAGATCATTTGGTGCTTTAATAAGGCTAAATTCTCTTGCAGCCATCTCAGAAAATGCTTCAGAAAGCATAGAGCGATCAATAATGAAATCTTCCAATACCAAAACATCAATGCCTGAATTGCCGAAACACCTTATCGCATCGAGTGGAGTACAAACGATGGGCTCTCCCCTAACATTAAAAGAGGTATTCACTAACATTGGGCAATTCGTTGCGTTATAAAACGCCTTCAGTAAAGAATGAAATTTTGGATTCGTATCAGCGGTAACTGTTTGCGGTCGGCAGGAACCATCAATATGAGTAATTGCGGGTAAACTTAAATCGGACGTTACCTGACAAGTTTCAAGCATGAATGGGGTTGGGATTGATAATTCAATATGATTTGCCGCTTCCTCTTCTAAGATAGCTGGTGCAAATGGCCTAAATCCTTCTCTCTTTTTAACTAAGGCATTTAGCCGATCTCGCATAGAAGGATCTCTGGGATCAGCAATAATACTTCTTGCTCCTAAAGCTCGCGGGCCAAATTCCATCCGTCCTTGAAACCAGCCAATGACTTTGCCATTAGTCAGCATTTCAACAATAGTTTGCTCAAAACTTTCTCTATCTTCCCGGAAATCTAGAGCTTCAATCTCCATTAAAGTTAGCATTTCCAATATATTTTCATTATTAAACTTCGGACCAAGATAAGGATTTGTAAATGGTTCGTTACTGTGTCGTTTTCCCGTTATCTCAATATGAGCCAATGCAGCTGCACCCAAGGCAGAACCAGAATCTCCAGCAGCCGGAGGAATAAAAATATTATTAAATAGACCTGTCTTACGGATAGCATGGGTGGCAACACAGTTTAGTGCCACACCACCTGATAAGCATAAATTTATGGAATCGACTTTTTCCCGCAGAGCACGAACTTGCTTGATGAGAATCTCTTCCAGCACAACCTGCAAACTTTTCGCTAAATCCATATGATGTTGCAGCATCACAGATTCTTTCTCTCTTGGAGGAAAGCCAATCAAGTCGATAAAAGCATCCGTATACATTCGATTCATTTGGCTAAAGTCAAAAAATTGCATATTCAGTTTAAAACTGAACTTATTTTCCATGCTGAACATTTCTCGCAACTTATCGGTATATATTGGCTTACCATAAGGTGCCAATCCCATGACTTTATATTCACCACTGAGTACTTTAAATCCCAGGTAGTTAGTAATAGAGCTATAAAAGAGACCGACTGAATTGGGATATTCGATTCTCTCGAATAAATTAATACTATCGCCTTGCGCATAACCAAAAGTAGATGTTTCCCATTCACCTACACCGTCGGAAGTTAATATAGCGGCGTCGGTAAAACCAGAAAATAGATAACTCCCGGCGGCATGAGCCATATGATGATCGTAAAATTTAATCTCTTTCTCATACCCTAATATTTCAGTGATATCACGAAATGGCTTGTGACAATCCAACCAATGAAGGCCATCGGTAGCAGAAAAGTTAAAATTGGAAGCGAGTTGCCTGGACAGCTTTTTATACGGATTCTCATAATAAGCGACGCAGTCAACATCAGTAATATCAATCCCGCCCTCTTCTAAACAATACCTGAAAGCTCTAATTGGTAATCTAGAATCATTTTTAAGTCTAGAAAATCGCTCTTCTGAAACAGCTGCTACTAATTGACCATCACTGATTAGCGCACAGGAGGAATCATGGAAATTTGCAGAGATACCTATTATATTCATAGCGTTATACCCTATTTTTGTTGGATTTAAGAATAAATACAAATCGCGTTACCATTTATTATTCTAAAGTAAATCACATATCTTATTTCCATTTATCGATTGCAATATTAACAAAATACTTTTATTAAAAAACAATAACATGCTACAACATATCAATACTCATTTAACCTCTATTTATTAAGATATTAAGACTATTAACACGCTCAAATGTAATTATAAGAACGAATAATAAATTCGATTATATAAATTTATTTATATAATTGATTTCACAATAAAAATAACTTCTAATTTTTCACTTTATATAATATTTATTTGAAATTTATCATCTGATAATTATAATTATTTTTATTGAACAATATCATTCTTATGCTAAAAATGTAAGCCTTGTTGAGTCAATTTTGTGATCATTATTAAAACAAAAAATTATAAATCATCACCATTTATCTCTTCACTTTACATAAAATAAAAGATGCTCTTCTTCAATAAATTAATATTAACTCCTTATTTGTAAACAGATTAATAATCACAAAAATGATTAGTTAAATAAATCAAGTGAATTTCTATGTGAAATAATGAGCAGACCAATATTAAGTGGTCATTCAAGCAGTTTAATGACTGAAAGCACATAATAAACCCACTTTAACGTGGGCTTTTTGGATTAAATAATACTTTCACTCTCTGGCTATTTTTGGAAATGTTCCTTTTCTCTATATTGAGTGACAGAATCTGGTTTATACCTGTTATCTTTCAAATTGCCTCTTTGTTGGCTGCACTCACCCCGGTCACATCGTTATCTATGCGCCCGGGGATCCGCTCCCTTGCCGTTGCGATACATCTTGAAATCTATTGAGTATACAAAATACCAATATTGACGGATTCGGTTCAATCATAATACTCAGGTGCTTTACGAAATGTTGGCCAGATATCCGGATCATGCCCCGTTACCACAATCGCACTCGTGCGTTCGGCTAAATACCGTAACTTTTGTACCGAACGTACAGTTTCAACGGTAGAAGTGAGGAACCCAGGCAATGCACGTTCTTCCCAATGATCGAGAGTATAAGCAGCATCAATCGTTAGCAATAAGCTGCCACTGTTCGGCAAAGTGATCAGTAATGATTGGTGTCCTGGCGAATGCCCAGGAGTAAATATCGTTTTTAAAATTCCGTCTCCGTAGACATCAAACAAATCATTGCGTTCCCCATCCAGAAATTCCCACTTCAACCCCTGACGATCAAAATCCTTGCGAATATAGCCACCAGCAGCAAACCAATCAGGCGTGTAGGCATATTCATATTCACGTCGTTGTACAATATGCGTCGCATTAGGGAAGCGTCCTATTGCACCAGTGTGATCGAGATGAAGATGGGATTGCACCACATAGCGGATATCTGCGGGATCAATCCCCAGTTTTTTCACTTGCGCTACACAGCCTTCATCTTCACGCATTACCGGCCAGTAAATTTTTGCGATAGTTCCCCAATAGCCTTTAGGATCGGTTGCGGTTTCAACCGCATTACCGCCGTCAATCAGCGTATGACCCTTGGGATGCGTGAGTAAAAAAAACGGAATCGGAATTTCATAATCGGCGCCATTCCCCTGATTCATCTTAATATTGTGAACCTTACATTTGATAGATCCGGTTTGCAGCATATATAAACGAATGTCTGACATAATAATGTTAACCTTATTTATCGGATTTGTAGGGTATTAGGGGGTAGAAGGCTTGCTGATGGAAGATAACTCGTCAATTTCTTTGGCCTCTACCAGACTGTTCATTAACAAACGCGTCTATTTCTTGACATCAACAAATAACCTATTGATTCAACCAGTCAACTCTCTCAATACGCTTATACCCTTCATCTTTCAAGCTGCTGCTTTGTTGGCTGCGTTCACTTACCCCAGTCACCTAGTTATCTATGCTCCTGGGGAGGCGTTCTCTTGCCGCCGCTCTGCAACTTGAAATCTATTGGGTATATGCTCCCTTGCCGTCGCGATGCATCTTGAAATCCATAGAGTATAGTTACAAGCCCAAATAACAAAACCATGTATAGCTGGATATAAATGCCCAGGCAGGGACTGCGATATTAAATTTAAGGTTTGTACATAAGTTTGCCCGCTAATCAAAAAATCTGACTAACGGGCAGGTATAAAAAAATCTTATTCCCAATCTTCACTACTCAAAACATCATCTGGCAAAAATCACTCTAATTCCATCGCACGACGTATAGTAAAATAGAGATCTGTCTGGTCAGTCAAACCAACAACATTCGCAGCCTGAGGGCCATAAGCAGCAACGCGGAGCTGAGTCCCTGTATGTTCCTGCTCTTCCCCCTCAGAATCACCGTAACTCACTGCCATCACTGAACCATCTTTGGTAATCAATGCTTGAGTCAGTCCTGGAGACTTCACACCCGCTTCAATAATCTGGCTAGAATGAGCATGATCAGCCGTGACAATCACTAATGTATCACCGTGCTCACGCGCATACTTCAAGCCAACTTGAACCGCTTCATCCAATGCAACGGTTTCACCAATCTGCCCACAAGGGTTAGCTTTGTGATCCTGCTTATCAATAGAAGCACTTTCTACTTGCAGGAAGAAACCATTCTTATTTTCTTCCAACAGATCGATAGCTTTCTCTGTCATCTGTGCCAAAGTTGGCGCATTAGGATTCCGTTTAGAGTTCACTTTACAACTCACAGGAGGGTTATCAATATTACCGTGATAAACCGCTTTAGGCCCTTCCCAAGCAATATCCATATTACCTTCATGGAACAGACCCAATAGCGGTTTTTTCTGATCTGCTTCAGTAATTGATGCCAGTGACTTAGCATCTCTTACCAGCTGGTAACCCTGCTCTTGTGCCTGCTCTTCCAGCGTCCTACCTTTACCATCTCCAGCCATCGATTTCTGGGTGAAAACCTTAGCACCCCCACCTAATGTCACATCAGCACGAGCTACTAACAGCTGCTCTGTGATAGAACCTCGCCCATCATTTTCCAATGCATTCGTCGGACATTTTTCTGTCGTCTCTTTCGGACCATAACAACCGCGGTCGGTCACATGCGCATACTGTGCAGCTGGTGTAGCATCCTGCACTCTAGCCGTTGTGACATTACCTGTCCCTTTGCCATTCGCCTTTGCCAGCTCAAGCAAGGTTTGGTGATCTTTACCAAATACATCAACAGCCAATGCACCATTATAGGTTTTTATGCCAGTAGCCCAGGCGGTAGCAGAAGCGGCGGAATCAGTAACATAGTTAGGTTTATGAGTCTTTTTATCAAGAGAATAGTGTGTATATTGGCCAGTAAACGGCAAGGCATCAATGCCTTTGAAAAACCCACCAGCACCTTCTGCATAGTTACGGGCGATAGTAATTTCAGAATCACCCATCCCATCACCAATAAACAAAATAACATTTTTAGCTTTATTGTTATTAATTGCCGCCTTCAATTCCTCAACCTGATTGTGAGTCATACGACGAGCACCGCCAAATTCAGTAATATTGCCTTTTACCGCACGCCCTTCCACCATAATCTGGTTCGCCCCCTGATCACTAACCGCCAGCACCGGTAAGCTGCCCCCTGAAATTAAGGCTGAGATCATGACTGCCATCAAATTTTTTGTGTATTTTTTCAACATTTATGTTTCCTTGTTAACAAGCGATCGGAATAAAAACTAGCGTTATCGACTAAAAGGGATACTAAACAAACTATGTGACAATTATGTGAAAAAAATACACCCAATTTACCACTTTGCTACTAATGACCGTGTTCCGTAATACAACGTCTCACACCATGAAATATAATTGTGACCACTGGAAATTTCGCTGGATTCAACCGGATAACCTTTCCGCAATAAGGTTTCTTTCAGATGACGGTTGTTATGCAGAATGCTCTTTAATCCATTCCGAGCTTCAAGCAACCCTGCTTGTAAATAAAAACGAAGCGGTTTTTTCTCCGCTTTGGCAAACTCACGAATTAACCATTCGGGTGCTTCTCCCTTAGGCGCCCACCAATATGAACCAGACATACTCAGAACATTACCAAACAATTCAGGATGGTTAAATGCAACCCACGAAGATGCCAGCCCACCATAACTAGAACCTGAGATGATAGTATGTTCTGCTGGCGCTTTAATACCCTGCGTAGCCAGCCACGGCATCAACTCATTAGCCATAAATGCAGCGAAATCAGGATTGGGTGGTAGCTCTTGCCCCCGGCGTACATTATCCAGACTATCAACAAACACCACATACATTGGTGGGATCTTGTCCTCTTCAATCAAGGAATCAAAAAATCTATCGATATAATACTGTTTACGGTAAATCACCCCGTCAAACAGCACCAACATGGCTGGCTGTTTCATCAGCATAACTGGTTGATAAATAGAAATTTCCCGACAATTCCCCAGAATCTTACTCTCAAACTGACAAACCTTAGTATTACCTTGAAAAGGTAATTGTTTTAAGCGTACGATATCACACAAAACCGGCCTTAACGCCAGCAATGAATCGTGGTTAAACACATCTTCCGACACCTCTGGTACCACATTTTTATTCAATGGATCAGCCTGAGCCGTAATCAGAATCGACCTGCGTTGCTCATCAACAGTGCCTTCAACTAGCGGTAGATCTGGTGCTAATTTATATTGCATCAAGGTATCTGACGGAATGATATAACTACGAAACCAGACATCAGTGTCTGCCAAACGTGACATAGGATCATGCTCATGACTCGGTGCACCAAAAATAAAAACATTGGCTTTTGCTCCACGCCACAGGAAAGTCACACGTTTATTTTTGCTATCATAGTTTTCAAGCAATGGCGCCCCATTATGGGTAATCTCCTGCCAGAAAGCTTCGGTTCCTTTTCCTGCTGTCACTTCAGCTTGCAGCTGCTTTAAGCGCGGACTTTCTGGTTGCTGTCCGTAATCATTATCCCTGGGAATATAAACTGGAAATGATAGCGTAAGCTGCCATAATCCTCCTGCCTTGCCCTTGGCCACTAACCGGTATTTTCCAGCCTGAGGAACGGTAAATGCAATTGACTGGTGAGCATCTATCGGACTATCAGTGAAAAGTGTACGTATATGTTGTTGCCCATCCTTCTGAACCACTAATTTCTGCATGCCAAATACAACGCCACGCACATAATGTTCAGCCTGAATATTAAATTCGATACAAGCCATTCCCTGTGAATTAAAATTCCCTGTTACTACTTGCGGATTTTCTGTGGATTTTATCTGATAATACTCAGATACAAATACATTGAAAGAATTCATAAGAGCATATATCTCTATATTCTTTTCCATTTTCTTATCTTTATATATCTTTAACTACAGATCTTCAACCATTTCCCACACAGAATTATGTATCAAATCCTTATTTAATAATAAGGATATACCTAATGAACTTCAAGATGCTTGAGCTGCCAGACGTAAAAATATTTAAATTCAACAACATAATCGTTTTTCAAACATGCACTTTGAAGTGTCTTGAGTATAAATACTATTAACAATAGAATAAATTGCATATTAATTTTATTTATAAAATACAAACATGTTAAAATATTTAAAATAAACTATTCTCTAACGGAACGAAATAATCTATGGATGTGTATAAAAAGAATCTAACGCGTTGATATGATCTCGGTAAAATTATTCCTCTGCGAGTGGTGTCGTGAAGACGCTCAAGTTTGATTTTTTGTTCTGATGTAATAAATATTTTCATAGCGAGGATAATGATCTCCATTCCGGATAAAATCAAGCATCTTCAATGATTACGGGTATATACCTGTTATCTTTCAAGTTGCCTCTTTGTTGGCTGCACTCACTCACCCCGGTCACATCGTTATCTATACCCTTCATCTTTCAAGCTGCTGCTTTGTTGGCTGCGTTCACTTACCCCAGTCACATAGTTATCTATGCTCCTGGGGATGCATTCTCTTGCTGCCGCTCTGCAACTTGAAATCTATTGGGTATAGATTGTTAATTAATTCGAAATTAGATACAGAATCTAATTGATGTCAATAGAATCTAAAATCCCTCTACTCATACTCTTAGCAAAATCCCAATCATATTGTTCATAAACACGAGACAAAGCCATAAAATGCGCTCCTGAATAGAACATTTCATATTGAGTATGGCGCGATGCAAACTCAGAACCAATGGCATCCCATACTAATTTCAGCAACTTCACGCGTTCAATAGGTTCCAATAAAGTTGAATATTGCGTTTTTTCTATTAATCCTCTGATTTCTGGATTTGCGAAGTCAACATAGTTTGACGGTAGCATAATCACACCACCACCTGAAAGTTTTCTGATATTTTCCATGATCTTTGGATAAATTGATTGCAGCACAACCTGACAAGCATATAGTTGTAATCGATTGGGAATATAGTATTCATTATATCGAACTGGGTTATGAAGCAAACCACGAAAGAGTCCTTCCATATTAGTGGCATGACAAGCAAGCTCAGCTAACGACTCACGAACAGCAGGAAACTCATTGGTGCCTATGGCTTCGGTAAGCTGATGAGCCAAACCCGATAAGAAATGCAGCTTAACTGCATATCGGGCCATGCCTTGAATATCCATTAAAACATCAGCAGCAGTTGCCTGAAATTGTCTGCGACACATACCCGTATTTTTATAAACAAAAACTCTTTCCCACGGAACGAAAACATCGTCGAAATAAACCACAGCATCATTTTCGTCAAATTGATGCGATAAAGGGGAATCAAATTTATTGCTTCCTATTTCATAGGACTTTCTGGAAAGCGTTTTTATTCCTTTAGTATTCAAAGGCAACGCAAAAGATAAAGCATATTGATCATCCACAAACTCCTTAAGTGGATTGAACACACCAACAAAAACTTCTTCTGCAAGGACTGCTGCTGTCCCTAACATCTTTGCCCCACGAACAATGATTCCTTGCGGTTTTTCCTCCAGTACACGAAGAGTATGAAATACATTTTTTACATGCTCACTGGGCGTCTTAGCTCTATCACCCTGTGGATTGACTAATGTGAAAGTCAAATAAATATCTTTATCACGGGCATATAAATAATAGTTTTTTAACGCCTCGGCCCTGTCCCTGGAGTATTCCTCAAATACTTCCAGGTGAGTGATCATTCCAGCAAGAGCAGAAGCAACGTGATCCGGGCTTCTACCTAACCAACCACAACTCTGCATTGCCCAAGCATACGAAGCCTCTCCTCTGGCAATTAATTTCTCTCGAGTATCAGGAAGTTCCCAACTTAAACCGACATTCTTACCACCAGGGATTTCAAACGTCATCCGATCAGCATGTTCTGCCTGATAATCATAAAGTGAAGCTACCGTCCTGATTGCATTCCGAAAAGCTGGGTGATCCACGTGATTAGTGATCTTTTCTCCATTCAAAAAAACAGTTCTTCCATCACGCAGGCTTTCAATATATTCCTCACCTGTTCTAGACATTAATGACTTCCTCCGAAACGGGATTGACTTTAGGTAAATCGATCTTCAAAGGTCTAAAAAAATAGAAACATTTAACTCCATACAACCAATACACAACGAAAATGATTCCCACAAGGAACCAGTATGTTTCCGATACATCTGTATATCACTAAAATAGTGTAACAGCTTTTTAACGATATAACCTGGTAGTCATTTTAATAAATAAATGACTTTTATATGGTAAAGTCATGATATTATAATTACTATTTAAACTTTCCTGAAGATATTATTTTCAATATATTATAGTATATATTTAACAACAATGACTTCATAAAAATTTTAATAAATCTTCTTAAATATTCGTGATATCTACTGTAACCTTACACATAATCATATTATTCATCGAATTTACTACAAAAAGATACTCTCACTTCTGATTGGTAAATATTTATCGGCTTATAACTCCTTTAAATTCAGCAAGAAACCCCGTCACAATCTGAATATTTATTTCATTCACATAACCACCGATTTCTGAATAAATATCGGTGGTGGTTTCTATTTTAAAATAAACAAGAATTATACATATCTTACTGTTTCTCCATCTAACTTACTTATTAACTGACTAAACATCAGCAAGGTACTGAGCAATAAATAGCGCTGCTCAGAACTCAAACGCAAATAACGACGACTGGCTGGTAATCGACTGACGACCTCAGACGCTGCAAAATGCTCCACTTCAAACTGCCATTGCCCCTGATGAATACTTAATGTGAGATGCCGAAAATCCAGCTCTGCTAACGTTTCACCAATCAAAGGATACTGATTAAGTAAATCAATAATATGTTGTCCAAACTCTGCACCGTGACAACAATAATAAATCACTGCCTTTCGCCGAAGTATTCCTTTCACTTTGGCTTTAATAACTATTTTTTCCTTAAATGAAGTGATTCCCTGCAAACGGAAACAGCAGCTAACAATATAAGCCAAAAACAGTGCTTTCGGCTTTTCATAAACGTCAACCTGCAAGCCATCAGGTAACGTAATCTGCAAACTTTCTGCGGATAAACGCTCACAACAGTAGGGCGACAAATTCTGTTGCAACCAGTTTAGAGTCATACCAGCCTGATAACCAGAAGGATGACGGGGTTTACTCAACCGCCGCCAAATACCATCAATTAATGGAACGAAGTGGCTCAAGTTGCACCTCCGACAATTCACCCTTAGTAAAAGTATGAGAAAGCACCTGCTCGACGGGTACTGGTTTAAACGGATTCACACGTTGTACACATAGCGTCCAAAACAGGGCATAACTGGCTGTTAGACCCAGCATAATAGCGAATGGAATATACACATCACCGGGATTCATTCCCGGAGGTGTGATGTGAATAATCGCCAAAATAATACCCACACTGGAGATAATCTGAGGCAATGGGAAAAACGGTGATTTATAAGCACGATGTAAATCAGGTCTGCGGATACGCAGCAATATTACTGAACACGTCACCAGTAAATAGGCCACACACCAGGCACATACGGCCGCCAGAACTAAAGGCATAATCCGATTCAAATCACCTTGAATAATAAAGGCATGTAAACAGGGGATCATTACCGCAACCAAAATCCCAAATATTGGTGTTTTAAAACGTGGATGCAAATAAGCAAAAATACGCGGCAATGCGCCATCCAATGCCATACCGTAAAGAATACGTGGTACCGCAGCCATCAAAGTATTAATCGTAGCAGCCCCTGCCAGTAATAACCCGATACCAATCCAATACTTACCAAAATCTCCCATCACCTGACCTGCAAACGCAGGTATTGCCATCGGTGTTTCCAACAAACGAACATTATTTTCTACATCGACCAGCACATTTTCTACCTGATGACTGATTGCTGCTCCATATAACCCCATACAGAAAGCCACACCACACAAACCCATCATCATTGCCCGCGGAATCACTTTGGCAGAATTTTTAATTTCAGGGGCCATTGGCGTAACCAGCTCACAACCAACAAACATAAACATCGCCATACCCACCAGACTCAGTACAGCGAGTGGATCGCTCAGATTAAGCTCGTCACCAAACCAACCCTCCAACGGCACAGCAAACGGCATCAATAACCCGCAAATACTGAAAATAACCAAAGTACTCCACATACAGAACGTCAGTACAATTTCAACTTTACTAAATGCTTCAATGCCCAACGCATTCAATAATCCGAAAGTAATAACCAGCCCAACCCCCACCATCCATGAAGTATTATTACTTTCCATCACCGTATTAAGGCTGTCAAAATTAACTAATGCCATAATGCCAGACAGGATAGTTTCTGCCGTACCAGCAAAAATATGGACAATTAAATAAGCCGAAAGCGCACCGGTAATCGCCCAAAACCGCCCCATTCCACAAGAAATATAATCATAGACAGAACCAGATGTCGGCAAAATAGCTGCCGCTTCGGAAAAAGTTGTCACTTGAGCCTGCATCATGACAAAGCTGATCAGCATTGCCAGTACGAAAGTATCACCACCAATACCAAAACCACTTGTTACAGTCAGAATAACCGGGCTTGCCATAATTACCCCGACGGAACTTGCTAGTGTAGTAGGAAATCCCACCACACCCTTTTCAATATGCGAAGTCAGTCGCGTTGACATATTCATCATTTTCCCTCTGTATTCCGGCAATAAAAATAACGTTAACAACTATTCATGTATGAATTTTTTGTAAATTTCATTAGTGATAAATACACTATAGAAAGTGAAGATGAATACCGGCCATCGTCCTAAAGGACGATATCTAAAGGGAGGTTAATGGTGTAAAAAATATCGCTAAAAATACCAGAAAATAGAGAATGAAAAACATAACCACTTAAATATCAAACAATAAAAAAACACACCAACTGATTAACACATTAAAAAATCACTTCAGAAATGTACCAAAATAGTGTTTTTAATCAGTAACTATCACCTTATAAAATTTTATTTATTGCAATCTATGTCACGTTATTAATATGTTTTTTTTGTGTTAATTTCACACTTTAATTACCCTTTTATTAATCATCAATATTAACTTACCCAATTAGATACTATTCTAAGAGAGAACGTTCTTGTTTACCTTACCCTCAACCAGCCGTGAAAATACGTTAATCTACAGTTGCCTGAACACTATTGCTCATTTAGTTCCTATCTCAGCCGCAGCATTCTATCTGGTGAACGATAAGTTACGCCCTGAGAACTACATTCTGTATGGTATTTCAGATGAAACACACAAGAATTATCTGGCATATTTTCAGCATTTAGATCCACTCAAGCCGGCCAATTATCAACAAAATGATATTAATATAGTTGGCATGGTTCAAAGTACACTGACCAAAAATAATAAATACTACTATGAATTCATGCTACCAAATAACATACAAGACATTGCAGAAATATTTATCCGCCAGCACAACCGAATTATTGCTGGTGTTTCTTTATTAAGAGATACGTCATTTACACCAAAAGATTTTAATCGCCTCAGTACTATCCTGCCATTAATTGAATTAGCCACTAGAGACCTACTTCCTGAAACACCAACTATTCTGACAGCTAAAGAGCAAGAAATTATTAATTTGGTAAGGGCTGGATCGAGTAATAAGCGTATTGCACAAGTACTCAATATTTCCCTGTCTACCGTCAAAACCCATTTACGCAATATCTTCATCAAAACTAAAGTGACTAATCGTACCGAACTGGTTTCCAATGGATTTATTACCCGGCACCAGTGATTGGCAGATGTTATAAATTATATATAAAAATAACATGGCTAAATAGCTTTCCAAAATGCAATGGATTGAGCTAGTTTAAATAAGAGGTCTGTCATGGATAGCTTTACATGTACAATCAAAATGGTTATGCAAATAAAAGTCAGATGAGGGTGCATATCAAACTAAGGAGGCCATCGGTAAGCTCCAGTCGGCGCTGGCTTACTGTGGCTATTCGCCTCGATGGATCACAAATAAGACCGGAAGATATAGCAGAGCTTCCGGTTTAAAATTTTATTTAAATCAACTTCTCTTTATATCAAGTAAATAATCAAGTTTTGGTTTCCATATATCTTTCCATTTATTTTCTATATCTATTGAATAATTCTTTATATAGTAATAATCATTCTCATCATGATGAGATAGAAAACATTGTTCAATGCAACTAATAACCCATTCTAATAATTGTTTAATTTCAAGATCATTATTATAACTCAAGAAAAATTCAGCAATTTCAATAAATTCCGTCATCAAATTCGAGCAAAAAATGGATTCTTCAAATAATGAGTAATAAAATGTTCCCTCAATTAAATCATCCTTATTTTCTAGAAGATGAAGTTTAATATTCTCATTCATATCAGCAACCTGGCCCTTTTCTTTTTGCTGCTTTAATTGATTTTTTCTCATTATAGGAGCCATCTAAATTGAACACTCCTTTGGACTTATCCAATGATGAAAATGTCTCGTAGTGATCTTTGTGAAGATTATCTAAATAAAAATAATCATTTTTCTTAAAAGCTACACCTTCAACTTTTACTTTGTTTGTAAATTTATAAATTTCAGCCCCTTGAAATTTCTTTCCAGTTGTTTGGGTCGCATCACCAACAATTTCAAGAAAACTCCATCCCCAAGGATTGAAGTGGTCAATAAAAATTGGTCACTGACTTAGCATTTTGCCAAAATAATCGTTCTGATTCATTGGGCGTTAACCCATTGTTATACCAGTGAGGGCGAAGCTGGCTGGTAATAACCCGTTATGTATTGGATAATAGAATGGTAAGCCTCCCCAAAATTGGCATATCCCGCCAAAGGAACCCATTCACTTTTTAAACTCCTGAAAAAACGTTCCATCGGGCTGTTATCCCAGCAATTTCCCCGCCGACTCAGGCTTTGTTTGATGAATACTGGCGGCCAGATTACGGTGAAGGTGATGGACGGCTGTCTGGTGCTGATCCCTGATACTGACGACACCCGCACCATCAAGCAACAGTACCAGCGACA
Organism: Photorhabdus australis DSM 17609; assembly: GCF_000711895.1. Lineage (GTDB taxonomy): Bacteria > Pseudomonadota > Gammaproteobacteria > Enterobacterales > Enterobacteriaceae > Photorhabdus > Photorhabdus australis. Next base: position 31,560 of record NZ_JONO01000050.1, read on the forward strand.
GCAGGATCAGCTCAGTGACATTAAGCTGCGAATGCGGGAACTGATTGGCGACTACAACAGCAACTAAGGGCAGGGACTGAGCGGCTCTAAAAAAGAAAAAAGCCGGAAGATCATGAGATCTTTCCGGCTTTTCACTTATTCTTTTAGAGCAAACATATTTATATCATCCAGAGCATCTTCTACACGGCCAGCGAAGCATGGATATGTTGCTTTTTGTTGTAATGCGGGAATAACTTTGGACTCATTAATTTTGGAATAAATACGTGCTATATGTCCCAAACATGTAATTGCCAAACCAGCGATATCTTCATCGCTATTATTAAGTAGCTGCAAACATTTTTCTTGAATCCATTCGTAATCATCAATATTGAATGTTGAATACAAAATGGCATCCGTTACTATTTGAGTATCATCAGAGTTAAATAATAACTCTAATTCAGGTTTAGAGTATTCTTTCATATCAGCACGTTATCTTCCCTTTCTTGTTAACTTTTCCGGCTTTTCTCAATGCGGCTTGTTGATCAGTATGTAACGCATCCCAGTCTCTAACATGACCGTGGAATAATTCATCACCATTGGATAATGTTCGCGTCTTATCCATTACTACAATTTCATTGTTTTTTGCATCTACACCAACTCTACGAGGTGAAGTAGGCTTCACTTGAACTGAGTTATCTAGTGCCGTCTGGCCATGTACCGGAGCCTTGCTTTTTACTGCATTATCAGTTTTACCGTGATAAGGAGCATCTTCATAGATCCGCTTTGCTAAGCCCAGTGGATCGATCCAACTCATCGGATTAGGGGCATAGGTATATAAGTTCAGGCCCCCTGCCAGCCCCATCGGATCTTAGGGACTATCCCGACACGACCATACTTTTTGACCGGGATTTTTTCTTTAATAACAACCTGTTAAAGAGCCACTTTGTCCCACCGCACTTACCGCCGTGAACCCAAAACCCCGATGTGCACTTTGCCGATGTTAGCGCACTTTTCCCCCGACGTCATAATCGGGTTTCGCCCCGCTTTGTCTGCCCGAACCGGGTTTTCTCGGGAACCCGCGACGGCGGGGCAGCTTGCCTGCGCCGCTGACGCGGGTTGGCCGGGTGCGGGCTGGCGAAGCCCGCAGGTCAAGCTGTTCAGCAGGGAAGCCCCTCTGGGGCTGCACGGGGCGGAGATGGCGAGCACGGGAACGAGCAACGGAGTGCAGCGCAGTGCGAGCCGCGCGCAGCCAGTGCAGCGGGGTTGGGGCGGGGGGAATAAACTGCGGCCAGCCTGCTGGCCTGCCTTCCGGGTGGTTGACCTTGACGGCCTGACCGACAATGGCTTCAGGCGGGTTTGGGCACCGGAGCCGCCAGGGAGGGCGGCGACTGCGGCGGTGGGTTTTAGCATTGTGGCTGACAGCAGCGGGCGCAGCCCGGTGCGCTTCTGGGGCTAAGAAGCTCAACCCGGCGGCCAGCCGCGCACCGTTGTTGAGGTGGCCGCGCAGCGCCCATGGGTGGGCGGCGCCGACATAATGTTTGTTAAGCGAGGTGGGCCGTTCAGGCCCATGTTGCTTAATGCAACATTATGTTGAATGGCGGCTGACCGGCAACGAGGGTCACAGAGAACGCCGATGTTCAGCGCCGGGCGGCCGGCATTTACTGCCGGGCACGCCGGAGGTAGGGAGGCAGTCTGTGCGCAGGGACGCGCGCAGTCTGCCTTTCACCTTTCCCACGCGATTAACAGAGAACCTGCTAACTTTCGAACTGTCCAACCGCGCTGTGGTTTCAGGCCGGCTTTGGGCTGTCCGGCTTGTCGCTATCGACCTGCTTATCGTTTGGCGTGGCCTGCTTTGACTGCCGTTCTGCCGGGTGGGTCTGCTCATGCACTTTCTTTAAGTGGCTGATGGCCACTCGGGTATAGATTTGCGTGGTTTCCAGTTTCTCATGCCCCAGTATCGCCTGGATGTGCCGCGTGTCCGCGCCGTTCTCTAACATCTGGGTCGCCATGGAGTGGCGGAACAGGTGACAGGCCCCCGGTTTAACCAGTTGCGCCTGTTTACGGATGCTGTCGGCGGCTATCTGGGTTAACGTGCCTCTGGCCAGCCCCCCGCCTTTCTTGGTGATAAACAGGTGACCGCTGTCTCCCCGCCGCGTTAACTGGGGCCGAACACTGAGCCAGCGACTTAACCAGTGCAGCGCCTGTTCGCCGATGGGCACCACCCGGTCTTTACCGCCTTTACCCTGTCTGACCATCACCACGCCGCGCCCGAAGTCCACCTCGCTTAACAGCAGGTTGGCTACTTCCATCCGCCGGATACCGGTACTCCATAGTACTTCAAGGATAGCGCGATTTCTCAGCCCGGTTGGGGTGTTGATATCCGTTGCGGCTAATACCGTGTGGGTTTCGTCTTCATTCATCACCTGCGCCGGCAGCCGTTTTTCTTCTCTTGGCAATACCATGTTATCCGTCGGGTTATACAGGATATGGTGACGTTGCAGCAGCCAGCGGAACCACTGACGTAAGACACTCAGGCGGTCTCGCTGACTGCCCGGGCTGTAGGGCTGGCCGTCGGCTTTACGGTAGCTTCTCAGCCAGCGCTGGTAACTTTCCAGCAACAGCAGGCTGACCTGCGGCGCGGTCATCACCCCGCGCGCTTCGCACCAGCTGACGAACGGCAACAGCCGCTCTTCATAGGCTGCCTGTGTCCGTTCGCTTAAGCCCTGTCCCCGCACGGCTTCCAGCCAGGCGGCCAGATGCTGGCGTAAGGTGGCGAAGCGGGCCGGGATGGCGTCGGGTTGACCGTGGGTCTCCATGACAGAGGGGCGTTTTTTTCTGGCCGGCAGGGCCAGCGTGTCTGCCGGGCTGGTCGGGATAGCGTGCTGTTGCTGCAACCAGTCGAACCACTGGCGTAAGGCGCGCAGGCGTCGGCGCTGACTGGCCGGTGGATAGGGCTGCCCGTTGGCCTTACGATACTGAGCAAGATACTGCTGCCAGTTTGCCAGTAACGGCCCGGTCACCTGAGTGGCGGACAGGATACCCTGTTCCTCGCACCAGTTGACGAACGGCATCAGTCGTTCATGACGGGCGGTCTGACTCTTTTGACTCAGCCCCTGCAACAGCAGGTTATCCAGATACGCCGCAAGATGCTGGCGCAGGGTCAGCCCGAGGGGCGCCGATGGATGTTTAGCAGATAATGACATGATGTAATTTCCTGTAGGGAACATAGCGTGTTGTTGTTATCAGTGTGTGAGAGGTCACTACGGTACGATGACTTGATTCTTATATTGCCGGCACAGTCCTTTTCAGGCTCTCCCAACTTGCGAGCCGTTCCGCCCAGTATTGCTGCGGCCTGAAGCCGGTTTCCCGGCCTCCAACTTGGACCCAACTTGACCCCAACTTGGGGGCAACTTGCGGTTCAGTCAGTCCAACTTGCGTCGGTCGTATTCCCGGTTTTCTTATTCGGGTTTTCAGGTTCGATGATAAGCGGGCAGTACGGTACGACGACTTTTTCTTATTATTGCCGGAACCGTATTTTTCAACCTTCCCCAACTTGCGAGCCATTCCGCCCAGTATTGCTGCGGTCTGACGCCGGTTTCCCGACCTCCAACTTGGGCCCAACTTGACCCCAACTTGGGGGCAACTTGCGGTTCAGTCAGTCCAACTTACGTTGGTCGTATTCCCGGTTTTCTTATTCGGGTTTTCAGGTTCGATGATAAGCGGGCAGTACGGTACGACGGCTTTTTCTGATTATTGCCGGAACCGTG
>NZ_JONO01000051.1 GCF_000711895.1 Photorhabdus australis DSM 17609
GTGAAGGACTGGGCTTATATCAGCAATATTGAGTTACATTACCTTCCTCCCTACAGTCCCAATTTAAACCCGATAGAGCGATTATGGAAGGTCATGAATGAACAGGTTCGAAATAACCGTTATTTCGCTAATAAACAGGAATTTCGAGACAAAGTGTTCAAATTTTTCACTACAACGCTACCTGATATAGCGGACTCGCTGACATCGAGAATTAATGACCATTTTCAGGTGCTAAAAACTGCATCTTGAAGTTTCTTGGGTATATACCCTATGGATTTCAAAATGCATTACGGCGGTAAGGGAGCGAATTCCCGGGAGCATAGATAACTATGTGACCGGGGTGAGTGAGTGCAGCCAACAAAGAAGCAACTTGAAAGATGACGGGTATAGTAATTTACCTTTAGATGAAACTCCATGTTTATTATATGAAATAATCAATTAAAAAAATTACCAACATAAATAAGAGAATAAGAGAATAAGAGAATAAGAGAATAAGAGAATAAGAGAATAAGAGAATACCTATTTTACAATCATAAATATGACATAAACAATAACAACATAACATTATTAATTTTTTAAAGAATTATATTTAAGTTAAAATAAAGATATATTTTTTGTTATTTAAATAAAGATAAAATTTTAAATTTACTAAAAGAAAAATTAATTAATGCCCCGTATCTAAACAGGAAACAAAATATGCGCTACACTCATGCAGCGCGCCAAACTTATTATCAATCTCATTAGCGCATATCAGAAAGCAAAAATCTGATAGAACGCCAATAGCCAGACAATCACGAACGAAAATGCAGCCGCGATAATATCATCCAACATGATACCTAATCCACCGTGAACATAACGATCAAACCAGCGAATTGGCCACGGCTTCCACATATCAAAAATACGGAACACAATAAAACCAGTCAAAACCCACTGCCAGCTAATAACTGGAATTGCCATCAATGTGATCCACATACCGATAAATTCATCCCAAACAATACTACCATGGTCATGTACTTTCATATCATCAGAAGTACGCTGGCAAATCATTATCCCAAACAGCATCCCAACAATAATAGCCAGCCAGCAAATCCATTCTGGAAATTGCATCAGTAATAACCAAAATGGAATAGAAGCCACAGACCCCATTGTCCCCGGCATTATTGGCGATAGCCCACTACCAAAACCGGTAGCTAATAAATGCCAGGGATTACTCATCCGTAAACGACGTTTTGCTTCATCCATGAGTTTCCTCCTTAATAAAATGATCAAACCCTTTCAGATCCAATTTAATCTCTTTGTTATTGCTGTAGTAACGAATTCCTTCCGCTTCCGGCATAATCTGCCCGATACAACTAAAACTAGCCCCTGTATGAGACAAAGCAATTTCCAAAGCGCCGCGATTCCTTTCCGGGACGGTAAAACATAATTCATAGTCTTCCCCGCCACTCAAAGCCCACATCAAAGCCTGTTGTGGTTCAATATATTGGCTTATCACATCAGAGTAAGGAATCGCATCCAAATTTATTCTGGCCCCACATCGACTCGCTTTCAGGATGTGCCCCAGATCGGAAATCAATCCATCAGACAAATCAATTGCTGATGTTGCCAGTCCACGCAACGCCTGACCTTGCAAAACACGAGGTTGTGGCCTGAGATGACGTTGAATCAACCAATTACAGGATTCAGGATCAGCGAGCCGCAAGCGATTTTGTAACAGAGCCAAACCCGCTGCACTATCACCCAACGATCCACTCACATAAATCCAGTCGCCATTTTTTGCACCAGTACGTCGCAATGCCTTACCGGCGGGAACCAGGCCATGAATCGTCAACGTCAGGCTCATGGGGCCGCGGGTGGTATCACCACCGACAAGTTGCATACCATAATAATGCAGTTGTTCAAACAGGCTGTCACTAAACCGCCTCAGCCAATTCTCATCCACTTCAGGTAATGTTAATGCCAATGAAAGCCAGGCTGGATCGGCGCCGACAGCAGCCAGATCACTAAGATTCACAGCAAGAGATTTATAAGCCAAATCTTCAGGAGAAATACCAGGTAAGAAATGAATGCCTGAAACTAAGGTATCAGTACTAACAGCCAATTGCTGTTTATCGGCTAGCGTCATCAATGCACAGTCGTCACCAATACCAAGATTGACATCACGCCGATGAGTTACCTGCCGATCAAAATAACGTGCAATGAGGTCAAATTCGCCACATGCCATAATAAAATCCCAAAAAGTTACTGATGATTATGAACATAAGGCCGGGGATACCGGCCTTACAAATCATCGTCTACGGTGGGAAAAACCCGGCGAGCAGTTACTTTCTTTTCTTACGTACTGCTGGACCAGATTTATCCAGTACTCCGTTCACGAATTTGTGACTATCTTCGGCACCGAAGACTTTTGCCAATTCTATAGCTTCGTTAATAGCCACTTTATAAGGGACATCATCACGATAACTTAGTTCAAACATAGCAACACGCAAAATGGCTTTTTCTACCTGACCTAACTCTTCGAGCTGACGGGAAAGGTAAGGAGCCATCAAAGCATCCAGCTTAACTGCGTTCACAGCTACCCCTGACAGCAATTCACGAAAATAGGTTACGTCAACACCAGTGACGTCCTGCTCCGACAGAAACTGTAATTCAACATCAGCAATGTCATTGCCAGATAATTGCCATGAGTATATAGCCTGAACAGCGCACTCACGAGCACGACGACGAGCAGCAGGTTTCACAAGATTCCCCTTAATTAAAACTAAAATCAGCCTTTAATGGCATTAATTACATTGACCATTTCCAAGGCGGTTAATGCAGCTTCTGCACCCTTATTACCCGCCTTAGTCCCAGCACGCTCAATCGCCTGTTCAATGCTTTCTGTGGTAAGAACACCAAATGCCACTGGGATTTCACTGGTCATTGCCACATTAGACAGACCGGAGCTGCATTCACCAGCAACGTATTCAAAATGAGCGGTACCACCGCGGATAACTGTACCCAGCGCGACGACTGCATCATACTTTTTGGTTTCAACCAGCGTTTTCACCGTCAATGGTAATTCATAGGCACCGGGAACCCAGACAACAGTAATATTTTCCGAAGCAACCTGACCGATACGCTCAAGCGCATCTACTGCGCCGCCTAACAGACTGTCGTTAATGAAGTTGTTAAAACGTGCAATAGCAATCGCCACACGAGCTTGTGGAGCTGCAACAACACCTTTGATTACGTTCATAGCCTTCCTTTATCTGTTCATATCCGCAGGGGGGCGGATTCTATCATATTCTTTTGTTAGCCGCGCCTGCCGATTTAGCAACAAAGCATAAAAATGGGCTGACTAACCTACACTCATACATTTAATAATCAGTATACCGGCCGCAGGCGCAAACGAAGATCCGGCCCGACTTGCTGTATATCAAAAATGTCAAACTCTGGTGCCTTCACCAGACTTTTGAGTTCAGGAATAGTAAACAAACCACAAGCGGTATCACCCAACACTTTTGGCGCAACATAAAGAACCAGCTCATCCACCAACCCCAAAGTCAACAAGGCCCCAGCCAATAACGGACCACATTCTGCCCAAACAGTATTAATCTGACGTTTGCCCAATTGCATCATCAGTAACACTAAATCCACACCAGCACCATGAGCAGGCAGCAGTATCTGCTCCACATTTTCAGGCCAGTTACCTTCATCCGTTTTGGTTCGAGCCAACCAACAATGACCCGATTGTTGTACGACCTGATGATGCTGAGCAACGCGGTTCTGACTGTCAACAATGACACGCACTGGCTGACGAAGATTTTCCTCAGGATAAACCGCTTGAGTTTCTGCATCTAATTCGTTCCAGCGAACCGTCAGGTAAGGATCATCGGCCAGAACAGTGTTGCTGGAACTCAGAATAGCGCTACATTGAGCACGGAGTTTCTGCACATCATAACGAGACTGTGATGATGTAATCCATTTGCTTTCTCCGGAAGCCAGCGCTGTCCGTCCATCGAGAGAAGCGGCCATCTTCAGTTGAACATACGGGAACCCTGTACGCATCCGCTTCAGAAACCCTCTGTTAAGGGATTCCGCTTCTGTCATCATAAGTCCATGTTCTACTTCAATACCCGCCTGTTGCAGCTTATAAAGCCCTCTTCCCGCTACTTGTGGATTAGGGTCTTGCATCGCCGTAACTACACGGCTGACGCCAGCAGCAATCAAGGCATCAGCACAAGGAGGCGTTTTACCGTGATGACTGCATGGCTCAAGAGTGACATAAGCGGTTGAACCTTTGGCTTTATCTCCGGCCATCCGTAAAGCATGAACTTCAGCATGTGGACCACCAGAACGTAAATGAAAACCTTCCCCAACAATCTGTCCATCACGCACAATTACACAACCGACGTTAGGATTAGGTGATGTGGTAAAACATCCCTGACGCGCCAATTCAAGCGCACGCGCCATATATTTTTCATCTCTATTCACTAGCTTATTAATCCTGTAATTTAGCAATCTCTTCGCCAAATTCACGAATATCTTCAAAGCTGCGGTAGACGGAAGCAAAACGGATATAGGCGACTTTATCCAATTTCTTCAACTCATCCATTACCAAATTACCAATCATTTTAGATGGGATTTCCCGCTCACCGGTAGCACGTAACTGAGATTTAATATAGCTCATTGCCATTTCTACATCATCAGAGCTAACTGGGCGTTTCTCCAATGCTTTTTGCATACCACGCCGTAATTTTTCTTCATCGAATGGCTCCCGGATATCATCACTTTTAATTACTCTCGGCATGACCAACTCAGCCATTTCAAAAGTGGTGAATCGTTCATGACATTCAAGGCACTGACGTCGCCGACGCACCTGCGAGCCATCCCCAACCAAACGGGAGTCAATCACTTTGGTATCAACAGCAGCACAAAATGGGCAATGCATATCGTTTCCTGATGGTTAATCCGAATTAAGTTTACAGTCTATCTTTAATCTGAACAAAAAACACCCTGCCAGCCAGATGCTCACAGGGTGTCTACAGCATCAAGCAAAATAATTAAGGCAATAAAGATGGCTGATCAGCCCCTTCCTTCTCAACCTTTTGCTGAATCATGTGCTCACGCTTCATACCCAGTTTCAACGCTAATGCGGAAGCAACATAGATAGAAGATATCGTACCGATAGAAACACCGATTAACATCGCCAGTGAGAACCCTTTCAGCATTGCACCACCGAAAATATACAACATCAGCACCACCAGTAAGGTTGTTGCAGAAGTCATAATGGTACGACTCAACGTTTGAGTCAGAGACACGTTCATAATTTCATACGACGTGCCACGGCGGATCTTACGGAAGTTTTCACGAATACGATCAGAAACCACGATACTGTCATTCAGCGAGTAACCAATAACGGACATCAGCGATGCCACAATTGTCAGGTCAATCTCAATATAGAACAACGACAGTACCCCTAGCGTGATGACGACGTCATGCGCAAGCGCGAGAACCGCACCCAATGCCAACCGCCATTCAAACCGGAATCCAACATAAATCAAGATACAGATAAGTGCCGACAGCAACGCCATGGCACCATTTTGAGCGAGTTCAGCACCGACACTCGGCCCAACAATTTCAACGCGATTTACATTCGCATCTTTATCAACGGTGTCATTGACGACCTTGATTACCCTTTTGCTCAGCTCTTCATTAGCCGCACCTGTAACCGGCGGCATACGAACCATCACGTCACGGCTGCTACCGAAGTTTTGCAATAGGGGATCTGCAAAACCCGCTTTCGCCAGGCTATCACGCATCTTATCCAGATCAGCAGGTTTACTGAGCTTAATTTCGATTACCGTACCACCGGTAAAATCCAATCCCCAGTTAAAACCTCGAGTTGCCATCACAAAAATAGAAGCCACCAATAGCAGCAACGAAATTCCGAAAGCAACGTTGTCCCAGCGCATAAAGTCGTGGACTTTACGACCGTAGTTCAATTGTTCAACAGTATAATCCTGTGCCACAACGAGCTCCTTAAATTGACAGCTTCTTAATACGCTTACCGCCATATAGCAGGTTCACGATAGCCCGCGTACCAACAATAGCAGTGAACATAGAAGTGGCGACACCAATTGACGTTGTTATCGCAAAGCCTTTAATTGACCCTGTACCAACGGCGTAAAGAATGACAGCAGTAATCAGCGTAGTCAGGTTAGCATCGACAATACTGGAGAATGCTCCTTTATAACCTTCATGTATCGCTTGCTGTATAGTACGACCATTACGCAATTCTTCTTTAATACGCTCGTTTATCAATACGTTAGCATCAACCGCCACCGCCAACGTCAGAACAATCCCTGCAATTCCCGGCATAGTCAACGTAGCCCCCGGTAATAGGGACATCACACCAACAATCAGTATCAGGTTCGCCAACAGTGCGCTACTCGCAATCAAACCAAATTTGCGATAGTAAATCACCATAAACAAGATTGATGCGATTAATCCCCACAAGCAGGCTTCCAAACCTTGCTCAATGTTTTGCAAGCCAAGAGTTGGTCCTATAGTACGTTCTTCCACAATCTGAATCGGTGCAATCAAAGCACCTGCGCGCAGCAGTAAAGATAACTGACGGGCTTCAGTTGCATTAGAAATACCAGTAATACGGAAATTATTCCCCAAACGGGTCTGGATATTAGCAATGTTAATCACTTCTTCATTTTTGACTAACACAGCCCGGCCATTAGCATCTTTCTTACCGCTGTCTTTATATTCCACAAACAGCGTTGCCATTGGTTTACCAACATTGTCTTTGGTGAAATTAGACATCGCTGAACCACCAGCACTGTCCAGTGAAATATTCACCTCTGGCTGACCGTATTCATCCGTACCAGAGGTCGAATCTGTAATGTGATCACCAGTCAGAATAACACGCTTATATAACACAACCGGATTACCATCGCGGGTGTTTTTCACCTCAGAATCACCCGGTACACGGCCTGACGCAGCCGCTGTAGCATCAACGCTGGAATTAACTAAGCGGAATTCCAATGTCGCTGTCGCACCAAGAATTTCTTTAGCGCGGGCAGTATCCTGAATACCCGGTAACTCAACCACGATACGATCTGAGCCTTGACGCTGAACCAAAGGTTCAGCAACACCCAGTTGGTTAACACGGTTACGCAGAATGGTAATGTTCTGTTGCACAGCATAAGAACGGGCTTCGCGCTGACGATCATCACTCATCACCGCTTTCAGGGTATTGTTTACTCCAACACTGAGCACTAAATCACGGTGACGACCAGTAAGATAGCTCTCCGCATCAGAGCGAGCTTTTTCATCACGGAAGCGAATTTCTACACCATAATTATCAGTTTTGCGGATAGTGGAGTAAGGAACGCCTTTTTCGCGTAAATCAGTACGCAGGCCATCAATATTCTGCTCTTGCAGTTTACCTAACGCAGTCTCCATATCCACCTCCATCAGGAAGTGCACACCACCACGCAGGTCAAGGCCCAGCTTCATTGGCTCTGCGCCAAGCTTACTCAGCCAGGTTGGCGTTGCTGGCGCCAGGTTCAATGCCACCACATATTGATCGCCCAATGCGGACATCAATATTTCACGGGCACGGAGCTGAATATCAGGATTATTGAAACGAGCAAGAATTGCACCATTTTCCAGCACAATAGATTTACTCGTGATTTGATCTTTCTCTAAAACATTACGGACTTGGTCCAGCGTTCGCTCACTGGCGGCAATGCCTCGCGCGCCAGTGATTTGTACAGCCGGATCCTCACCATAAAGGTTGGGAAGTGCATAAAGCAAACCGATGAGGATCGCAGCGATCAGCATCAGATACTTCCACAAAGGATAACGGTTTAGCACGGCAGTTCCCTTCGGGAAAATCAGAAATTACAGAGCTTTCATTGTACCTTTCGGTAAAACGGCAGCGACGAAATCACGTTTAATGGTCACTTCAGTAGTATCATTCAGCGCCACAACAATATAACCCGTGTCAGCAACTTTTGTGACACGACCAATTAAACCACCATTGGTCAGAACTTCATCACCTTTGGAAATGGAATCCATCAGTTTTTTATGTTCCTTGGTACGTTTCTGTTGTGGACGCAGAATCATGAAGTAGAAGATCAAACCGAAAACAACCAGCATAATGATCAAAGAATATGGATTTCCCTGAGCCGGTGCGCCAGCAGATGCCGCTGCTTCAGAAATAAAAAAACTCATTAAACTTCCCTCATTGTTATCAAAATCGATAGTAATCAAAAACCAGCCGCAATATGCTATACACACCGAAACCAGTCAATCACTACTAACTGCCTATCCCATTAACTATTTATGCAACACTTCTACCGATTGGGACAGGTTACAAGTCAAACATTCAATAGCGGAACTGGTTTACCAATCCGCTGATAAAAATCTTCAACAAACTGCTCAAGATTACCTTCTTCGATGGCTTGACGAAGCCCAGCCATCAAGCGCTGATAATACCGCAAATTATGGATAGTATTCAGCCTTGCACCGAGGATTTCGTTACAACGATCAAGATGATGCAAATACGCACGGCTATAATTCCGGCAAGTATAGCAATCACACTGTTCATCTAACGGTGAAGTATCTTCCTTATGCTTGGCATTACGAATTTTAATGACACCCTCTGTAACAAAAAGATGACCATTACGAGCATTACGGGTTGGCATTACGCAATCGAACATATCAATGCCACGACGAACCCCTTCAACCAAATCTTCTGGTTTCCCTACCCCCATCAGATAACGCGGCTTATCCTGAGGGATTTGCGGACAAATATGCTCAAGAATACGATGCATATCTTCTTTCGGCTCTCCTACCGCTAAACCGCCTACAGCGTACCCATCAAAGCCAATATCTACCAGACCTTTTACTGAAATGTCACGTAAATCTTCGTAAATACTACCCTGAATAATGCCAAACAAAGCATTCTTATTCTGTAATTCATCAAAACGTTTACGACTACGAGCCGCCCAACGTAAAGACATTTCCATCGAACGTTTCGCATAATCCCAGTCAGCAGGATATGGCGTACATTCATCAAAAATCATGACAATATCGGAACCCAAGTCATATTGGATTTCCATCGATTTTTCCGGGCTGAGGAAAACCGGGGTACCATTAATTGGGTTACGAAAGTGTACACCTTCCTCTTTAATTTTACGCATTGCGCCAAGGCTAAATACCTGGAAACCACCTGAATCTGTCAGGATTGGACCATGCCATTGCATAAATCCATGCAGATCACCATGCAGCTTCATTATTTCCTGGCCAGGACGCAGCCACAGATGAAACGTATTGCCAAGCAGGATTTGCGCGCCCGTTTCTTTCACTTCTTCCGGCGTCATCCCTTTTACTGTGCCATAAGTACCAACAGGCATAAATGCCGGAGTTTCTACAACTCCACGCTCAAAAACCAAGCGACCTCGACGGGCTTGACCATCGGTAGTGTGTAATTCAAATTTCACTTAACCTCCAGGCACCAGATAAACAGTCTGATGCTGTGACTTAAAAAACGTTTGAAACCAGAGCAGAGTTGACATTTGATAAACAGAGGCTCCCACCAAACGATATCCAGAAATATCTTTCTCAAGAATTCTCAACGACACACTCCTGTTAATTTCATACATTATTACAATGAATTAAGAAATTATTTCCTCAAAAGCCAATGGATTACGATGAATAAACATGGCATCACCATAGCTAAAGAAACGGTATTTTTCTGCAACTGCCTCTTTATAAGCATTCATCGTATTTTTATAACCCGCAAATGCAGAAACCAACATGATAAGCGTCGATTCCGGCAAATGGAAATTAGTAATCAAAGCATCAACAATCTGATATTCAAAACCTGGATAAATAAAAATCCGTGTATCATCAAAAAATGGCGCAATTAATCCATCTTTACAAGCTGTTGCGGCACTTTCCAAAGAACGGACTGAAGTTGTGCCGACAGCAACAACTTTATTACCTCGCGCTTTACATGCCAGAACAGCATCAACCACATTCTGGGGTACCTCAGCATATTCAGCATGCATAACATGGTCTTCGATAGTTTCTACACGTACTGGCTGGAAAGTACCTGCGCCTACATGCAATGTCACAAAAACCATCTCCACGCCTTTTTCACGCAAAGCTTCCAATAATGGCTCATCAAAATGAAGCCCCGCCGTTGGCGCCGCTACTGCACCAGGACGTTCACTGTATACCGTCTGATATAGTTCGCGATCCGCCTCTTCATCAGGGCGATCAATATAGGGAGGCAAAGGCATATGACCAACATCATCCAGAATGGACAGCACATCACGTTCATCATCAAAACGTATTTCGAACAGGGTATCATGGCGTGCCAACATGGTTGCTTTAATACTCTCATTATCTCCCAGCAGCAGCTCAGTTCCCTCTTTCGGCGCTTTGGAAGCACGAACATGGGCAAGTACTCGCTTATCATCCAGAATTCGTTCAACCAGAATTTCCAGCTTACCGCCAGTGGACTTTCGGCCAAAAATACGCGCCGGTATTACCCGGGTATTATTGAAAACCAGCAAATCTCCAGTATTCAGTTTATTGATAACATCCGTAAAAACACCATGCGTTAACGCTCCTGTTTCTCCATCAAGAGAAAGCAGACGGCAGCCACTGCGTTGTGGTTGAGGATAACGAGCAATCATTTCGTCAGGAAGTTCAAAAGTAAAATCGGAGACACGCATTATATTTAATCATTCAGAAAAACAAGCGGACTAGTCTAGTGCCACAATTCTGAGGGTGCAACAAATAAGCACATAACTTCTCTGATTTATATTATAATTACCGGATGAATTTTCTTGCTCACCTTCATTTAGCTACTCTGGCTGAAAGCTCCCTGTTAGGGAATTTAATGGCGGACTTTGTTCGCGGTAATCCAGAGGGACAATACGATGCCGATGTAGCTGCTGGTATTCGCATGCATCGACGTGTTGACGTCTTAACAGATACTCACCCATTGGTTATTCAAGCACGTCATTTGTTCAGTGCTCCATATCGACGGGTCGCTCCAATTACTTTGGACATTATCTGGGATCACTTCCTTTCCCTGCATTGGAATAAATTGGTACCTACTTACTCATTACCAACATTTATTCACCACGCCCGCAATCAGATAGAACCCCATCTTTATAAAACCCCAGAAAGATTTCAGGAACTGAATGAATTTTTATGGCCACAAAACTGGCTGATCCGCTATGCAGATCTTGCGTTCATCGCAAATGTATTAACAGGAATGGCTCGAAGACATCCCAGGTTATCAGCCTTATCTGGGTCATTTCAGGATATAGAGCAACATTACCCTGATTTAGAATCACTATTCTGGCAATTTTATCCCTATATGATGAATAAAGCAGAAAATAAAGGTTTCTACTGCCCAGTTCAATAAACCGACTTTACCTGGACATTGCTCAGGTTGGCCCTATACCAAACAAAATAGCCTAATGAGATGACCTTTTAATATGAATCCAGCTAAACCTTTACAAAAATATCCCTATTTTCTTAAGGTAAAGAAAATAAAAATAAGGTATTGATAGGTAAAATCTATTGCAAAAATTAGTATTTTTTCCTTTATTGGTGTACGCTAATTCCTTATTCTATATCCAATTTTTACACAAACCCCGATCAAAATTACAGGAGTAAATTATGGTTCTGGTAACCCGTCCAGCCCCCGACTTTACAGCAGCAGCTGTTCTCGGTAATGGCGAAATCGTTGAAAATTTCAACCTGAAAAATCATCTGAACGGTAAACCTGCCGTTATCTTCTTCTGGCCGATGGACTTCACTTTCGTATGTCCTTCTGAACTGATCGCATTCGACCATCGCTACGAAGAATTTAAAAAACGTGGTGTTGAAGTCGTTGGTGTTTCTTTTGATTCTGCATTCGTTCACAACGCCTGGCGTAAAACCTCTATCGAAAAGGGCGGTATTGGCGAAGTTAAATATGCTATGGTTGCTGATATTAAACGCGAAATTCAAAAATCCTACGGTATTGAGCACCCAGATGCAGGCGTAGCTCTGCGTGGCTCTTTCCTGATAGACAAAAACGGTATTGTCCGTCACCAAGTTGTTAACGATCTGCCACTGGGTCGTAACATTGATGAAATGCTGCGTATGGTTGACGCACTGCAGTTCCACGAAGAACACGGCGATGTATGTCCTGCACAGTGGGAAAAAGGTAAAGAAGGTATGAGCGCTTCTCCAGACGGCGTAGCTAAATACCTGTCCCAAAACGCGTCTAAACTGTAATCTCAAGCATTACAACGACTCTAACCAGTTGGGTTTATCCCAGCTGGTTTTTTTATCCCTGAAATTCCTTGTTTTGCCACTTTGCGCACAAAAATCAACACGCCTGATTACTATCACAGCTCTATAATTTAAATTTACAAATGATTAACACTTTAATCAGTGTAAATAAAACCAACATTTCCACTTATAAAAATAACCCCACAAAATGACAAGAGTTCACAATATGTTCAAAACATGGAAAACACCACTAACTATAATAGCTTTACTCATCTCTCCTCATCTTTATGCAGCTTCAGAACCCGCCGTTGAAGCTAAAAATGGCATGGTTGTCTCAGCGCAACATCTTGCTTCACAAGTTGGTGTGGATATTCTCAAGATAGGTGGAAATGCAATTGATGCAGCTGTTGCTGTTGGTTATGCTCAAGCCGTCGTCAACCCATGCTGTGGCAATATCGGCGGCGGTGGCTTTATGACAATTCATTTAGCTGATGGCACTGATACCTTTATTAATTTCCGTGAAACTGCGCCAAGTGCAGCAAGCGCAAATATGTATCTGGATAAAGCAGGCAATGTTATTAAAGGCGCCAGCTTATACGGCTATCTGTCAGTCGGTGTGCCGGGAACAGTCATGGGTCTGGATAGCGTCCTAAAAAAATATGGCAAACTAAGCCGTAAACAGGTCATGGCACCCGCAATTAAGCTAGCGCGTGAAGGTTTTATACTGACCCGCGCAGACACCGATATTCTGGACACTACCATTGAACGCTTCCGCAAAGATCCAGAAGCGGCCCGCATTTTCCTACATAAAGATGGTTCACCTTATCAACCAGGCGATAGACTGGTACAAACCGATTTAGCGAATACACTGGAGTTAATTGCCAAAAAAGGTCAGGAAGCTTTCTATCATGGAGATATTTCTAAATTAGTCGCAGAAGCGGCTAAAAAATCAGGCGGTATCATTACCGAAGCTGATTTTGCCAATTATAAAATCTCAGAAACCACACCAATCACCTGTAGCTATCGTGGTTATAAATTTATATCTTCACCTCCACCAAGTTCAGGAGGAGTAACAATGTGTGAAACACTGAATATTCTGGAAGGCTATAACCTCAAAGAAATGGGATTCAATTCTGCTGATTATGTTCACACCCTGACTGAAGCAATGCGTCATGCCTATATGGATAGAAATACCTACCTTGGCGATCCAGAATTTATTAAAAACCCAATCGATCGCTTATTGAGTAAGAGCTATGCTGAATCTTTACGCAAAAATATAAAACCGGGGGAAGCAACAAGATCAGAAAACGTTCAGCCCGGTGTTGGACCACATGAGAAACTAGAAACCACACACTACTCAATTGTAGATAGCGAAGGTAATGCAGTTTCAACCACCTATACCATTAATGGACTGTTTGGGGCAGTTGTTATCGCACCAGGAACAGGTTTCTTCCTTAATGATGAAATGGACGATTTTACGACTAAAATTGGCGAGAAGAATCTGTATGGGCTTGTTCAGGGAGCAACGAACTCCATTGCCCCTGGTAAGCGCCCACTATCATCAATGAGTCCGACACTTGTCACTAAAGACAATAAGATATTCCTTGTACTAGGCTCCCCAGGTGGCTCTCGTATTATCTCCATAACCCTGCAAGCGGCTCTAAATATCATCGAACATGGTATGCAACCTCAAGAAGCCGTTAACAGCCCACGTATTCATCATCAATGGTTACCAGATGAAGTGTATTATGAACAACGTGGTCTTTCTAAAGATTCACTGAATCTACTAGAAAAAATGGGATATAAGATGGTGGAACAAACACCATGGGGCGCCGCTGAGGTGATTATGGTTGGTTTGCCGAAAGCTGCTACTTCAAATGCCGATTCTTCAGGTAACGATGCAGCCGTATCGGGTCAGGTGCGTGAAAAACATTTCTATGGCGCCAATGATGTTAGACGTCCAGCAGGTGCTGCTATTGGTTACTAATGACCAATAATTCAGGAAACAAGCAATCCATGTAAGAGAAAAAATTTCAAAATACCGGGATGGGATACCCTTTTCTCAGTAATCCCATCCCATACTTTCCTTAAACGTCTGACCGTAGTAAACAGTCAGATAAAGCAGTTCATCATTGATGAATTTGACTCTCGCGTGCACCAGAACGTCCCAGAACACGATCATAAATACCAAACATAACTAGAACCAATAGGGATGGTGCTAACCAAGCCAACCCTTGATCAGCCAACGGTAAACGCGTTGCCCAATCTGGCAATAAGTGTACCAGCATTTCAGATGACTTGATGGCATCTAAAATACCAAACAACAGGCTAATTAACATAACTGGAGCAAGAATACGGGTGAAATTATTCCACCAGCCTAAAGTGAAGCTCAGTACAATCAGAACGATACACGGCGGATAAATAGCAGTCAGTACTGGTATAGAAACCTTAATCAAATAACTCAAACCAAGGTTAGAAGCCAGCATGGAAAACACCCCAAGAATCAGCACCAGTGAACGATAAGACAGGGGCAAGTAACGGCTGAAAAACTCAGCACACGCACAAGTTAACCCAACTGCCGTCACCATACAGGCGACAAAAATCAGCACAGCCAGGAAAATACTGCCCACACCACCAAACGTATGCTGAACATAAGCATGCAAAATTACAGCGCCATTTTCTGCATGAGGAACTAATGAGCCAATACCCGAACCCAGTTTAAACAGAGACAGATAAACCAGCACCAGACCAATTCCGGCAATCAATCCTGCCCACATCGCATAACGAGTCAATAATGAAGATGAAGCAACACCTCTTGAACGCGCTGCATTAACAATAACGATACCAAATACCATAGCTCCCAAGGTATCCATCGTCAGATAACCATTAACGAAGCCACTAGAGAATGGAATTTGCTGATAAATATCAATTGCAGGAATTGAACTACCCGCTGGCCAAAGTAAAGCAGCAACACCAAGTATGCCTAGCGCTAACATTTTAATTGGTGCTAGCACATGCCCAACCGTATCAAGTAAACGGCCTGGATAAAGCGAGATAGCAATCACCAAAGTAAAATAGATTAGACTGTAAATAAAAAGCGGTAATTCACCTGAACCGGTAAGAGGAGCAATCCCCACTTCAAAAGAGACCGTTGCAGTACGTGGAGTTGCAAATAAAGGACCAACAGCCAGATAACACACCGTAGCAAGCAACAAACCAGCTGCTTTACCAATTGGTGAACTCAGCTCTTCAATACCTCCGCCTACTTTTGCCAACGCGATGATTGTAATTACTGGTAAACCAACCGCAGTCGTTAGAAAGCCTAATGCCGCCAACCAAACATATTCACCCGATTGTAATCCCACCATAGGCGGAAAAATAATATTTCCCGCTCCCACAAACAGGGCAAAAGTCATAAACCCTAATGCCCAAATATCCTTAGATGATAAACGATGTGTCATAATGATTATTAATGTTTTTTTACCATTTTAACGGTTTGAATAGTACAAATATCACCAATAGTTAGGCATATAATTGGCAATATTGAACCCTAATTTAACGATTTATTATCGAAATAATATGCACTGGTATCTGTAAATGCAGAATTATAGTGACTATTATAGACAGAATTACCAGCAACTGCCCACAAGTAAAACTTTTATAGTGCCAGAAGGCAATAGATAAACCAAAATGCAGAACTATATACCACACTCTTTTTCAAATTCAGTGATTGCTGTTAGCTATCATTGAATACACACTATATGATTTGCGTTTTTTTTAACCTGTAAAGTTAATAATTAATTGCAGAGATTAATTATTACTTTTAATCAAACCACCCTTATCTCTTTTACTGGTTATTTTTGTCGATACAATCAACCCTAATGGTAAAGTAAAACTGAAGACCGCACCTTTCCCTATTTCACTGGAGACTTCAAGATGAGAATGATGATGATGTAAAGCATGTTTAACAATCGCAAGACCAAGACCACTTCCTCCTGTTTGTCTGGAACGAGCCTTATCTACCCTATAGAAACGTTCAGTCAAACGAGGCAAATGTTCAGCACTGATACCCTGTCCATTATCCTTCACTATGAACTCAGCACCATGGGAATTCTTTTTCCAACTGACATCAATCTGAGTCCCTTTCGGGGTATGGTTAACAGCGTTGTAGACCAGATTCGACATTGCACTACGTAGCTGATCTTCATTACCAAAAACTTTTAATTCTTCACTAATATCGAAATGAATTTTATAGCATTCATCACCAAGCGCCGTTGCTTCCTGACGCAACACCTTAAGCATTAAAGGCACATCAACTATTTCATTCAGATCAATCTGAGGCGCGACTTCGATTTTAGACAACTGTAATAATTGCCTCACCAGGCTGTCCATCCTCCGGGTTTGCTCCTGCATGGTATTTAACATTTTCTTATTCAGCGAACCATGCTCATCCTGATCCTGCATCATTTCCAAATAACCCTGCAACACAGTCAGAGGAGTACGCATTTCATGGCTGACATTTGCAAAAAAATCACGGCGAGCATTTTCTAGTGTTCGTTTCTGCGTGACATCTCTGGCAACCATTAATAATTGCCCCTCAGAGTAAGGCATAACCCGGAATTCAACAGTGAAGCCATTATTTAATTCTATCGATAACGGACGTGAGAAATCCCTGGAAAGTACATATCGGTTAAAATCAGGATAGCGGAGTAAATTAAAAATATGCTGCCCATTGTCTTCAGGCCAACGGAAACCAAGTAAATGTTGTGCTAAGCGGTTACACCAAAAAATGTTACCCTCAGTTGTCATCATAACAATAGCATCTGGCAATGACTCAGCACCACTGCGAAAACGTTTGATCAAAAGAGCCAGTTCACGGCGTCGTTTCCGATTTCGTTGCTGCATCTGGTAAATACCATAGAAAATAGGTTCCCACCCTCCTCTTCCCGAAGGTGGCAACATACTGCGATCCAACCATAACCAATCCGAAAGTTTCAATAAGTTATAGCCATGCCATATCAGCACCAAAAATACCGAAGCGAATAAACACCAAGCTAAGTGCCCAATAAACATCGATAAAATTAAAGCAGGTAGACAGAAAAGAAACAGTTCTGAAATCAGCTTCTTCCAGGATAAACGTTCTAACACGTCAGGTTCTCCGGTGCACGGACTCAGTAACGGATAGAAAAACGATAACCAGTACCGCGAACAGTCTGCACCATTTTATCATGGCCGCCGATTTCTAAGACTTTACGCAAACGACGAATATGCACATCAACAGTTCTATCTTCGACATAAACATTTGTTCCCCAAACATAATTGAGCAACTGTTCACGACTATAGACCCGTTCTGGATGAGTCATAAAGAAGTGAAGTAACTTAAATTCAGTCGGCCCCATATCCAGTACTTGCTCCTGGCTAGTCACTCGATGAGAAGTTGTATTCAAACTCAAGCCATTCATTTCAATGACATCTTCTATCATCATGGGTGAAATACGCCGCAATACTGCTTTAACTCTGGCAACCAGCTCTTTGGGAGAGAACGGCTTGGTTATATAATCGTCTGCCCCAATTTCCAGACCACGGACCCGATCTTCCTCTTCACCACGGGCCGTCAACATCATCACCGGAATATCCCGGACATTACTATCTCGTTTCATTTGCTTGATTATCTGCAAACCAGAACCACCAGGGATCATCCAATCCAGTAACACCAAATCAGGGTAGGGTTCAGATAAACATGCCAGCGCGGAATCATAATCCTCCGCTTCCACTGGCTGATATCCATTCTTTTCCAATACAAAACAAACCATCTCACGGATTGGAGTTTCATCTTCAACTACCAGAATACGTCTTGTCATGGTCAATCCTGTTAATCTGTTGAGATATACCCGTTATCTTTCAAGTTGCCTCTTTGTTGGCTGCACTCGCTCACCCCGGTCACCTAGTTATCTATGCTCCCGGGGATTCACTCCCTTGCCGTCGCGATGCATCTTGAAATCTATTGGGTATGAGCACCACTTAATTTTAAAAAGTATTATGCGTCAGTTTTATGACAGATTTATGAAATCCTGCCTCCGTTATCCCTCACCTGCAATCTATTTCGCAATAATTAATTTAACAATTTTCATATTTCATAATGAAATGGGAAGCGGATCGGAGATATATTCACGAGATCAGATTTAAGAATGATATCCAGATTACAGTCGTTATAATCAACGTTCACTTTAACGAATTGCGGGGAATTATGCGTATTATTCACACCTCTGACTGGCATCTTGGCCAATATTTTTTTACAAAAAGCCGAGCCGCTGAACATAAACATTTTCTGCATTGGCTGATTGAACAGATTAAAAATTATCAGGTCGATGCATTGATTGTTGCCGGAGATGTGTTTGATACCGGCTCACCACCCAGCTACGCCCGTGAATTGTACAATCGCTTTGTTGTTGAACTGCAACCTACTGGCTGTCAGTTAATTATCCTTGGAGGTAATCATGACTCAGTAGCAACGTTGAATGAATCAAAGGAACTACTTTCCTGCCTGAATACCACCGTTATTGCTAATGCTGAAGAAGATCCACAAAAACAGATAAAAATACTCAACACTCAGGAAGGCAATGCCGGGGCAATCCTCTGTGCAATCCCTTTTCTGCGACCAAGGGATATTATGACTAGCCAGGCAGGTCAGTCAGGCGAACAAAAACAGCTGGCATTACAGGAAGCCATTGCAGAACACTATAACCAACTATACCGGCAAGCCTGCGAATTACGTGATCAACTAAATATCCCCTTGCCTGTCATTGCTACCGGGCATCTGACCACTATTGGCGCCTCTGTCACCGATTCAGTCCGGGATATTTATATTGGTACACTTGATGCCTTCCCTGCGCAAGCTTTCCCGCCGGCAGACTATATTGCACTTGGACATATTCACCGGCCACAAATCGTCGCTAAATCTGAACATATCCGTTATAGCGGCTCCCCCATTCCACTCAGTTTTGATGAAGTAGGACAGGAGAAAAGTCTCTGTTTAGTGGAATTTGCTCAAGGCAAACTGGAATCCATTAAACTTTTACCCGTTCCTCAATATCAGCCTATGCAACTTATCAGAGGCAACCTGCAACAAATTGAACAACAGTTACAAACTTTTAATGATTATCAAGGTAAACAACCTGTTTGGCTGGATATTGAAGTTGCAACGCAAGATTACCTCCATGATATCCAAAAACGGATTCAACTAATGGTTGCAGAACTTCCGGTAGAAGTCATTCTGTTACGGCGAGCTAAAATACAACGACAAAATATTCTGACAAAAGAAAATAGAGAAACCCTAACAGAACTCAGCGTTAACGAAGTTTTTGCCCGGCGGCTTAAGCAAACAGAACTTAATGATGAAGAACACAAAAAACGTCTGACCACTCTTTTCGAACAAACACTGAATGAAATCTATGACCCAATAGATTTCAAGATGCATCGCGACGGCAAGGGAGCATAGATAACTAGGTGACTGGGGTAAGTGAACGCAGCCAATAAAGCAGCAGCTTGAAAGATGAAGGGTATATCAGAATAAAAACAAAGAGGAACAGACATGAAGATACTGAGTCTACGGCTAAAAAACATTAATTCATTACAAGGTGAATGGAAAATTGATTTCACAACAGAGCCGTTCGCCAGTAATGGTCTGTTCGCAATAACTGGCCCTACCGGGGCAGGTAAAACCACCTTACTGGATGCTATCTGTCTGGCGCTTTATCACAAAACACCACGCCTGATGGCAATTTCTACCTCACAAAATGAATTAATGACCCGCCACACAGCAGAATCACTGGCTGAGGTTGAGTTTGAAGTGAAAGGTGTCGCTTATCGCGCTTTCTGGAGCCAACGGCGAGCACATAATCAGCCCGATGGCAACTTGCAAACGCCCAAAGTCGAACTCGCCTGTAAAGAGAACGGTAAAATCCTGGCTGATAAAATTCAGGATAAAGAAGAGAAAGTCACTGAAATTACTGGATTGGATTATGGCCGTTTCACCAAATCCATGTTGTTATCCCAAGGCGACTTTGCCGCTTTCCTCAATGCTAAAACGAATGAACGAGCTGATTTACTGGAAGAATTAACCGGTACTGAAATTTACGGTATTTTATCCCAGCAAATTTACCAGCAACATAAAGAAGCACAATCAGAACTGGAGATTTTGCAAGCCAAAGCATCTGCCATTGATTTACTCACTGAAGAACAACATCAACAATATCTGGAACAGCAACAACAACTCGCTAATTCTGAATTACAACTGAATCAGCAGATAAAAACACGACAACATTCAGAGCAATGGCTAATTCGTGAGGAAGAGCTACAGAAGCTTGTGACTGAAAATAATGCCTCTTTACAGCAAGTAGAAAAAGCACTCACCCATGCAGAACCACAACTGCAAAAACTGGCAAACAGCGAACCAGCAGAAGCACTTCGTCCATTATTAGATGACAAAAACCGCACTCAATCTGAACACCAGAGAATTAATAAGCAGTTGGAAGATATGCGTCAGCAACTTCATCAACAGCAGCAGACTTTCACACCGATACAGCAAAAAGTGACTCATGCAGATTCTGTCAGAGAAGCACATCAACAACATCGGCAGCAACAAGAAAGACTGATATCAGAACAAGTGATTCCATTAGATCATCAAATTGATATTCAGATTAAAGATCTTAATCTTACTCAACAACATATTAGCGAACAAAAAACAGAATTTGAAAAAGCTGATCAACAATATGACGCGGCAACCCAACATTCCCTGTCATTAACCAGCCAAAGAAAACAACTGGAAAATTATTTTGATCAACAACCTCATCATCAATACTTCGGTGAAAAAATTACTTTTTGGCAACACCAATTCTCCTGGTGGCAAGAACAGCAACAACAGATTAATCAGTTGGCCCAAAAAGCAGATAAATTCACGACTGAGCTAACACAATTCAACGATAGTCTGAATAAGCAACAAAAAGATCTAAAACAACAGATTGAAAATAGCCAACCGCTGAAACTGGCGTTTGAACAAGCAGAACAGCAAATTTTTAATCTGCAAAAGCAATATTCACAGGAAAAATTAAAAAAACAATTCATTGAATATCAGCAAAAACTGACTCTACAACACAAATTAGAGGTATTGTCCCCGCAGATCCTGCAATTACAAGCAGCTATTGCCAGTAACAATATTCGCTTACAACAACCGGAAAAATTATTAAAAGAATTGCCTATTCAAATTGAAGCTGTTAATAAACAACTTTTAGAAAAACAGCAACATCTGGAAGATCTTTCTCAACGTATCCAATTAGAACAAAAGATTGTCAGTCTGGAAAAAGAACGTGCACAACTAAAGGAAGGGGCCCCTTGCCCTCTTTGTGGTTCTGAACATCATCCTGCTATTCAAATTTACCAACATATTAAATTACCAAAATCAGAACAACGGCTAAAAGATTTACGTCAACAATCTGAACAGTTGCAAACGACCAAAATATCGCTGGTCAATAAAAAAGAACTTCAACAACAACAATACAACCATATCTTGCAAGAAATTGCAGATGCTGAACCACAACTGAATTCATTGACTCAACAATGGCAACAAACTTGTGAAATATTACAAACCGAAATTTCACCGTTAGATAAACCAGCACTTGAAGCATTTGTGCAACAAAACCAATCTGCTTATCAGCGTTACCAAGCTCAATTAACCGAATTTGAACTAGCAGAAAAAGAGTATCAAAAAGCAGAAAAAACACTGACAGCTCATCAAGAGCACATTAAAGAAATTGAGCATAGAGTTGGACTGGATAAACAACAATATAATGCCCGGAAAATATCTCTGTCTGAATTGCAACCAGAGATACAACAGCAGCAGCGTAAACTAACTGATGTTATTGAAAAAATAAACTCGGAATTACAAGAATATGATTTACCACTGCCAATTCTAAATGATGCAGAAAACTGGCTACAACAACGTAGAAATGAGTGGCAGATATATCAAAACTGCCGGGAAAACTGGCAACAGCTCCAAAAAGAACAAGCTGTCGTTCAAAATCAGATTGAATCGTTGAATAAACAGAAAGAAGAATACACATCCTGTTTAAACGGGCTTCATCAAAAAGAGCAGCAACAAAAACAGCAACTCGAAAAGGCACAACAACAGCGTCAAGCACTATTTGGTGAGCAATCCGTTGCAAAAATAACCCAAATATTACAGCAACATTCTCAGAAACTAGAAGAAGAATACAAACAGGCATTGTCACATTTGCAACAAGCACAATCTCATATTAACCAACTCACCGGTGCAATTTATGAGATAGAAAAAAACTGTAACCAAGCTGAACACCAAAAACAGCTGGCAGAACAAAACTTCAATTCTGTGTTAGAGAAAAGCATATTTGCCAATCAGAGTATTTTTGAAGCCGCACTATTACCGCAAGAACAACGCAAGGAATTGCAACAACTCAAAGAACAACTCGAACAACAGCAGACACAAGCTAAGGCTCTGTATCAAAAATCAGCAGAAACCTTGCAACAACATATGAAAAATCGCCCCAAATTGCTTAATCAATATACAAAACCTCAACTCATTGAACAGTTGGAAAACATCACTGAAGAGTTGAAAAAAAATACATTACAACAAGGGGAATTGAGAAACCGGCTTAGTCATGATGCAGCACGTCGTCAACAGCAAAAATCTTTATTGGAAGAAATCAACCATTGCCGACAAAATTATGATGACTGGAGCTACCTTAATAACCTAATTGGCTCAGCCGATGGCGCTAAATTCCGCCGTTTTGCCCAAGGTCTAACTCTGGATCATCTGGTTCATCTTGCTAATCAACGATTGGAAAAACTCCACGGACGCTACTATTTGCAACGCAAAAATAGTGACGGACTTGAACTATTAGTTGTTGATACCTGGCAAGCTGATGCCATCCGCGATAGCAAAACACTTTCCGGTGGCGAAAGTTTTCTGGTCAGCCTCGCGCTAGCTTTAGCTTTGTCTGATTTGGTCAGCAATAAAACCTGTATTGATTCACTATTTCTAGATGAAGGCTTTGGCACACTTGATCCAGAAACCCTCGATATTGCTCTCGATGCTTTAGATAATTTAAATGCTTCTGGGAAAACGATTGGCGTCATAAGCCACGTCGAAGCCATGAAAGAACGTATTCCTGTACAAATTAAGGTGAAAAAAATTAACGGACTTGGGATAAGTAAACTCGCACCTGAGTTTCGTTATACCCAATAGATTTCAAGATGCATCGCGACGGCAAGGGAGCGAATCCCCGGGAGCATAGATAAACTCTGTGACCGGGGTGAGAGCAGCCAACAAAGAGGCAACTTGAAAGATAACAGGTATAGATTATTTTTTACTGACATCAACGATACGATCCTGTGTAGGATAAGCAACAGGTGATTTCTCAGCGAAATATTTCACCACAGCATCAACATCCGGCACACTATATACAGGATCTGTCCCCTCTTTGAATACAGAGAAACTACTTCCCCCCATTGCCAGATATTCGTTAGCTGCCACACGGTATTTTCCACTTAATTCAACGGGCTTACCGTTGATTTTCATCGAGCTGATAATCACACGATCGCCAGCGGGTTTAGCACTATCCCATTGATATTGAAAACTGTTAGCAACTGCCAAAACCTGCGGGCTCGAACGATCCCATTGTTGTTCCAGCAAACGTTTAATTTGCTCACCTGTCAGAGTTTGAGTCAGCAATACATTGGAAAACGGCTGAACAGTGTAGATAGCATTGTAAGTTACATCACCGGCAATCATGTCAGCACGAATACCGCCTCTGTTCATAAATGCAATTTGGGCACCGCCACTCTCTTTTGGTGTCGCGGTATACAAATGCGCATCTGCAATCACTTTACCCAGAGAAGACTCACCAGAACTATTGATTTTCCTATCCAGATTGCGCTCTAACTTACCAATCACCCTGTTTTCCAACGGTGTAGCCACGCTTTCATATGCATTCAGTACATTAGTCACTGCTGAATCTTTCTCATATTTAAGGTTATCAACCCAAATATTTTTCGCTTGAAAATCAACAATATCTTTAGTTGTTTTGTCCAGTTTCAAATCCAAAGTAGTTATTAACGAACCGTTAGCCTGTGCAGACGTGACTGGCCTACCGTTAATCACACAGTTATATGCCTGATGCGTGTGACCAGTAATGATGAAATCAACTTCCTTATCCAGTTGGTTAACAATGTCCAACACTTTACCGGTTAGATCATTACAAGCATTCACATCAATATTGCCGCCATCATATTTCTGTGCAGCACCTTCATGAATTAACACCCCAATTGCTTTAACACCTTTTTTCTGTAACTCAGGAACTAATGCGTTAATGGTCTTAACTTCATTAGCAAAACTTAGACCTTCAGTTCCTTTTGGCGTTACGATCTCTGGCGTACCTTCCAGGGTCAGGCCAATAAAGGCAACTGGAATACCTTCGAACTTTTTAATGACATACTCAGGAAATAGAGTCTTACCCGTTTCGTTAACTGTTACATTTGCTGCCAGATACTGGAATTTCGCCCCAGTAAATAAGTTTGGTCCCTGACACCCCGTTACCGGATGGCAGCCTCCATGCTGTTTACGCAACAGCTCATCTTTACCTTTATCAAATTCATGATTACCAACAGCAGTCGCTTCCAAACCGGCCAGAGACAGAGCTTCAATCGTTGGTTCATCATGGAATAAAGAAGACAATAATGGGCTGCCGCCAATCATATCGCCAGCACCAACCACAATATTGTTAGCTTTTTCTTTCTTCAGCGCTTTAATCAGCGTGGACATATGTTCAATGCCACCCAGCCCGTTTGGACCCCGCGCTTTCAATGCACCATGAAAATCATTAATAGCCAGAACACGAACATCAACTACACCGACCTCATCGTGACCGGGTTTAGTAGCACATCCTGCCAATAAAGCACTACCAACTGCAACACCAAGAAATTTATATTTATAATTCATTATGTTAACCCTTGGTATTAGACTCACGCTTCGGACAATCAATCACTTCGAATTCTTTGCTATAGCAAACATAAAATTCATCACGATTGATCTGAATGGTTTTACCCTTCAATGACGGATTATTTTCCTGGAGGAACTTGATTAACTGTTCGTTAGATAGGCGACTATTTGGTAATACCAACCCATTGAATAATTCCTGCTGTTTACTGAAAAATTGATTTGGCGTTTCAAACGCACAGACTCCATGCTTTTCCCATTCGCCTTGCAGCAAATCTGCGCCTGGAGAAGTACACAGATAAGGTTTAATCACCTGATAATCCAGTTGTGGCAAATCTCCCTTGCATAAACGTGGATGCTTGCGAACATCAGACCAGTCACGGCACTGATCCAGTGTTTTCCCATCACAAGATTGCGCCCACAAGCCATGAAGTATCCAGGCAAATTTATTTTCCGAAAAACATTGCAGTTCAAACTTTTCATATTCACGCTGCGATTTGGCAATCTTGTTACTCTTTTGCAGACGCTTAATCTCTTTCTTTTTACCGTCACAAAATGCCGGAGAATAGTTAATCGCTAATTTGAAATAATCTGTAGCTGCTGTTGCGTTCTGCCCATAACGGTCATTTTTTGCAATGTGATCATAATTTGCCGGCGGATTAGCTGGCAGTAAACAAGAAACCTCTTCCTCCAATTGTGATTCTAAAGCTTCAATCACTTCTGGTTGCTTCGCACAACCGGCAATCAACAAAACGAATACTACCGATAATAATTTAAAGAAACGCATCATCATTCCTTACGGGAAATCACTTCCCTGCTGTGGGTAAAAAAGCAAAAACCTGCCCAAATAGAGGGCAGGTGGTTATTAAAATTATTTTTTTTCAGTGAGATCAATTTGATACACCGAAAAACCAATAT
This sequence comes from Photorhabdus australis DSM 17609, assembly GCF_000711895.1. Lineage (GTDB taxonomy): Bacteria > Pseudomonadota > Gammaproteobacteria > Enterobacterales > Enterobacteriaceae > Photorhabdus > Photorhabdus australis. The sequence continues at coordinate 26,249 of NZ_JONO01000051.1, forward strand.
CATCATTTTCCAGATATTTCACTGGATATTGGGAAAACTCTTTGATGAATTTCACGGCTTTCTCTCCGGGAGACGTTTCGAAACGGATATCCAGTTTCTTGTCAGTTTTGATCGGCATAATGGACCAATTATTATTCACTTTGGTCTCGACTATCCCTTTTTCTTTAGACACTTTGGCAATGTAAGAAGCCAGGATAGTGCGATTCTCATCCGGTGATGCAAATGCAATATTGTTTTCACCTGTACCCGCAAATTTACCGCCATACGCACGGTAGTTATTGGTAGCAATCAGGAAATTAGCTTTGAGATCAATCGGTTTCCCTTGATAAGTCACATCCTTAATACGGTTAGCCCCTTGATTGATGACCTGACAATCCACGTCATATTTAGCGGGCTGAGTTATGTCAATTTTGTAATTCACACCACTAATCGTATCGAAGTTATAAGTACGGAAACCACTCCAATTCAATAGATACTGGGGTTGAGTGGAATTTGGATCGATTTGGTTATACATGCCGGCAGAACATTCCAACCATTCAATCACATCTGCACCAGTTGCCTTCACAACAACCAACGTGTTTGGGTACAGATACAGATCCGCAACGTTACGGAACGTCAAATCGCCTTTCTCTACTTCAACAAAGTCGGCAGGGGCATTCTTACGACCACCGACTTTAAACGGAGCCGCTGCGGCCAGGACAGGAATATCGGCTAAATCAGGATCACCCTGAATAAAATGCCGAGTGTAATCTGCCTGAGCATCATTCACGATCTGCACAGTGGGATCACTTTGGATCAGGGCCAAATAGCTGTACATATTGGCAGAAGCTTTACCAATAAATTTGCCAACAAAACTCTGAGTTCCCCGATGGGCTTCATCGATAATTTTGACTAATTCACTATCGCGTTCAACTAATGCCTTTTTATTTATTTTGTCATAAATCGGACGTGCTTCAGCTTTTGCTTCCGTCACCTTCCATACCCCGCCATCATTATTAATAACCAGATCAACAACGCCCAAATGATCTCCCCACTGACCTGGCATAACTGCCGGAATACCGTTAATTGTGCCGCTGGCAACATCAACGCCTTTAATGCCCGCAAATTCCTTATCTGGGAATACACCATGCGCATGACCAAACATAATCGCATCAATGCCTGAGACTTCACTCAAGTAATAGACAGAATTTTCAGCCATTGCTTTATAAGGATCTTTAGAAAAACCAGAGTGAGGAATCGCAACAATCAAATCTGCACCCTCTTTTTTCATTTGCGGAACAAATTTTTTCGCCGTTTCAGTAATATCGTCAACCACGACTTTTCCATTCAGATTGGCCTTATCCCAAATAGAAATTTGTGGCGGTACAAAGCCGATATAACCGATCTTAATAGTGTGAGCTTTACCATCCCGATCTTTAACCTGTGTATCAACGATAATATAAGGAGTGAAATAGTTCTTACCGGTTTTAGCATCCAAAATATTGGCATTGATATACGGGAATTTCGCCCCTGCAATAACCTTCTTCAAATAATCCAGGCCAAAATTAAACTCATGGTTACCAAAGTTACCCACGGTATAGCCCATCGTATTCATTAACTGATGTGCAGGATGAACTTCTCCTTCTTTAAGGCCCTTGGCTGCCATGTAATCTGCTAGTGGACTGCCCTGAATCAGGTCACCGTTATCGACCAGAATGGTGTTGGTGGCTTCTGCTTTGGCTGCTTTAATTAAATTCGCTGTACGTATCAAACCAAATTGTTCAGTGGGTTTATCTTTGAAGTAATCGAAATCAATCAAGTTACTATGAACATCAGATGTTTCCATTACCCGTAAATCAACGGTTGCAGCATTGACATTGAATGCGACCAATAAGGCTAATGTTGAGACTTTCGACACATTCTTAACCATTTCACACCTCTTTTTAGATTAATGCAGGAGAGCCTCGATGACTTTCCTTACAACTTTCAACTTAGAAGTACAGACACGCTTCTATTACCAAAATAGTCTGTTTTTATGTTCATAAGCTGGATTATCACTGCATGCATCATCATATTCCGTTGCAACGAACAAACGCAGGCTATTGTACTGAGAAACTGAAAAACGTTTATCTAAACCAACAAGGTAAGCTTGTTTTTTATAATTAAAGGTATTCGCATTTCCATTACACAGAGACTCCCCCGCATATCCACACTAAGGCAGACCTTCATTCAGGAGAAATTGACACAAGATACTAGGGCTTAACTCTGCGATTCGCTATCATGCTGCCTTATGTTTGAGATGCTCACCGATTAAATGAGCAAAAATATGGGGTAACTTCATGTTGTGGTTCAAAAATTTAATGATTTACCGTTTAAACCGGGAAATTTCACTTTCTGCGGATGAACTGGAAAAACAATTGAGTCCGTTAGCATTCACCCCATGCGGTAGTCAGGATATGGCGAAAACAGGCTGGGTGCCGCCAATGGGTTCGTACAGTGATGCCTTCACTCATGTTGCGAATAATCAAATCCTGATTTGTGCCCGCAAAGAAGAAAAGATGCTGCCTTCACCGGTTATCAAGCAGGCATTACAGGCAAAAATTGAAAAACTGGAAGGAGAACAACATCGTAAGCTTAAAAAAACAGAGAAAGATTCTCTGAAAGATGAAATATTACATACTCTTTTACCGCGAGCATTTAGCCGATTCAGCCAAACTTATATTTGGATCGATATCGCCAATAATCTGATTATTGTTGATGCTGCCAGTGCCAAGCGGTCCGAAGATAATCTGGCATTACTGAGAAAAAGTCTTGGTTCTTTACCGGTCGTTCCCCTGACATTTAAAGACCCGATAGAATTGACACTGACAAAATGGGTACGTTCCGGAGACTTACCGACGGGATTTACTTTAATGGACGAAGCCGAACTAAAAGCCATTTTGGAAGAAGGTGGCGTAATCCGTTGTAAAAAACAAGACTTGATCTCTGACGAAATTGCCACCCATATAGAAGCAGGAAAATGTGTGACTAAATTGGCTCTTGATTGGGAAGAGCGTATTCAGTTTATGTTATCAGATGATGGTGCTTTTAAACGCATAAAATTCAGTGATACATTGCGAGAACAAAATGATGACATTGACCGGGAAGATTTTGCCCAACGATTTGATGCTGATTTTATTTTAATGACCGGTGAATTAAGTGCGCTGATTAAAAGTACCATTGAAGCATTAGGGGGCGAAGCAGAAAAATAACCAGACAACTCACACAATAATCGCCAGTCTATTGCTCGTTTTCCCCTTACTGGCGATAATATCTATCTGTTTAAGAACCAATAATAACGTTAAAGCTATTTACGGTAATCCGCTCAATCCAATCAAGGTATGCAATGAATTCAGCTAAAAAAGGCTATCAACCTCCTTTCTCAATTACAGCTAAAATGATCCAATTAGTTGCTGAAATCAGTGAAAATATCGGGCGGTTAAGTACAGAACAGGAACAAATAAAAGCCTTGCGATTAAGACGTATCAATCGGATACGAACAATTCACGGCTCACTGGCAATTGAAGGTAACTTACTTGATACAAGCCAAATCACAGCCATTCTTGAAGGAAAACGAGTTATTGCACCTATCAGTGAAATACAAGAAGCGCGTAACGCTATCCTGGCTTATGAAAAGCTCACCCATTGGCATTTCACATCAGAGCAACACTTACTGGAAGCCCACTATATTCTGATGAAAGGATTACTAAATAATGCTGGCAGTTACCGGCACAGTGGCGTCGGCGTGATGGATAGGGAAAAAGTTATCCATATGGCGCCACAGGCAAACCGGATTCCAAAACTCATGGGTGACCTTTTTCACTGGTTAGGCTCTACTGATATTCATCCACTTATTACCAGCTGCATTTTCCATTATGAATTTGAATTCATTCATCCGTTTGCCGATGGAAACGGCAGAATGGGTAGATTATGGCAGACATTAATTTTAAATCACTGGAACCCATTATTTGAATTTATTCCCGTTGAAAGCCTGATTTACGAGCATCAAGCTCATTATTACCAGGCAATTAATCTCAGTAGCCAATTAATTGATTGTGCGCCATTTATTGAATTCATGCTGCATATGATCCGTGATGCAATTCTGACATCTACCCATCAAGCTACCCATCAAGCTACCCATCAAGCTACCCATCAAGTTAAACAATTAATCATGGTATTGAAAGGAGAAATGCACCGTGAACAACTTCAATTAGCACTTGGATTAAAAGACCGTAGCTCATTCCGTCAACGCTATTTACAACCCGCACTAAAAGCCGGATTAATTGAAATGAGCCATCCAGAAAAACCTAGCAGTCCATTGCAGCGCTACCGTCTGACAGAAAAAGGATTAAATTTAAAACAACAATAAATTAACTCACCATGAATTTTCATCTCATATAAAATTAATTATTACTTAGCTCTAATGAATATAATGTTACCGTTGAAGGTTTTGCACCTCTATCTACCAATGTTAATTTATTATCAGCAATAGACACATTAATTTGGTTAATGACTTCTGGTGGTGTCATTTGTTCCAGCGATCCACCTTCTTGAATACGATAGGCTTTAACGTTAAATTTTTTATAATTGATATGGTTAATGACTACGGTAACGCCATGGTCGCTATCAGTATAATCACGACTTTTAACTTTCAACAGATTACTCGGAAATGGCTTAACAGGATCATGTTGCACGACCGCATTATCAACACTGATGGTTGTCGGATCAACGCCACCAAACCATTTATCCTTACTCCAATTATCCGTTAATTGATCCAGTAATCGCCCAGTATCCAGATAGTATTGTTGATATAAATAATCAGGAGCTACATTGCCATCAGCAAAATCCTTATCAACTTTATAATTTGCAGCCAAAATATTAATCTTATTGCCTTCATTATTCTCAGTTGCTAAAACCGCTAATCCTGTTGAGAAATCCCTATTACCACTTAAAATATAAGGTGTTTCGAACATTCTGGCAAACAGGTAAAAGGATTGAGCCGAATAGGTACAAAAATTTTTAACACTTGTTTTTTTAGGATTAGGCTGATTATTAAATAAACCGAAAGATGAGCCATCTCCCCGATAATAATAGGCTCTGTCGGCTTTTATATATTGCATATAAATAAATGTGGAAGCAATATATGCCGCATTTTTAATGCTCTGTATTTTTGTATATGTATTTTTTGTCGCAATTGGGCAGGAATTCCATTCAGTACAAAAACTCTCTGCATCGGTAAAACCATAAGTATTCAGCCCCTTTTGGACTGCATTCCCCACATCAATAATGTTTTGTGGATCTCCAGTTTCAACATATCCATGCCAGGCAAAGAAATCTAACGGTACATGATTATCTCTACAATATCGTAAAAACCCTTCAAAATAATCTTCTTTTGATTTATAAACAAATGCAATACCGGCGCCACCTACTTTAACCGAAGGATCAACAGCTTTAATTATTCTTGCAATTTTTGCATATAATTCATAATACTTTTTAGGATCATCATTATTCCAGAAAAAATTTAAATCAGGCTCATTCCAAATCTGCCAGTAGGTTATTTTTCTTGGCAAACCGATTCTGGCATAATTTAAAGAGTAACGATTTACCAACTTGCTAACTAATATTGCATAAATATCAAAATCCTCTGGTATTTCATATCCACCATCAACAGAACGCCCAATACGAAACATTATCTGTCGCTGAATATTATCTGGATTCAGTTCAGCGTTATTATTCATAATGTCACGCAGATAAGCATCAGTCATTTTATAATTAGCCTCTTTTAATGCAAGACTAATATCATTGTTACGCATACCGACAGCAGCATAGGGAAATATGGTTCTGATATTTGAAATATCAGCGAACAGTTTTTTAGCCGCAGGTTTATTTTCTTCTGGAACATTAACCATAATTTGATTGTTATCATTGACTCGATCCGCATGGACATAATTATCCATATCGCCAATACCAAAACCATCATGAAGCCGGATATGGGTAATTCCCATCTGATTAAATTGATCATCTAAATCAGGGAAACCCGGCATTAAAGATTTAGGAACACCATTCAAACCATTAACCTCTTTAAGCAATGATTGATGCCCTGCTGATAAATCTCGGTTATTTTTATTAAATGAAAAAACTTTAGTCATAATAAACCTCTATATTTATTAAGAATTATATTTATATAAATCAAAAACAATACAGGAGAATAAATATATTTCTCTGACAACTCAACAATAATAAATGAATCGAATACATAGAGAATAGTTAAATATAAACTTTAACTACATCCTATAACTCTCAATTATTACTTTTAATTTGTTTAATTAACCACAAAATTACATAGATATGATTATTTCAACAAATAAAATCGACACTATAATTTATATGAAAACAAATATTAAAATATCGCAAATGTATATAATCCAACAAAAATCAACATTAGCAAAAAGCAGAAAAAAACACCCAATAAGACTATACCCTATGGATTTCAAGATGCATCGCGGCGGCAAGGGAGCGAATCCCCGGGAGCATAGAGAACTATGTGACCGGGGTGAGTGAGTGCAGCTAACAAAGAAGAAACTTGAAAGATGACGGGTATATATGGTGAGTAAATTAGATTAATGGACATTACACAAACTCATTAATACATATCGTAGATATATTTAAAAATAATAACTAAACAACCTTAGCAAGCCACTCCTGCAATAACGATATAAATACTATTAATTTTACTGGCGGGTGAGCAAGTGCCCGCAGTAAATAAATATCTTCTTTGCGTCCATCTGGATCATTGAATAAAGGCATAAGTTTTCCAGGATAAATATCTATCGATACCACCCAATTAGGAAAAAGCCCTACCCCAAATCCATTAACAGCGGCCATTCTCAATGTTTCAAAGTCATCACTGAGAAAAATCCTGCTATCATTATTGAAGTTAAACGATCCCTAACGGGATCAGTCAAATATTCTGTTTGATCAAGTTCAACCTGAATTTTAGAATATCGCGTAAATAGTTCTGCCAGCATCATCAATCAGTGATAAACCACGGGTATAGAGCGAAAGAATAGTTTTGTCTCTAGCATCGGCTCAAGGTTGTCTAATTGCAGCCATTGATCATCTTATCGAACAAATTAAAACAGAGTGTCAGTCCTCAACAGGGAAATTTGAGCCAGTTCACAAAAGTTCAGAAAAACTAAAGAAAAAATAGTCAAGTCCGATAAGATATGAAATATCAATTAACTATAAATATATGTGGAGTTACAAGATGAAATATGATCCACGGTTAAAAACATTTGTTGAAGATGATTACAGATATGAGGACCATCTTAACTTTAAGAAACAAATAGAAGATCAAAAATATAACCGTATGCTATTGGAATTGGAAAATCAATTTAAACTAAATCAGGAAGTTATCGCTTTATTGACAGAAGATGAAGCTATAGAATATATGAAAACACTAGATCATAATTTCTATAACTCATGGAAGAATAATATCAAAACTATCTATTCATATACTGATCCAGTTTCATCTTTTGCTGGTAATATCTACGACTCCTTTGGAGTGGCAAGAGTAGTAAATGATTTAAGAAGCTTCGGTGTGGAAGCAACAGAGTATTTTGGTAAGGATGGAAAAAGATATATAAAGTTGTCAGGTTACCCGGGTGTAAGAAATTATTTAAACGCCACAAGATATCTTGCTAATAATCCCCGTATCGTGTCTTTTGGGGTAGGTACACTAGGTATTGAAGCTGGAATTTCCCAAGGTGCTAGATTCGGTATAGTATTCTCAGCTGCATATAGACTAGTTGAGTTAATATTTAAAGATGAATATGGATTGGTTGATTTGTTTGTTAACTTAACAATGGATGGTGCAAAATTAGCTATTTCAATAGGTGTTGCTACGGCGGCTAATACTCTACTGGTTTCTCCACTCTTAGCTGTGGGGGGGAGCCTTATGCTTGTAACTCTTGGCGTTTTTACTATTGGTTTTTTAACTTCTCTTGCTTTATATTGGTTAGATGATCACTTTAAAATCAGTGAAACTATAATTAAAAACATAAAGAATAGAAAGATAAACCCGACACCATACCATCCGGATCAACTTTTTAATATGTGGGGTAGATTAAGTCGTGGATAATACAAATAAAACAAAATTATATTTAGGAATTTTATTAGTTATTTTTATGGCAGTGTTATCTATATTTTTTTCATTGAATGATTATGTCGGTTTTTTTAAGCGTGATAGTGTTATTACATTCTCATGGAAAAGCGCGGGAGCTATTTGGTTTACTCCTGTGTTGATTTATATTGCCTATATTTTATATAGAATCTCCTTGGGTAAGGTGAAACGTCTTAATGGCAAAATAGGAGATTATATTTCATGTGTGTCAATAGCCGGTTTTATCCTTACTCTATTTGTGTCTTTTTATGTTGATGATGAATTAAGATCTGAGGGATATTTAATCTGTAGTAAATCATCATGGATGGCTCCAAATAAGTATGTTAAGGACATTTCACTTTGTTACTAAACATATGCTATTTATGCTTAATTGTGTCGAGTAGCCAACAGGCGACTCGACAGGATTTTATGTTTATTAATAATTTCTATCTTCCCATATGCTGTAAGCAGATGTGCCTGCTGCTATATGATTCCATGAGATGGATTGATGGAAGAAAATATATAAAATTGTCAGATTACCCGGATATAAGGAACTATTTAAACGCCACAAGATATCTTGCTAATAATCCCCGTATCGTGTCTTTTGGGGTAGGTACACTAGGTATTGAAGCTGGAATTTCCCAAGGTGC
>NZ_JONO01000052.1 GCF_000711895.1 Photorhabdus australis DSM 17609
GTAAAAGGCCAGCCTCCCCATCGTGATTCACGCTGGTATGTCAGCTCGCTACCGTTGGAGGCGGAAATCGTGGCTAAGGCAATAAGAAGGCACTGGTCGGTAGAAAACGAGCTGCATTGGGTATTAGATGTCACTTTTCGAGAAGATGCTATCTCACTCAAAGATCCTGATGGGGCTGCACAAATGGCGCTTTTTAACCGAATTGCATTAAATGTGATTAAACAGAATACCAGTATAAAAGACAGTCAGGCGGCTAAACGTCGAAGAGCCATTTGGTCAGGGGAATTCCGTAGTCAACTTATCTTTGATTAAATTAAATACAAAGTGGAATCCCACCCTGATATCAAGGGTCTAATGCCAGAGTATCCAGGGCATGGGTTCTTTGAATGAATAATGGCCTGGACAGATAGGCCATGTTCAATTTTTAATATTTTTTCCAGCCATCTACTTCATTTTTTATAATCTGATGGGCTTTAGAAATGAAATCATTATTACTATGGTGTTTTTTAATATAGTCAATGGCTTGTTTTGCAATTTCTTGTCTTTTGATATCATCTTGCATTAATTCACGGATTGCTGAGACAAATAAATCTACTTTATCAAAACCATCTCCTAAAACATTACCCACATGAATGCCAAATTTAGATGTTAGATCATCAGGATTGCGGTTACTAACAAGTAAGGTACCGAATGATAATGCTTCAAGGAAAGAAACGGGTAAAGCTTCGTGAATTGAAGTGTTAACTAATATTTTTGCATCACGTAAAATTGCATCCTTTTGTTTACCTTCAATATGACCAATAAAGTGGAGGTTCTCAATATTTTTATAGCCTGCTATTATTTCGTGATTTTTATCGTCGTCTCTGTATACTCTCCCTAAAACATAAAAATCATATTCAGGCATTTTTTTTGCAATTTCACAGAATAACCAGCCACGTTTTACAGACGCAATTCGTCCTAAGAAGATAATCATATCCTTTTTTCGATGTGTGGCTATGTCGAATGTTTCGTCAATATCAATGGGGTTTGGAACATATTCAATCTTAACATTCGGATCTAATTTATATAAATCTTTAGCTTTATCATTCAGGCAATACGCTTGTGATATGAATTTCACTCTGCCTTGCTGATACCAATCATGAACTAAATCGTAAATATTTTGGTCATAATATGATGTTTCAGGAAAGAGTTTTACAGTAAAAATCTCATCCCATTCATACATTGGACGGGGATCTTGAATCCATAATATTAGTTTTTTATCTTTACTGGGTTCATTTTCTATAACGTGTTTATAGGTTAATTCAACACTAAAGTAAATATCGTAGTTTTTGTTTTTTAACCACTGGCGTGCAAACCATTTTCTACGTGGTAGTCGATAAAGAGAAACATTGTCTACAGTATATTTTTCTGCAAAAAAATGGCTTTTACCCTTACCTAATAGTACCTCGAATTCAAAATCCTTATTTGGTAAGTATTTTGCAATATAATTGCGTGCTAAATAACCATATCCTCCGAACCGAGTATCCGCAGCACCAAAGAATTCGTCAACAATTAATCCTACTTTAATTTTACTTTTACTACTCATACTCATTAAAAATTCCTCTATAATTTTTTACTTATCCTGGTAAGATATGGCGTCTTCCAAAATGGCTTACAACAATAAGTATACCATTTGATCTCATGTATGCAGTCCAAAATGAAGCTTTTTTCTACTCCTCTATCCCATTAGTGGAATCAGCAAATTCTTTCCGCTTCAGGTTGGTATAAAGTGAGGGTTGTATTTAAGAAGAGAGGAAATTGAGAAAATGACGATAAAGAAATTAATTATTCTAATGGATTTCAAATAGAAATTACCGAGAAAACCAGTAAGAAAAAAGAAGTTTCACGCCTCTCTTCTTTGGTCAACAACAAAATTCCTCTCAACGTTAGCGGGCTTTTGCCTTTCCTACTTTCTGTTGACCATTTTACACCTGGCAAATTTCAGACATAAAAAAACCAACCGCAATTGGTTGGTTTTTCTAGGGAAATTTGGTCGGCATGAGAGGATTTGAACCTCCGACCCCCGACACCCCATGACGGTGCGCTACCAAGCTGCGCTACATGCCGATAATTTGTATTATAGTACTGATTTTTTATCTAAAAGCAAGTACTGAATTTCGTGACCGATTGATTTTTAAGCATTTAATTGGCTATAAAATGTTTAACCTCTGTTAGTATCTGTAACAGCTGTGCCAGATTGGGTTTAGCATCTTTGACTTCGTTACCTTCGAGGTCATACAGGTAATAGTCTCCGTTTTTATCCAGAAACAGGGTGTTTTCGTTGGTGATAATGATTAGAGAACCATTATCACCAGTAATAATCCATGGGTTGTCGCGTTGTGCTGTAAACAGGTCTTCACCTTGAGAATAATCAGCAGGAGAATTACGAACATGCAACAAGCGTTGCATTAATGTTGTCATGACGTCCTGATGACTCGTCAATTTGTCGATTGTCTGTGGTGGAGTGTCTGGCCAGTGAATAAGCAGAGGAACCTGCATTTGAACACGATTGAATTTATCATTATTTATCCACTTAGGTGGATGGGTAGCTGTTATTTCACTATGGTCAGCGGTAATGATAATTACCGTATTATTCAGGGCGTTTTTGTTCTTCAGTGTTTCTAATACAGTGTGGATTTGGTTATCCAGCGCTGATTTGTCAACGGGTTCAGCAGCTTTATCCAATCCATTCATCTTCAGTAAAGAAAACCATGGGGTGCTAGTATTGGGTAAATTCAGCCATTGTTGCCATTGTTCTACCGTAAGTTGGTTGCTTTGGTTGACTGCAATAGGTAATGAATAGTCGGAAAGCAATGCCTGACGATAAAGCGGAGTTTTAAACCCTTCTGAGGAGAATAACCCAAATTGATATCCTTGATGAGTCAGTGCATTGAACAGCGCTGATGATTTACGCCCAGCAAGTATTCCATCCAGATAGCCAGAAGAAATACCATAAAATAACCCGAACAAGGCGGTATCATTTTGAATACCAGTACTGAAATGCTGATTGAACTGAATGCTGGTTTCTTTAAAACGAGAGAGAACAGGCATATTTTCGGTAATATCTTTATTATCCAGCCCGTCAACAACGAGTATTAATAGATTGTATCCACTTCCTTGATCCTGATAAGTCAGATTATTCAGTGGATATTCAACAGATAAAGCAGCAGGATCACCCTGTTGCATAATGCGGCGCTGATATTCTTTCTGATCCAACAGACCATGTTTTTCAAGAAATTTACGCGCTGTCATTGGATAAGAGAGCGGTAGGTTAGAGCGTTGCATAGTTATTGGCCGGTAAAAATTAGCATCAGACCAGATATACATCAGATGGGAAGCCAGAAAAGCAGATATGAAAACCGCCGCCAATGGCTTACCAAACCGTTGCCGATTCAGACTACGTAGTTTCTGCCAACTCCAGGTACCAAATAACATCTGTACCAGAAAAATGACTGGGATACAGATAAACATCAATTGCCATTCCCGTGCCAATTCCCCCTGATCAGGATTGATCACCAGATCCCAAACTAAAGGTGTAAGGTGAAGGTGGAAACGGTTGTACACCGCGCTGTCAAATATCAACAGTGTTAACCCGGCTGTGGCGAAAATAGCTGAAAGAAATCTTAGCAGGCGCTGTGACATGACAATAAATGTCAGTGGAAACAGAATTAGCAGATAAGTAGCGAAGACAATAAAACTGAAGTGCCCAAGCCAACTGACCAAAGCATAGATCCGACCGAACAGTGAGCCCGGCCAGTCAGAAATAAACAGGTAACGGCTGCCTAATCCAAGGCTGAGCAGGATATTGAATAAGGCAAACCAATGCCCCCAGCTAATCATCTGGGAAACTTTTTCTCGATAACGCTGGCGGCTAGTCACCATAATTTTGTTTACGTTTTGGTCTTTAGTTAAAAATTAATGAGCTTTATCTTCGTTTACTGAAGATTTAAGCGCGTGTGCAAACGAGTCGGCTATATGTCTGCGTTGTGCCGGGGACACACTCGTATTGATTAAATTTGTTACCATATTGCCCAGTACCATCAGAGAAAGATCTGTTGGTGTGTGGTTTTTTTCCAGAACACTTACTAATTCTGTTAATAAACGTTCAACGTGTTCGTCACTGTAACGGGATGACTGTGGCATAAATTTAAACTTCCTGAACTAACAAAGCACACTATCTTACCGTATAGGTGAGTGATTTTCTGCCCTTTTATAGCAAATTAATTCATGGTTAATATTATGTTGTAATAATTAGGACGTCTTTAGCAATTTTGGGGGCGTTGCCGGTAAATAGTAGCGGATAATACATGGTGAAACGCGATTTTTCCCCGGTTTTTTTATTGCAGCAACTTGTTATCAGTGTTTGAATACGCCGTTAAAAGTGAATGAAGTAAGCAGAGAAAGGAGTGGAAAGAATGAGTCTACAAATAGACCAAATTGCCTTGCATCAACTAATCAAGCGTGATGAACAGACGCTAGATGTCGTGCTGCGTGATTCTCTGCTCGCCACCGATCAAGTGGTGGAAGATATGATGGCTGAATTACATCGTGTATACAGCGCAAAAAGCAAAGCGTATGGCTTATTTAATGAAGAGAGTGAATTAGCAGAAGCTCTTAGACATCAACGCAAGGGTAATGAAGATTTTCTTGGATTTAGTCGCGCAGCAACGGCACGTTTGAGGGATGAACTGGCTAAATATCCGTTTGCTGAAGGTGGGACGGTCCTATTCTGTCAGTATCGTTATTTGGCGGTAGAGTATTTATTAATTGCTGTACTTAATAGCTGTAACAGTATGTCTGTTAACGATAATTTAGATTTGAATACCACGCATTATCTGGATATTCCTCATGCTGATATTGTTGCACGTGTAGATTTGACTGAGTGGGAAACCAATTCTGAGTCAAGTCGTTATTTAACCTTTCTGAAAGGACGAGTAGGACGTAAGGTTTCAGATTTTTTTATGGACTTTCTCGCTGCCAGTGAAGGTATGAATGCTAAGGTACAGAATAAAGGCTTATTACAGGCAGTTGATGATTATTGTGAATTTGGCCAGCTTGATAAAAATGAACGTCAGTCATATCGCCAGCAGGTATATAGTTATTGCAATGAGCAATTGCAGGCGGGAGAAGAAATTGAACTCAAGGAATTATCCCAGGAATTACCCACACTTGGCGAACAGAGTTTTCAGCAATTTTCTCAGGAACAGGGATATGAACTGGAAGAGAGTTTCCCGGCAGATCGCAGTACATTGCGCCAGTTGACTAAATTTGCCGGCAGCGGTGGCGGATTGACAATTAATTTTGATGCAATGTTATTTGGTGAAAGAATTTTTTGGGACCCGGTGACGGATACTTTAACAATTAAAGGGACGCCACCCAATTTACGTGATCAATTACAGCGTCGTAGTGGCGGACACTGATACCAGAAATAAATAACGCCGCAAATGCGGCGTTATTTACTCGGCGTCCCGAAAAGCTCGACTGTGGCTAATTAAGCACGCAGGAAGTCAATGTGCGCCAGTTTTGGCTTAAATGGATGGCGCTGTACAGCCTGCACTTTAACTTTAGTTTCTTTACCATCAATAACCAGAGTCAGAATTTCGCTATAAAATTCTGCTTTGTGTTCCATATTGATAACTTTATCGTGATCCAGCTCGATAGAAACAGGTTCTTGGTTGCCACCGTATACGATAGCGGGGAACTTGTTAGCTCTGCGCAGGCGGCGGCTCGCACCCTTACCCTGCTCTTTACGTACTTCTGCATTAATAGTAAACATTATTTTTTCTCTTTCTCACTTAAGAGGAAAATAAATCCTGCTTCAGGCGACCCAGCAGCAGGCTCGAGATTTGGCTTAACGTAGCGTTAAACGGGCGGCATTCTAGCGAAAAATGGCAGTTACAGCAAATGGAATACGTCGATCTTGAACATATTAATACAATTCATCTGCTCGTCGGAAACGTCCTTGATAGTCAAAGATTTTTTCACGGATCTGCCAGAATTGGCCTTTTTTACGGGCGATAACGAAATCTGGGTGACGTAACAAGGATTGCTGCTGAACAATTTCTGAGGCTGTTTTCCAGTTAAAAGGTACAGCGGGAGCACGTTGATGATAGCGGAGAAATTGATGCTGAAAGGCCAGTCGTTGGGCTGAGGTTGTCAGCCGAAAACGTTCGGAAACGTCAGCGCCATCTTCATCATAGTAGGTGATTTTTAACCATTCTCCTTTGCTGTCAATTCCAGGGATAAGTTGCATACCACCACAACGGAGTACCAGCGCATCTTTGAGTTTCAATGCTGCTTTCAGCATATCGTCGGGATCGACCAGCACCTCCTGGCAACTATGACAACGTCGTGCCGCAATGTCATTTTCAGCACCACAATGGGGACATAGTTTAAAGCGAAAACGGAAGTTGCATTGGTGTCGCTTGCCATGTTGATCCGCTTCCCAACCCTGACAACGGCGTCCAAAATGCTCTATAACTTCACCATCGGAGGTGCATTTTCCCCAGAATATATTGGCAAAGTTGCAGATAGGGCAGAATACTTGAACTGGCTGGCTTTGTTTATTTGGTTTATGGTTACCTATTTCCGGTGTGTAGAGATCGTGGGGATTCCCTGCGTAATCAAGAATAAGGCAATCTTTTTTGCCCGGGAATAATCTCAGACCTCGGCCAATAATCTGTTGATACAGGCTGACGGATTCAGTCGGACGCAGGATTGCGATCAAATCGACATGAGGTGCATCAAATCCGGTGGTCAATACGGCAACGTTAACCATGTAACGCAATTGTTGAGCTTTAAAGGCTTCGATAAACAAATCACGATCGGAGGTTAATGTGTCGGCACTGACTAAGGCAGCTTGACCAGAAGGGAGTAATTGAAGAATCTCTTTAGCGTGTTCGACAGTGGCAGCAAAAAGCATAATCCCTTTGCGATCAGCGGAATATTCAATAATTTGTTTGATAATATGAGGTGTGATGCGTTTTTGTCGTTTGATTTCACGATTTAAATCAGTTTCATTAAAAATACCTTGCTGACTGGAGCGGACCTGATTGAAATCATATTGCATAACTGGCATATCCAGCCGCTGTGGTGGCACCAGGAAACCATGTTTAATCATATAACGCAGGGGCAATTCGTATATGCAATCACGGAAAAAACTATTTTCGTCACCACGGATCATACCGTGATAGTGATAGTGATATATCCAGCCGATGGCCAGTCTGTATGGTGTTGCGGTTAATCCAAGAATACGTAGTTGTGGATTATGTTGTCGAAGGTGATGAATAATTTGCTGGTACTGACTGTTTTCATCATCACTGATACGATGGCATTCATCGATTATCAGTAAGGAAAATTGATTATCAAAATGTTCAAGATTGCGGGCGACAGATTGCACGCTGCCAAATACGACCTTTCCTGAGCTTTGTTTCTGTTGTAATCCGGCGGAAAAAATATCTGCTTGTAACCCATAAGCGCAATATTTGCTGTGGTTCTGTGCAACCAATTCTTTTACATGAGCCAGTACTAATACTCTCCCTCGGGCCAATTTTGCCAGTTCAGCAATAACCAGGCTTTTACCTGCTCCAGTGGGTAGCACTATAACTGCGGACTCATGATGGTACCGGAAGTGATTGATAGTGGCATCCACTGCTTCTTGCTGGTAAGGACGTAAAGTAAAAGTCATATTTGCTCTGTAACAGAAAAACACTCGTAAGAGGGTAACATTTTTCCGATAATCCGATAAGTTTACTGTGGATAGAAGTGAGAGAAGATAATTGTTGTTTATAGTAAACATAGTTATGATTAGCATGAAAATATTTTAAATTTACTTTCATATTCTTCTTTTTTGGTGGCTCTGCGTTGTGGTGCCAAGATAGTAGAGTCATATTTATTTTTGAATTAATTTAATACAGGTGTCTTCATCCATGCGATTGGATAAATTTCTGTCACAACAGCTTGGTATCAGCCGGAATGACGTGGGGCGCGAGTTGCGCGCGGGGCGTATTACTGTTGATGATGAGATTATAAAAACCGGAGCTTATAAAATAACGCCAGAACAACAAATCATGTTTGATGGTTCATTACTGAAACAGCAGCAAGGACCCCGTTATTTTATGTTGAATAAACCATCAGGGTATGTCTGTTCTACGGATGATCCAGTGAACCCGACGGTTCTCTATTTTATTGATGAGCAGGCAGCACATAAATTACATACAGCTGGCAGGCTAGATATGGATACTACTGGTCTGGTCTTGTTGACTGATGATGGTCAATGGTCTCACCGTATTACTTCCCCCAAACACCATTGTGAGAAGACCTATCTGGTAACACTTGAATATCCAGTTGCAGAAGGGACAGCAGGTAAGTTTTTTACGGGTGTTCAACTTAATGGTGAAAAAACGCTGACAAAACCGGCCAAACTGGAAATTCTGGAACCTCAAGTAGCCCGCCTGACGATTAGTGAAGGACGCTATCATCAGGTAAAACGTATGTTTGCAGCAGTAGGCAACCGGGTGACAGAACTTCATCGTGAACGAATTGGTGAAATTATCTTAGATCCTGCTCTGGAACCTGGGGAATACCGACCGTTAACTGAGCAAGAAGTTGCCAGCATTACTGTTCCTTAAGCCTAACTTTGGTTAATCATTTTAAATTATTGGAGCAATACGCGTGCAACAACAACGCTTATCCTATTTGGGGTTGATTTTAATCCTTGGGCTTCTTTCTATGTTAATGCCTCTTGCCATTGACATGTATTTACCCAGTTTGCCAACTGTTGCCAGGGATTTCGGTGTGGATAACGGACAGGTTCAGATGACACTGAGCAGTTATATTCTGGGTTTTGCTATCGGTCAGATAGTATATGGCCCAATGGCTGACAGTTTGGGACGTAAACCAGTTATTCTGGGGGGAGTTATTGTATTTGCTTTGGCTTCAGTTGCGTGTGCAATGGCTCAGAATATTGACGATTTTATTTATATGCGTTTCTTACATGGGTTTTCCGCTGCTGCTGCGGGTGTTGTTATCAATGCTTTGATGCGGGATGTGTTCACGAAAGATGAATTTTCGCGCAGCATGTCTTTTGTGGTATTGGTGATGACTATTGCGCCATTAATTGCCCCGATTCTTGGCGGTATGATGATGATTTGGTTCTCATGGCATGCTATTTTCTGGAGTATTGCGATTACTTCTGTTATTGCTGCATTTCTTGTTGTTCTCTTTATAAAAGAGACTTTACCGAAAGAGAAAAGACAAAGGTTTCACCTTCGCACAACCATCAGTCAATTTATTATGTTATTCCGCCAGCGTCGCGTGTTTTGCTACATGCTTGCCAGTGGCTTTTCATTTGCGGGAATGTTCTCTTTTCTCAGTGCAGGGCCATTTGTTTATATTGAGTTAAATGGTGTATCTCCTCAGAACTTTGGTTATTACTTTGCGCTTAATATCGTGTTTCTGTTTGTGATGACGACGATAAATAGCCGCTATGTACGGCGCTTTGGGGCGCTGAGAATGATGAATTTTGGTTTGAAAGTGCAGTTTGTGATGGGGATTTGGTTGTTATTGTCTACCGCACTCAATTTTGGCTTTGCTGCTCTGGTCATAGGTGTTGCAGCTTATATATGCGGTATTTCTATGATTACATCCAATGCAATGGCGGTGATTTTAGATGATTACCCACATATGGCCGGAACGGTATCTTCATTGGCAGGTACAGTTCGTTTTGGGATTAGTGCCTTCGTTGGAGCATTACTTGCTATGTTGCCAGCATATAATGCCTGGCCAATGGTTGGCTCTATGGTCTTATGTGTTATTTCAGCTATGTTACTGATCACCTATGCAAGAAAAGGTCTTAAATAAAAATATAAGGCTGTGTTATGTGCAGCCTTTTCCTTATCTATGTATTCCTGATTAGCGAGATGGGGAATAATCTGATTTCTGTTAAATTTATCAATAATATCAATGTATTGTGTCATGCCATGTTATTCTAAAGTCTAACATTAGATAATGAAATGGTATTAGCCATTTAATATTAAAAGCATTTTCTGCATCACTAAAATCATCATTAAAAACCATAATATTACCAAGGGAATCATTTGGCAGGTTCCTGAATATCAGTGGTTATTTGGGAATTGAGTGATCGGCTTTCTATGATTGAACCGGTTTATTTCTAAGGTGGTGAAGTTATGTTGTATTTTGTTGTTTCTTATATCTTGTTTTTTATTGATGGAGATAAGGGCAGATCTCTCAATATAAGGAAATTCCGAACTATCAGATTCTGATAATAAATGCCTATCAATCCATTGGTTATAATTATGAATTGAGTGTTAATATTATGTTAAAACAAAAAATGTTGAAGCACGTTATCATTAGGTTATGATTAATTTTTCCTTATAGAACACGTTGTTATTGATTTATTTTTATAGTTCTTGTTTGATTTTTATGTTAATGGCATGAGTTGAAAAAATAAAATATGTAAATAATTATTAAACATGTGGTTATTTTTTTGCATAAAAAAAAGTTGAGTTTTCCTCAAAAAAAGTATAAATATATGTAAAATGCGAGATTGATCGCATTTTTTCTACGGTGAAGTTTGAAATTAATGTAATACTATAAACACAAATTTAACTTTTTGTTTACCTTTTGGGGGGTTAGTTATTCGGTTTTGGCGAGTAGAACACCTGAAGATAGTCGCTAACTTTAACTTTATTTATTTATGTTTCTTTCAGGTAGGAATAATTCGTGAATAATATTCAGCTTTCGGTGGTACATCGACTACCGCAAAGTTACAGATGGTCACCTGGTCTTGTGGGTATCAAAGTTGAACCACTCCCGGTTGATGAAGTAAATGTAAAAAGTAGCCTGATGGGGTTGAAACTACTCAGCCACGAAGATGCGGCTGCGTGGAATGTTATGCAGAAATTACAGCAGTCACTCGCTGATATGCAAATTGGAAGCACTGTGATTGAATGGGAAGGCCAGCCATGCTTGTTTGTTGATAGTGAAGATGAAAGTGCTGTTATGTGCCGTTTGAAGACTCTTGGTGCAGCAATTGCTGAAAAGATAACAGCACTTTATCCATTCTGACTATAAACAACAGAAGAGAAGAAAGGCGCTTCCTTTGTTGGAAGCGCTTTTTTGTATGCAAGGGAAAAGATGTTTTTAACCGTTAGGCATCATGTTACTACTGATGACCCGGCGGCCACCATAATAACGTTTACTCCAGTATGTGCTGCTTAACCTGGAAACAATCACACCATTGCTGGTGGAGGCGTGAACAAATTGGTCATTGCCAACATAGATGCCAATATGCCTTGTGCGGGCACCAGTCTTAAACAGAACCAAATCACCAGGACGTAATTTTGAGCGGTCGATTTTTCTACCAATGTTTTGTTGCTCAGATGTTGAACGGGGCAGTTCCATGCCAAATTGATCACGGAAAGTACGTTGAACAAAGGCAGAGCAATCTATACCGCGTTTGGTATTACCCCCAAGCCGATAGGCAACACCTTTCCAGCCATTGTATTGACTCAGGATTTTAGATTTTATATCCAGATTGCGAACCAGCGCTTCGAATTCATCCTGAGACGCTTGCAGTAAGAAACCGTTCTTACCATTTACTGCATGAGTATCAGTTTGTGCATTGCGAAACTTTGAAGAATCTGGTGAACTGCACGCGGATAACGTCATTGTCACGAACAGCGCGGGTATCAGCCGCGTAGTGTATCTCAGTGCCGGTTGAGGCTTGACCATTATTCTTGTTTTCCCTTGCTATCCTTACCTTAGTTGATCGCTATTATTGAAAAATATCAAACGCTTCGGAGCCTGGTGTTAGAAAAAACAATTAAGTAAAACGCGTTTGGTGTAAAAACGCGCTAGATGCCACGTTTTATAACGATATTCACAATAAATGTCATACAAAACCGAGAGTACCGAAACAATCAGGAAAAGGCGAGTATTTAGTAGCATAATTTACAAAAAATTAGATTACTGAGTGGCGAGAGAATAGGAATGTTGTTAGCTTATGTTTTTTATGTGGATCTTATGAGCAATTGGGAAGGTTGAATATCTTCCCAATATTATTCAGAAAAAAGGAGCTGAATGAGAAAGTTTTAAACCGGACGACCAATTTGCGGCAGAAGTTTATCCAGCCAGTTAACCATTATGTCACTTAATGGGGTTAATAATAACCAACTTGTTCCAATCAGAACCAAGGATAAAGAGCCGACTGCAATATCAGTAAACCAGTGAGCTCCTGCCATGATACGAGGTAATGCAAATATGACGACGATAAGTAATGCAATGGAGAACATTTTACCTGAGATATAGCGCAGGATAAAACAGCTGAAAATCAGTAGCATTAATCCATGATCGCCAGGAAAGCTATTGCCAGAGGCATCTTTTGTCATTAGCTTGGTCATTTCGCTAATGCGATTGACATTATCAAATGTTAATGTCGGGCTTGGGCGAGTGACTGGGATCTGATGACCGATTTGATTAAGTGTCACTGCGCTTATCAGCATGACCAGACCAATTATGAATAACCGGCGCTTTCCATGATAATTCTGCTTACGGAATGCGCTGTAATAAAGTAATCCCATACAAGAAAGTGAAATTACATCAAAAACTCTGATATTCACAAATGCCACAAATTCTGTGAATTTTGAGTCAGGTATCAATCTTTCGTTAAAGAAATAAAAGATTGCAGAATCAATCTCTAACCAAAAACCATGATGCTCTGGTAAATACCAGGAAAGAAATAAAGTGACCCCCAATAGGTTCAATGTAAATATGGCAAACGGGTGACTGCGTGTCATGGGATACCTATTTTGTTAAAAGTAAAATTCAGTAGTAACTAAGTTCACAATATGCAAGTTAATATAACAAATATTGGGTAATATATCTGGTGATTTTTTTATCTATTTTGTGCTTTTCCCTTTCTGGTTATTGGCTCTGATAAGTTTTCCAGGTTAATTCTATAGATTTTTATCGAGTTGGATGTGTGATATTTAAAATTAAAAATTCTTAATTGGATAGAGGTTAGCTCTGAAAATCAATTAATATAAAGATATAAATATTTTAATCAGCTCTGGAAGCTAAAAATCATAAATAAACACCGAAAATAGCCGTTACCAATAACATGGCCTCATAAATTTTTCTGATTTCCAGAGTAATTTTGGAAATTGAAGCAAATAATGTTGTCTTATGGCGGGGATTTTATGCCTATGTTCCGGATGATTATTGGTTGTTTTTTTCTTATGATTCCAGGTTTTGCCAGTAGTGAATCAGATGTAATATCAAGTTCAGGGGTTATTCGTTTCTCTGGTGCAATTGTTGAGTCACCGTGTCGTTTTGATTGGCATGATAACTGGGCTAATACCACTTGTTGGCGAAAGGGACATAAAATTACTCAACGACGAAAACTTGATCTAGAGCATGATATTTATTTTTATTTACCTCACCAAATTGGGGTAACCGAAATTAAGTGGGTAAAGAGAAAAGAAAAAATTGGCGTTGTTACAATTTCCTATAATTGATGTTAGGAAAAAATTTAAATATTATTGCTTCAGTGCTTAATTGAAGAAGATTAGGTATTTTATCTGTTGTTCTTGAACTGTATTAAAGAAAAATAATGATAGGTTAAGTTGCATTTTATTTGAGAATTCAATTGATTTATGTCTAAGTTATCAAGGAAAGCAGGTAACTGATTTTCGTAATGATATGGGCGAAGGTGAGTTGCTCTGTTTTATACAGTGCAACTCAGAATTAGCTAATGTTGTTAATCACAACGTCCCATATAGCGGCGTTCTGCAATATGAATACGAATTTTTTCACCACTACTGATATATTCAGGCACTTGAACAGTGAGACCTGTACTCATTTTAGCGGGTTTTGTCCGTGCGCTGGCAGAAGCACCTTTAATTCCGGGGGCAGTTTCTTCAATAACCATATCGACTGTCTGTGGAAGTTCAAGGGCAATAACCTGTCCGTCTATTGTTAGAACTTGCATACCAGGCAGGCCACCTTCAGGGATAAATAGCAGCTCTTCTTCGATTTGTTCCTTTTTAAAATGATAAGGTGTGAAATCCTCATCATCCATAAAGACATATTCATCGCCATCAATATAGGAAAAGTTAACGCTGCGGCGGGTCAGGCTGATCGTATCAAGGATATCATCTCCTTTGAAACGTTCTTCCACTTTTTGCCCGGTACGGATGTCGGTGAAACGCATTTTATATAATGTACTGGCACCACGAGCGCTTGGTGATTGAATATCAATATCTTTAACCAGCAGTAACTTACCATTATAAGTAACAGCAGTACCGCGTTTAATTTCGTTGGCTTTAGCCATATGTAACCTTCCATAAAACAGGGAGAGAAGAATCGGCGACAAAATTACTCGTAGTCAAGGAATTAGGCAAGTGGGAGATTAAAAAACCCCAGCGTTTTTTTACGTTGGGGTTTGTAGTAAGAATGTTTTATATATCAACGATACACTGGTAATAGCTCAAAAGAGGCAAAAATATGAGCTATAGCATTTATCAAACCAAATAGGATGACAAACCCAATAAGGAATTTCCCTCCTGGTGCTCGGTAATTGGCTTCGGGGAAGCGTTGGCGACTGGCTCGCGCCATAAGTGCCGGAATAATAACTGCCCAGAGAGTTGCTGCTAATCCGGCAAAACCGATGGCATACAGAAAACCGTCTGGAAATGGCAAAGCCAGGGCTGTAGGTGGAATGAATGTTACTAATGCAGATTTCAACCGGCCAATGCTGTCATCTTTGAAGCTAAAAAGATCGGCTATGTAATCAAATAATCCTAAAGAGACACCAAGGAATGAACTGGCCAATGCCATATAAGAAAATGCAGTAAGAAATTGGATGACAGCTGTACTATTTGCTGTATTATCCATTTGTTTCAGTAAAGCGCCTATATTCCCACCATCAGCAATAACCTGTTTGAATGCTTCGCGGGGAATATTTCCCTGAATGACATATTGCCACAGGATATAAATAATTAATGCGATTAACGCACCAAATAACAGACTGCGAATAACGGCCTTGATATCTTTATGATAATATTTTACTAAGCTTGGAATATTACCGTGATATCCGAATGAAATAAGTAAATAGGGCAGAGCAGCTAAAGCGTAAGGCATATACTTTTCTGTCGTATTGTTTGATATGGCATCACCTTGATTGAATAGGATTGCAGATTTAACTTCTGTAAACATGCCACCAATGGACATGAAAAAGGTAATAACCATACCACCGATTAAAATTGTGCTCAGACGATCGACAGCTTTAGTTGATAACCAGACGATAAACGCGACGATAAAGGCAAAAATAAAGCCAGAACTCGCCTGTGATATTGGAACAATATTTTCAAAATTGTGGGCAATGATTGAGCCGCCGGCTGAAATATAGGCATAGGTCAGTGTATAGAGAACGAATGTAATAGAGATACCGTTTATTGCACTCCATTTTTTGCCGAGTAAATCTTTAACAATAGTATGAAAACTCGCTCCTGATGGATAGTTCAGGTTGGCTTCCAGAATCATTAAGCTGGAAAAATACATACACGTCCATGTGTAAATTAGCAGAATAATTGAGCCAGTAAACCAAACACCGGAAGTCACCACTGGAATGGAGAACATCCCGGCTCCAACCGTGGTTCCGGCTATTATCATGGTACCCCCGAGTATGGAAGGGCGTTTTAAACTCTGAGCTGTCTCAGTGGACATATTAACTCCTACTGGGTATGTTATCTTTGTACTAGCTTAAAGATACATTTTTGAGTATGGAGTGTAAATAGGTGTCATAAAGTATTATTTGAAATTAAACTAATGATATAAGTTAGTTCATTTAATAAGGTAAAACCTATTCTCTTGCCACATTTTTATTGCATTCCGGCTGGCTTCAAAGTGAGGTTCAGGGAGATTATCGGGATCGCACCACATAAGTTGTTCGCATTTTTCTGGTTCCATCAATTTGGGTTCGCCGCCTGGGTGTTTCGCTAATAAACACACTGAAATAGTATGTTTTCCCTCCTGTTGATAAGTCTGAAGATTATTACAAATACCGTAGACTTTAGGGGATTGTATTATCAAACCCGTTTCTTCTTTAATTTCACGGATAGCGCATTGTTCAAAAGTTTCTCCGACATCAACATGACCACCAAAGATTGACCAGTATGGCGCATGTTTACCGCTACGTTTTCCAAATAACACTTGACCATACTCATTTACAATAACAACGCCAACACCCACAATTACGGACATTTAATATATTCCTTCAGTTAAGTTTCAATAAGTTAATATCTCTTTTAAAGAAAAAAGAGCTTAGATACTATTCTGACGCGCAAGTCAGCTTAAGACAATGAGCAAGAAAATAAGTAATTTAACTGAAACGATTCAATTTTAGTGGTATAAAGTAATATAAATAGGACGAAAAATTCAATAGTCATAATAATTATCCACTCAGGAGACACCGGGCAAAATGAGCCGTAGAGTTGCCACTATTACCTTGAACCCAGCTTATGATTTGGTTGGATTGTGTCCGGAAATCGCCAAAGGGACAATTAATCGTGTGCAAACGGTCGGATTACATGCTGCGGGTAAAGGCAATAATGTTGCTAAGGTTCTGCGTGATTTAGGTATTGACGTTACTGTCAGTGGTTTTTTGGGTAAGGAAAATCAGGAAGGATTTCAGCAACTTTTCAGTGAAAATGGTATGACAAATCGTTTCTATTTAGTACCAGGTAGAACCCGAATTAATGTCAAATTGACAGAAAGAAACAGTGAGGTGACAGATTTCAATTTCTCTGGTTTTTATGTCAGCGAAAACGAATGGTTGAAATTTTTTAATGATTCACTTTCATGGCTTGGACAATTTGATATGGTCGTTGTCAGTGGTAGCTTACCTACAGGGGTTTCTGCTGAATCTTTTACAGATTGGATGGCTCGCCTGCGTCAGATTTGTCCTTGCATTATTTTCGACAGCAGCCGTGAGGCATTAGTTGCAGGGTTAAAAGCCTCTCCCTGGTTAGTTAAACCGAATCTTCATGAGCTTGAGATTTGGGCGGGTCGACTGTTGCCTGGCTTATCCGATGTCATCATGGCTGCACATCAACTTAGGGACCTGGGAATAGCTCATGTCGTTATATCTTTAGGTGAGCGGGGCGCATTATGGGTTAATGCATCTGGAGCATGGTTAGCAAAACCACCGCCTTGTAAAGTTGTTAGTACTGTTGGCGCGGGTGATTCAATGGTCGGTGGTTTGGTTTATGGTTTGCTGATGCGGGAATCCAGCGAACATACGTTACGATTGGCGACGGCTGTATCTGCACTGGCAGTTAGCCAGCCTAATGTAGGTATTAGCAATCGCCCTGAATTAGCCGCAATGATGGCTAGAATTGAACTGGCACCGATTAAATGATGTTTTGTTTAATGAAGAATTACTTTTGTTGTGATTTTAGCCAGGCAATTTCTTGCGGCCAGATATCTGGATTAATCGTTTCAAGGATCAGCGGAATTTCATCAAAACGGATATCTTTCATAATATAGCTGAAAGGTGTTTTGCCAATATTACCTTCCCCAAGGCTATGATGCCGGTCAACACGGCTGGCAAATTCACTTTTTGCATCATTTAAATGCATTCCGCACAGATACTGAAAGCCAACAATTTTTTCGAACTCCTGAAAAGTCTGTTTACAAGCATTTTCTGTACGTAAATCGTAGCCAGCGGCAAAGGCGTGACAGGTATCAATGCAGACACCAACTCTGCTTTTATCTTCAACTTTGTCAATAATTGCCGCCAGATGTTCAAATTTAAAGCCCAGGTTTGTGCCTTGACCAGCCGTATTTTCGATAACCGCAGTAACTTTTTGGGTTTTATTGAGAGCGATATTGATAGATTCTGCAATTCGTGCCAGACACTGATCCACATCTATCTTATTAAGGTAACTGCCAGGATGAAAATTCAGTAAATCGATACCTAGCTGTTCACAACGTTGCATTTCATCAATAAAAGCCAGCCTGGATTTTTCCAATGCTTCAATTTCTGGATGGCCCAGATTAATCAGATAACTATCGTGAGGGAGAATTTGTCGGCTACCATATCCATAGCGTTCACAATTTTCTTTAAATTTATCGATGACATGAGCGGTTAACGGTGGTGCATTCCATTGGCGCTGATTTTTTGTAAACAGAGCAAAAGCAGTGGCTTTCAATTCATGTGCTCGAATGACGGCTTGATCGACTCCACCAGCAGCGCTGACATGCGCTCCAACAAATTTCATATTTTTCTCCTTCCTACTATATATTCCATTATGTCATTGTTCGGGCAGTCAATGAACCTTAAGAACGAAAAGGTTATATACCTGTTATCTTTCAAGTTGCCTCTTTTTGTTGGCTGCACTCACTCACCCCAGTCACAGAGTTATCTATGCTCCTGGGGATTGGCTCCCTTGCCGTCGCGATGCATCTTGAAATCTATTGGGTATATATTGATGAAGTTTTTCAGTGTGAATATTTCGATCAACCAAGTATATATTGGACGCCTAAATTTATCAGAAGTCCGCCGATTACCAGCCATATAAACAAAACCAGAGCTAATAAGATAGGTTTAAATCCAGCTTGACGGATAGCACTGACATGAGTAGTTAAACCTAATGCAACCATAGCCATAGCGAGCATAATTGTATCGATGTTGATCAGATAATTAACTATTACTGTAGGTAATAAATTAAAAGAGTTAAAACCGGCTATTGCGATGAAGATCACCGCAAACCAAGGGATAGTAATTCGGGTTCTTTCTTGACTGTTTTTGCTATTTTGAGTAGGGGCACTGCTGATATAACTGGATAATAACAACAGAAATGGTGCTAGCATCATAACCCTAATCATCTTACTGATAACAGCAGCGTTCTCGGCTTGATCGCTAATAGCATGTCCAACAGCAACAACTTGAGCAACTTCATGAATGGTGGAGCCAGTAAAGATACCAAAGGCTTCTTGTGTGAATGAGAACCACTGATAATGTTCGTTGAGTTGATAAAACCATGGATAAATGAAAATAGCGATGGTGCCAAAGATGACAACTGTTGATACAGCAACAGCAACTTTACTGGCGGGAGCATTTACCACAGGTTCTGTCGCCATAATAGCCGCTGCCCCGCAAATACTACTACCGGCACCAATCAATATTGAGGTTTGTTGGTCTAATCCAAAGAGTGATCTGCCTAGCCAGATTGCAATAAAGAAAGTTGAAGACAACATAATTACGTCAGTTAAAAGACCGGTAGCACCTACGTCAGCAATTTGCTGAAATGTTAGACGGAATCCATAAAGAATAATGCCTGCTCGCAGGAGATAATGTTTTGAAAAATGAATACCTTCATCACAATAAGGTTTAAGTAAAGGATAAACGGTATTACCGATAATAATTCCTGCCAGAATCGCCAGTGTCAGTGCGCCCAGCCCCATATTAATAAACCATGGAATATTTCCAGCATAGATTGAAATTGCGGTAAGTATTACCGCCATTATTAGCCCAGGTATTAATTTCATTCCGGGAATAGATTTTTGTTTACTAAATTCTTTAGCTTGAGTGTTAGACATAGAGATTGCTCGCTTTGCTTATATATTTTAAAAATAAGTATATAGCAGACAGATTTATCGTTAAAATTGATAAAATTTTTATATATAATCTAAAAAAGTGGTAAAAGAGGAAGGATTTTTGTTAAGTTGTTTATTTTTGTATAAAATTAAAGCAATCTATCAGGCTGACACTATATTTTGTGGGGCAATATGCATATTACACTGAGGCAATTGGAAGTTTTCACAGAGGTATTGAAAAGTGGCTCAACGACACAAGCCTCTCTGCAATTAGCGCTTTCTCAATCTGCGGTGAGTGCTTCATTAACAGATCTGGAAAACCAGCTTGGTGTGCAGCTTTTTGACAGAGTAGGAAAACGGCTGGTAACTAATGAGCACGGGCGTTTACTCTATCCCAAGGCTTTGGCATTACTGGAACAGGCAGGAGAAATTCAGCAGTTATTTAAACAAGAGCTGGGTGCATTACGTATTGCTGCCAGTAGTACCATCGGTAATTATATGCTGCCGGAAATGTTGGCAAATTATCGTCGGGATTTTCCTAATACACCCCTGGAGTTAAACATCAGTAATACTCAGGATGTTATCAATTCTGTTCTGGAATTCCGCGTTGATCTTGGTTTGATAGAGGGTTCTTGTCACAGCCCTGAATTGATAACTCAGCTCTGGATGGAGGATGAGTTGGTTATTTTCTCAGCTCCTGAGAATCCGTTAGCTAAACAGGTGTTGAAATTGGATGATTTAGCTAAGGCATCGTGGATATTAAGAGAAAGAGGATCGGGTACCAGAGAGGTATTGGATCATCTGTTATTTGCTCGCCTACCTGGGTTCAAGATCTTGATGGAATTGGGAAATTCTGAAGCGATAAAACATGCTGTTAGATTTGGTATGGGAATTAGCTGTTTATCCAGACGAGTTGTTGCAGAACAATTGGAAAATCACACTTTGTTGGAACTGAAGGTACCAGAATTGAAGCTTTTCAGAATGTTGTATCTGATTTGTCACCGGCAAAAGCATATGTCTAATGCACTGCAAAAACTGCTTAGTTACTGCCAGTGAATTTTATTTCTTATTTAAGAGCTAGTTATATTACTTATAATTTTTTCTGAATTATGAAGGTATCTTATAATTATGCTTCCTTGCTATTTTGATAGCGAGGATTTGTTACAATCCGCCATCAGGTTTATTCTCAGATAACAGGAACATAATGTCTCAACAACAAAGTATTTCCCGGAAACCAATAGCGCAACATTTACGCCGTGAATTAAAAGCGCGACATTTGGCAATGATTGCTATTGGTGGATCAATAGGCACTGGGCTATTTGTGGCTTCAGGTGTGACGGTTTCACAGGTCGGGCCTGGTGGAGCATTACTTTCCTATGCGTTGATTGGCCTGATGATCTATTTCCTGATGACCAGTCTGGGAGAGCTGGCTGCTTATATGCCTGTTTCTGGTTCTTTCTCAACTTATGGTTCCAAATATGTTGAAGAAGGATTTGGCTTCGCCCTTGGTTGGAATTATTGGTACAACTGGGCGGTGGCTATCGCGGTAGATTTGGTGGCTGCTCAGTTGGTTATGGCTTATTGGTTGCCGGATGTGCCAGGTTGGGTTTGGAGTGCGTTGTTTCTTGCATTGATTTTCCTGTTGAATTCTATTTCAGTGAAAGGTTTTGGTGAAGCTGAATATTGGTTTTCTTTGATTAAAGTTACCACAATTATTGTCTTTATTGTGGTCGGAGTATTGATGATAACCGGTATCATGAAAGGTACAGAAGGTGTTGGATGGCATAATTGGACTGTTGGTGATGCCCCTTTTGCTGGTGGTTTCTCTGCTATGATTGGTGTAGCAATGATAGTTGGATTTTCTTTCCAGGGTGTCGAACTTATTGGTATTACGGCAGGTGAGTCGAAAGATCCTTCGAAGAATGTTCCCCGTGCAGTACGTAAAGTATTCTGGCGTATCCTGCTGTTCTATATTTTTGCGATCCTGATTATTAGTCTGATTATTCCTTACACTGATCCACGTTTACTACGTAATGAAGTCGGTGATATTAGCGTTAGTCCGTTTACGTTGGTATTTGAAAATGCCGGTTTACTATCAGCTGCGGCTGTGATGAATGCCGTTATTTTAACTGCGGTGTTGTCTGCGGGTAATTCAGGGATGTATGCATCAACTCGTATGCTGTTCACATTGGCAAAAGAGGGCAAAGCGCCAAAGATTTTTGGTAAATTGTCCCAGGGTGGTGTGCCGCGTAATGCTTTGTATGCAACAACGGTTGTTGCTGCTTTATGTTTCCTCAGTTCAATGTACGGTAACCAGACTGTTTATCTGTGGTTGTTGAATACCTCTGGGATGACAGGTTTTATTGCATGGTTAGGGATTGCTATCAGTCATTATCGTTTCCGCCGTGGTTATGTAGCTCAGGGATTGGATTTAGGTAAGCTACCTTATCGTTCAGGATTTTTCCCGGTTGGTCCGATCTTTGCCTTTATTCTCTGTCTGACCATTACATTAGGGCAGAATTATCAGGCGTTTTTGCAAGACAACATTGACTGGTATGGTGTAGCAGCAACTTATATTGGTATTCCATTGTTCCTATTGATTTGGTTTGGCTATAAATTGGTGAAGAAAACCCATTTTATTAAATATAGTGAGATGGAATTTCCTGATACTTTCAATAAGTGAATTTGATCACACTAAATGAAATTAACTGGCTGGTAAGGTCTTTGGATAGATGTTAACCAGCCTGATTTAGCAGTATTTCAATGCTATTCAAAATCAATTTATTATTATCTTAACGTGTTGTTCTATTATGGTTAAATAGCTATTGACAGGAAATCAGCAGAAAACGCTCATTTTTGTAACGAAGTGGACGTTTTTTTATTTTTCAGGGGGTTAGTCATATAATTAATTATGTTATTTACCAAAATTTATGTAAATAACATTGATAATTATTCTCGTTTGCTTTATTGTTAGCGCCATTATTATTAATATGAAAGAGGCTAACAAAGTGAAATTTGTATCTCGATCTATTGCAAAGAGTATCGGTATCAGCCTGTTGGCGGGTTCGGCAGTAATGGCAAGCTTTGCATCATGGGCTGAAACAGTAACCGATATAGTTGGCCGTACTGTTGAAGTTCCTGAGAATGTAAACCGTATTTTGTTGGGCGAAGGTCGTTTGTTTCACGCTGTCGCTTTACTTGAAGGGGATAAACCACTGACTCGTATCGCGGGTTGGCAAGGTGATTTTCGCAAACTGGACCCACAATCCTATGCCATCTATAAAGCTAAATTCCCTGAGATTGACAAAGTTCCTTTGATTGGTGATACCAGTGCTGACAGTATTAGCTCTGAAAAAGTGTTAACTCTCAATCCAGATATTGCTATTTTTGGCTTGTCTGGTCATGGTCCTGGTAAGAACAGCGAATTGGTTGCTCAGCTTGAAAAAGCAGGCGTTCCAGTTGTGTTTGTTGACTTCCGTACCGATCCACTAAAAAACACACTGCCAAGCATTCGTATGCTGGGTAAAGTATTGCACCGTGAAAAACAAGCAACAGAATATGCTGATTTCTACGAGAAGAATGTAAAACTGGTAACTGAAATTACCAATAAAATCCCGGAAGAGAAAAAGCCAACAGTATTTATTGACCTAAGAGCGGGTGCTTTTGAAGACTGCTGTGCTACTGCCGGTAATGGTAATATGGGCAATTTTATCGATCTGGCAGGTGGTAAAAATATTGCTAAAGATGTGCTGCCAGGTGCACTTGGCAATATGAATCTCGAAAAGATTATTGCAATTGATCCTTATATTTACATTGCCAGTGGCGCAAAAGCGCCAGACAGTAATGAACCCGGTGTAAAACTGGGCGCGCAAGCTACACCTGAGCTGGCAAAAGCTAGTCTGAAAAAAATGACTGATCGCAAAGGTATTAGCTCTTTGACTGCGGTTACCGAGGGTAGGGACTATGCTATTTGGCATAACTATTATAATTCTCCCTATAACGTAATTGTTGCTCAGGTATTTGCTAAGTGGTTCTATCCTGAACAATTTGCAGATTTAGATCCACAAGAAACACTGAATAAATTACACAGTAAATTCCTGGCAGTTGAGCCATCAGGTGTTTACTGGGTCAGTGAGAAGTAATCAGTAAGACAGGTAACAGAAATAATGAGTGTCACTACCGAGCCTATGCCAACGGTGAAACAGCAATCAAATAACAGCGGTGTAAAAGCCCATTACCAATATATTTTACGCCGCCGTATCGTGATGATGGTGTCCATCGTCTTGGTTATCGGTGCTTCCCTGGTATTAGATTTTACTATAGGGCCATCAGGTTTATCTTTGCAGTCTCTCTGGCAGACTTTAGTGTCACCAGATAGTGTAGATGCGGGTACACGGGTAATTGTCTGGGATATCCGTTTGCCATACGCTCTGATGGCGGTAGTGATTGGCCTGTCTCTTGGGCTGGCTGGCGCGGAAATGCAGACGATTCTGAATAATCCATTAGCAAGTCCCTTTACGTTAGGTGTTTCTCAGGCGGCTGCATTTGGTGCTGCGCTGGCTATTGTGTCAGGTATTGGTATTCCGGGCGTGCCTGACCAATGGTTCATCTCTGCGAATGCCTTTATTTTTGCTTTGCTGGCCGCGTTGGTGTTGGATGGTATCACCCGTTGGACACGTGCTGCCACTTACGGCGTGGTGTTGTTTGGTATTGCGCTGTACTTTACTTTTGATGCACTGGTTTCCATGATGCAGTTTATTGCAACTGAAGATACCCTTCAGGGACTGGTACTCTGGACAATGGGTAGCCTTGTCAGAGCAACCTGGGTAAAACTGGGTGTTATGTTGCTGGTATTTGCAGTTATTTTTCCGATTTCAATGATGAATGCCTGGAAATTGACAGCGTTGCGTTTGGGTGAAGATCGGGCCATCAGTTTTGGTATTGATACTCGTCGCCTGCGTTTGGGGACATTATTGCGTATCAGTATTCTTTCCGCCTTAGCAGTTGCATTTGTTGGGCCAATCGCCTTTATCGGTTTAATTGCGCCTCATATTGCTCGTATGATATTTGGTGAAGATCACCGTTTCTATTTGCCTGCCAGTGCACTGATTGGTGCATTAGTACTGTCTTTGACATCGATTGTATCGAAGAACTTGATCCCAGGTGTCATTATTCCGATTGGGATTGTTACTGCATTGGTTGGGGTTCCATTCTTCCTCAGTATAATTTTACGTTACAGGGGGAATGTATGAAGCAGGGATTAACTATCAGCAATTTTTCTGCTGGCTACCCGAAACATCCGGTTATTGAAAATCTGAATGTTGCTCCGTTACCTCGCGGGAAAATTACAGTACTGTTGGGGCCAAATGGCAGTGGTAAATCAACACTCCTGCGTTCGTTGGCTGGCTTAAATCGCGCCAGTGGGCAGCTTTGGCTTGACGGGCAGGATTTAATGAAAATGAACTTTGCAAGGAGGGCAGAAGATGTGGTTTATTTGCCACAAAGTTTGCCTGCTGGTGTTCATTTACATGTGTTGGAATCGATTATTGTTGCTCAACGGGCGTCTGGTGGACGTCATTCTGAAACAAATGAAGAAGAAGTGATGTCTTTATTAGGCCAGTTGGGGATTGAACATCTGGCGTTATGTTATTTAGATCAGTTGTCTGGTGGTCAAAAACAGTTAGTTGGATTGGCACAATCGCTAATTCGTAAGCCGACATTATTATTATTAGATGAACCACTTAGTGCACTGGATTTAAATTATCAATATCATGTAATGGAACTGGTTGCACAAGAAACGTGTCAGCGTAATATTATTACTGTCGTGGTCGTGCATGATATTAATATCGCTTTACGTCATGGTGACCATATATTAATGTTGCAAAAAGGTCATTTAATTGCGGAAGGAATGCCTGAGCAGGTTATTACTCCGGACAGTTTGGCGCAGGTTTATGGT
Organism: Photorhabdus australis DSM 17609; assembly: GCF_000711895.1. GTDB lineage: Bacteria > Pseudomonadota > Gammaproteobacteria > Enterobacterales > Enterobacteriaceae > Photorhabdus > Photorhabdus australis. The sequence goes on from NZ_JONO01000052.1 coordinate 25,616, forward strand.
GTCAGAGGTAGAATTGAACACTGTTCTCAGGGCATTCCACAGGTATTAATTGATGGATTAGTTTCAAAGCTAGCCAGTTAGAACCAATTCTAATGACTTTGTTGCTTACAATAAAATAGGTTTAAAAATTTGTCATTTTTGTCTGGGCAATGCTCATACCCACTCTTTATTACTACAAAGAGTGGGTAATAGAATAATTGAATAAGATAGATTATCTGAATTAATAAGAATATTGGCTTATATTTTATAGTAATAAGATGTAAGTGAATCTAATAAAACAAAATAATAAAACTATACAGGGCTGAATATTTTACCCCTGTTATTTTTGAGCATATGTTAATTATCCATTTTTATAAATGAATAAATCATGCTTATGCCCAATGGATTTCAAGATGCTTCGCGACGGCAAGGGAACGAATCCCTGGGAGTATAGATAACTATGTGACCGGGGTGAGTGAGTGCAGCCAACCAAGAGGCAACTTGAAAGATAACGGGTATATATTTCTTGGAGAATCGGGAATGGGTATTTTTAATAAAAGAAAAATCGCGTTAGGGGTTATTGCTGCAATTTCATCTGGTTCTGTTTTTGCTGCCAGTAGTAGTAATGACACAATTATTGTGACTACAGCATCAGGCTTCCAACAGAAGATTGAAGATGCGCCAGCATCTATTTCTGTGGTGAGCCGTGAACAATTAGAAACCAAAGCTTATCGTGATGTGACTGATGCATTGAAAGATGTACCGGGTGTTGTTGTTACAGGTGGCGGTAGTAGCAGTGATATCAGTATTCGTGGTATGGCGTCTAAGTATACGATGATGTTGATTGATGGGAAGCGTGTTGATACTCGCAATACTCGCCCAAATAGTGATGGTTCTGGTATTGAACAGGGTTGGTTGCCACCATTGGCGGCGATTGAACGGATCGAAGTGGTGCGTGGACCGATGTCTGCTCTTTATGGTTCTGATGCTATGGGTGGGGTTATTAACATTATTACTCGTAAGCCACAGAAAGAGTGGAAAACTAGTTTCCGTACCGATACTACGTTAACTGAACGTAAAGATTCAGGTAATAGTTATCAAGGTAGTGTTTATTCTTCAGGTCCAATTATTGATGGATTACTGGGTTTGAAAGTCAGTGGTCTGTATTCTCACCGCAATGAAGATAAATTTGTTGGAGGGTTTAAAGAGCAGGAAATGCGTAACGGCTCTGCAACTTTTTCTCTGACGCCTGATGATCAAAATACTTTTGATTTCGAAGCGGGTCGTTATGAACAGGATCGCAATACTACTGAAGGCAAATCGTCTCGTGGTGACTCAGAAAAAAACGATTATAACCGTAACAATTACTCTATTACGCACAATGGTATTTATGATTTCGGTACCATGACTTCATATATCCAACATGATGATTCACGTAATCCAGGGCGTGATATGAAGTACCAGGATACGGTATTTAACAACCAAACGGTTTTCCAGCTGGATGATCATACTCTAAGCGTGGGAGGGCAATATCGTTATGAAAACTTACATGGTGGTGACAATTTATTGGCTTCGGCTAATGGCATAGACAAATTAACTCGCTGGAGTTGGGCACTATTTGCTGAAGATGAATGGCAAATGACTAATGATTTTGCCCTGACTGGTGGTATCCGTATGGATAAAGACGAGAATTTTGGTAGTCATTGGACACCCCGTCTGTATGGTGTATGGCATGCTGATGAACAATGGACGATTAAAGGTGGTGTATCTACTGGTTACCGTTCTCCTGATTTACGTCATGCTGCATCAGATTGGGGGCAAGTTACAGGAGGAAGCCCCAGGGTAATTGATGGATTTAGAGAAAAACCGGGCATTATTGTTGGGAACCCAGATTTAAAGCCAGAAAAGAGCTTTGGTCAAGAGATTGGTATTATTTGGAATAATCGAGAAAACCTTAATGTTGGTTTGACAATATTTAATACAGAATTCAAAGATAAGATCACTGAAATTAACCGCTGTACTGATCCAAGTGGTGGGAAAGATAAAAAGTGTAAAATTGGTGATAACGTTTATAAGTTTATCAGTGATCGTATAAACGTACATAAAGCTAATATACGCGGTGTAGAAGCGACAATGAACTGGGATATTGTTGAAAACTGGTCATTGGCTGCAAATTATACTTACACTGATTCAGAACAGAAGAGTGGGACAAACAAAGGAAAACCTTTGAACAAAATGCCTAAACATATGGCGAATGCGACTCTGAACTGGCAAACCTTACCGGAAATGCAAACCTGGGCCCGGGTAAACTTCCGTGGCAAAACTTCAGATTATTTAGGACGTCGTGAAAAAATGAATGAAGGAACACCGTCCTATGCCTTTGTAGATATTGGTGCTAGCTATAATCTGACTAAAGATCTACGTGTGTTGGGTGGGGTATACAACGTATTTGATAAACGTGTTACTGAAGAAAATTATGAAGCACAACTGGATGGTCGTCGCTATAACATTGGTATCACCTACGATTTCTAATAAATAATTCTTATTAAATGTGTGTTAACCCCCTTGCCTGTTTTTGGCAGGGGGTTTTGTGTTTGCTGAACCCATAAAAACTGAGTGGTAATTCGTTTTGTATTGTGCTAAAACTTAGCGCATGTCAAAGGAATGTATATGACATGGTTAAATTCCATAGCGTAATCAATATGTGTAGTAAAAAATAATGAACTTTTAGTGCGGCGAGTATTGCTATTTTAGGTCTTCAAGTGCAGAATTCGCCCACTGGAAAATAACTGATGCGTTTATATGTGTCGGTTATTTTTTTTGCTTTGACTTATTTTTTACTATACCCAATAGATTTCAAGTTGCAGTGCGGCGGCAAGTGAACGCATCTCCAGGAGCATAGATCACTATGTGACTGGAGTAAGTTAAAGCAGTCAACAAAGCAGCAGCTTGAAAGATGAAGGGTATATACCAAGAGGCCGGATTCTGAGCCGGATAGATAATTGGCCCACGTGCAACCATAATGAGAATGGGTTGCCGTAATGAGGAACGCTAATATGGAGCAATTATTCTCTATCGCACTTGTGCCAATCGGCACATGCTGCTGCATCGATGATTATGGAGCATTGCGCTCTATGTATAATCCAGCCTCTAACTCCACTGTCTATTCTGCCTATAGGCAGAAGCGAAGTCTTCCCAGTAACTGTCGATTAAGTAGTGATAAAACACGAATCGGAGTTATGGGAGGTTTCGCTCATGTCGCATAATACTGAAATTTCAATTGGCACCAACCAAACTGGTGCGAACAATCGTGTTCAACTCAGAAAAACACTGACCTTAGTTCAAGTGGTGATGATGGGGCTTGCTTATCTGCAACCTATGACTATCTTTGATACTTTCGGAATTGTTTCTGGTTTGACTGATGGCCACGTAGCGACATCTTATGCTATTGCTCTGATCGCAATTCTATTTACCGCTTTAAGCTATGGGAAATTGGTAAAACGCTTTCCATCTGCCGGATCTGCATATACTTATGCACAAAAATCTATCAGTCCGCATGTTGGCTTTATGGTAGGTTGGTCGTCGCTACTAGATTATCTGTTCATGCCAATGATTAACATCTTATTGGCGAAAATTTATCTCCAGGCCATTTTTCCTGGCGTAGAACCGTGGATTTTCGTTGTAGGGTTGGCATTATTGATGACGGCCTTTAACCTGCGTGGTATCAACGTTGTTGCTAATCTTAACACCGGTATTGTTATTGTTCAGGTTGCAATAATGGTTGTATTTGTGGGTTTGTTGATCCACGGCGTATACAATGGGGAAGGTGTAGGAACTTTATGGAGTGTAAGACCTTTTACCTCTGAAGATGCTCATTTAATCCCGATGATTACTGGGGCAACGATTTTGTGTTTTTCGTTCCTTGGGTTTGATGGTATTAGTTCGTTGTCCGAAGAGACGCCGAATGCAGGCAAAGTGATCCCGAAAGCGATCTTCCTGACAGCATTAATCGGTGGTGTTATCTTTATTATCGTTTCTTATTTTTTACAGCTCTATTTTCCTGATATCTCCCGGTTCAAGAACCCGGATGAATCTCAGCCAGAAATTATGCTGTATGTAGCGGGTACTTTATTCCAGTCCATTATTCTGGTGTTCTCTTGTGTCACCGTTTTGGCTTCTGGTATGGCATCTCACGCGGGGGTTTCGCGTTTGCTCTATGTTATGGGGCGTGATGGCGTATTTCCTGAGAAAATATTTGGCTATGTTCATCCGAAATGGCGGACTCCGGCAGTCAACGTATTGTTGGTCGGTATCGTAGCGCTGTCTGCAATCACTTTTGATCTGGTGACTGCAACGGCTCTGATTAACTTTGGTGCGCTGATAGCGTTCACTTTTGTAAACCTATCGGTTATCTCTCAGTTCTATATCCGTGAACGTCGTAACCGTACATTGAAAGATACAATCAACTTCCTGGTATTACCTGTTATTGGTGCCTGTACTGTTGGGGTGTTGTGGATGAACCTGGAACAGAGTTCTATGGAATTGGGTCTAACCTGGGGAGCTATTGGTCTGGTTTATATGGTATTCCTGACCCGTCGTTTCCGTCAGCCGATGCCCCAGTGTTCTGAAATGATTTAGTATTAAGTTTGAAAAAGAACAACGGTACCGAATTTGGTACCGTTTTTTTTTGGCTATTGGCTATTGTTTCCAATTTTGCCGCAATAATGCAGAAGAAGGATCTGAGAAAAGAAAACAGCGATGCTGCTTGCAGATAAGAAAAATTCCGGCAGTAAATAGGGAAAAACAATCTATGCTCTGAGAGGTAATTATAGACTATTAAGGAAGAGACTATGAATGATGTAAAGACCTCGCAAAATCAGCAATTTATTACTACCCTGACCAATATTGTCGGTAAATCTCATATCCTGACTTCTCCTCATAAGACTGAACGCTATCGTAAAGGTTTTCGCTCAGGTCAAGGCGAAGCCTTAGCCGTTGTATTTCCCGGTTCGCTGATAGAACAGTGGCGTGTGTTTAAAGCCTGTGTTGAAGCGGATAAAATCATCTTGATGCAAGCAGCTAATACCGGTGTGACCGAAGGTTCTACCCCGAGCGGTAATGATTATGACCGTGACATCGTGATTATCAGCACGTTGCGCATGAATAAAATACAAATTCTGAAACAGTGTAACCAGGTAGTAGCGTTGCCGGGCAGTACATTGTGGCAACTTGAACGTGCGTTAAAACCACTGGGGCGTGAACCTCATTCGGTTATCGGTTCTTCCTGCATTGGTGCTTCTGTGATTGGTGGTATCTGTAATAATTCAGGTGGTTCTCTGGTTCATCGTGGTCCAGCCTATACCGAAATGGCATTATATGGGCGAGTGAATGAGAGCGGTGAGCCAGAATTGATTAATCATCTGGGTATTTATCTGGGAGAAACACCGGAAGAGATCCTCTCTTGTCTGGAAGAACGGAGTTATAGTGACCAGGATATAGAACATGGTCAACGCAAAGCGTCTGATTATGAGTATGCCCAACGAGTACGTGACGTAGATGCTGATACGCCATCTCGTTTCAATTCTGACGAACGTCGTTTATTCGAAGCTTCAGGTTGTGCTGGTAAATTGGTTGTGTTTGCTGTCCGGCTCGATACTTTTCCGGCAGAATCTTCGTCTCAGGTATTTTATATCGGAACCAACCAAACTGATGTATTGACGGAGTTACGTCGTCATATGTTAGCCAATTTTCGTAACTTGCCGGTGGCGGGTGAATATATGCACCGGGATATTTTTGATATTGCAGAAAGCTACGGTAAAGATACTTTTATCATGATTGATAAGCTTGGTACTGATAAAATGCCGGCCTATTTTACCTTGAAAGGGAAAATGGATGCGATTTTCAACAAGATTCCATTTTTACCTTCTCATCTTATCGATCGCATAATGCAAGGATTGAGTCGTTTATTTCCTTCCCACTTACCTAAGCGTTTGAAAGAATATCGAAATCGCTTTGAGCACCATTTGATATTAAAGATGTCTGGTGATGGGGTTGAGGAAGCGAGAAATTGGCTAGAGAATTATTTCAGCCAAGCGGAGGGGGCATTCTTTGCCTGTACGCCGGAAGAAGGTGTTAAAGCGTTTCTGCATCGCTTCTCCGCTGCTGGTGCGGCGATCCGTTATCGAGCCATACATAGTAACGAAGTGGAAGATATTCTTTCGCTTGATATTGCTCTGCGCCGTAATGATCGTGAATGGTTTGAACAGTTACTACCAGAATTTGATGATGTATTATTGCATAAACTTTACTGTGGGCATTTTATGTGTCATGTATTCCATCATGATTACATTATAAAAAAGGGTGTGGATATACACGCATTGAAAGAAAGAATGATAGAAATCCTCGATCAGCGCGGTGCGGAATATCCTGCGGAACACAATGTAGGTCATCAATATAAGGCTAAACCTCAGCTTAAGGCTTTCTATCGGATGACCGATCCTACTAACACTCTCAACCCAGGAGTTGGGAAAACATCTAAGCTGAAAAATTGGAAAGGAGAATTTTAATGCCAGTATTCTCAACATCATGGCAGTACGAAGAGGATTTGAGTCTGTGATAATTTCCCTTTGGTCAATTGAGAGGAAGGCGAGTATGAGTTACTCGCCGATCTATGTTTGTCTATTATCGGTTTGATTATCCAGCCAGTTTTACTGCATATTCCATCAGTGCTTTAAGTTGATGACATTTTTCTTCATTGCTTTGATGTTCAATAAAGAGCTGCTCGATGATAAAGATATATTCACTGAGTTTATCCTGGGTTAATACGTCCTGACGATGTCGTAGCCAGCGCTGTTGTTCATCATAAGTTAGAGTAGAAGGGTAATTTCTGGCACGATAGCGAAATAACAGAGTCTTAATTCTCGGATCCTGGAAAGTCAGGTCTAAAGCAGGTAAATTTTGCGGTAATGTTTCACGGATAATATTCATCGCTGCTTTATCTGCATCACTAAAGAAGCCATTATATAGCTTAGCGTCAACATTATCTGATTCAGGGAAAGATTCGGTCTGAGTAAACAGTTCGACAACTTTTTCTCTGATTTGTGGATTATTTCGTAGAATAGCCAGATTTCTTTCACAATGATCACGATCCAGTCTAAGACGTTCAGCATCTTCTGTTCGTAAGGTATTATCAGGTGCGATTATCGGGCATTTATTAATATGGACCAGTTTAACAGGGACTGGTGGTTGATCTGGTAGTAATTCATCGTGACGGGTATACAGGCGTTCGCGCAAAGCATCTGCGTCCAGTTCCAGCAATGGTGAAATATCTCCTGCCAAATCACACATAATGACGGCATTCCGGTTTATCGGGTGCCATGCAAGAGGAGCAACCAGGCTGGTATTGCTACGTGTTGCGCCAAACATACCAGAAACATGAACTAATGGTTTCATTTGGGGGATATCGATGAGATTGCTGACTTTCTGTTTATTTCTTAATTGGAAGAAATAATCGAACATCCGCGGTTGGGCTTTTTTAAGCAATTTTGCCATTGCAATTGTGGCGTAAACATCGGACATAGCATCGTGAGCATGTGAATGTTCAACACCATTTGCTTTGGTCAGATGTTCTAGTTTAAAACTGGGCAGACCATCGTCATTTTCGGGCCAGATAATACCTTCGGGGCGCAGGGCATAACAGGCACGCAGTACATCAAGTAAATCCCAACGGGAATTACCTTTTTGCCAGCTATAAGCGTATGGGTCATAAAAATTGCGGTAAAAAATATTCCGGCTGACTTCATCATCAAACCGGATATTGTTATAACCGAGAATACAGCTATTCGGCACACTGAATACATTGTGAATTTGTCGGGCAAATTCCGCTTCATTGACGCCTTTTTCCAGGGCAATCTGAGGCGTAATTCCCGTGATCATGACCGCTTCTGGCTGAGGGAGATAATCATCGGCAGGTGAACAGTAAATAACTAACGGCTCTTCAATGATATTGAAATCCATATCAGTGCGGACACCGGCAAACTGAGCAGGTCTGTCCAGTGCTGGATGTTTACCGAAAGTTTCGTAGTCATGAATGTAGAAAGTGGGTTGTTCGCTGCTGTTTTTCACTGTTGTTCAATGTCCAATCATGTTAATTATTTGTTTCTTCTGCTTTTTTAGAGAAGGGAATAATATTTTTTCCAGGAATATGAGTAATTATTGCTTACTATCTTAGAGAATCCATGCGATTGCAATATCATATCCATATCTTCCTATTTTCTGCGCCACAATGGGATGTCAGTTATTAACGTTTTTGGGGCTTGTAGTAAATGATTGTATGTTTTTAGACCATTTATCCTTGACAATATTGATCTGCCTACTACAACATGCAGTGAAGTATTGAAAAGATAAATGAGGTGAATATGTCAAATTTAATTTATTTAATGGTTAAATGTCAGAGCGTTAGAGGCATATGAAGAAGATCGTGGTTTATTTAATAAGATATTTAATGAATTCTCCGCAGGACTGGATAAATGATGATGACGATAATAAGTATATTGATGAGAATCGTGATGCATATAATTCAAGGGATAATTGGTGCGGTGTGTGTATTTTCAGTTATGGGATTAGTTTATTTTACCTTGATGTCAACATTAGAAAATCGATATCAGTATGCGATAGTTGCAGGTACATGCCTGGCATGTTTTCTTTTACTATATAACAGAAAAAATAAAAGAAAAATGCCAATTGTTTCAGTAAGTGTTAATAAGGATATAAGCGATAGAAATATTGGGAGGGATTATTACCTACTGTATTATATCAGGTCACCTCTTTTACCAACTAATCACGAATGGATTCATCGGTAAATAAACTATTAAACAGAATAAACCGGATATGCAGTACCTTGGTAATTTCCAGGACACTAAAATAGAAGGGTGTAACCTCCTGTTATATCCAGTTTTTTAAGGGTAATTAATTTCTTGAAAATGCTCATTAAGACGTTCAAGATATTGATCTTTTAAACCCGTTTCATATTGGATTCTTTCAAGCAAATTAGCTCTATTGACACTATAGAATGGCCTGATAGGAATCTCATTTCTGGGATGGGTTATTTTTATAATTGGAATTTTTGTTCTACGGGCGTAACCATAAGAGATTTCATAACCATCTAAATCAAAAGGGATTTTTTTCATCACTTGGCCTAATCTAATCTTCGTCATGTTTTTCGTCAATTTTAATACTGTTTCAGTAATAAGGAACCTTTTATTTTATTATTAAGATAAACATCACAAATATAATTATTTTTATAAGAAATTTAACTAATAAACTAATAAACTAATAAACTAATAAACTAATAAACTAATAAACTAATAAACTAATAAACTAATAAACTAATAAACTAATAAACTAAT
>NZ_JONO01000053.1 GCF_000711895.1 Photorhabdus australis DSM 17609
ACACTCGCCAATATGGCCAGGACGGCAGTTAACGCGGCGGCGCTGACTGCCGCTGCGGCAGCTAAAATTTCCACCAGTGCAATTAGCGCAGCAGCAACGGCAAGGGTGACAAGGATAACAACAGCAACTTCGGCAACAATTACAACCACTTCCAGCATTCCTTCACCCACCTCTTTTAATATTTGCATCCAGCGAATGTTTTTCAGCTCTTCCAGGGTGAGATCTGAACCCTGTTGCACAGTTTGCCACCGGGCTTTTATCTCACTCTCCGTCCAGGTCACGATTTTCCCCGTTTGTTCACTGACCCAGGAAAACGCGTAGCTGACCTGATGGCTTATCGGGTCAATAATCTCTTCACATACCCATTTGCCGGCTTGATTGAACCAGGTACCAAACTGGGCAAGGAGCTCCCGGGTACTGTCGCGGACATAATTCAACCCATTTTCGGCCAGACCCGCCACCTCCTGCCCGAGGACAACCCAGTCTTCATAGCTGGGTAAAAACGACCAGGGAGAAGTGCTGACCAGCGGGAGTTTTTTTGTCAGCGGCTGGGGAATAGTGCCCGGTACACCCTCTTCGGGAGGCGTGGGTAAAGCTTCCTCATCAGGAGGCGAACCGGGTGGCAGCGGGGCCAGCGGTATCGGATTTTTATAGTGCTGGGAACCGGGTTGATAATGTTTTCGCCATGCTTCATCATACTGTTTTTGCTCTTCGGTGCGATTATCGCTGATACGCATTACCCCAAAGCGGTCTTCGGTCGCAATCTGAATGTAATCAGTTTGTTGTCCCAGAGTTAGGTCATCCCCCGGAAATTTCACCTCAATCAGCATCTTCAAATTATCAGGGTGCACAGAACCATCGAAGTAGGTGGCCTTTCTGCCCGGCCAGCGGAGAGCTTCATCTTTAACCAGAATAATATCGGGGCGCCGAATACGCTTAACACCAAATTTCTTCGTATCGTCGGCAGAAGGCCGGGCAAATGGATTGCTGGATTGCGGTAAATTACCGCTATAACGTTGTTTAGAGGTCAGACTGGTCGCTAGCATGGGCAGAGGAACATCTTTAGGCCCTCGGATAGCAAACACCACTTCCGCTTTATAGGGCCACAGGAAGTCATGTTTAAGCTCTTCAACTTTAATCAACCCACTCATAATGACTTGATTAAGAAAGCGAATAGCCCCCAGCTTGGTGATAATCATTGCCGGCAGACGCAAGGCGTATTCAGCTTTTCTCGCCAGATAACAGGGATCTTCATCGGAGGGAAAAACCCCGATTTCCATCGTGCAGGTGATTGATGTTACGGCAGGGCACATCTTGCCGCTGTTGGATATTGCCATGCTTACTCCTCCATAAATTCCATAACATACTCTACGGGTGCGTTATCACTGACCTCGTATACGGTTTTCTTCGGCTTTGGTGTTGCTTCCGGTGAACGCAGTTGCAGATTTTCTTCTGCCTCACTCTGTACAGTCATCGTTCTGCCCAGCCCATCGGTTTTACCGGAGATAACCTGACCGTTAGCGGTGGTGATGGTGTAGAGAGTATTCACCAGTGGCTTACCGCTCTGCTCACTGAGCAAGGTATAGCGAGCGGAGTAGTCAAACAGCACACCCGCGGATTTTTTTCCAGTGATATGGTCAGTCATTGTGATGCTGGCCCCCTCGATACGGATATTCCCCATCGGGTCAATGATTATCTGCCCGCCCGCGTTACCAATGGTGATTTGCCCGCTTTCTGAGTGCAGCGAAATATGCTTACCAACGGTAATTTGTTGGTTGTCAGTGATGTTCAATTGATGGCTTTTACCAATTGAAATGGCTTGCTGGCCTTTAATGGTTACCGTTTGGTTTTGGCTGACTTCAAGCGTCTGAAAACCCTGCACGGCTTCATCATCATCGTTTTTAATAATGGTGGTGCGGTTATGTTCGACTTCTGTTTTCTGGTCATGGTTTATCTGAGAAGTTTTATCCCAGAGAACTCGTGTATTCATATCCCGCTGGGCATGAATAAACACTTCCTCACTTCCCTTAGCGTCATCAAAGCGCAACTCATTAAATCCCTGTCCCCTGTGGGTGCGAGTTTTAAAGGTCGTCCGGGTTTTTTCTGCGGGTAAATCAAGCGGGGGGCGGTTGATGCCATTGTAGGTACAGCCTGTCACAATTGGTCGGTTGATATCACCATTAAGATAACTGATTACCACTTCTTGCCCGACGCGGGGGATCGCCATAAAACCGTAACCACTGCCGTTCCAGCCCTGTGCGACCCGTACCCAGCAGGAGGCAAGGTCGTCCGCTTCATCGTAGCGGTTCCAGTGGAAATGGATGCGTACCGCGCCGTGTTCATTAACGTAAATCTCTTCGCTTCCTGGTCCGACTACAGTGGCGACTTCATTGCCATCCGCCAGTGGTTTGTAACGGTAAGGTGGTCGCCAGTTCTGTCGCCCCGGAATAAAGGTGACATCGTTTGTCAATGTTGTTCCTTTGCCATCATCGTTTGATGCTATAGGCTGTTGCCCATGATGAGTGACAGATAACACCTGCCAGCGGTCGTTCATCTCTTCTATCGGATGGGATTGCAGAGTAAACATCTTGCCCGGGCGAAGCTGGATACAATTGGTTTGGGCAGTGCCGACTTTACTGTAGTTTTGCAACTGCTCTAACCGCAGTTGAGTAATAGGTTTTCCTTCTGCATCCCACTGGAAACGTCCATAGCTTTCAAATACTGAACGATGCCCGCTATCATCGGTTTTTCCCCGGTGTTCAAGCGGATATTTAGGGTTCATAAAGTTATAGTCTTTCTGAATAGTGCCATTCGCGCACAAGTATTCGCCATAATCCCATTGGAACGCAGTGGTATCAGTATCATCCGTTTCAGGGTGAGTATTGTAAGTGAGAGTGATATCAGCCCACATTTCCTGATGGGAATCATAGAAGCAGAGTTGTTTCTCATCAAACCAGAAGATAATGCCTTCTTCCGCTGCTAGCCGACACCAAAAGTCATAGGTTGATTCGCGTTTTTGCGTCGTGTATTCCCGGACAGCATGGCTTTTATAGAACGCATTGTCGGAGATAATACGATGCTCTTTAAGCAACTGCTTTAAGATCTCCGGGACGGACTGTTGATGGAAGATACGACTATCCTGATTCAGTGTCATCAGCCACATTTTAGGGCGAATGACGAAGGTGTAAAAAGTGCGACGGCCATCAGTATTACCCTTATTAGCACCAGTTATCATGCCATTAATGGTACGTTCGGTGACGCTATTACGGGTAATGGTCAATGATGCGGCAGTCCCCAGTTGCTCATTCAATGGGATATCATTATGCGAACTCACTACAGCTAACGTCAGGCAATAAAGCTGTGACAGCTCTTCGTGTAATTCAAACTTCGATACCTGAAAAGTGGTTTGGGATAATTCGCCAATCTGGCAGGTGAAGACTAATCCATCCATATTGTTAAACTCTTTTTCGTGTTATTAAACCGGTGTTTTATCTTGGTGACTCTGAATATAAAGATATTTCCAGCTTGTTCTTACGGTGAAAAATGAAAATGGAAAATAATTCCTGGTATTTAAGGGAATATAAACAACCTCTATTCGGTAAAGTCGAGATTAATAGTAAAGATTTTTCCCTTCTTATTTTTTAGGACAACAAAATTAGGGTGTTGATAATATGAATACGATAAAAGTGTGAAGTGAATCACATAAAATTTCTCATTGATAGCTATCAATGGACAGAAATAGAGAAAATTATTTTATTGCCGCAAACCTACACAGAGGTATTAAGAGCTTAATATATTCATCAGGATTATTTGAGCTGGCAATATACTGGGTGAACATTTCTATTTAATTTTGGTGACCGCTTCAACAGTCACCTTAATTACACAAGGGGTTAATCTAATATAAGTATTCAGCTCTACTCTTTTTTATCCGCGTTATCATCGGATAATGCATTCTTATTTTCCAGTTTCGCTTCAAGTTCACTTAAACGTTGTTCCATTGCAGTTAATTTTTCACGAGTACGCAATAGAACTTGAGTTTGAATATCAAATTCTTCACGGTTAACCAAATCAAGTTTGCCAAGTTGAGATTGTAAAATCATCCGCAATTTTTTCTCTATATCACCCCCAAACTCTTTTACGCCTTTTGGTAGGGAATCTTGGAGCTGGCGGGCAATTTGTTCGATTTTTTTCGGATCAAGCATGATATGTACCTTTGATGACATCAATAATTTCTGAATAGTGTAATACCAGATGGCAAAACCACAAGCTATTGTGAGCGAGGTTTCACATCTGATTTTGTTGATTGCTCCCGGTAAATATTAGCGTTATAGTTCGTTGGCTTATCTCAGGGCGGGGTGAAAGTCCCCACCGGCGGTAATACCAGGCTGAAGCCATGGTGAAGCCCGCGAGCGCTCCGTTTGTAGTTATCTTTATGATGAGGCGGAGGTCAGCAGATCCAGTGCAATTCTGGAGCCGACGGTGATAGTCCGGATGGGAGAGAATAACGGCATCTGTCGGGCTTTGTGCTCGTCTGTTGTTTCGGCTATGGCATTAACATTATGTTATGAACATTATGTCGGTGTATTCATGGCGAGAACTCCTCAAGACTGCCCTGATTCTGGTAATCCATAAAATATTAATGAGGTTTTTTACCATGAATCAGACGCTACTTTCTGAATACGGCACATCATTAGAACGTGTTGAATGTGCTATTGACGCTTTACGTGATGGCCGGGGTGTGATGGTGTTGGATAATGAAGATCGTGAAAATGAAGGTGACATTATTTTTGCGGCAGAAACCATGACAGTAGAACAAATGGCACTGACTATCCGTCATGGCAGTGGCATTGTCTGTTTGTGTTTGACAGAAGAACGCCGTCAGCAACTGCAATTGCCGATGATGGTGGAAAATAACTCCAGCCCATTCCAGACGGCATTCACCGTGACCATTGAAGCAGCTCAGGGGGTGACAACGGGGGTTTCTGCTGCTGACCGTATCACGACCATTCGTGCAGCGATTGCAGATAATGCGAAACCCAGTGATTTGAACCGCCCGGGGCACGTTTTTCCACTGCGCGCTCAACCTGGCGGCGTGTTGGCACGTCAGGGGCATACTGAAGCTACAATTGATTTAGTTAGCCTGGCAGGTTTTAAACCCGCAGGTGTATTATGTGAATTAACTAATGATGACGGTTCAATGGCGCGTACTCCTGAGGTAGTGCAATTTGCGAAATTGCATAATATGCCCGTAGTGACTATTGAGGACTTGATAATTTATCGTCAGCGTCAGGTAATAAATCAGAAAGCAAGTTGAAACGTATTGTCCGATAAGCGGATGAAATATCGGTTATAATGCCTACGTTTTCTAAAGCCACAGCTTGCATAAACTGTGGCTTTTCAGTTTTTTTGAAAAACTCTATCACCTTTAGCCCACTGTTTTACCTATCTGAAAGGCGTAACCTGTTTGGAAGTATTAAAATTACCTAAATTTGGTGAGAGGTCGATATGAATATTTCCAGAATGCCGGCACTGTTTGTTGGTCATGGCAGCCCAATGAATGTACTGGAAGAAAACCGTTATACCAATGTGTGGCGTGAACTTGGCGAGAAACTGCCTGTACCCAGAGCTATTCTGGCGATTTCTGCACATTGGTACACCAGCGGCACAATGGTAACTGCCATGACTCAGCCGAAGACTATCCATGATTTTCGTGGTTTTCCACAAGGATTGCATGAAACTCAGTACCCAGCGAAGGGTTCACTTGAACTGGCCGCTTTAGTGCAAGAAATGCTGGAACCCGTGGAGGTTTATGCAGATCACCATCAATGGGGATTGGATCACGGAACTTGGGGCATTCTGATTAAGATGTATCCTCAGGCAAATATTCCTGTGGTTCAACTCAGTATAGATGATGCTAAACCAGCGACGTATCACTATGAATTAGGGAAAAAGTTGGCTGCTTTGCGAGATGAAGGTGTTTTAATTCTGGGGAGCGGTAATGTTGTACATAATCTTCGTGCGATGAGGCGACAAGAACACGATGCTGAACCGTATCCTTGGGCAGAAGCATTTAACCATTATGTGCGTGATAACCTCACCAGCTATGAACAGCCTTATCCTTTGGTTCATGCATTAGACAGAGAAGACGGCCAGTTATCCAATCCATCCCCTGAACACTTTTTACCACTGCTGTATGTCATGGGAGCATGGGATAGAAAAGAAGCGGTTTCCATTCCAATAGATGGCATTGAGTCTGGTTCGCTGAGTATGTTATCAGTGCAGGTTGGTTGAAGATTATTTATTTTGGTGGTGAGATCATTACCACCTTATTTACCATCATAATTTAACTACATGAAGAACAATATTTATTTTCATTATGAAGGGAGTTATTTTATACGACTTTAAAATATATATAGTATTTCTTGCATTACGAATTATTGCTTATTCTATTAATGTTGTTTTTCTTCTGTGATTTACCTGAATATAATTAAGTTTTTATATTGTTATGAAAAAGATATTATTATTAGTCATTATAAATCTATAATTTTTTATTTCCTGAAAATATGAGGTAATTAACCATGGTAATAATGTTAATAATGATATTGTTTTTGGTGTGTGTATTTTATGGTTACTTATGATTCCTAATGTTATTTGTAAATAAAATTATTTTTTAAATATCATTTTATTACTAATGAGAAAATAAAGAAATGTTCTCATATATCTGAAAATGATTTTTATGATATTACCAAAATGATGAATTATCACTAATATATAGTTATTTTTTTATTTGACAAATATGAAGGATGGCCATAATGTAATTATTGATCATCTAAAATCAACTGGTTATGCCATAAATAATGACGTGATATGGTATATACTGAATGAACTTCAAGATGCTTGAGTTGTCAGACGTAAAAACATTTAAATTCAACATCATAATCGTTTTTAAAACATGCACTTTGAAGTGTCTTGAGTATATATACCCAATAGATTTCAAGATGCATCGCGACGGCCAAGGAGCGAATCCCCGGGAGCATAGAGAACTATGTGACCGGGGTGAGTGCAGCCAACAAAGAAGCAACTTGAAAGATGACGGGTATAAAAGGTTATGAGTCTATATATGATGATTATTTTATTTTGTCAAAATAGCATGTTATTAGAAATGAAAAAAAAGAAAATTTTTTAGCATTAAATTTCTATTGGAATATTCAATGGATTTAATAAACGTCAGTTATTAGCTAATGTTGTGAGAAATTAGATGGAGTGATTAATATTTTATTTTCTACTAATATCATGGTCGAATGAGTAAATATAAATTTCATCTTCATGACCAGTTTGATATTTATTGTCGATGGAATCATAGGTAAAACAGCCACTGGCTTTTATCTGTGATGGTTAAATATGTTATATTGTGTTTGTCATATTATTTACCTTTTGGATAAGTGTATAAGGGTATAAAGTTTCTTTATTGGATATTTAAGGGAGGAATTTTCGGTGTTTTACTATCTTCCTTAATTCCTCCCGGTTGGGAATTAATCCAGAATAATATGTGGGTAGAAGCGGGATAAATCTTGCGTTATCAATTCACGGTCTTCACGCAAACCAATACCACAAGGCTGATCGTTTATCAGCCAGCTACCAATTAGCGTATAACTGTCACCGAATTTTGGTAGTGTATGGAATTGCTGTACGATCATCCCTTCTTTACCGTAAGGGCCATCAACACTGGCAATTTCTTTACCATTCTCAATGATACGGATATTAGCTCCTTCCCGTGAAAACAGCGGCTTAATAACATAGCTGTCCATTGCAGGATAGTTATCATCAGCAAAATAAGCGGGCAATAGGTTTGGGTGATTAGGGAACATCGTCCATAACATTGGCAACAATGCTTTGTTGGAGATAATGCTCTTCCAGGCCGGTTCTAGCCAGCGGACCCCGGCATCTTCCAGTTTGGTGGCGAAAATCTCACGGAACATTAATTCCCAGGGATAGAGTTTGAACAGATTGCTGATCACCTGATCTTTCAGATCGGTAAACTGGCCTTTCTCACCCAGACCGATATCTTCGATAAACAGGAATTCAGTTGGGACACCCGCTTCCAGTGCACAATCTTGTAGGTATTGAATGGTACCGCGATCTTCTTCCGAATCCTGACAACAGGCCATGTGCAGTAAGCCAAAACCATGTTCATCGCGCAACTGAGCAAAGCGCTCAATCAATTGTTCCTGCATGCTGTTGAATTGATCGGCGTGCGCTGGCAGTAACCCGGCATTCATCTGATCTTCCAGCCATATCCATTGAAAAAAAGCAGATTCATACAGTGAAGTTGGTGTATCGGCATTATTTTCCAACAGTTTTGCCGGGCTTTTACCATCGTAAGCCAAATCTAATCGAGAATAGAGGGACGGCTGGCTGGTAATCCAGGAATTGCGGACAAAATCCCAGCAATGTTTTGGGATCTGGAATTTAGTCAACAGTTCTTCACTATCGACGACTTTCTCTACCACCTGCAAACACATTTGATGCAGTTCGGCGGTGGTATTCTCAATTTCTTCTATTTGGGCGAGAGAAAATTGGTAATAAGCATCTTCACACCAGTATGGTTCGTCATACATGGTGTGAAAATTAAAGCCATATTCTGTCGCCTTGTCGCGCCAGTCCGGGCGCTCAGTGATAGCTATGCGTTTCATCCGTGATTATCCTCCCATTGAGCGGGAAGTAGTACCTGAAGAGGTGCTACGTTGCATGGTTGATTGTTTAGCAACAGAGTCACCAAAACCGCCACGGGTGATAGTTGTCGTTGTTGCTGGTTTGGGTGCCATCGCAGTTTTAGGCACCGTCATGGAACGGCCACCAGCAGTAGCAGGGCCATAGCTTTTTCCTGTTGAATCAACAAATTGACCATTTGCCGGGCTGGTTGCAGATTTGGAGCTAAACAGCGGTTGTGATGGTGCTGCTGCTCCACCGCCCATCAGACGTCCCATCATGTAACCTGCCATCAGAGGCATCCAGAAGCTGCCGCTCTGTTGCTGTTGAGCCTGTGCTTCGCCATTGGTGGCTGTACCGGGACCAGCCTGTGCTGGTGTTTGAGTACATTGTGCTTCACCAAACTCAGCAATACAGTCTTCTTTGGTTGCATATTTAGGTGCTGTTTTTGCGGCTTCTTTCAAAGCGTTATTGTAAGCGAGGGTACATTGTTCGCTCTGTGATGGGTTTGCCTGGGAACAATCATCTGCATTCATGTAAAGAGAGACAGTTTCATCACTTTGTTCACAGGCAGATAACATGAAAACTGCGCTGACAGCTATTGCCACAGGAGCCAGGCGATAACTACGCCAGGCTTTGCGGAATGCGCCGTGGTTAATATTTTTGGTTCGTTTCATCGTCATAGTCGTATACCCAGATTTTAGGTTTCTGTAATTCTTTAATGAAATAGCTCTAAGGTCTAAGGATAGGGGAAAGATGAGCAAAATTAAAGCATAAACCTTCGGTTGATAGCCCTATTTTTTGCCTGACAAGGAAGTTCCTGGATATTGATTATTGGGTATTTCGTTTAGTCTGGCAGTTAATATTGTGAAGTAAATATGCTAATTCTGAAAATCAGTACTGTCATTAATATTTTGTGGTATTAATCCTATCGGCATATGCCTATTATCTGAAAGAAACAGTGAATAGCCAGAGCTGGAATCCATTCGAAGGATTCTACTGATTTATATAAGATTTGCATAAAGATAAATATTGGATTTTCTTTCAGAGAAAATTGTCGTTGGTAAGAAAAAACAGCCCGCTTGATGGCGAGCTGTTTAGTATTAAAGATGAATGACTGAATCAGTTATGGCCAGATATTACTGGTGTTGCCGTTTCTTGAACAATGCTGTTAGCGGAAGTTGAGAGCTGTTTGCCTAAGGTATTATTCAGCGCTGCTAAATCGTTCTCATTTAGCGTGCCAAGAGCATGCTTAATATTCAGTTGATTAATCAGATAATCATAGCGGGCATTGGATAGCTTTTGTTTAGCATCATATAACTTTGTTGTTGCATCCAATACATCAACAATAGTGCGTGTACCGACCTGATAACCTGCTTCCATTGCATCCAGTGAACTTTGTGCAGAAACAACAACTTGCTTGAAGGCGTTGATACTACTGATAGAGGCAGATATGTTGTTAAAGGAAGAACGAACAATCTGTACAACATTGCGGTAAACATTTTCTAATTGTTCGCTGGCGCTGACAAAACCGTATTGTGCTTGTTCAACGCGGGAGCTGGTTGCACCACCACTGTAAATTGGTAGCGTGAGTGTCAGGCCAACGCTGTTGTCGCCGCTATAGGAATTCCCTGGTTTGTTATCATAACCAGAACCATGAAATTGTTTGTTGGAAACGCCGGTAGAGGCGCCCAGCTCAATGATTGGCATATGGCCAGCTTGCGCCGCTTTGATTTTTTCACGAGCCAGATCCTGACCTAAACGGGCTGATAACAGGCTAAGATTACGTTTTTCTGCCTCTTTCAGCAGAATATCCACCGCTTCTGGTTTCTGTGTTTTGAAACGATCAATATTCAGCGAGGCTAATTGAGAGTAATAAGTACCGGTTACTTGACGTAGTGCTTCCAATGCATTGTCCAGTTCATTACGACCGACAACCTCATTAGCTAATACGCTATCGTAGTTAGCACGGGAGTTTTGGACATCAGTGATGGCGACCAGACCGACATTAAAACGTTGAGTGGTTTGATCCAATTGGCGGTAAACTGCTGCTTTCTGCGCTTCAATATAAGAGAGTGAATCAATAGTACGTAATACCTTAAAGTAAGCTGTTGCACTATCCAGAATCAGTTTTTGTTCACTGCTTTGATAGGTAACATCAGCAATACCCGCCGTTTTTTCTTGCAAGTTCAACTGGCGCCATTTAGACATATCAAAAATGGTTTGAGTCAACTTAAGTGCCGCACTCAATGTATTGCTTTCTGTGTTACGTGTATCGCGGTAACCGCTGTTATAAGTATATCCCGTATTTAATCCTAGTTGAGGTAATAATGGACTGCGGGATTCATTAATTTTTTCAAAAGCTTCATTACGTTCAGCCATTGATTTACGTAGCTCAGGGTTACTTTCTCTTGCTTGCTTGTAAACCTGCAAAAGATCTTCAGCCTGACTGGCTGAGCTAAATCCCGCTAGGCTCATAGCGATTAAAAGGGAGAGCAGTTTCTTCATTTTAATTCCTTTATTGCACAGCTATTTTGCTTAGTTGCCTTGATGAAAAACGAAATATCACTGATTCTAACAGAGAATGCAATCAGCCAAAGGTAGCCGTTTGTGCCATATTGCCTTAATTCAGCTTAACTTTACACCACCAAAGGATGAATTTTTTAACTCCTCTTTGATTAATATCATTTAGAGGCTAGCAATTAAGAACGTATTTAGGAGCATTTTATGAATAAAAAGTTGTCAATGCCAGTCATGCTAGATAGACAGGATGTGGAAATTATAGGGAAAAAAAGTTTGTACAAAGGGTTCTTTAAATTAACCAATTACCGCTTCCGTCATCGCTTATTTGCTGGTGGTTGGAGTGAAGAAGTTAGCCGTGAAGTTTTTGAGCGGGGTCATGCTGGTGCTCTGTTACCTTATGATCCACTCCGTGACGAAGTTGTATTGATAGAGCAGATACGAATTCCGGCAATAGAAACTAAAGCAACGCCATGGTTGCTGGAAATTGTTGCCGGTATGATTGAAGAAGGTGAAGATGTAGAACGTGTAGTACGTCGTGAAGCGATGGAAGAGGCAGGAATTAAAGTCAAACGCTGTAAACCCATATTGAGCTATCTTTCCAGCCCTGGTGGAACAACTGAACGTATCTCTGTGATGGTTGGTGAAGTGGATGCAACGACGGCTGTTGGTATTCATGGATTATCTGGCGAACATGAAGATATCCGGGTGCATGTAGTCAGCCGTGAACAGGCTTATCAATGGATGGAAGAGGGAATTATTGATAATGCCGCTTCAGTTATTGCGATACAATGGCTGGCATTGCACCATGAAAAATTAAAAAAAGAGTGGTATTCAGATAATTCCTAATTTTTAACCTAAAAAAGGGAAGTGTGTTCCAGTCAGCAGATCTCTTGTGTTAAAACGAGTTATGATGTTCGCCAATGATTTATAGGACAAGGAAACCATTTGGAAAGCCTGTTTGAATTGCCTGTGGTAGAGGGAACCACAGCCAAAATATTGCAAATAACAGATACGCATCTTTTTGCTGGCAAAGAAGATACTTTGTTGGGTATTAATACTTATCGCAGTTACCACGCGGTACTGGATGCCATTCTCGAACAAAAGACGGATATTGATTTAATTGTTGCAACAGGTGATTTGGCTCAGGATCAAACGCTGAAAGCCTATCAGCATTTTGCCGATGGTATTGCCCGCTTACCGGCACCTTGTGTCTGGTTACCTGGTAATCATGATTATCAGCCTGCTATGGTGGATGCATTGGCGGCTGCGGGCGTTTCTCCATCAAAACAAATTCTGCTTGGCAAATACTGGCAGTTGCTGATGCTTGACAGTCAAGTGCAGGGCGTTCCTCACGGAGAGTTGTCGGAATATCAGCTTGAGTGGATGAAAAAGTGTCTGGATGAGTATCCTGAACGTTATACCGTGATTCTGCTTCATCATCATCCGCTACCATCGGGTTGCACTTGGTTGGATCAGCACAGTTTGCGTAATTCACATATCCTAGCGCAATACTTGCAGGGGTATTCGCGGGTTAAGGCGATGCTGTGCGGCCATATACATCAGGAACTCGATATTGATTGGAATAGTATTCGCATGATGGCAACACCATCAACATGCGTGCAGTTCAAGCCACACTGCACTAATTTTATGCTTGATACTGTTGCTCCTGGATGGCGTTATCTCGAACTATCTGTTACCGATAAAGGCGAATTTGGTTTGATAACACAGGTCCACAGACTGGAGAGCGATGAATTCTGCCCTGATTTAGAATCGGACGGGTATTAGGCTGTGTTTGTCCCCTTGTGCTGTTGTGTTACTCTCTGCTCATTTGGTCTACCAAGCCTCACGGTTTGCGTCTTGTTGTACAGGAGCATAGTGGCCAGCAGCGTTTATGTACAATCGAGGGGCACGGTCTGATGTCAGTATTACTTTATCTGCATGGTTTTAACAGTTCCCCGCAATCTGTAAAAGCAAATGCTTTAAAAACGTGGTTGCATCAGCATCATCCCGAAATAGAAATGCTGGTGCCTCAGTTACCGCCTTATCCTGAAGATGCGGCTGAATTGCTGGAAAATCTAGTGATGGAACATGCCGGGGATGACTTAGGTATTGTAGGCTCTTCCCTTGGTGGTTATCTGGCAATATGGCTTTCACAATGTTTCAGTTTACCGGCGGTTGTTGTCAATCCAGCCGTCCGTCCGTTTGAACTATTACGGAATTATCTTGGGGAAAATATTAACCCCTATACTAAACAACGGTATACTTTGGAACCGCGTCATGTACATGACCTCAAAGTCATGCACATTGAACCGCTGGAATCACCGGATCTTATCTGGTTATTGCAGCAAACCGGGGATGAGGTATTGGATTATCGTCAGGCTGTTGCCTATCTCGTATTATGCAAGCAAACTATTGAATCTGGTGGTAATCACGCCTTTATCGGGTTTGAACACTATTTCCCGCAAATCATCAATTTTCTTGGGCTTTCTACTGGCGGCAAGAAAAAACTTGCCAAAAATGTTTAAACGACTGGTATTATCAACAGTATACAAAACTGATTAGCCCTTTAATCACGAAGCAACCAACAGAATTACAACATGACTCAATCTAGTTACAACGCAGATGCCATTGAAGTCCTCAGTGGTCTGGAGCCGGTTCGCCGTCGCCCGGGAATGTACACTGATACAACCCGTCCGAACCATTTGGCTCAGGAAGTGATCGATAACAGCGTGGATGAAGCTTTGGCTGGGCACGCTAAACATATTGAAGTGATCCTTCACAGCGATCAGTCACTGGAGGTCATTGATGATGGCCGTGGTATGCCGGTTGATATTCATCCGGAAGAGGGGGTTTCAGCCGTTGAGCTGATCCTGAGCCGCTTACATGCCGGTGGTAAATTTTCCAATAAAAACTATCAATTTTCCGGTGGTCTTCACGGTGTGGGGATCTCTGTTGTTAACGCTTTATCCAAACGGATTGAAGTCACCGTCCGCCGTAATAGTCAGGTGTATCAGATCGCTTTTGAGAATGGCGATAAAGTTCAGGAATTGGCGGTGATCGGCAGTTGCGGTAAACGTAACACGGGTACCAGTGTTCACTTTTGGCCTGACGAAAGTTTCTTTGACAGTCCGCGTTTTTCAGTTTCTCGCCTGACTCATTTATTGAAAGCGAAAGCGGTTTTGTGTCCGGGGGTAGAAATTGTTTTTAAAGACAAAATTAACGATACCGAGCAAAAATGGTGTTATGCAGATGGTTTGACTGACTACCTGATGGCCGCTGTTAATGGCCTGATGACATTACCGGAAGCTCCTTTTGTCGGCACTTTCAGCGCTGAAACTGAAGCGGTTGACTGGGCGTTGCTCTGGTTGCCGGAAGGGGGAGAACTGCTGGCTGAAAGTTATGTTAACTTAATCCCGACTATGCAAGGTGGTACCCATGTAAATGGATTGCGTCAGGGGTTACTGGATGCCATGCGTGAATTTTGTGAATTTCGCAATATCCTGCCGCGCGGAGTGAAACTTTCTGCTGATGACATTTGGGACCGTTGTGCTTATGTTCTGTCTGTAAAAATGCAGGACCCCCAATTCGCTGGTCAGACTAAAGAACGCTTATCTTCCCGCCAATCTGCTGCCTTTGTTTCTGGTGTTGTCAAAGATGCTTTCAGTTTGTGGTTAAACCAGAATGTTCAGGAAGCTGAGCAATTGGCTGAATTGGCAATCGCCAGTGCACAGCGCAGAATGCGCGCTGCGAAAAAGGTTGTGCGTAAAAAATTGACCAGCGGCCCGGCATTGCCAGGAAAATTGGCTGATTGTACATCACAGGATCTGAATTTCACCGAACTATTTCTGGTGGAAGGGGATTCTGCGGGCGGTTCTGCTAAACAGGCTCGTGATCGTGAATATCAAGCTATCATGCCGCTGAAAGGGAAGATCCTGAATACCTGGGAAGTCTCTTCTGATGAAGTATTGGCATCACAGGAAGTCCATGATATCTCAGTCGCTATTGGCATCGACCCGGATAGTAACGATCTCAGCCAGTTACGTTACGGTAAAATTTGTATTCTGGCGGATGCAGACTCAGATGGTTTGCATATTGCGACATTGCTATGTGCACTGTTTGTTCGCCATTTTCCAACATTGGTTAAAAACGGCCATGTTTATATGGCAATGCCACCTTTATATCGTATCGATCTGGGCAAAGAAGTGTATTACGCACTGGATGAAGAAGAGAAAAGTGCGGTGTTGGATCGCCTGAGCCGCAAACGGGGTAAACCTAACGTACAGCGCTTTAAAGGGTTAGGTGAAATGAATCCGCTGCAATTGCGTGAAACGACATTAGATCCAAATACCCGTCGTCTGGTGCAGTTGACTATCGATGATGAAAACTACCAGGAAACCTTCTCTATGATGGACATGCTTCTGGCGAAGAAGCGTTCAGAAGATCGCCGTAATTGGCTGCAAGAGAAGGGTGATACTGTAGAAATTGAAGTGTGATGCCCACAGGGATAGTCAAAGAAGATTCTGAGGAAATAATGAATGAGTGAGATAACTCATGATGGCGTGGAGCGTTTGCCGCTTCACTCATTTACTGAAACTGCCTACCTGAATTACTCCATGTACGTCATCATGGACAGGGCACTGCCTTTTATCGGTGACGGTTTGAAACCGGTTCAGCGTCGTATTGTTTATGCCATGTCAGAGCTAGGGCTGAACAATACCGCCAAATTTAAGAAATCCGCTCGTACTGTCGGTGATGTACTGGGTAAATATCATCCGCATGGTGATGGTGCTTGTTATGAGGCTATGGTACTGATGGCCCAGCCATTCTCTTACCGTTATCCACTGGTAGATGGGCAAGGGAACTGGGGGGCACCGGATGATCCTAAATCTTTTGCCGCGATGCGTTATACCGAGTCTCGTCTATCCAAATATGCAGAGTTACTGTTGACTGAATTAGGGCACGGCACCGTTGATTGGGTACCAAACTTTGATGGTACGTTGCAGGAACCGAAAATGCTGTCGGCGCGTTTACCCAATATTTTACTTAATGGTACGACCGGCATTGCGGTGGGTATGGCAACAGATATTCCTCCTCATAACGCCCGTGAGGTGGCTAATGCATTGGTAACGTTGCTGGATAATCCACAAAGCACCCTTGATGAGTTGATGGAACATGTCAAAGGTCCTGATTATCCTACTGAAGCAGAGATCATCACTTCTCACGAAGATATTCGCAAAATTTATAAAAATGGCCGTGGTTCCGTACGAATGCGCGCTGTTTGGTCAAAAGAAGATGGCAATGTGGTGATCACTGCGCTACCGCATCAGGTTTCTGGCGCTAAGATATTGGAACAGATAGCTAGTCAGATGCGAGCTAAAAAGCTGCCAATGGTCGATGACTTACGTGATGAATCTGATCATGAAAATCCAACTCGCCTGGTTGTTGTTCCTCGTACAAACCGGGTTGATTTGGAGCAGGTGATGAATCATCTGTTTGCGACTACAGATCTAGAAAAGAGTTATCGCGTCAACTTGAATATGATCGGATTGGATAATCGTCCGACAGTGAAAGGTTTAGTCGAGATCTTGTCCGAATGGTTGGTATTTCGTCGAGAAACCGTTCGTAAGCGCTTGAACCATCGTTTGGAGAAAGTCCTGAAGCGCTTGCATGTGCTGGAAG
Organism: Photorhabdus australis DSM 17609; assembly: GCF_000711895.1. Taxonomy (GTDB): domain Bacteria; phylum Pseudomonadota; class Gammaproteobacteria; order Enterobacterales; family Enterobacteriaceae; genus Photorhabdus; species Photorhabdus australis. The sequence goes on from NZ_JONO01000053.1 coordinate 16,912, forward strand.
GCTTATTGATCGCATTCCTCAATATTGATGAAGTCATTAACATTATTCGTAGTGAGGATGAGCCAAAACCGGTATTAATGGCACGTTTTGGTTTAAGTGAGACTCAAACAGAAGCTATTCTTGAATTAAAACTGCGTCACTTAGCTAAACTGGAAGAGATGAAAATCCGTGGCGAACAGGATGAATTGGCAAAAGAGCGTGATAAGTTACAGGCAATTTTAGATTCTGAGCGCAAGTTAAACACATTGCTGAAGAAAGAGATCATTGCTGACGCAGCAACTTACGGCGATGAGCGTCGTTCTCCAATGAGAGAACGTGATGAAGCTAAGGCTATGAGTGAGCACGACATCACGCCTTCTGAGCCGGTGACAATTGTACTGTCAGAAATGGGTTGGGTGCGCAGTGCGAAAGGCCATGATATCGATCCGGCTGGGCTAAATTACAAAGCAGGAGACAGCTTCCGTGGCGCAGCTCGTGGTAAAAGTAATCAGCCGGTTGTCTTTATTGATACGACGGGCCGTAGTTATTCTCTTGATCCGAGGGATTTGCCTTCTGCCAGAGGTCAGGGGGAGCCACTCACAGGAAAACTGACTCTGCCGGCAGGAGCAACGGTAGAACATGTATTGATGGCACCTGATGAGCAGAAGTTTCTGATGGCATCTGATGCCGGTTATGGTTTTATCTGTACTTTTAGTGACTTGGTAGCCAAAAACCGGGCAGGTAAGGCACTGATTACGTTGCCAGAAAATGCTAACGTGATGACACCGCTAGAAATAAATAACGAACAGGATGATATGCTGTTGGCTATTACCAGCACAGGTCGCATGTTAATGTTCCCGGTTGCAGATCTGCCCCAGCTTTCCAAAGGGAAAGGGAATAAGATAATTTCGGTTCAGGGGGCTTCAGGAGACGATCTATTGAGTTGGTTGTTTATACTGCCGCCACAATCGTCGATTACTCTTCATTGTGGTAAACGTAAATTGACACTGCGTCCGGAGGATCTTCAGAAATTTCGCGCAGAACGTGGTCGTAAGGGAACATCTCTACCTCGTGGATTGCAACGTATTGAGCGAGTTCAGATTGATACACCATCTTCTGCTTAACGGTTTATCCTAATAGGCGCTATTGTTACAGGCAGTTTTTTATGACTCAAGAATGGTAAAGAAAAATAGCCTAATGGGATGGACTCTAACTTGGGATTATACCCAATAGATTTCAAGTTGCGGGGCGGCGGCAAGAGAACGCATCCCCAGGAGCATAGATAACGATGTGACTGGGGTAAGTGAACGCAGCCAACAAAGCAGCAGCTTGAAAGATGAAGGGTATAAATAAAACTTTAACGGGCCGGGGTCGGCCTGTTAAATAAGAGGCGGCTATGTTAGCTATTATTCGTGGCATTATTGTTATTTTGTTTTCGGTTTTGGTGTGTGTATTGGGGGGGATTTACTGTTTATTTAGACCGAGGAATCCACACCACGTCATGGTATTTGGTCATATGTTTGGTCGATTGTCGAAAGTATTTGGCATCAAAATAATTGAGCGTATTCCAGCTGAAGCCAGGAATTATGGGCCGAGTATCTATATTGGCAACCACCAGAACAACTATGACATGATAACCATGTCTAACGCGGTTCAGCCGAGTACAGTGACAGTGGGCAAAAAAAGCTTGGTACTGATCCCCTTTTTTGGTCAGTTATATTGGCTGGCAGGTAACATTTTGATTGATCGCAATAATCGTGCTAAAGCACACGGTACGATTACTCAAGTGGTGGAACAGATTCAAAAACGCCGTATTTCTGTCTGGATGTTCCCGGAAGGAACACGTAGCCGTGGCCGGGGCTTATTGCCGTTTAAAACGGGGGCTTTCCATGCTGCTATTTCTGCGGGAGTTCCTATTGTTCCTGTCTGTGTCTCTTCTATTGCCAATGGTAATATTAAGTTAAATCGCTGGAATAATGGCACAGTGATTGTTGAAATGCTGCCACCAATTGATACCTCTGGATATACCAAAGAGCAAGTGCGTGAATTGGCCGAGTATTGTCATCGGGTAATGAAGGCTAAAATAGAAGAGTTGGATAAGGAATTAGAGGTAATGAAGAAGCAGAATACGTATTTATAATGGGTTATTTTGTTTGTTATCTTTTCCTTCGAAAGGGTACTCCCGCCGACATAAGGCGGGAGGGGAATATTTCGTCATAAAAACAAGGTGAACATGCAGAAGACAGGCTGCATGCCCAGGATGGTTGATATTATATTTCTGTATTGAAAATTACCACGTGGTCTGTAATAGTGCGGGAATATGACGCACTGAATTAATATGCTCATCCATCGGGCAAGCCTGTAAATTCCGACCGGGGCTAAACGCAGCATTAAAAAGCAATAAATAAGTGGAAGCTTCGTCATCTCTGTGTCGGCTGTTTGTCTGTTGAAATCTATCATTTCCAATAACCGCAATCTTTTAATTTCAATTTCTTGTTTTTGGGTTTATTACCGTCAGAAATTTGATTTATCACACATAATAACCATACAAATTGTGGTACTAATTAGTTAATGTCTTATTGGTATTTTTCATGAAAAAGGATGGACCTATGTACAAGCCTGAAGAATTACTATTAGATTTTCGAATAACATCACATTGTAATCTTGGTTGTGATCTCTGTTTTAGGAATCCAGGGATTCAAGATAACACAACCACTGAAATTTTATCTGTGATAGACAGAATGTATCAGATAGGATTCAGGAAAATGGGATTTACCGGAGGAGAACCAACCAGCAGAAAAGATTATATTGAGTTAATAAAATATGCGAAAAGGAAAGGTTTTCTCACTTATCTCTCTACTGTTGGCCATCGTTTTTCCATGGATCATGCACAACTAAATGATATTCTTGATTGGGTTGGTATCCCTATTGATGGTATAGATAAAGAAGTTAATATCGATATTCGCAGTGATAAAATGAGTAATCAGCATCATGTTGTTAAGAATATATTAAATTGGCTTTCTGGTGTTAATAATAAAATAAATATCAAACTTACTACGGTTGTTTCCAATTCAAATATTGGTAAGCTCCATGATATCATTTCCTGGGTTAATAGATTACCTTATAACGTACAGTCTTGGCGATTTTACCAGTTTTGTCCGTTAGGTGTAGGAAAAGAGAAACGTGAAAAATTGGAAATAGATGAATATTTATTTCTCTCTGAAATGAGAATCTTGAAAAGAGACTTCCCTGATGTTCCTATTAGTTGGGCTACTTTTGAAGAGAGGGATAAGGCGAACATCGTTATGGAGCCTAATTTTGATATAATTATTCCAGATGGGGATAACTATACGTTATTGTGTAATATGAAGAATGATGAAAAAGAAAAAATTCTTTCATCAATATTTGGTAATCCACTAGTAGTAAAAAAATGTCAGGATAATAGATTCTGGATAGAAGAAAGGAGAATGTTGAAATGAACAATAAAGCATTGCATTATCTTTATTCCGATCCTTGGGAATTACCATCACAGGAATATGTTTCTATTAGGAAGCCAAAATATATTTGCTTAACAGGAAATTCTGGGGTTGGTAAAAGTACTCTATTAAAGTCAATAGGTTCTGCATTATATAACTTAGATAACCATACAATAGCAATTGATGAAAAAGCTATTCATCACCCTTTCCTCCAGTCACTATTTTCTGATACTCGCCGCTATGGCTATCTTATTCAGATAAATTTTATGATCCAACGAGCGTTATTAATAAAGGCTTGGGTTGATGCAGGGTATAATCTTGTAATGGAAAGATCACATCTGGAGGATTATATATTTATAGAATTTTTGTATGAAAAAGGATACATATCGAATGATGATCGCGATGCATATTTAGCTATTTGGGATGAAATAAAAAACCATCTTCCAGAGCCTGATGTAATCGTATTTATGGACTTTCCTGTTGAGTTTTCACTTGATAATCTCGTGAGAGATGAAATGTTAGGAATTAGACCCAGAGAATTTCCAGATGAAGAAACAAAAAAAATCTGGATTTCTGGCTGGTATAAGCAATATAATGAATTTTACGAAAAACTAACAGAAAAAGAGAGGGAGAAAGTTATCACTTTTGATTCATCACTCACTTGCACCGAGATAACAAATGCGGTTATTAATAAGTTGTTTTATAAATAGGGGATAGCCATGCGTCAACGCATTATTGTATGTCCATTAATTGAGTATGATAACAGATACTTGTTATGTAAGATGCCTTCTAATAAAGGCGTATTTCCAGGGCAATGGGCCCTTCCCGGAGGAGGCGTTGAAGCAGGGGAAACTATTGAACAGGCTCTTTTACGTGAAATCCGAGAAGAGTTAGGTTCAGAGTTAGAATTAGATCATATAGAGCCCTGGACATTTAGAGATGACATCAGAGTAAAAACCTATGAGGATGGCTCAACAGAAGAAATTTATATGATTTACCTTATTTTTAATTGCCGTGCTAAAAATACCAAAATAATCATTAATGATGAATTTGAAAGTTATGCCTGGGTGATGAAGGAGGATCTATATAAATATGATTTAAATGAAGCAACAAAAATAACGTTAAAGCAAAAAAATCTGATTTAAATTAGTATTACATCTATTCTAAAAAGAAAGCCAGCATTGCTGGCTTGAAATATTAATAATATTTTATATTTAGTAAATAAATTACCTGGAAGAATAAATTACTCTTGTGGGGTGGACGGCGATTTCATGAATTGGAAGCTCTATTTTAATTATGGGTTGGTAGAGACGAAATTCTTGCCTGAAACCGGTGAGAAATTCCCCTCTGTTTTTGAATTGAACAAAAGGGTAACCCAATGGAAGAAGAGAACTGAGATGGCGGGGCATACGCAGATAATCTCCGGCAAAAGCTGAAAGATTTACATGGCACCAGGAAATGGTGTTTCGATAAATCACTGTTAGCAAGATCCCCGGTATTCAAACATAAAAACATCAACAGAGATTCAACCCGGTTCGTCAACTTTGAAAAGTATTACCAGTTAACTCATCGATAGGTAGAACTCCCGGCATGTATAACGGTTTACTTACCGGGACAGATTTGTGTAATGCGTTCAGATAGTTTTAGAATTCGTTCCGTATTCGCGATATGATGAGCGTTTGGTAAATAATGTTTTTGTTAAGCGCAATCAAAAGGACAATAAACTTTAATAACTTCGGTAATGAGTTATTATCGTCCATGGTGAGTGATGGCAAAATGAGCTACATAACACCTGGAATTCAATTATGTTTGTCGCGGAGAAAATATGTCATTTAGTCGGCGCCAATTTATTAAGGCATCAGGCTTGGCAATGTGTATCGGAGCTGCTCCTTTCATGGCTCGGGCCAGCAAAAATCAGCGAACTGCTTTGCCGGTTCCCCCTTTATTGGAATCCCGTGGTGGACAACCGCTATTTCTGACTTTACAAAAAGCGCGTTGGACTTTTGATGGACGATATAAAACTAATGTCTGGGGAATTAATGGCCAATATCTTGGTCCGACTGTGCGGGTTCATAAAAATGATGATGTGAAACTGATATACAGTAATCGGTTGGCAGAACCGGTTTCGATGACGGTCAGCGGATTGCAATTACCAGGTACTCTGACTGGAGGTGTTGCTCGTCAGATTTCTCCGGGAGCTGACTGGTCTCCGGTGCTACCTATCCGTCAGCAAGCGGCAACCTGCTGGTATCATGCTAATACGCCTAACCGGATGGCACCACATGTTTATAACGGTCTGGCCGGGATGTGGTTGGTAGAAGATGAAAGCAGTCGTCATTTGCCGTTGCCGAAACACTATGGTGTTAATGATTTCCCGGTTATTCTCCAGGATAAACGGCTGGATAACTTTGGTGTTCCTGAGTATCAGCCTACTGCTGGTGGGTTTATTGGTAATACTTTGTTAGTTAATGGCGTGCAAAATCCTTTTATCGAGGTACCTCGCGGTTGGATTCGTCTACGTTTATTGAATGCATCTAATGCTCGCCGATATCAGTTACAAATCAGTGATGGCCGTCCTTTCTATATGATAGGTACTGATTTGGGATTGTTAACTTCACCCATATCTATTCAACAAATGTCTATTGCACCGGGTGAGCGGCGTGAAGTATTGATTGATATGTCCAAAGGGGATGAAATTTCTGTGACGGCAGGTGAATCAGCAGGTGTACTTGATCGGCTGCGTGGGTTGTTTGAACCATCCACTATGTTGATTTCCAGCACTGTTCTGACCATCAAAGCGACAGGTTTGTTATCTCTGGTGACAGATGCACTACCATCCCGTCTGGTCGATGATTCTATGCAGCTTTCTAACGCAATCCGCAACCGAGAGATCTATCTTGATGATAATCCACCGGGAATTAACGGTGTGTTGTGGGATATGAACCGGGTTGATATTACCAGCCAGCAAGGAACATGGGAGCGCTGGATCGTGAATACCTCTTCTCCACAACCGTTTCATATTGAGGGTGTACAGTTTAAGGTTATTAGCAGTAATGGGGCGGCACCTCAACCACAGGATTATGGCTGGAAAGATACGGTTTGGGTTGATGGTCGGATGGAGTTGTTGGTTTATATGAACCAGCCATCTTATGAGCATTTCCCGTTTTTGTATTACAGCCAGATCCTGGAAATGGCAGATCGTGGTTCTGTTGGGCAGTTAGTGACCATGTCTGTCAATTAGGTAAATGAAAACCGAGATTGGCGATAATGGCCAAATAAAATCAAAGCGCGGTGTTGAAGCCGCGCAGGTTCTGACCTTTTTGCTCATTATCACCATATGATTTTTTTCAGTTAATTTGGGGCACTAGCCATTTGGATCAATGGAATCAAGAAGGTGACTGAATTCGCTGAAATCAACGAATGTTTCGGGGCTTGGTCCCAAACGTTTGTTGGTATCCAGAGTAGTCATAGCGGTCAAATCTTCTTTTTCCAGTTTGAAATTGAATATATCAAAGTTCTCTTTGATTCTTGATAGCGTGGCCGATTTTGGGATCACAATCATGCCGTTATCAATGTGCCAGCGGAGAACGATCTGAGCGGGTGTTTTACCGTACTTTTGTGCCAGATGTTGCACCAGTTGATTATCAAATACATTTTCACCACCTTGTGCCAGCGGGCTCCAGGATTCGGTAACGATATGGTGTGTGGCATTCCAGGCATGAAGCTGACGTTGCTGGAAGAGTGGATGTAGCTCAATCTGATTAATGACAGGATGAACACCAGTTTCATTGATCAACCGCTGGATATGTTCAGGTTGGAAATTAGAAACACCGATACTACGGATAAGTCCCTCTTTTTGTAATTCAATCATTTGCTGCCAGGCACCTACATATTGATCCTGTGGTGGTGCCGGCCAGTGAATGAGATAGAGGTCAACATAATCAAGTTGCAATTTTTCTAAACTTTCTGCTAGTGCGGCGCGGACATCATTATGTCTGTCATTCCACAATTTGGTTGTAACAAAGATATCTTCACGGGGAATGTCTGTTTCTTGCAGAGCTTTACCTACCCCTTTTTCATTATTGTAAATAGCGGCGGTGTCAATTGCTCGATAACCTACATCCAGGGCGGCGTGAATTGCTGTAACTATTTGCTGATTATTTGCGGCCCAAGATCCCAGTCCCAACTGCGGCATATGGTTTCCGTCAGCAAGTTTGATGATAGGTTGATTATCCATTACTACCTCCTAAAAAAAGATAGACAGTTAAAATATCAGCTAAAACGTATCGTTATAAATAATGATGGTTGATATTAAGTTGATATTAAGAGTAATTGAAGAAAGTAATACAATCGGCGTGATCTAAGCCAAGTATTGATTTTGTGGAGCATCAAACACAGAAACATCATTCGATAACTGAGCAGAAGTCCACATACATACTGTTGGTTAGAAATTAAGCTAGGATAAAAAACCAGTCTCGGTTTGTAAACCATGATGACTTTTATTTACGTTTTACCGTAGAGGCCCTGCGGTGGCGCCAATACATCAGTAGAGATGCACCTAAGCCACTTAACAGCAGCACGATAGGTAATATCACCAGAATGTTCATGACTAGATCCTGATGGCTTTTAATAAACGGGATTTGATTGAGAAGATAACCGAAACCAACCACGGTAATGACCCATAATAAACCGCTTAGCCAATTAAAAATTTGAAAGCGTTTACTGTTGAGCCCAGATATACCTGCCAGTGTTGGTAACAGAGTACGGACAAAAGCCAGAAAACGGCCAATTAGCAAAGCGGCCAGACCGTGTTTGAAAAACAGCATATTGGCCCGTTGGCGGTACTGAATGGGAAGTTGTGCTAGCCAACCTTTAACCCGTTTGGTATCACCAAGCCATCGTCCTTGAAGATAACCAAGCCAGCAACCAATACTTGCTGCTACTGTCAGTATCAAAACGGTAGGGATAAAGCACATTACTCCTTTGGCAATCAACGCACCAGCAAGGATTAATAATGTATCTCCGGGTAAAAAAGCTGCGGGTAATAAACCATTTTCCAGAACCAGAGTCATGAACAGAATGCCATAGATAATCCAGAGAACATCGGGGTTGGCAAGTTTGGAAAAATCATGCTGCCATAATGCCCGCATAATCTCGTGTAGCACTTCCATTATTTATATTTATCCTGTGACTGTTATAAGTAAATTTATTTCATTTGCATATATAAAGTCAGTTTACCGTAAAATCTTAACCTTGGCATCCTCCCTACATCTTGTGTTTGTGACCCAATACCGTAGAAATATGCTTGGTGAGTGACATTCTGCGGCATTTCATCAGTATGCCGGTGAGGTATGCCGTGATTTTGGTGCTGAGCTAAAAGAGAGTCACGGTGAGTCCGAGCACGTCCATATGCGGATTGAGTCCCCTCCAACCGTGCAACTGTCCGTGAGGTGGAGCGCCACTGGAAGTCGTGAAAAAATACCTTCAGAATCAGCGTGGCTGATAGTTATTCGGGCTTTTCAAGCACGTCCAAATTCCTCTCCCGCCTGATGTCGGCGGGAATACTCTTTGGAGGAAAAGATGGCTGGCGTTCATTAAGAAGTCCAGCTAAGTGTGGTGATACAATTGATTCTTTTAAAAGAAAATCCCAGTCATCTGGTGGGCGTCCAGCGTTAAGCATTTCTCCAAATACTTTGTAAGCATCACGTTGATCACCATATGCCCTTTTTGTTCTTTCATCATTTACCCAGCCAAAGATAATAATTTTACTCTCGGTGTGAAAACGGAAGAAAAGGCGATATTGTTGGAAAAATTTTGCTCTGAACCAGTGTTTTCTTTTTCCGCTTAATGTGTACCCTAAACGAAAGGCTATATTAGCTGGGTCACTGGGAATAATTTCAGTAACAAGTTTTATGATTGCAGCTAAGCGTTTTGCATCATTTTTTTTCAGATAGTCATTTGGATATTTCTGTTGAAGTTGTTCGACCTTGACTATTATTTGTTTCAGTTGCTCTATAAAGCACGGATGGGCAAAAAGAGCCCATCCGTTTATTACACATACTCGATCGTACATAGCCCTTTACTCATCGTCGGCAGATAGTGGATTATTTAGATCTATGTCTGTTCCAGAGGTAAGTGACTTTGCCCGGTTAATGAGTTGTTCACTTAATTGTTGTATTTGTTCAGGATGTTTTTTAATGTCTTGTGCCAGAAAGTTCAGAAATGATTCTATTATAGGATCTTTTTCTTCTTCACTGCTTTTACGACTGATAAGTACATCACCAGAAGATAAAATCTTATATTCGATACTATCATGTCCTGGTCTTAGTTTAAGTGCTTTACGGACTGGCGTTGGAATAGTTGTTTGGCTGCGACGGGTAAGTTTGGATTCTGCTCCAACATCGAACTCAACACTTGATGATTCGTGCATATTTCGACCTCATTTGTTTATTTAATAATCTTTCGACAAAGTGTAATGCAAATGCATTGCAATAACAATTTATTTGTCTCCAGGTGTTGAAGTTTTCAGTTGTTATATTTTATATTAAGTAACTATAAGATTAATCAACAGAAATCCGACTAAACCCCTCAGCTAAATCATCAATCAAATCCTGAACATTCTCCAGCCCGATATGCAGGCGGAACAGGGTGCCTGTTTTTTGTGGGGCATCGTACTGGCGCATCATTTTTATCTCTTCTGGTTGATAACCCAGAATCAGAGATTCAAAACCGCCCCATGAGAATGCCATTTTAAAATGGTGAAAATTGTCCAGATAATTGGTGAACTGTTGAGTGGTTAACCTCTCTTTTAACCGGAAGGAAAACAAGCCATTACAACCACTAAAATCACGGATAAAATTGTCGTGACCGGGGCAGGAGGGGAGGGCTGGATGATAAACTTCTGCCACTTCGGTTCTTTGTTGCAGCCAGCGCGCTATTTCGATACTGCTTTCTTCATGCTGCTTCAGGCGAATCGCTAAAGTACGCAATCCGCGACTTGCCATATAAACCGTATCAGCATCGGCCATTTGTCCCATCAAATAGGAATTTTCCCGTAGTTGTGCCCAACAGCGTTCGTTAGCTACGGCAATACCTAACATGGCGTCTGAATGACCAATAATATATTTGGTGCCGGATTGAATAGAAATATCGATGCCAAACGCTAATGCTTTAAACAATACCCCCGCAGCCCAGGTATTATCTATCATAATGACAATATCTGGATTGACTCGCCGTACAGCACGGACAATAGCCGGAACATCTTGTACTTCCATGGTGATGGAGCCCGGGGATTCAAGAAACACCACTTTGGTATTGGGCTTAATGAGTTTAGCAATCTCTTCACCAATCATAGGATCGAAATAATCGGCAGTAATATTCATTCGTGACAATATCTTGTCACAAAAGGCTTGTGTTGGGTCGTAAGTCGAACCGGCTAATAGAATATGATCACCGGTAGCAGCAAAAGAGAGAATGGCATTACTGATCGCGGCAACACCAGAAGGATAAAGCATACAGCCTGCACCACCTTCCAGTTCAGTCATTGCCTTCTGAAAGGAGAAATGAGTCTGTGTACCACGACGGCCATAAAATAGCTCGCCATTAGCACAATTCTTTGTCGCCTGCTTTTTGGATTCCACAGAATCGAAAATGACAGATGACGTTCGTTGAATGATGGGGTTTACTGCGCCTTGGGTAAATTTATGGCTTCTGCCGGCACTGACTAATGAAGTTTCCAATTTTTTTTCTGTCATGATCCATTGCCACCTTTATTTCGATTTTTGAAACGGTGTAAAAAAACATGGTTAACACGTTAAAAGATTTAGCCCTTTTTGTACAAAGGGATTAGAGCAACTTGACGAAAATTCAATCTGGTAACCTATGAGTAGGGTTTCTTTGACTTTATTTTGTGAAGGGGTAACACTTTTTTATTAAACAATAATGATAATTACTATCAAATCACTTAATGTCTGATATTATCAGCTTGCATTTTTACTCATCTGGTGAAGGTGAGTGAAGACTCAGGGTAAATTAAGGTTAGCGAGATGACGAAAGGCAATTCACAGCTAAATAAAAAGGTTTATAAGAAAGGGAGCAAAGGCCAACTGATGCGTAATTTGACTGCTTCAATAATATTAGCGTTCGGACTGACAGGTTCAGCACTGGCTGATACAGCACCAGCATCCGCAACAGACAACAATCCTACGGCAAAAACCGCACAGGTTGCAGCCCCTGCTCCGACAGCTACCCCTGCGACTTCTGATACGATGACATTACAGGCAAATCAGGTCGTTCCGCAAACAACATCCGCTACAGAATCTACCCAGGTTACTCCAGTCGCAACTGATGCTGTTTTATCAAACGGTCCACAGGATGGCGCTAATCTTTCCAGTGGCTTTGCCACCGATCTGTCTATTTGGGGCATGTATCAGAACGCGGATATCGTTGTGAAAACCGTTATGATTGGTTTGGTCATTGCTTCTGTTATTACCTGGGCCTTATTCTTCTCAAAAGGTGCTGAATTGCTGGCTGCTGGTCGTCGTTTACGGAAAGAACAACTGGCATTGGCAGAAGTTAAGAGCCTTGAACAGGCGGCTGAAATTGCAGAAGGTTTCAGTAAACTGAGTATCAGTCGTGTGTTGTTGAGTGAAGTTCAGACGGAACGTCAGTTATCTTCTGAGAGTCTTGATCTGAATAGTACCAAAGAACGCGCTTCTTTCCGTCTGGAACGTTCAGTTGCGGCTATCAGCCGTCATATGGGGCGTGGTAATGGTTATCTGGCAACAATTGGGGCAATTTCTCCTTTCGTTGGTCTGTTTGGTACGGTGTGGGGCATCATGAACAGCTTTATCGGTATTGCTCACTCACAGACAACTAACCTTGCAGTTGTTGCTCCGGGCATTGCAGAAGCGTTATTGGCGACCGCACTTGGCTTAGTGGCGGCAATTCCTGCTGTTGTGATTTATAACATCTTCGCTCGTATGATAGCGTCTTACCGCGGTCAGGTTGGTGATGTGGCGGCACAGTCATTATTACTGCTTGGCCGTGATCTGGATTTAGCAAATAGCAAGACAAGGTGATTTTATGGCAATGCGTCTTAATGAAGATTTAGACGATAGTGGCGAATTGCACGAAATCAACGTCACACCGTTTATTGACGTGATGTTAGTGCTGTTGATTATCTTCATGGTTGCAGCGCCACTGGCAACCGTTGATATTAAAGTGGATTTACCTGCTTCGTCGGCGAAACCACAGCCACGTCCAGAAAAGCCGGTATTCCTGACGGTTAAGGCTGATCGCCAGCTTTATGTCGGTGATCAACAGGTAGATCATGATACTTTGGCGGCGGTATTGGATCAGACAACACAATCCAATAAAGAGACAACTATTTTCTTTCAGGCTGATAAAACGGTGGATTATGAAACACTGATGAGTGTGATGGATTCTCTGCGTAAATCGGGTTATTTGAAAGTGGGATTGGTAGGGATGGAAGCGGTTTCATCGGGTTAGCGGCTGCTTTACCAAACAACCGCGCTGAAAAGCGCGGTTGAGATAAAACGAATTAGTAATTACCAGTTTCTTCCTTAATAATATTTATACCCAATGGATTTCAGGATGCATCGCGACGGCAAGGGAACGAATCCCCAGGAGCATAGATAACTATGTGACCGGGGTGAGTGAGTGCAGCCAACAAAGAGGCAACTTGAAAGATAACAGGTATATTAAAAAGGTGAATTTGATCACAATACTTATTATCTGTCTATCTACCAGCAAGATAATAGTGAATGATGGGAAGCTTAAATGTTAAAACATCTAATAGAAATTGCCTCTCTGAATATCAGAAAGGTTTCCGATATTTTGGAGGCAATTTAATCAAGCGGTTTTGTTATAAAATTATGGTCTAGCCATAATGCCTGCACCAATTACATTACCACTTTGTTGTGAAAAGTGGTTGTATTTTTCGTTTTCTTCTTTAGTTTGATGCACGGCTACTTTACTGGAGACTTGAATCAAATCCATAATTAATTCGTGATATTGCTTTTGAAAATCTTTTTGCACATTGGCGTCTTTAGACTGTACAAATTGCTGCAATAAAGCCACTATCTTTTGGGCTTTGGTTTGAAGATCTGGATTTTCGAAGTCAGCACTTGGCACACTGTTACCAAAATAATCTGTTATGGAGTCACTGTTTGCAGCCACATTGATAGTAGCTTGGGGATTAATTGGCTCGCCGGTTTCATTATGATAAAAGGTTAAAAATTCTTTTTTATTAAAGCACTTAGTTTCAATTGTACCAACGGATTTTTTGTCCCAAGACTTAATTTCATTTGGGAATGGAGTACCAATTGGGTAAGTGCAGCGAAAGAAATTATTATCAATAAATACTGCATTGGTACTGTGGATGGGACCTTCGTATACTTCGCCATTGATGACGACTTGATTGATGGGGGGAGAAAAGCGATTCGCACTATTCTCATTTGTTGCATAAACCATACTGTAGGTGTAGTACATATCTTTGTTTGGATTAATAATACCGCCTTTATTATTCGGATACACCATAAACGGAGTTTGTTGCCCGTCGGCAGTTTCCATAACATGTTCGCCTACTTTTAAATCAACTATCCCAACTTCATCTTCTTTTAAATTAAAAGATTGGTCATCAATTTTAAATTGTAGAGGCGTGTTACCTGAATTACTAAAGTAGAACTTACCGGCGTCATCATCAAAATCTTTAATTAAATCACAAGCTGTTAGCGCGAAGAAAAAAGGGATCAGTATCGTAGGATAGAGTTTAGAGGTCATAAGACAATTTTTTAACCTATTTGGAATTAAATTAATTAACTGGTTTCAATGCCAGATAAAGATAACACGTTAATAGTAAATGTGTAATGTGTTTTTGTATATTACACAAATGGCTTAATTGTTTTTTGCATACAAGTTAAGCTAGGCAGACTGTTTACAATCTCTTCAATCAGTATGGTATGTGTTTTAACATGATAATTGGTTGAATTAGGATGTGTGAATTACAGAATTTCCGGAGATACTTTTTCATATATAGTCAATAAGTAGAAAAGTGTTGGTCGAATTTATGTGATTAATGAATGTAGCACCAATATAATAACGTCAATTTCTACCAATTTATAAATATCACTTTTTACGGCATAAAAGAATATACCCAATAGATTTCAAGATGCATTGCGACGGCAAGGGAGCGAATCCCCGGGAGAATAGATAACTATGTGACCGGGGTGAGTGAGTGCAGCCAACAAAGAGGAACCTATTGCGCCACCGGCGAAATAGCAGGTCATAAATACGGTATTAAGCCGACTACGGACATCAGGTAATAATGTATATAACCGTGTTTGATTTGCCACTAAACCCGCTCTGCTGCCAAGATCTAGCAGAATAATACCAACGAATAAAAATAGAATACTGTGGCTCGTGCCGCTAATTAGGCACAAGGCTAGCATTACTAATAAAGTGCCTGCGGCAACAATTGCCTTTCCACCGAAGTGATCTGTCAACGAACCTATTATTGGTGAAGCTAGCATTTACGCGATATCCTAAAATTCAGGTTGAACTTGATCAAACAGAACGTTTAACTGATCCTGTTAGGGATCGTCTCGACGCCGTTATTCGAATTGGTGAATTAAAAGACAGCACGCTTTATTCAAAACGCATCTCTACACAAACTTGGATTATTTGTGCCAGCCCAGATTATATTCAAAGGCATGGAATGCCGAAAACACTTACTGAACTGGGTGAGCACTATTTGCTTGATAAACATCATGACCCCGCAGGTATTTGCTGGTCACGCTATCGCAGTATTATTAACTTCAACGATGATAACAGGATCTTTCGCAGTGATGACTTTGAAACATTGAGAATGGCCGCTGTTAATGGATTTGGGGTAGGGCTTTTGCCTAATTGGGTGGTATCCACAGATATTCGTTCTGAAAAACTTATGCCTTTATTCAATGATCCCGATGGACGCAAAGAAGATATTTATTTACTGCGGGCACTTGTTCACCTGCCAGCAAAATTAACCGTATTTATGTCGTTATTGCATGAGTGGCTTACCAGGATTATTTAGTTATGATTGGTAGATTTATATTACTACTATAATTTTTACTTATGTGTTAGGTTACATACTTAACTGACTTAGAATTTATTAGGTTAAATTATAAAAAATTAGGATGGTAATTTTATGTCATACATGATTTATTTGTCTTTGAATGGTAAAAAACAAGGACTGATCTCTGCTGGGTGTTCGACCCTGGATTCAATAGGAAATAGGTATCAAAATGGACACGAGGATCAAATACAGGTACTGAGTTTAAACCATACAATAACAAGACAGCAGAATGTCAGTCATCAACCCATACAATTCATTAAACCAGTAGATAAATCATCACCATTGTTAGCTATGGCAATAGATTCAAACGAATCTCTAAATGGTGTTTTTGTTTTTTACAGAACGGGTCAAGCTGGACAATTGGAATTATTCTATGAAGTAAAAATCACTGAAGCCACTATCACAGATGTTTCTTGTATATACCCGCATTCTATAAATGATTTTGATGCCATGCCATATGAAAGAGTTACACTCAACTATAAATCTATCTCATGGAATCATATAACAGCCGGCACATCTGCTTACAGCATATGGGAAGATAGAAATTATTAATAAACATAAAATCCTGTCGAGTAGCCTGTTGGCTACTCGACACAACTAAGCATAAAGAGCATATGTTTAGTAACAAAGTGAAATGTCCTTAACATACTTATTTGGAGCCATCCATGATGATTTACTACAGATTAAATATCCTTCAGATCTTAATTCATCATCAACATAAAAAGACATAAATAGAGTAAGGATAAAACCTGCTATTGACACACATGAAATATAATCGCCTATTTTGCCATTAAGACGTTTCACCTTACCCAATGAGATTCTATATAAAATAGAAGAAATATAAATCAACACAGGACTAAACCAAATAGCTCCAGCACTTTTCCATGAGAATGTAATAACATCATCACGCTTAAAAAAACCGACATAATCATTCAATGAAAAAAATATAGATAACACAGCCATAAAAAGAGTCAATGATATGCCTAAATATAATTTGGCTTTATTCTTATTTATATTATCCACGACTAAATCTACCCCGCATATTAAAAATCTTATCCGAATGGTATGGTGTCGGATTTACCTTTCTACTCTTTAGGTTTTTAATTATAGTTTCACTAACTTTAAAGTGGTCATCTAACCAATATAAAGCAAGAGAAGTTAAAAAACAAATAGCAAAAACACAAGGGTAACATGATAATTTTATATATCTTCTTCCATCAATCCATCTCATGGAATCATATAGCAGCAGGCACATCTGCTTACAGCATATGGGAAGATAGAAATTATTAATAAACATAAAATCCTGTCGAGTCGCCTGTTGGCTACTCGACACAACTAAGCATAAAGAGCATATGCTTAGTAACAAAGTGAAATGTCCTTAACATACTTATTTGGAGCCATCCATGATGATTTACTACAGATTAAATATCCCTCAGATCTTAATTCATCATCAACATAAAAAGACACAAATAGAGTAAGGATAAAACCGGCTATTGACACACATGAAATATAATCACCTATTTTGCTATTAAGACGTTTCACATTACCCAAGGAGATTCTATATAAAATATAGGCAAGATAGAGCAACACAGGAGTAAACCAAATAAACCCCGCACTCTTCCACGAGAATGTAATAATGCTATCACGTCTAAAAAAACCGACATAATCACTCAATGAGAAAAATAAAAATAACACTGTCATAAAAATAAGCAACGATATACCTAAATATAGTTTTGTTTTACTTGTATTATCCACGACTTAATCTACCCCACATATTAAAAAGTTGATCCGGATGGTATGGTGTCGGATTTACCTTTCTATTCTTCTTTAAATTTTTAATTATAGTTTCACTAATTTTAAAGTGGTCATCTAACCAATATAAAGCAAACGAAACTCCAACCCCAATAAGAAAAACGCCAAGAGTTACAAGCATAAGGCTCCCCCCCAAAGCTAAGACTGGGGAAACCAGTAGAGTATTAGCCGCTGTAGCAACACCTATTGAAATAGCTAATTTTGCACCATCGATTGTTAAGTTAACAAACAAATCAACCAATCCATATTCATCTTTAAATATTAACTCAACTAGTCTATATGCAGCTGAGAATACTATACCGAATCT
>NZ_KL543990.1:0-8691 GCF_000711895.1 Photorhabdus australis DSM 17609
TCTAAGCAATTTAAAACTGCGAATATGGGAAATATGAAAAAAGGAAAAGCTCCAGCTCCAAGGAAAGACGAATGGAAAGGAAAAAAGAAAAAATACGAGTTACATCATAAAAAGCCTATTTCTAAAGGTGGAGATGTTTATAATGTTGATAACATTAGTGTTGTTACGCCAAAGAGGCATGGTGAACTACATAGTTGGAGGTGAATAAACTATGGAAAATAATGTAATGAATATTACTGAAAATGAATTTTTATCCTTGATAAAGAAAATATTTAATGGAAATTTTCGAACAGAGGAGGAAGAATCAGAAGCTATAAATGAATTTGAAAGAATTTCAGAACACCCCTCTGGCGGTAATTTAATCTTCTATCCAGAAGATGGCATTGAAGATAGTCCTGAAGGTGTGCTTGAAGTGATAAAGGAATGGAGAACCAAAAACGGCAAACCTGGCTTTAAAAAATAGAGATTGAGTAAGTGATGAAAAGGATTTTTATAATCCTTTTCATCACAATCAAAGAGAATACCTCACAACTATCATACCGATATTGAATTGTTCCCAATGCCGGAAGAAAAGGATTTTCGCGATTATATTCTGGTGCTTCCCATCCCGAATATGCCGCCGGTGTATGTGTATTTGAGTAAACCGCCAGTGAAACCGCTGGAAGTGGGAGAATATCAGGATCTGGCTGGACGTAGCCGTAATGATGGAATGGATATTGATCATATTCCGTCTAAGGCGGCATTGAAATTGTTTCTAAAAAATAAGTTAGGTAAGGCTGCAACGGATAAAGACATAGATAAGATACTCAATAGTGGTGTATCCATAGCTATTCCTCATAGAGTTCACAGAGGCTATAGTGAAACTTATAAAGGTAGGAATACAAAGGCGAAACAAGTTAAAGACGCGTCAGATATTAGAGCGGCGGTAGACAGTAATTTTGATGCTCAAGTTCCTGGCCTACGAGAAGAAGGCTATACAGATGTGCAGTTGAGCAAGGCACGAGAAGAATTACACCAACTGAATAAAGAACAAGGGTGGTATAAATAGTGGCTGACATTACGAAATTAATTAAATATCTTGGAAGAACCGCTGAAACGTTAGTTGAAGATGGTGAGATATCTAAAGGAATATTTAAGTTTCATTTTGAAGGGGATGAATCGTTCAATTGCGAACCTGAAAAAGGAATCACATTAGTTTTTGATTCTAAATCTAGGCAATTGAATTCAGTCCAGATAACTCTAATTGATATACATGGTGATCATGAAGAATATAATGATAGTTTGCCTTATCCATTCTTACCTTTAATGGATAAGGCAACGATAAGAGCAGAATACGGAGAACCAACGGAGTCAAAAGATATGATAAAAGCACCTGTTATAGGTGTTATTGGTGGATACGATGCTTATATAAATCGTATAAAATCTTATCCAAATGTGGAAGTCATTTTCATTTATGATGCTTATTATCGGGTGAGAGCAATTACTTTCAACACTATCTGAGAAGAGAGCTTTTTTACATACTATAATCGGCGGATAGTGGTTAGTAAACCATTGTCCGTGCATGTATGCTAGAAGTCATATATATACCCTTCATCCTTCAAGTTGCTTCTTTGTTGGCTGCACTCATTCACCCCGGTCACATAGTTATCTATGCTCCCGGGGATTCGCTCCCTTGCCGTCGCGATGCATCTTGAAATCCATTGGGTATATATACTCAAGACACTTCAAAGTGCATGTTTGAAAAACGATTATTTTGTTGAATTTAAATGTTTTTATGTCTGACGGCTCAAGCATCTTGAAGTTCATTCGGTATATATAACTTAACTTATAAGCCAGATAATAATTTCCATGAATATTATCATGTATAAAAAAATTGCGTTTCTTTTAATTTGAGATATTTCTATTTGATTGAAACTTTTTATTAACAAATATGGTTGATGTGAAAATTTTCGTTTGCTATTTTAATAGATATTGTCAAACGGGGGCAGTATGTTGATGGTTCACTCAGTCACACTGACAGTCTTAAGCAGAAAATTGTAGCGTGTTTATAAGATGATTAAACAGCAATTTAAGTTGAAATTGCCCTATTAAATGGATGGCAAGTATGACTAAAAAAATTTCATTCATTATTAACGGTCGAGTCGAAATATTTCCTGAAAGTGATGATTTAGTGCAATCCATTAATTTTGGTGATGATAATATTCATTTGCCAATCTTGAATGATTCTCAAGTAAAAAACATTATTGATTATAATGAAAATAATGAATTGCAGTTGCATAACATTATCAACTTTCTCTATACGGTAGGGCAAAGGTGGAAAAATGAAGAATATTCAAGACGCAGGACATATATTCGTGATCTAAAAAGATATATGGGATATTCAGCAGAAATGGCTAAGTTGGAGGCCAACTGGATATCTATGATTTTGTGCTCTAAAGGGGGTCTTTATGATCTGGTAAAAAATGAACTTGGTTCTCGCCATATTATGGATGAATGGCTACCTCAGGATGAAAGTTATATTAGAGCTTTTCCGAAAGGAAAATGTGTACATCTGTTGACGGGTAATGTGCCATTATCTGGTGTGCTGTCTATAGTGCGGGCAATTTTAACCAAGAATCAATGCATTATAAAAACCTCATCAACCGATCCTTTTACCGCTAATGCATTAGCGCTAAGTTTTATCGATGTGGACCCTCATCATCCGATAACACGTTCTTTATCAGTTGTATATTGGCAACATCAAGGCGATATATCACTCGCAAAAGAAATTATGCAACATGCGGATGTCATCGTCGCCTGGGGAGGGGAAGATGCGATTAATTGGGCGGTAAAGCATGCACCGCCCGATATTGACGTGATTAAATTTGGTCCTAAGAAAAGTTTTTGCATTATTGATAACCCTGTTGACCTGATATCCGCAGCGACAGGGGCGGCTCATGATGTTTGTTTTTACGATCAGCAAGCTTGTTTTTCCACCCAAAACATATACTACATGGGAAGTCATTATGAAGAGTTTAAGTTAGCGTTGATAGAAAAATTGAATTTATATGCGCATATATTACCAAACACCAAAAAAGATTTTGATGAAAAGGCGGCCTATTCTTTAGTTCAAAAAGAGTGTTTATTTGCTGGATTAAAAGTAGAGGTTGATGTTCATCAGCGCTGGATGGTTATTGAGTCAAATGCGGGCGTGGAACTTAATCAACCACTTGGCAGGTGTGTATACCTTCATCACGTTGATAATATTGAGCAAGTATTACCTTATGTGCGAAAAAATAAAACGCAAACTATCTCTGTTTTTCCCTGGGAGGCCGCGCTTAAGTATCGAGACTTATTAGCATTAAAAGGTGCTGAAAGGATTGTAGAAGCAGGAATGAATAATGTATTTCGCGTTGGTGGCGCCCATGATGGAATGAGACCTTTACAACGATTGGTGACATATATTTCCCATGAAAGACCATCCCACTATACTTCTAAAGATGTTGCGGTCGAAATAGAGCAGACTCGATTCCTGGAAGAAGATAAGTTCCTGGTATTTGTCCCATAATAGGTAAGAAATATGGAAAATAAATCCAGATATAAAACCATCGACCATGTTATTGGTGTTGAAGAAAATAAAGAAATTCATGTCTGGGAGACTCTGCCAAAAGAAAATAGTCCAAAGAGAAAGAATACCCTTATTATTGCATCGGGTTTTGCCCGCAGGATGGATCATTTTGCGGGTCTGGCAGAGTATTTGTCGCAGAATGGATTTCATGTGATCCGTTATGATTCTCTTCACCACGTTGGATTAAGTTCAGGGACAATTGATGAATTTACCATGTCCATCGGAAAACAGAGTTTGTTAGCCGTAGTTGACTGGTTAAATACGCGAAAAATAAATAACCTCGGTATGTTGGCTTCAAGCTTATCTGCGCGGATAGCTTATGCAAGTCTATCTGAAATTAATGTCTCGTTCTTAATCAGTGCGGTCGGTGTGGTTAACTTAAGATATACTCTCGAAAGAGCTTTAGGATTTGATTATCTCAGCTTACCCATTGATGAATTGCCAGATAATTTAGATTTTGAAGGTCATAAATTGGGTGCTGAAGTTTTTGCGAGAGATTGCTTTGATTCTGGCTGGGAAGATTTAACTTCTACAATTAATAGCATGATGCATCTCGATATACCGTTTATTGCTTTTACTGCAAATAATGACGATTGGGTAAAGCAAGATGAAGTGATTACATTACTATCAAGCATTGGTAGTCATCAATGCAAGATATATTCTTTACTAGGTAGCTCACATGATTTGGGTGAGAACTTAGTGGTCCTGCGCAATTTTTATCAATCGGTTACGAAAGCCGCTATCGCGATGGATAATGGTCGTCTGGATATTGATGTCGATATTATTGAACCGTCATTCGAACATTTGACTATTGCGGCAGTCAATGAACGCCGAATGAAAATTGAGATTGAAAATCAAACAATTTCGCTGTCTTAAAACCTATTGGGATAGATGGTTAATTCTATCACTCAAATAGAAATATAAGGACTCTCTATGAAATTTGGAAACTTTTTGCTTACATACCAACCTCCCCAATTTTCTCAAACAGAGGTAATTAAACGGTTGGTTAAATTAGGTCGCATCTCTGAGGAATGTGGTTTTGATACCGTATGGTTACTTGAACATCATTTCACGGAGTTTGGTTTGCTTGGTAACCCTTATGTGGCTGCTGCCTATTTACTTGGTGCAACCAAGAAATTGAATGTAGGGACTGCGGCTATTGTTCTCCCCACTGCTCATCCAGTACGCCAACTTGAAGATGTGAATTTGTTGGATCAAATGTCAAAAGGACGATTTCGGTTTGGTATTTGTCGGGGGCTTTATAATAAAGATTTTCGCGTATTTGGTACTGATATGAATAATAGTCGCGCCTTAATGGAGTGCTGGTATCGGTTAATACGCAATGGAATGACTGAGGGATATATGGAAGCTGACAACGAACATATCAAGTTCCATAAGGTAAAAGTGCTGCCGACGGCATATAGTCAAGGTGGTGCACCTATTTATGTCGTTGCTGAATCTGCTTCCACGACTGAATGGGCCGCTCAACATGGTTTACCCATGATTTTAAGTTGGATTATAAATACTAACGAAAAGAAAGCACAAATTGAGCTTTATAACGAGGTAGCTCAAGAATATGGGCACGATATTCATAATATCGACCATTGTTTATCATATATAACATCTGTAGACCATGACTCAATGAAAGCGAAAGAAATTTGCCGGAATTTTCTGAGGCATTGGTATGATTCCTATGTTAATGCTACAACCATTTTTGATGATTCAGACAAAACAAAAGGTTATGATTTCAATAAAGGACAATGGCGTGACTTTGTCTTAAAAGGACATAAAGATACTAATCGTCGCGTTGACTATAGTTACGAAATTAATCCCGTAGGAACCCCGCAGGAATGTATTGATATAATTCAAACAGACATTGACGCCACAGGAATATCAAATATTTGTTGTGGGTTTGAAGCTAATGGAACAGTAGACGAAATTATTGCTTCCATGAAGCTATTCCAGTCTGATGTCATGCCGTTTCTTAAAGAAAAACAACGTTCGCTATTATAATTAGCTAAGGAAAATAAAATGAAATTTGGCTTGTTCTTCCTTAACTTTATCAATTCAACAACTGTTCAAGAGCAAAGTATAGCTCGCATGCAGGAAATAACAGAATATGTCGACAAATTGAATTTTGAACAGATTTTGGTGTGTGAAAATCATTTTTCAGATAATGGTATTGTTGGTGCTCCTCTGACTGTTTCTGGTTTTTTACTTGGCCTAACAGAAAAAATTAAAATTGGTTCGTTGAACCATATCATTACAACTCATCATCCTGTCCGCATAGCGGAGGAAGCGTGTTTATTGGATCAGTTAAGCGAAGGAAGATTTATTTTAGGGTTTAGTGATTGCGAGAAAAAGGATGAAATGCATTTTTTTAATCGCCCTGAACAATCCCAGCCGCAATTATTTGAAGAGTGCTATGACATTATTAACGATGCTTTAACCACAGGCTATTGTAATCCAGATGGTGATTTTTATAATTTCCCCAAAATATCCGTCAATCCCCATGCTTATACGCAAAACGGGCCTGGGAAATATGTAACAGCAACAAGTTATCATGTTGTTGAGTGGGCTGCCAAAAAAGGTATTCCTCTCATCTTTAAGTGGGATGATTCTAATGACGTTAAACAAGAATATGCGAAAAGATATCGAGCCATAGCAGATGAATATGGTGTTGACCTGGCAGAAATAGATCATCAGTTAATGATATTGGTTAACTATAACGAAGATAGTGAGAAAGCTAAAAAGGAAACGCGTGCATTTATAAGTGATTATATTCGTGAAATGCACCCTAATGAAAATTTCGAAAATAAACTTGAAGAAATAATCACAGAAAACGCTGTTGGGGATTATATGGAGTGCATAGCTGCGGCTAAACTGGTAATTGAAAAATGTGGTGCAAAAGACATATTGTTGTCCTTTGAATCAATGAATGACTTTACGCGTCAAATAAACGCAATTGATATTGTCAATGATAATATTAAGAAATATCACATGTAATAAAAGGGTATGGCAGTGACTCTGCCATACTCTTTAATATTCGTTACCGAGGTAAAACAGGTATGACTTCATATGTTGATAAACAGGAAATCACAGCAAGCTCAGAAATTGATGATTTGATTTTTTCGAGTGATCCATTAATTTGGTCTTATGATGAACAGGAAAAGATTAGAAAGAAACTTGTGCTTGATGCGTTTCGTAATCACTATAAGCATTGTCAAGAATACCGTCACTACTGTCAGGTACATAAAGTAGATGATAATATTACGGAAATTGATGACATACCTGTATTCCCAACATCAGTTTTTAAGTTTACTCGCTTATTAACTTCTCAGGAAAACGAGATTGAAAGCTGGTTTACCAGTAGTGGCACGAATGGTTTAAAAAGTCAGGTGCCACGTGACAGACTGAGTATTGAGAGACTCTTAGGTTCTGTAAGTTATGGTATGAAATATATTGGTAGTTGGTTCGATCATCAAATGGAATTGGTCAACCTGGGACCAGATAGATTTAATGCTCATAATATTTGGTTTAAATATGTTATGAGCCTGGTAGAGTTATTATATCCTACGTCATTCACCGTAACAGAAGAACGTATAGATTTTGTTCAGACATTAAATAGTCTTGAGCGAATAAAACGGCAGGGGAAAGATATTTGTCTTATTGGTTCGCCCTACTTTATTTATTTGCTTTGCCAGTATATGAAAGATAAAAATATCTCATTCTCTGGAGATAAAAGTCTTTATATCATAACGGGGGGAGGCTGGAAAAGTTACGAAAAAGAATCCTTGAAACGTAATGATTTCAATCATCTTTTATTCGACACTTTTAACCTCAGTAATATTAGCCAGATCCGTGATATATTTAATCAAGTTGAACTTAATACTTGTTTCTTTGAGGATGAAATGCAGCGTAAACATGTTCCGCCTTGGGTATATGCGCGAGCACTTGATCCTGAAACATTGAAACCAGTACCTGATGGGATGCCGGGTTTGATGAGTTATATGGATGCGTCGTCAACGAGTTATCCGGCATTTATTGTTACCGATGATATTGGGATAATTAGTAGAGAATATAGTAAGTATCCCGGTGTGTTGGTTGAGATTTTACGTCGTGTTAATACGAGGACACAGAAAGGTTGTGCTTTAAGCTTAACTGAAGCATTTGGTAGTTGATTCCTTTGTTTAATTACTTGTGCGATAAACTCACTCACGTTTTGTCGAACCCTGACGAGGGTTCGCAACCCTCCCTGCATCGGAGGTATATGCAAGTAAAAAAGCTCAGGTGGTAAACCTGAGCTTAGGATGTTGGCTTTTAAGTGTGAAATAAATGGGTGGGTTTAAATAACGGAGTCAATTTGGAGATATCAACTGTCTTTTCTGCTTTATCGAGGCTATAAGTTTCTTGCAGTTTTAACCACAACCGCGGAGAGCTACCAAGCACTTGTGACAGTTTTATTGCCATCTCTGGCGTGACTGCTGCTTTACACGACACTAGACGTTGAGCCGTAGACGGGGCAACATTCAATGCCCGCGCTAAATCACGAATTCCTAAACCTAGTTCCTCTAAAGAGTCAGCTATAATTTCTCCTGGGTGAGGGGGGTTAAACATTTTCATTAGTGATAATCCTCATAGTTAACGATGTACGCATCACCATCGATAAATTCGAATGTCACACGCCAATTTCCTGAAATGGTCATTGCCCACTGTCCTTGCCTGTCTCCCGTTAAAGGATGCAGATTGTATCCGGGAAGATTGATTTCCCCTATATCCTCAGCTTCATTAATAACAGCGAGTCGTTGGCGGAGTTTGTTTGCATGTTGAGGGTTAATTCCAACAGAAACACCTTTTTCAAAAAACTGGCGCAGTCCTTTATGCTTGAAACTTTTTATCATTCCTTATCGCTCCGTGTTGCGCTACAAGAAATCTTATAACAAAGTGTTCCCTATTACGCAACATCATTTGAACTAAGGTCTGGAGGAAAGGGAGGGATGGATTCGCTGCGCTCACCCTACGGGCCGCCGTTGGCGGTCCAAAACGGCCAGCCGTTTTGTCGAACCCTGACGAGGGTTCTCAAC
>NZ_KL543990.1:8786-14179 GCF_000711895.1 Photorhabdus australis DSM 17609
GCCGTTTTGTCGAACCCTGACGAGGGTTCTCAACCCTCCCTGCATCGGAGGGATATGCAACTAAAAAAGCCCAGGTATTTAACCTGAGCCTCTCTTCAAATCTGGCGGTGAGGGAGGGATTCGAACCCTCGATACGTTTTCACGTATACACACTTTCCAGGCGTGCTCCTTCAGCCTCTCGGACACCTCACCAGCTTTTTTCATTCCAGCAACTTTGCTTAACATCGCCGCTGCAACGGGGCGCTACTATAGGGAAAAGCGTTACAAGCGTCAACACTCTTCTGATAATTTTCTTTGCTTTTTTGATTGCTTAGCGAAATAAACGTCAATCCGATGAATTGATATCCATCCGATGCCGCTGAACCAGATAGATACAAGTCCTTTAATAAGAAAAAAATGAATTCGTTAACGACTTAACATTCTCAAAATTTTCGTCATGACGATTAACAAAGGGACTTGCAACCTATAGCCAATCAGATAACCCTGTATGAAAAAATAAGATGAGGATAAACAGTCATGGAGATTATCTTTTACCACCCTTTTTTTGATGCTGCTCAGTGGATTCAAGGTATGCAGCAACGATTGCCAAATATTAATATCCGCCAATGGAAACGCGGCGATAATCAGCACGCAGATTATGCAATGGCTTGGATGCCCCCTTATGAGATGTTGGCAAATCGCTCTGGATTGAAGGGAATTTTTGTCTTAGGGGCAGGAGTCGAGGCTATTTTGAAGCAGGAACAACAAAAACCAGGGATGTTACCCTCCAGTGTGCCACTGATGCGGCTTGAAGATGCAGGCATGGGGCTGCAAATGAAGGAGTATGCAGTAGCAATGGTTTTACATTATTTGCGCCGCATGGATGAGTATAAGCTGCAACAAGGGCAGAGAATGTGGAAACAACTTGAATCCCATGATCGCCAAGATTTTGTCGTAGGTGTACTAGGTGCAGGTATATTAGGACGCAGTGTTGCAGAAACTTTGGTTGAGTTTGGCTTTACTGTGCGTTGTTGGAGCCGTACTCCAAAGCAAATTAATAAGGTAGAGAGTTTTTACGGTGAGGATCAATTGGGCGATTTTCTTTCAGGGAGTAAGGTGTTGATTAATTTGCTGCCCGATACACCTAAAACCCGTGGTATTCTGAATTTATCGCTGTTTAGCCAGCTAAAACCAAAGTCATATCTGATTAATATCGCTCGAGGTGCCCATTTGGTAGAACATGATCTGTTGGTGGCGATTGATAAGGGTTATATTGCGGGGGCTTCGTTGGATGTGTTTATTGAGGAACCGTTACCAGAAATGCACCCATTCTGGACCCATCCCCGTATAACAGTGACGCCACATATTGCGGCTATTACTATTCCCGAGATTGCGATGGATACGGTGAGTGAAAATATTCAACGAATTGAAAGAGGGGAATTACCAACCGGCGTTGTGGATATAAAATTGGGATATTAACCAGCGTCTCTTTACAATAGCCGGCTATTGAGGACAATAACGGCAAAATAGTTGTTTATTTGGAAACTGAGATGAATGAATTTTCAATGGTCTGCCGTATTTTGGGGACTTTATTTAATCGTCAACCACAAGACCCGATTTTAAAACCACTTCTGACGATGATTGCAGAAGGTAAATTGAAACAATCATGGCCATTGGAGCAAGACGCGTTGCTGGATCGTTTGCAACAAAACTACGATTTTTCAGCAATGCAAGCTGATTATACTGCGCTGTTTTGTGATGATGAGGCCAGTGTACCAAGCTGTCGCTCCGCTTATGCCGGTGAGAGTGAAAATGATGTTCGGCAGTTTTTGACTGAACGTGGTATGCCGTTGTCAGATGCGTCGACCGATCAGTTTGGTTCTCTGTTGTTAGCCGCTTCATGGTTGGAGGATCAGGCAGCAGAAGATGAAGTTCAGGGGCAGATTGAGCTGTTTGATGAATATCTGCTACCGTGGTGTGGGCAATTTCTGGGGAAAGTGGAAGCTCATGCGACAACGGGTTTCTATCGGACACTGGCAATTATTACCCGCGAAGCGTTACAAGCACTACGAGAAGAGCTGGATTCTTAATTTGAAAATGATAAAAAGGCAAATAATTTCGAATTATACCCAATAGATTTCAAGATGGATCGCGACAGCAAGGGAGCGAATCCCCGGGCGCATATACCCAATAGATTTCAAGTTGCAGTGCGGCGGCAAGGGAACGCATCCCCAGGAGCATAGATAACTATGTGACTGGGGTAAGTGAACGCAGCCAACAAAGCAGCAGCTTGAAAGATGAAGGGTATAGAGAACTATGTGACCGGGGTGAGTGCAGCCAACTAAAGAGGCAACTTGAAAGATAACAGGTATATTTGCCTTTTTAGTGATACCTCAAATTATTTATCAGTTAGCATGATAACAAATTTACCGGGTTTGATTTCTAACCCTTTTGCCAATTTTTTGGCAGCGGCTTCGGCTTTGCTGTGCTCCGGTTTCAATACATAAACCGGGTGAGTATCAAAGAAAGCGCTGAGTGATTTGTTCAGGTAAGGAACCAGTGCGTTGACCGGTTTTTCCATTTTTTCTGGTGTGATTTGGTAATCAATGATTTCTAACGCTTTCAGAAAAATCGCGCCTTTTTCCGGATCAAACACTGGCTGAGCTTTTAGCGTCAATTTCATATCGGCTTTAGCAGGGCCAAGCAGGGATGTAATATTAACGTCGGCGCGGCCAGTCAATGCTATTTTGTCTGGTTCCGTCCGACCAATTTGGCTGGAAAGTTCTGTTAATTTTATATCTGCAGTGGCAAGACCATGTAATTCAATCTGTTTCTGGTAATGGATATGTTTCGCCAGATAGCCATTAATCAACTCTTCGCTGATACTGACATCTTTGAACTGATCACAACCACTGATTAACCCAGCTAGCAGCAATACTGCCCCCAAGAAAAATTTTCTCATATCGACTCCTTTATTTTGGAGGGCAGATTTTACCTTATTAATTGCCACTCAGCATGGCAGATTCAATTTTGCGCTGGTTAAACTGACGGTGCAGGGCGTATAACGTTATCAGGCCGATAGCCCCAAGCAGGAACCAGGGCAATTGCGGCATATTTAATGTGTGGCCGGTATCATATAACCAACCACCGCCGGTATAACCTAAAGCACCACCTAATGCCAGCCCAAGACGGCTAAATCCCATATAACTACCACGCGCGCGCGGATCAGCCAATGAAGCACTTAATGTTTCACGGGCAGGTTCCGCGGTGACGGTACCGAGATAGAATAAGCAAATCAGGCCAAATAAAGTATTTATTTCACCAATCAAACCGACTGGGAACATACTCAGGCTCATCAGGAAAAGCCCTGCCATTAGACGCTGTTCTAACCGGAATCGTTTTTCGCTCCAACGGGCGATTGGGTACAGTAAAGTGAGTGATAAGGTTGCTTCAATTGCGTACATCCATTTTACCGCAGCGGGTGTTCCGGCGATTTCATTGACGATAATCGGGAACATCAACATCACCTGGACAGACAGCATAAAGTAGCCGGTTAACGTCAATACATAGGTGAAGAAACGGCGATCTTTAACAACGCGTTTCATTCCTTCCCAGATAGGCGTGCGGGTAGTAGAAATTCGGTAAGCAGGGAGGAACCACGCATTCCAAATGGCGGCCAGAACGAAAACAGCGGCTCCTGTCCAGCAGACAAGTTGGAAGTCATATTGCAGCAACCAGCTGCCAATCAGTGCGCCAATAACCGCTCCAGCACTGTCCTGCATCAACAGTAGCGAGAAGAAACGGCCACGCTCGTGTGGTCGGGTTAGCTTGATGACCAGTGCGGTCCGGGGAGGATCAAATAAGGTACCTCCCAGAGCGGATAATATGCAGGCAAGCCACAGTATCCACGGTTCGGTGGCTAAGGCGATTAAAGCAAAACCGAGAGCGCGTAACAGCATTCCGGTGACGATCATCGGCTTCGCGCCAAAACGGTCCGCAATTGCGCCGCCGAAAATGCCTAAACCCTGTTGTACAAACTGGCGTAAACCAAGTGCAAAACCGACAACCAGTGCAGTCCAACCGAGTTGTTCAACAAAATGTATTGATATTAAAGGAAAGACGACGAAGAAACCCAGAACAACCAGTAAATTATCGAATAACAGGAAGTATTTACCCAGGCTACGTGCTTGCGAAACCAGTGACATTGCTCACCATTGGAATATTGATAAGATAATATAATTCTTCTGTATTCTGTACTTAATTTAATTATTAGGATAGTGATTATGAACAATATTTTTTTATCATAATGTGATGACTGGAAGGTGTATTTTACAGGTAAGTGGCTTAAATTTTTAACGGATAAATTTGTATATACTCAATAGATTTCAAGTTGCAGTGCGGCGGCAAGGGAGCGCATCCCCAGGAGCATAGATAACTATGTGACTGGGGTAAGTGAACGCAGCCAACAAAGCAGCAGCTTGAAAGATGAAGGGTATAGTTAGGGAGAAATAATGTTTGGTTATCGTTCCACTTTACCGAAAGTTCGTCTGATTACGGAACGAATGGTGGTGCGTTTGGTGTACGAGCGGGATGCTTATCGTTTGGCTGAGTATTATGCAGAAAATCATGAGTTTCTTAAACCCTGGGAACCAACCAGAGATAAAAGTCATTGCCAGCCTTCTGGTTGGATAAACCGACTGAATTTAATTACAGAAATGCAGAGACAGAGTGCGGCTTTTCATTTTTTACTACTTGAGCCGAATGAGCATGAAGTGATAGGGGTTGCAAACTTCAGCAATATATTGCGAGGTGCTTTTCATGCCTGTTATTTGGGATATTCTCTTGGTGAGAAATGGCAGGGAAAAGGGCTGATGTATGAGGCTTTACAGCCAGCTATCCGTTATATGCAACGTCAGCAGGGGATGCATCGAATTATGGCTAATTACATGCCGAATAATCATCGTAGTGGGAAATTGTTGGAACGATTGGGCTTTGAGCGAGAAGGTTATGCCAGGAAATACCTGATGATCAATGGAGTCTGGCAGGATCATGTATTAACGGCATTGACGGATGAAAAATGGAGTGGAAAAAGTTAATTATTAAGTTGTGTTGTCACCAGATAAAGTAAAGCGGATTAGTAATGATGAGTTAAATTACTGTTAAAAATCTGCCAGGTTCCCCGCACCTTATTTTTGACCCTTTTTTAAGAGGTGATTTTAATTTATTGATTTTAAATGGAATATTATTTCTCTTGTAAAAAAGGGTTTTTTCGTTGTTTTATTAAAATATACTTTAATCGTCAGTGGGTTAAGGTTAATATGCAACAGTGCACTGCCGTACAGGCAGCTTAGAAAAGGACAAGTAAAGTCATTAACGAATTTTGTTCGTGCACTGCCGTACAGGCAGCTTAGAAA
>NZ_KL543990.1:14449-32006 GCF_000711895.1 Photorhabdus australis DSM 17609
AGTCAAAGTGCACTGCCGTACAGGCAGCTTAGAAACGGAAATTCAGGGTCATTACGGGGAGTTAAGAGTGCACTGCCGTACAGGCAGCTTAGAAACACGCACCCCAGCGCTCTAAAACAAGCTGAATGTGCACTGCCGTACAGGCAGCTTAGAAATCGTCAGGGCTGGTGCGGGCTAGCTAAAGTAAGTGTACTGCCGTACAGGCAGCTTAGAAATATTACTTAAACAGGGAATAAACATGCGGATTGTGCACTGCCGTACAGGCAGCTTAGAAAATGAAAAAGTAAGCAAGTGGCTGATCCCAGCCGTGCACTGCCGTACAGGCAGCTTAGAAAGTTCCCGTTATGCTCTGGTTTCTACCCGTTTAGTGCACTGCCGTACAGGCAGCTTAGAAAATTAGATTCACTATTGCCGCTTGTCTGGCTCCGTGCACTGCCGTACAGGCAGCTTAGAAATTAGAAATTAGAAATTAGAAAATACATAGGAACTATCTGTACTGTATGGCAGATTTATCAACGGAGGCAAGCATGAGTCATACCCGTTACGAAACTGATGTGCTCGCTTGGGCGAATGAACAAGCGGCATTATTGCGCGCAGGTAAATTCTCTGAGATCGATGTAGCCAATATTGCTGAGGAGATTGAGGACGTGGGCAAGAGTGAAAAACGTGAACTGGCAAGTCGTATGGCGGTTTTGCTGGCCCATCTTCTGAAATGGCAATTCCAGCCTGGGCGTCGTGGTTCAAGTTGGCAACGAACTATCAAGGAACAGAGAAAAGCACTAGTATTGCATATAAAAGAGACACCCAGTCTGAAAAACACAATTGCTGATGAGGACTGGTTTGCTAAAGTTTGGGCTGATGCAGTTTCTTCCGCTATCGACGAAACTGGGTTGGATATGTTCCCAGATGAATGTATCTGGAATATAAATCAGATCTTTTCACAAGAGTTCTATCCTGACTAAACCTCAATGAGTTGACTTATTTGGCGCACTACTTCGGTTGGTGCGTTTTTTGCAGTTTACTATTTGCATAAACAGGGCCTTATGGCCCTTTTATCGTTCTAAATGGTGATGTAATTTATTGAAGTGTTTAACGGCATGTGATGTTTTGTCGCATAGGTTTTGCGCTAATTTTCATGTATGTTATTGATTCGTAATCAATTAACATGATTTTGAGATAAATACGATGAATTTATTGAAGTCGCTGGCGGCAGTCAGCTCTATGACTATGTTTTCCCGGGTGCTGGGTTTTATCCGCGATGCCATTATTGCCCGTATATTTGGTGCAGGTGCGGCATCGGATGCCTTTTTTGTTGCATTTAAATTACCTAATTTATTGCGCCGTATATTTGCGGAAGGGGCATTTTCTCAGGCATTTGTGCCTATTTTGGCAGAATATAAAAATCAGCAGGGTGATGAAGCCACCCGGACGTTTATTGCCTATATTTCCGGTATGCTGACGTTAGTTCTGGCGATTGTTACCGTACTGGGTATTTTAGCGGCGCCATGGGTGATTTATATTACGGCACCGGGTTTTACTGATAACCCGGATAAATTTATTCTAACGACGAATCTGTTAAGAATTACTTTTCCCTATATTTTTCTAATATCACTGACTTCGTTGGTAGGGGCAATATTAAATACCTGGAATCGATTTTCTGTGCCTGCTTTCGCCCCGACGTTGCTTAATATCAGCATGATTGTATTTGCGTTGTTTGTCGCGCCTTATTGTAATCCCCCTGTGATGGCGTTGGGCTGGGCGGTGGTGGTTGGCGGTGTTTTACAACTTGCCTATCAGCTTCCCCACCTGAGAAAAATAGGCATGTTGGTATTGCCGCGCGTTTCTTTCCGTAATAGCGGAGTATGGCGGGTGATGCGACAGATGGGACCCGCGATTCTTGGGGTTTCGGTCAGCCAGATTTCATTAATTATCAATACGATCTTTGCCTCATTTCTGGTATCCGGTTCTGTGTCCTGGATGTATTACGCTGACCGTTTGATGGAGTTACCTTCCGGTGTATTAGGCGTTGCACTTGGGACAATTCTTTTACCTTCCCTGGCGAAAAGTTTTTCCAGCGGAAATCATGAGGAATACACCAGATTGATGGATTGGGGGCTTCGACTCTGTTTCTTGCTGGCGTTGCCCTGTGCTGTTGCGTTAGGCATTCTGGCAAAACCTTTGACGGTTTCTCTTTTCCAATATGGTAATTTCACGGCATTTGATGCCGAAATGACTCAGAGAGCATTGATTGCTTACTGCTTTGGGTTGATGGGGATAATTATTGTCAAGGTGTTGGCACCGGGCTTTTATTCCCGTCAGGATATTAAAACGCCAGTAAAAATTGCGATTGCGACTTTGATTCTGACTCAGTTAATGAACCTTGCTTTTATTGGTCCATTAAAACATGCAGGGTTGGCCCTTTCTATCGGTCTGGCGGCTTGTTTTAATGCCAGTATGCTTTATTGGCAATTACGTAAACGAAATATCTTTAAGCCATTAGCAGGTTGGGGTATTTTCTTATTTAAGTTGGCTGTGGCTATTTTGGTAATGATTGTTGCGTTAGCAGTGATTTTATGGTTAATGCCGGCCTGGGATCAGGGAAATATGGCCATCCGTTTGTTGAGGGTAATGGCGGTAGTTATCGTCGGTATGAGTAGTTATTTTGCTGCATTAGCTTTAATGGGATTCCGGTTGAAAGATTTCGCTCAGCGAGGTTTGTAATAAGTTCAGGTATATACCCAATAGATTTCAAGTTGCAGTGCGGCGGCAAGAGAACGCATCCCCAGGAGCATAGATAACTATGTGACTGGGGTGAGTGCCGCCAACAAAGAGGCAACTTGAAAGATAACAGGTATACCAGCTGTTATTATCAGCTCAGGCGTCGTTAAGCGGTAATACAGATAACTTAAAATAAAAGGCGTGACAATGTGATATATCTCATGTCACGCCAACTTTTTCGAAAAGCGATGATTGTCCTGATTACATCCGTTCTACCGTCTCAATACCCAGAGTATTCAGACCTTGCTTCAATGTCTTAGCGGTTAGCAGAGCTAGTTTCAGGCGGCTTTGACGCAATGCTTCACTTTCCGCATTGAGGATTTGACAGTGTTCATAGAAGCCAGAGAACAGACCAGCCAGATCGTACAGATAAGCACACATAACATGTGGTGTACCTTCACGGGCGACGGTGGTGATGGTCTCTTCAAATTGTAACAAACGGGTGGCTAACGCTTGTTCGCGCTCTTCATTCAAGATAACTGGCAGTGTCAGGCTGCTTTCATCAATTTCAGCACGCTTAAAAATGGAAGTAACGCGGGTGTAAGCATATTGCATATAAGGTGCGGTATTGCCTTCAAAAGCGAGCATATTATCCCAATCGAAGATGTAATCTGTGGTACGGCTCTTAGAGAGATCGGCATATTTCACCGCGCCGATACCGACAGCTTCAACCACTTTTCTCAGTTCATCTTCTGGCATATCCGGGTTCTTTTCACGGATAAGGGTATTGGCCCGTTCAATGGCTTCATCCAACAGATCAGTCAATCTGACAGTACCACCGGCGCGAGTTTTAAATGGTTTGCCATCTTTACCCAGCATCATGCCGAACATATGGTGTTCCAATGACACGGATTCTGGTACATAACCCGCTTTACGAACGATAGTCCAGGCTTGCATCAAATGCTGATGTTGACGGGAGTCGATGTAGTAAAGAACGCGGTCAGCGTGCAGGGTCTCATAACGGTATTTGGCGCAGGCGATATCCGTTGTGGTGTAAAGATAACCACCATCTTTCTTTTGGATAATAACGCCCATCGGTTCACCTTCTTTGTTTTTATATTCATCAAGGTAAACGACGGTTGCGCCATCACTTTCTACTGCCAGTCCTTTTTGTTTCAGATCAGCGACAATACCGGGCAGGAGATCGTTGTACAGACTCTCACCCATGACAGAATCTTGAGTCAACGTGACATTCAGGCGGTCATAAGTTTGCTGATTCTGGGCCATCGTGATGTCTACTAGCTTGCGCCACATGGTGCGGCAATATTCATCACCACCTTGCAATTTCACCACATAGCCGCGGGCGCGGATGGCAAATTCTTCGTCTTCATCATAATGCTTTTTCGCTTCACGATAGAAAGCTTCCAGATCGGATAATGCCATATCGCTGGCATTTTCATTTTGTACTTTTTCCAGATAGGCAATCAGCATCCCGAATTGTGTTCCCCAGTCACCAACATGGTTAGCGCGGATAACGTTATGACCGAGGAATTCAAGAGTACGGACGGCGGCATCACCAATAATCGTAGAACGCAGATGACCAACGTGCATCTGTTTAGCCACGTTTGGCGCTGAATAATCGACGACAATAGTTTGTGGTTTGGCCGGAGTAACGCCCAGTTTTTCAGCTTTCAGTGCAGTTTCGATATTTGCTGCAATCCACGCTTTGTCAAGAAAAATGTTGATAAAGCCGGGACCAGCGATTTCAACTTTACTGGCGATACCTTGCAGATCCAGCAGGCTAACAACTTTTTCTGCCAGTTGTCGGGGGGGAATACCCACTTTTTTCGCGGCGGCCATAACACCATTGGCCTGATAGTCGCCGAATTGCGCTTTAGCAGATTGGCGGATGTGAGCTTCGCTGTCGGTTGGAGCACCTGCTGCAATCAGCGCATGGCTGACTTTTTCTGAAAGAATCGCCTGAATATTCACCTGGTTACCTTAAATTACGAACGAGAATAGGTATATTGTAGCAAACAATACCTTCTGCAAAATGATTCATAAGAAAAAACGGCAGGTTTTATACCATATTCAACCTATAACGTTCCACTTTACTGTTGTTTTGTGCCAGGTTGCGGGGACAAAAAGCGTGTTTTCTCGAAAAATTATGATCGTGACTATAATGCCGTAATGAATATACGGCATGGAGCATTTTCAAGGCAGCGGGATTTTTAATATGAGCTACAGTTTGTGCCTTGCCTGACAGAATGGAGAGTAGTCATGGCAGTATGGCAAACGAACGAACAGGAAAACCCGGGGCTTTTTTAGGTTTGGCCACGATATTGAAAATGACTGCACCTCGTACAGGTACCTGGTCTAAATTAGCCAAAAGTTCTATCTGATAAGTATCTTGTTTTAATACATAATCTTCGCCCAATAAGGCATTATTCTTTCTAAAATCTTTAGCGGCATCGGTATCAAATGTTTCATGCCCAACGGCTTTAATATGGCGTTCTTCAAATAAAAATCTGAGGGCATCTATTCCCCAACCCGGTATTTGGTTATTACCAGAATCATCTTTATTGTCCATTTTTTCCTGAGATGGCCAGCGTTTACTCCAGTCAGTTCTGAGCGCAACGAAAGTACCTGCCTCAATAATGCCATATTCTTCTTCAAATTGAAGAATATCTTCTTTAGAAAGTGAAAAATTAGGGTCCTGTTTCGCTCTTTCTGATTGATCAAGTACGATTAAAGGTAAAACTAATTCTTTTAATTCCAGTTCATCAACACAACGAGCATTAGGAACAAAATGACAGGGGGCATCAATGTGAGTTCCGTATTGGCCGGGAAAGGAAAATTGCTGAACAAAAAAGCCATCTTTATGATCAAAAAGAGTTTTAAACTCTGCTGAATCAAACATAAAAAAACGTGGAGAATCTTTATCGAAGCTATGCGTCAAGTCGACCCATTTTTTTGATTTCAGTAAAGCGAGCGCTTGTAAGATACTGTTTGACATAAAAACCTCGTTTTCGATAATTTATAGATGTTATTTTTACCACTATTACATAATTAATGCTGTAGAATTTGTTGCTGTAAATAGTGATATTCTTCATGTTTTATTCACTTTTATTGTTCCAATAATGAGCACACGATATAAAGTCATAATGGATTTAAAGGCGGTGTGACCCTGTCGTGTTTATCTTCTGAGGCTTGAGTCAAACGCGCCTGGTATGAGTACATCAGGCCAAATAAATTGTTATTTTTCTGCTATGGTTGATTTTAACTGTTTGGTAATACAATTAATTTCTTGTTGTGAAATATTAAGTTGACCACGAAATTTTGTTTCCATCATAGCGACTTGTTTTTATAGGTAATGAAACTTCTTATATACCCAATAGATTTCAAGCCGCAGTGCGGCGGCAAGAGAACGCATCCCCAGGAGCATAGATAACGATGTGACTGGGGTAAGTGAACGCAGCCAACAAAGCAGCAGCTTGAAAGATGAAGGGTATAAACAAAAAATTATAAAATAAACAATTAGAGCATTAAGGTGATTGATTCTTACTATTAGTTAAAATTAAAAATCAAATATAATAAAAAGATATATATTATGTGTTTTCGCTACATTGTTATTAATGTGATTTATTTCTATTCTATTGTTATTTAATGTTTTTTTGTTTTGAAATGAATTTCATTGATTAAAATTGAAAATCTTTTGCAAATTATTTGTTGGAATTTCTAATAAAAAATAAATTAATATCGTTTATGATTTAATTGATCTAAAAAAGCTTACCAGCATTGACCTAAAAAGGAACCACTATGCTTTGGAAGAATACTTCTAACCAATTTGGCCATTTATCTGTCCTTTTACACTGGCTAATTGCATTAGCCGTGTATGGCATGTTTGCACTAGGACTGTGGATGGTGACATTGGGATATTACGATACGTGGTATCACAGAGCACCTGAAATTCATAAAAGCATTGGAATAGTGCTGCTGATAGCGATGGTTGTGCGTGTTATCTGGCGTTTTGTTTCTCCGCCACCAAAACCATTAGCCAGTTATAGCCGTTTGACCAGAGTCAGTGCGGTTTTAATGCATGTTTTGTTGTATATCTTACTGTTTAGCATTTTGATTAGTGGTTATTTAATTTCGACCGCTGATGGACAGCCAATTACTGTTTTTGATTGGTTTACTGTGCCGGCCATATTAATAGGTCAAGGCAAACAGGCAGATACTGCTGGAATGATTCATCTTTACCTTGCTTGGTCAGTGGTGATTTTATCGCTATTACATACTGTTGCTGCGTTAAAACACCATTTTATTGATCGTGATGTAACCCTGAAACGTATGTTGGGTTTCCGTCCTGAATAATACAAAAACGATTATGGAGAAAGAATATGTTGAAGAAAACATTACTTGGCCTGACTGCGGGAGCATTGTTATTGAATGCAAGTTCTGCATTGGCGGCCAATTATAAAATTGATATACCAGGCCAGCATGCTTTTATTGGATTCCGCATTCAGCATTTGGGGTATAGCTGGCTATATGGAACATTTAAAGATTTTGGTGGTTCTTTCACATTTGATGAGAAAAATCCGGCTGCGAATAAAGTTGATGTGACAATTAAAATAGCCAGCCTGGATACTAACCACGCTGAGCGTGATAAACACTTGCGTAGTAAAGATTACTTTAATGCAGAGAAATATCCTGAAGCAAAATTCATTTCAACCGAAGTGAAGAAGGAAGGGGAGAAATATGTTGTTACAGGTGATCTGACTTTAAATGGCGTGACAAAGCCAGTGGTACTGAATGCAGAGCTGATGGGTGAAGGTAAAGACCCATGGGGTGGTTACCGCGCAGGTTTTGAAGCTTATGGTAAAATCAAACTGAAAGATTTTAATTTCCAAAAAGATTTGGGTCCTAAATCACAGGAAGCGGATTTATTAATTTCTCTTGAAGGAATTCGGGAGGAGTAATACTCTGATTATTTAACTCAGTAGTGTAATTTATTAAGGGCTGCGCATTGCGTGGCCTGTTTTATTTATTATGTTTTTTTCAAACAATATATAAGCATCTACATCAAATAAAGAAAAAGAGTCTATTTGGTCTATCGCTAATATATGCCGAAATAAAACGACTTGAAAGTAAGTATTCCATTTTTAGAAAACAGTAATAATAGACTGCTGTTTAATGTGGACTTTTTCTTATTTGCCAAGTGAAATGATGTAATTTTTCACTTGGCATTATATCAATGAGAATGTTTATTATATTGATAATATCGAGAATGTCTCCGGTATTTAATGCAGACTAAGTTATTAATCAAACGATTAGTTGAAAGATTAAATAGATGATGTCATTGGTCGCTATGATAAATAGTAATAGAGATGTTTTTTAATTAAAAATTAATAATTTGAATATCTGGCTTCATAGCCATTAAGTGAAAAATAAGTCAATGCCAGACGGTTTTCTATATCGTGGATTGTCCTAATATGGGAAAGGGATTATCTTTAGTATCTCGTCTTTCGGAGTTTAATGATAACTCAGCCCCTGTTGAATTTGTCACATATTCTTACACACTGACTTTCTGTGAGTAAAAAAAATACAAAATTTTCTTGCTATTTGATGATAGTTTAATAATTATACCTTAGGTTTCGTCATATGAACAATATGAAGGAAACTTTCAATCCCGTTCCCTTTGCTCAAAGGGATTAATTGATGGGGATATATACCCAATAGATTTCAATTTGCAGCGCGGCGGCAAGTGAACGCAGCCAACAAAGCAGTAACTTGAAGGATGAAGGGTATATTTTATCTTCCTGTCGTTCAATGCACCATGACTCATGGCGTAAGCGGTGCTTTTTGCCTGTGATAATAGGATTCTTACTATCTTATTTCTTTGGTGACGCAATTAATCCTTTTCATTTCTGGCGGGATATCTATGTTGAAAAATATCATACGACAAGGTGACAAAACCTCTCACGGTGGTTCTGTATTAATTGGTGATGAGAGTTTTCTGGTTTTGGACAAAGGCGTGGCGCGGATTAACGATCCGGTGTCCTGTCCAACGTGTGGCGGGTATCAAATCATTGTTGAAGGGGCTTCGAATGCGGTCGGAACCAATCAACAAGGGCTGGCTCTGGAGGGCATGAAAACTTCCTGTGGGGCGACTTTGATTGCCTCACAAACACGTTGTCAGATAAAAATCACGTAGGAGAGCGAGTGATGAATAGAAGACAATCGCTTTTCCTGCAAGAACTGAGTTATATGCGACAACTGGCGTAGGAAGTCGCAAAAGAAAGCCCACATCTAGCGGATTTTTTATCTGAAGGGGCCGGTGAACCGGGGATTGAGCGATTAACGCAGGGCTTTGCACTGCTCGCTTCCCGCGTCCGCTATAAAATTGAAGATGATTTTCCTGAATATTGGTTAGGGATGATGATGCGTATTTGGCCGCAAGCGTTGCGTCCGTTACCACCAACGAGTCTCGTTCAGTTTTCATCGACTGGGGAAAATCACTTAGGCGCAAGGACCTTGCCGGCAGGTACATCGGTTTTTGCCGGCGAAGGTGAACAAAAAATGTGTTTTAAAACCTGTTGTCCCCTGCATATCGAACCTCTGACGGTGATTAACCGGCAATTGA
Source organism: Photorhabdus australis DSM 17609 (assembly GCF_000711895.1). Taxonomy (GTDB): domain Bacteria; phylum Pseudomonadota; class Gammaproteobacteria; order Enterobacterales; family Enterobacteriaceae; genus Photorhabdus; species Photorhabdus australis. The sequence continues at coordinate 23,811 of NZ_KL543990.1, forward strand.
ATACAACTGCGGAGTACAGTGAGATAACGTTAACGCTGTACTATTCGGGCAATACCCCAGAATGGCGAAGCCGCCCGCTGCATTTCTTTTTGGGCCGAGATCGTGAGCAGGCGGCGCAATTAGCCTTATGGCTTGACTTTTATCTCTGTGATGTCCAGTTACGGACACAGGATAAAACCATCACGCTGGATAACTGTTACCCGGTATCGGCGCTGTGGGGGACAGAGCGGCAGGTTTCCATTCTGCCCGCCAGGGAAAACTCACCGTTTTCTATTCTGCAACTGATGACAGAATACTATTATCTGCCTCATGTCCATGATTTTGTGACCATTGATATCACGGATGATCGCTCGTTAGTGAAATTGAACGCTGATCGGACATTCGAGCTGATTTTGCGGTTTGAAGGCAATCTGGAACTGACCGATATTACCCAAACCTTCTTGTTGGATTGTGTACCGGTCAGGCACCTGGAGCCGATGACCAGTGTGGAAATCCCGGTAAACAAGGGGAAAAACGATTATAAAATCCCATTAGAGCCGACTCAACAGCTGTTCAGCCTTGATCACGTTTATACATTGACTGAGCCGAAGCTGGAACGCGGACAGCCATACTGTTATTTACCTATCGAAAAAATTACCCCAACGGCTCATTTCCAGCCGGATGCTGAGTTTATTTATTATTATCAACTGAATACGGACTGCGATATTTTGCAGAATACCCAACATCAGCTTCACTTCTTTGATTGTTATGGTCAGCCGGCGAATAACCTGCTGCCGCAATCCATTTTTTGTCGGTTTACCGGTTATCATTCGCAGGCTGTTGATCTCGGTATTGGTGAGATTAATCGGTCGGGAGAAAACGCTACGGGGTTGAAAGTCAGTAATATCACCCCGGTTTCTGCCTGCTATCCACCGATGGTAGAGAAAAAGTCGAGCTGGTCACTCATTTCCTACTTTGCTGGCTCGCCCTGGATAATATTTAACACTCTTTCGTTACAAGACTTTTTGAAGATATTTGATTTTTCTCCAGATCAGGTATTAAGCCGGCGTATTCAGGCACATATAAACGGCATCGTCCAACTGGAGAACATTCCGATGGATCGTTTGGATAAGGGCGTTCCAGTGCGGGGGCACCAGCTTATCCTGACCCTGAACCCGGATTGTTATGTCAATCAGGGGGAGATGTATCAGTTCAGTCTGGTGGTCATGCGCCTGATGACATCCTTTATCAGCATGGGCGTTTTTTTGATGATGAAAGTGATTGATGCTCGGACGGGGGAAGTTTTGTGGGACTTTCAGGACATGATGTTTGGGCTGCGCGCTTATATGTAATAGTAAGAAGGAAACAACACTGATGAGTACATTAAATCCGCTAGAATGTTTTGATTGTAGGATACTGAAACACTGGGTTGAATTTCAGTTGGTGGATGAACAAGGGAAACCCTTGGTCAATATGCCTTATGGCCTGATAAGTAGAGGACTACCGAATCATGTGCGCCGTGGGAGGACAGATGGTTTCGGGGTACTCCGGGAAGAAGATCTGTCAGCTTATCCCGTGAAATTGTATATCCATGCCCAATCGCTGGCTGATGAGATGGAACAACGGCCATTGCGAGAAATACGGGGAGAAGAGGCGTCGGTGGTGAAACCAAAAGCAGAAGCCGAAGGCCATCAATATCGCTATGTGACTATCGGGCAGATTAGTGATGGGGTGCCGGCACTAGATGATTGGAATGACCCTAAAAAAATTCCACCGCCCTATCATTTCCCGGACCCGGAGCCAAAAGGCTATCAGGTTCATCCGTTAAATCGACGTTATGTACTGGAGGTATGTCCATTCCGGGCCTGGGTTTTGCAATTGCACCATCAAAAAGAGTACTCAATTGTTAATGCCTATAACCAGTGTTTGATGAGCGTATTGGCCTATGCTGGGGGTGATGTTGATACCGAAGGTTCTGTACTTCACTTTTTTAACCGGCAGATGGTGGATGTCTCGAGGCTGCCCAATAAGGTAGAGACATTGTCGGCAACCCCGATTGTTTACGATGTACCGTTTAGTGAACGTTATACCCGGATGGAGTTTATTGATTCATCAAATGTTGATGGTGTAGGGGGTAATACTCAGCTGTTTTATGTAGCCAGCTCGTATGATGTAGTTGTGAGTTGGAAGGGGACGGCCAGCATGACGGATGCCCTTACAGATGCGACGTACCAGCCTTTGGGGTTAGATTGCGATGAAAAAGCCCTGTGTAGCGGGTTTATTCACAGCGGTAAAGTGCACAAAGGGTTTTGGCAGGCATTCAGTCTGGTTGAACAGTTAAAGGTTCCTAGTGATACAACTCAAGAAGTATTCAGTGATATTCTGGATTTAGCCTCAGGCAAAAGATTATTTATTTGTGGTCACAGTTTAGGTGGTGCACTGGCATTACTGCACAGTGCACAACTGAAAGAACATAATCCCTGCCTTTACAGCTACGGGATGCCGCGAACATTAACGCGCAGTGCAGTACAAGAACTGGCCGCTATTACCCACTACCGCCATGTGAATGAAGATGATCCGGTCCCCGCTGTACCTCCAGAAAAAAATTTAGATAACTGGTTTTATGATTGTTGGGGGCCGTTAGGCTATTTGTTCAGTCCCGTTGAGTTACTGGATATTACCGACTGTGGTGAAGTTTATCTGCATCATGGGAAAATAGTACATTTTTGTAAAATCAATTTGGTCATTGAATGGTTGGAAGAGCGTAACCCAAGCAATCATGTGCGGCTCAGAACTACCTTACCGACCAAAACAAAATTGTATTTAATTCCGTCACTCAATCCTGAAACAGAAAATAATCTGAAAGAGGCTGGGAATATTCAGAAAAGGTTTTTTCAACAAATCAGTGATGCAGATAAAGCTAAATGGTTTCCGCTGAATGAAAACCCGACTTTAAAAGATGCCTTGGGCTTTCCTGACCACAGTTCACTGAAATATGCCCGCTATATTGGTGCTCGATTAGCAGAGCTGGTTGCACCGGAGAAATACCATTTTTTCCGGGATCAGGAACAATTATTTGAAAAAACATTGTGTGAAAGGACCGATATTGTTTTGGATATTCGACAGCGCGATACATTATTTTTGCAGATGGATCACCAGTTGAAACTAGCATTGATTTGCACTCAACAGGATAAACAAGGTTTATTGGCTTTAACGCGCTATGAAGAAAATGCTGTCGGGATTGAGGACGATTTACCATGATAAATATAAAAAAATACTTACCGATATTATTAGTCATATCCATATCGGGCTGTGCTGATCCGAATGAACCGCTTTCGCCTCCGAAAGATAATCAATGGATTATAGTGGAAGGGGTTGCGCCGAAATATACAAGACCCTATGTGTCCGCTGTGTATATATCAAAAGACTGTCTTAAATCTCAGTGGCATGCGGATATGTCGTCTTATAAAGTGCCGACTCATCACGGATTGCGTCTGGATGTGAAAGCTGATCCGCAAACGGGTTATTTTCAGACGAAGTTACCTTTTAATGGAGGAGGCAGGTGCAAATGGAAAATTGACCGGGCCCTTGTGAGCGTGGGTTATACCGATGTCAGCCATCTGATGAAAGATGCTGTTACATCTCAGGGAGGAGGGACCGGTTTAACTGTGTTTATCAACGATGCGGCCCGGACATATCTTAGCGAAACCAAGGCATTCAATATCATCAATTACAGTCCTGTTATTTATCCTGTTTTGAAAATAGTCTATGGGCGTCCTAAAAGAATATTTCCACGAGGTGAATTAGGTATGCGTCCCTTCCGGCTGAGGTTAATTCCGGGAGCCGAATGGAAAATTATTTATAAACCTAAGTTGGATGAAACCAAGATGCCGAAGATTACCGTGACTAGAGAAAAGGAATGGGTTGAATATCCCAATGGGCGAATTGATCTCAAACGGCAATCAATAGATTATTGGAAAATAACGGCACCAAAGTTTACCGGCAAGATAAATCGGAAAATACGGCTTTAAGACGCTATACAGATAATGCTGTAGGAATTGAGGAAGATTTACCATGATAAATATCAAGAAATATTTATTAGTCTTGTTTGTCACATTAATCTCAGGCTGTGCTGATCCGAATGAGCCGCTTTCGCCCCCGAAGGATAATCAGTGGATAACGGTGGAAGGGGTTGCGCCGAAATATACAAAACCCTATGTGTCCGCTGTGTATATATCAAAAGACTGTCTTAAATCTCAGTGGCATGCGGATATGTCGTCTTATAAGGTGCCGACTCATCACGGATTACGTCTGGATGTGAAGGCTGATCCGCAAACGGGTTACTTTCAGACGAGGTTACCCTTTAATGGAGGGGGCAGGTGCAAATGGAAAATTGACCGAGCCTTTGTGAACGTGGGTTATACCGATGTCAGTCATCTGATGAAAGATGTGGTGATATATGAAGGAGGGGGAGGAACGGGGTTAACCGCGTTTATCAACGATGCAGTTCAAACAAATCTTAGCGAAACGGCGGCATTGAATACCATTAATTACAGCCCCACTATTTACCCTGTATTGAAGATGGTTGAAAAGCTCCCGAAAAGAATATTCTTGCAGGGTGAATTAAGAGTGCGCCCCTTTCGGTTAACGTTAGTTCCGGGAGCGGAATGGAAAATTACCTTTAAACCTAAATTGGATGAAACCAAAATGCCGAAGATTACCGTGACTAGAGAAAAGGAATGGGTTGAGTATCCCAATGGGCATATTGAAACCAAAACTCAAATGGTCGATACCCGTTACATAAAGTAATGTCACTAGAATAGCGTCCTGTTTATTTACATCAAACAGAATAAACAGGGCAATCTAGCTTTAACACGTTATACCGATGACATTATGAGGATTGAAGAGCACGGATCATGATAAATGTAAAAAAATATTTACCGATATTATTAGTCATATCCATATCGGGCTGTGCTGACCCGAATGAACCGCTTTCACCCCCGAAAGATAACCAGTGGATCACCGTAGAAGGGGTGGCGCCGAAATACACAAAACCGTATGTGTCGGCAGAATATATCTCAAAAGACTGCCTTGAATATCAGTGGTATGCGGATATGTCGCCTTATAAAGTGCCGACTTATAATGGATTGCGTTTGAATGTGAAAGCTGATCCGCAAACCGGTTACTTTCAGGCGAAATTACCTTTCAATGGCGGGGGTAGGTGCAAATGGAAAATCAACCGAGCTTTTGTGAGCGTAGGTTATACCGATGTCAGCCATCTGATGAAAGATGCTGTTCAGGATGCAGGAGCTGAGGGGACAGGTTTAACTGTGTTTATCAATGATGCGGCCCAGGCATATCTTAGCGAAACCGAAGCATTTAATATCATAAATTATAGCCCAGTTATTTACCCTGTTTTGCAAGTAGTCTATGGGAGTCCAAATAGAATATTCCCACGGGGTGAATTAGGCATGCGTCCCTTTAGATTGAAGTTAACTCCAGGAGCTGAGTGGAAAATTATCTATAAACCCAAATTAGATGAAACTAAGATGCCGAAAATTATTATTCCTGCCGGCAAAGAACCTTCAAGAGTTGAATATCCTGATGGCCGGGTGGATATTAACAGAGATTCTATTGACTATTGGAAAATAAAATAATGCTGAAAAGGTCTTATCACTGATTTGTTTAAATATAAATATCAACCTGATAAATAAGGAAATGTCATGAACGCATCCCACACTTTATTAAACGCGGAGCTGAATGATGGATTACACTTTCTCTGTCAGGTTACCGATTTGCCGGAGAAAACATTTGCGGTCGCTGAATTTTCTTTACAGGAGGAATTGTCCCAGTTATTTACGCTGTCTTTAACTCTGGTCAGTAAACGGGCCGATATTGATTTAGAATCACTATTATTACAGTCGGTGAAATTCCGGGTGGTTTTTAATGGCGTAGAACAACGTCAGGTCAGTGGCGTTATCGCCCAGGCGATATTAAGAGAGACTCATGCTCATCGTACCCTTTATTCCCTCACTGTCCGGCCCGCTCTCTGGCGAATGACCCTGAATCAGGATAGCCGGATTTATCATCGGCAAAGTGTGCCGGCCATTCTCAATAGCTTGCTGAAAAAACACCATGTGTTAGCTGATTCCCAACTGAATGAGTTTCATTACACACGTGAGTATGTGACGCAGAAACGGGAGTCCGATTATGATTTTTTCGCCCGGTTAGTCGCCGAAGAAGGGCTGAATTTCTGGTTTGAAGACAACAAACTGTTTTTCAGTGACAGCCATTTAGGGATGACCGCCAATTTACCGCTGGTCTACAATCCCCAGATACAGACTGCCACAGAAATGAATGTGATCAATCAGGTGTATCTGGGTGTTTCCATGACCCCGCAACGGGTTATTTATAAGGATAGAAATCCGCAAAATCCTGCTTACTTCCTCACGCACTGGGCCGATACCGATCCACGTGTGGCGGGGCAGAAAACCCTGTTTTCGATCTTTGAAAGCTACGGACGTTTTCAGAAAGATGCGGAGGCGAAACCGTTTGTCCAGCGCCGCCAGCAGGCAGTCCAGAATCAACGTCAGGCCGGCTATGGGCAAAGTCATTGTTTTAAACTGATGCCCGGTAAAATCTTTGACCTCAGCGAACACCCGGTTGAAGCCATCAATACCCGCTGGCAAATCGTGTCTATTCATCATCACGGTAAATGTCCGCAGGCATTGCAAGAAGGCAGCCGCGAGTCAGGCACTTATTTGCATAATGAATTCAGTTTTATTTCGGGCTATAAGGACTGGCGACCGCTATATCGTTACAAACCGCTGGCGGATGGTGATGAAGTCGCGACCGTGGTTGGCCCGGCAGGGGAAGAGATTTATGTTAATGAAGACGGTTGTATTCGCGTCCATTTTCACTGGGATCGTTATGATAAGGCGGATGAAAACGCCGCCTGTTGGGTGCGGTTTTCCCAGGGCTGGAATGGCAGCGGTTACGGTTTTATGGCGGTTCCGCGCATCGGTCAGGAGGTGATTGTTTCCTATCTGAATGGCGATATTGATCGTCCGATTGTGACCGGCTGCACCTATAACGGCCTGAATCGCCCGCCGCTGGATTTACCTGCTGAAAAAACCCGTACCACCTTTAAGACCCGAACCCACAAAGGAAAAGGCTTTAATGAATTGCGGTTTGAGGATGCTGAAGATCAGCAAGAGATTTACCTGCACGGACAGAAAGATTTGACCGTCCATATCCAGAATGATGCTCACTGGCATATCAAACATGACCATAAACAGCGGATCGATAATAACCGCTACAGTGAAATTCATGCTGATGATCACCAAAAAATCACCGGTTCAATTAAGTACAGCACTGATGGCAACGTGTCACACCGTATCACCGGCAGCCAGCATTTACAGACTGGAGAAGCGTTAGTCGCTGAAAGTGGTCAGGAAACGCATCTGAAAAGCGGCGGAAAAATAGTGTTGGAAGCGGCGTCAGAGATTACGTTAAAAGTCGGCGGTCATTTTATCCGGTTAACTCCCGGCGGTATTCTCACCTCCCCGGATTTGTCAGTCGGACAAGGCTCTGCCGGTGCCGGGCGTGGTTTGTCTTTGCAACTGCCGGACGGTGTAGAGCCGCTGCCTGATGTGAAATCTCCAGTGAAATCGACTTGTGCTTTGCAAGCCCATAGGGAAGTTGATTTAACTATTAACAACCAGGAGGATGTATGAATACTGCCATAAATTGGCAACAGTGGTTGACTACGCCTGATAAGCCACCGGTTTTCTTTATGCTGAATTCACTGGCAGAGCCGAATCCGGTCAATCGCTTTTATAAAAATGACTGGGTAGAGCAGGCTTTTCCACTATATAGCGGTACACCGATGGATCATTTGTTGGCACAAAGCCCTTGGTTGGTTCAGCCCAGGTCAGGCTGTTTGTCAATCATCGGTCATCTGCTTGATAGCCAAACTCTGAGCGATAACAGCTGGGGTTGGGCTTATCGTAGTGAGGATGTGTGGACCCAACAGCTTAATCACTGGCGTTCGCGCCAGCAGGTGATATTGCGGGAGAGGCAGGTGATTTTGCGTAGTATGGACCCCCGAGTTTTCAGTCAGTTATTACCGGCAATGATAATCAGTGATTGGGCGGCATTTTTAACACCGGTGAGTGAGTTAATGATCGATGTCCCTGAACCCCGGAGGTATTCCCG
>NZ_JONO01000057.1 GCF_000711895.1 Photorhabdus australis DSM 17609
GTCACTTTGCCGTTCTCTCCACTGCCAATTTCCGTTTCATGCTTCAGCACCACGCAGCCACAATCCGTCCCACCGTCATAGTTATACGGGGGCCGGTCCCGTTTGGAAAATTGAGGTTGCCGGACAAAATGCACCGTCCCATCCGCGATAGCCCTGATTTTTTCCGGTCGGCTGGTGCTATCACTATGCGTAAGATGCACCCCACCGTGCCAGCTATGCCAGACATTCACCGGGAAACCTCGCTGGGCATCCACCGGGATCATTCTATTTACCCAGGCTGAATCACTTTCACTATCGGATTTTTCCCGCAACAGGGGAGGGCTGATAATCATTTTTTTCTCCTAAATTTTAAGACAAAGGCCAGCGTTGTAGAACGCAAAACATCATGGTCATGTCATAACACATTTCAGAAATGAAAAACCGGATGTAGCTATTTCCAGACAGGCCATTCGCCGATAGAAAATAAGAGATAACCGATAATACTCGTTCAAATAAATATTCAAATTGACCAAATAAGTCATTTCTTGACCATGGAGATTTTCTAAACAGCATGGCATAAAATCAAGCTATTTTTTTGTCATAAAGCACTTTTTGTTTAATATAAATCGGATATAAAAACCGAAGAACTCAATATAAAAAACACAATATATAAATATAACTTAAACAATATAGCATTTGTTAAAAAAATGGTTGCATTTGTTTCAGAAAAATGGCAGGGATAGAAAACTCTATTATGTCAGGACAGTTCAGTAATGATGTAAATATAATTACCTTTCTCTTACAATGCGTTATTCTATAACAACAAACAAGGCATATTATCTTCATATTGACAATAGATAATAAAATAAGAGTAAGAAAAGAATAATTATCAATCCAGTTAAAAAATAAGAATAAATGCAGTTATACAACTCATCTGAAAATAAAAACAGGGATCAACAATATGAAAATTTTCATTGATATTGTTATATAGATACGTAAAAATGATACGAACCATTACACCATGTTATTTTTTTAGAATATTCATAGATTGGCTATAACCGGAGGAAAGATGAAAATATTAACTGTTATATTATTAATATTCGTAATAAATATTTCAGGTTGTGTCCCTAAAAAACACGATTTTTCTATTGACTATAAAGCAAATGGCGAAACTTTTCATTTGACTCCGCCATGTATAGAGGAAATCACCCCGAAAAAAGGGAATGACTACTATTCCATTTTCATCAAAGTAAAAAATAACTCTCATTGTAGCAAACCATTTAATCTTTTTATAAAGCAAAACGTAGGAAAAAAAATATCTGTTTTCTTTAATGATAAACCAATATTGAAAAATACGACTATAGTTACGCCAATACATGTTGAAAATGGTTTCTATCAGGCAATAGATTCGAATATAACATTTGAAGAAATAGTCAACTCTTTAAATTGATGAAAATCTATGGTTTTTTTCTTCCAGAAAAAAACCATAGATTAATTAAGTATTTTTTGTTAAATCCTAATAATCATATTAATACTCAACGGTGATTATTTGTCCTTGTGAATGGCTTTCGAGACAAATAAGCCAAGTAGTCTTTGACGAAAGTTCTTCTTAACCTCACTGATTGTTGCCATTTTTATACTTTTTTTACACATCCACTCACTCTTTTATCAGCTTCTTTGCATCCTCTTGCCTAACCTTTACCTATCCAATTTCTAGGGAGATAAGCAGTGAGTATATTCCTCATTTCCGGCGTATTAATGGTAGCCCTGTTACTAGTTTATCTAATTTATGCGTTACTTCATGCGGAGGATTTTTAAATGGCTGCATCCGCTTTTTTACTGATCACCAGTTTCCTACTGATTTTGATGGTACTGGCAAAACCGCTTGGCAGTATTATTGCCAATATGATCGAAGGCGATATTCCACACTGGCTGGCTAGAACAGAGTCCAGCCTTTGGCGTTGCTGTGGTTTACAGAAGCCAGGCGGCACAGTTAAGGAGATGAACTGGTGGCAATACGCATTAGCTATCATTATTTTTAATCTGACTGGGCTATTACTGCTATTTATCCTTTTAGTCACACAAGGCGGTCTCCCACTTAATCCTCAACATTTCCCCGGGCTTAAATGGGATCTGGCACTGAATACAGCAGTCAGCTTTATTACAAATACCAACTGGCAGGCATACAGTGGAGAAAATACTCTCAGCTACCTTAGTCAGATGACTGGTCTAACAGTACAGAACTTTCTTTCTGCAGCGACCGGTATTGCGGTGGCATTTGCCCTGATTCGCGCATTTTCCCGTCATGGTGTGGAAACCGTGGGAAACGCCTGGGTTGATATCACACGTATTACACTGTATCTGCTGTTACCGCTATCCATTATTATCGCGCTGGTTTTTGTCAGTCAGGGAGTGATACAGAATTTCGAACCCTATCAGCTCATTCATACCATTGAAGACCAGCAACAATTAATTCCGATGGGACCCGTTGCCTCACAGGAAGCCATTAAATTATTGGGAACCAATGGCGGTGGATTTTTTGGTGCTAATTCATCCCACCCTTTTGAAAATCCAACCGCTATCAGTAACTTTATTCAAATCTTATCAATCCTGCTGATCCCCTGCGCACTCTGCTTTGCCTTCGGCCAGGTTATTGGCGATAACCGTCAGGGATACGCTTTATTATGGGCGATGTGCATCATCTTCGTCGTTGCTACTGTGGTGGTCATGTATGCCGAATTAAAGGGCAATCCACATCTCAGCTTGTTAGGCGCTGACAGCAATATCAATCTGGAAGGTAAGGAGAACCGCTTCGGTATTCTTGCAACCTCAATTTATGCTGTAGTAACAACCGCCGCGTCCTGTGGGGCCGCTAACGCCATGCATGATTCCTTCACCGCACTTGGCGGTATGATCCCAATGTGGCTGATACAGATTGGCGAAGTCGTATTCGGTGGTGTGGGATCTGGTTTATACGGCATGTTACTGTTCGTTCTGCTAACCGTTTTTATCGCCGGTTTAATGATAGGGCGTGCTCCTGAATATCTCGGGAAAAAAATCGAAATATTCGAGATAAAAATGGTCGCACTGGCGATTCTGGTGACGCCTACGCTGGTACTTTTGGGAACGGCGCTTGTCATATCAACAGAAACTGGACGCGCTGGCATTCTGAACCCCGGCGCTCATGGTTTCAGTGAAGTACTTTATGCCCTTTCCTCTGCGGCCAACAATAACGGCAGTGCCTTCGCTGGTCTCAGTACCAACAACATGTTCTACAACCTATTGCTGGCAACAGTGATATTTCTTGGTCGCTTTGGTGTCATCCTGCCGGTACTTGCTATTGCCGGCTCTTTGGTAACAAAAAAACGCCAACCTGCCAGCAACGGCACACTACCAACCTATAGCTCGCTGTTTATCGGCTTATTGATCCTGACCATTATGTTAATCGGTGCATTGACCTTCATTCCAGCTCTGATCCTTGGCCCGGTCATTGAACATTTACAAATCTGGCTGGTATCCCGGTAAGTGCCAAAGTGAGGAACATATGACAAACAAACAACAGACATTATTCGACCCTTCTTTGATTCGTAATGCGCTTATTGATTCAATAAAAAAATGCCATCCGGCGGCACAATGGCGTAATCCAGTGATGTTTGTAGTCTATCTGGGTAGCTGGCTAACCACCATTTTATGGATTGCTATGCTGGCGGGTCAGCTTAAAGAAAATACACTGTTTACTGGCAACATCGCTTTATGGCTGTGGTTTACCGTGCTGTTCGCTAACTTTGCCGAAGCATTGGCAGAAGGCAGAAGTAAAGCTCAAGCCGCAAGTCTTAAAGGCGTGAGAAAAACCAGCTGGGCGACTAAACTCACCTCAGCCAGTCGTGATGCAAACAGAGAGAAAGTCCCTTCTGACAGCCTGCGCAAAGGTGACATTGTCATTATTGAAGCCGGTGAAACTATCCCTTGTGATGGTGAAGTTATCGAAGGTGGCGCTTCTGTTGATGAAAGTGCTATCACCGGAGAATCTGCCCCAGTTATCCGCGAATCTGGCGGTGACTTCTCTTCTGTCACTGGCGGTACACGTGTGCTGTCTGACTGGCTGATGGTTGAATGTTCGGTCAATCCCGGTGAGACTTTTCTTGATCGCATGATTTCAATGGTGGAAGGCGCTAAACGTCGCAAAACCCCCAATGAGATTGCCCTGACCATTCTGCTCACCGCGCTGACGATTATCTTCCTGTTGGTGTGTGTCACTCTGCTGCCATTCTCAATATTTAGTGTGGAAGCTAACCAGTCTGGTCAACCTATCACCATCACCGTATTAATCGCGTTATTAGTCTGCCTTATTCCTACGACTATCGGCGGTTTACTTTCTGCGATTGGTGTCGCGGGTATGAGCCGTATGCTGGGTGCTAATGTCATTGCCACCAGCGGACGTGCTGTTGAAGCGGCGGGTGATGTGGATGTCCTGCTGCTGGATAAAACCGGCACAATCACATTGGGGAACCGTCAGGCATCTCAGTTTCTGCCGGTGCCCGGCGTGACGGAACAACAGCTGGCAGATGCAGCTCAGCTCTCTTCTCTGGCAGATGAAACACCGGAAGGACGCAGCATTGTCATTTTAGCAAAACAGCGATTCAATCTGCGCGAACGTGATCTGCACTCACTGAATGCGACTTTTGTGCCTTTCTCCGCCATGACCCGCATGAGCGGCGTTAATGTGGAAAATCGCCTGATCCGCAAAGGCGCTGTAGACGCAATCCGCCGTCATATTGAAATCAATCACGGAAAGTTCCCTGAAGCAGTAGAAGTTTTGGTTCAAAACGTGGCACGTAAAGGGGGTACACCACTGGTCGTAGCAGAAAATCAACAAGTATTGGGTGTTGTGGCGCTGAAAGATATTGTTAAAGGCGGCATCAAAGAACGATTCAGTGAGATGCGTCGCATGGGAATCAAAACCGTCATGATTACCGGCGATAACCGCCTAACCGCAGCGGCTATTGCCGCTGAAGCTGGTGTGGATGATTTTCTTGCTGAGGCGACCCCCGAAGCCAAACTGGCCCTTATCCGCCAATATCAATCCGAAGGCCGTTTGGTCGCCATGACCGGCGATGGAACTAACGATGCGCCTGCACTTGCGCAGGCTGATGTTGCCGTTGCCATGAATTCAGGTACTCAGGCAGCCAAAGAAGCCGGCAACATGGTGGATTTAGATTCCAACCCAACCAAACTCATTGAGGTAGTTCATATCGGTAAACAGATGCTAATGACACGAGGTTCTCTGACCACATTCAGTATTGCCAACGATATTGCAAAATATTTTGCCATTATCCCGGCGGCGTTTGCCGTCACTTATCCACAATTAAATGTCTTGAATATCATGCATCTGTATTCACCTACTTCGGCGGTTTTATCGACCGTTATCTTTAATGCACTGATTATTGTGTTTTTGATCCCACTGGCTCTGAAAGGTGTCAGCTATCGGCCAATGCATGCATTGTCACTTTTGCGTCGCAATCTGTGGATTTATGGTCTGGGTGGTCTGATAGCGCCTTTCATCGGCATCAAACTGATAGATATGTTGTTGACTTTGCTGATATTTAAATAAAGGTGATGAAAATGACTTGGTTACGTTCTTCTGTTGTATTGTTGATATTCCTGACTCTGATTACTGGCGTAGCTTATCCATTGCTGGCAACGGGTTTGTCAGAACTGATGTTTCCTTATCAAGCTCAAGGTTCCATGGTGGAACAAAATGGTCAGGTAGTTGGCTCTGAATTGATTGGTCAACCCTTCACGAAAGATATCTATTTTCAAGGGCGCCCTTCCGCTACCGTAGGCACCCCTTACAACACATCGTCATCCGGTGGCAGCAATTTGTCTGCCTCTAATCCAATACTGGCTGATGAAATCAAATATAGAGTTGAGCAACTGCGCAAATTTAACCGCCAACCAGACATTCCGGTACCAGTCGATCTGGTGACAGCATCCGGGAGTGGCCTTGATCCCCACATCTCACCCGCAGCAGCTAACTTTCAAGCCCAACGAGTCGCTGATGCACGCCATTTACCCGTTGAAGTGATAAAACAGTTAATCAGAAATAATACGGAAACACCGCCATCAGAATTTCTCGGTGAACCGGTTATTAATGTGTTAAAACTCAATCTTGCTCTGGATAATTTGCAAAAGAAACAACAGTAAGGTTGGAATATGGATCAACACGAACCACAACGTCCTGACCCCGATGAATTACTGACACTGGTTAATGAGAAACAGCGCGGTAAATTAAAAATATTTTTTGGTGCCTGCGCTGGCGTGGGGAAAACCTATGCCATGCTACAAGAAGCTCATAGATTACGTGCACAAGGGCTGGATGTGGTTATCGGTGTGGTAGAAACTCATGAGCGGCAGGGAACTGCCGCTTTGCTTGATGGTCTACCACAGCTGTCACCTAAACAGATGCACTACCAGAGACGGAAAACCACCGTCTTTGATCTTGATGCCGCCATTGCCCGCCATCCGGCTATCATTCTGATGGATGAACTGGCCTTCAGTAATCCTCAAGGCAGCCGCCATCCCAAACGCTGGCAGGATGTTGAAGAATTACTTGAGGCTGGAATAGATGTGCTAACAACCATTAACGTTCAGCATCTGGAAAGCCTTAATGATGTCGTTGGTGACATTACCGGCATCCGGGTCAGAGAAACCATTCCTGATCATATTTTTGATCAAGCGAATGAAATTGTGTTGGTTGATTTGCCGCCCGATGATCTGCGCCAGCGACTTAATGAAGGCAAGGTATATATTTCCAGCCAGGCAGAACGCGCTATTGAGAATTTTTTCCGTAAAGGAAATTTGATTGCATTACGGGAACTGGCTTTACGTCGTACTGCTGATCGCGTTGATGATCAAATGCGCGCTTTCCGCGATACACAAGGACGTGAACCAGTCTGGCATACCCGCGATAATCTTCTGCTATGCATCGGTCACAGTTCTGGTAATGAAAAACTGATCCGTACCGCCGCCCGCCTTGCCGCGCGGCTAGGTTGTATCTGGCATGCAATTTATGTTGAAACGCCAAAACTGCACCAATTGCCTGAAAGCAAACGGCGAACCATTTTAAAAGCGCTCAGACTAGCGCATGAATTGGGAGCAGAAACAGCGACACTCTCCGATCCAAACAAAGAAAAAGCAGTATTACGTTACGCAAGAGAACATAACCTTGGCAAAATTCTGATAGGCCGTCGCTGTGAATCCCGCCTGAAGCTGTTTGACTGGAAATGGCTGCCTGGTTTTGCTGACCGATTAGGAAAACTGGGTCCAGATTTGGATTTGGTGATTGTCGCTCTGGAAGATCGTAGCCAATGGGATAAAGAATTGGACAACCGCCCTGTCAGTGAAAAATGGCAAGGGCAAATTCAAGGTTGTCTGGCTGCTATCATCCTCTGCGCACTTATCACCTTGTTCTCCCGTACTCTTCTGCTAACTCTTGATAAAGCTAATCTTGTCACGCTTTATCTGCTTGGCGTCGTTATTATCGCGCTATTTTATGGGCGCTGGCCGTCAGTCTTTGCCGCTTTTATTAATGTCATCAGTTTCGATATTTTCTTCGTCCAACCGCACTGGTCTCTTGCTGTCACGGACATGCAGTATCTATTGACCTTTACCGTCATGCTGATAGTGGGTGTCGTGGTAGGAAACCTGACAGCTGGAATCAGATATCAGGCGCGCATTGCCCGTTACCGCGAACAACGAACCCGGCATCTGTATGAAATGACCCGCGAATTTAGCCGAACATTGAATGAAGAGGATATTGCCCGAACCAGCTACCATTTCCTGGCTAATGGTTTTCAGGCTAAAACCGGCCTATTTTTACCCAATGATGATGGTGAATTGCGCCAGCTCACGACAAATAATGGCGGTCATATGTTGATTGATGATGCCATTGCGAAATGGAGTTTTGATAAGAACCAACCCGCGGGCGCGGGAACCGATACCTTGCCCAGCGTGCCTTATCAATTACTGCCGGTGGCAACACCTTCACAGACTTTTGGTGTACTGGCTATTGAACCCGCCTATTTACGTCAGCTACTTATCCCTGAGCAACAGCGATTACTACAAACTTTTACCCGATTGATTGCCAACGCACTAGAAAGATTACAACTCTCCCGCCAGGCAGAATCGGCTAAATTGGACACAGAGCGGGAACAGTTACGTAACTCACTTCTGGCAGCACTTTCACACGATTTACGTACCCCTCTGACGGTGCTTTTCGGCCAGGCAGAAATCTTGATGCTAGACTTATCTGCTGAAGGCTCTCCGCACACTAAGCAAGTGAATCAAATTCGTCAGCAAATTCTCAGTACTTCCCGTCTGGTCAACAACTTGCTGGATATGGCACGTATCCAATCCGGGGGCATTCAACTCAATCTGGAATGGCAATCACTGGAAGAGATCGTCGGCAGTACCTTGCGTTCACTAGAATATGCGCTCAACCGTCACCCGGTCACCGTTTCCCTACCATCGGGCTTACTGCTGCACTGTGATGGCAGTTTACTGGAACGGGTTTTTATCAATCTATTAGAAAACGCCATCAAATATACAGCGGAACAAACACCACTGGGCATTAAGGCAACAACAGAAAAAAATCAGATTCACATTGAAGTTTGGGATGCAGGGAACGGCATTCCACCACAACAGGAACAATCAATTTTCGATAAATTTTCCCGCGCCCGCAAAGAATCAGCCATTCCTGGAGTCGGCCTTGGATTAGCAATCTGTCGTGCAATTATTGAAATCCATAGTGGAAATATTTGGGCTGCCAATAACGAAAAAGGTGGAGCAAGCTTTCACTTTGTTCTACCGTTAGAGAAACCACCTGAAATTGAAGAAATCACTGAGGAGATGTGACTATTACCAGCAACAGTACCATCTTAATTATTGAGGACGAAAAAGAGATCCGGCGCTTTGTTCGGCTAGCGCTGGAAGGTGAAGGTTGTCGTGTATTTGAAAGTGATACGCTGAAACGAGGTCTGATTGAAGCAGGAACCCGTAAACCTGATCTGATTATTCTTGATTTGGGATTACCCGATGGTGATGGCATTAATTTGATCCGCGATCTGCGCCAATGGAGTTCAATTCCGGTTATTGTTCTCTCTGCCCGTGATACAGAAACCGTTAAAGTGGCGGCACTGGATGCCGGCGCTGATGATTATCTCAGTAAGCCCTTTGGCATTAGTGAATTGTTAGCAAGAGTCCGGGTCGCTTTGCGACGTTTTGCCAGAACCAATCAAGAAGAGTCTATCGTTCATTTTTCTGATGTCACTGTCGATCTCGTTAATCGCCGGATAACTAAAAACGATAAAGAATTACATCTGACTCCCATTGAGTTCCGTTTGCTGGGCGAATTATTAGCAAATAGCGGCAAAGTACTCACCCAACGCCAGCTACTGAATCAGGTTTGGGGGCCTAACTATGTCGAACATAACCATTATTTGCGGATATATATGGGGCATCTGCGACAAAAACTGGAAACCGACCCAACCAGACCAAAACATTTGCTCACGGAAACCGGCGTTGGCTATCGTTTTATGCCTTAATGCCTGAGGTACGAATTGAGTTTCCATGCAAACTCAGCTCGTACCTCAGGCAATTAACTTCCTTTTCAATAGAGGCTCAGCTTAAATTAGCTATTCTATGTTGACACATATTTTCAGATAAATAATGGGCTACGGATTCTTCGTGGCAAGAACCGATAACATCAGCGTGAGGAAGCGCTTGTTTAACCCTATCATGCGCCGTTCCCATTACCACACCCTTAGCCACCGTTGAAAGCATTTCCACATCATTCATTCCGTCGCCAAACGCAATAGTTTGACTGATTGGAATGCCAAGAAATTCAGCTAACTGAGTTAAAGCCCATCCTTTGGAAACAACGCTATCCATGACCTCCAGACACCAAGGGAATGAAAAGGCGATATTAGTACTATCAGAAAACAGATTAATTAAATGATGTTCTAATTTAACCAACTCATCATGATCTCTTCTCTTATGAATGAAGAAAATTTTCTCAACCATCTCACAAGGCATTTCATCAGCTGATCTGACTATGGGACTAAAATTATCATTCTGATTAAAGTCACTGAAACTATGGTGTATTTCACTGGTTAACCATTGAGAACCACAATACATATTGATCACTAAATCATTATCCGCCTGTGTCTCTTCAATCAGTTGTTTTACGATGTGGCTCGGTAGATATTGTCTGATATCTAAGTTCCTACAAGCCGTTGTTAATCTGGCACCGTTAGAAGTAATCAAATGTACCGGTATATCAAAACCATCAACAAGGGAATTCACATCCGTATGATGCCTGCCGGTAGCAAACACTATTTGCTTGCCCATCTTTGATAAATCAGTCAACACCTGGCGAGTAAACTTACCAATCGTGTCCCCTTGAAGTAAAAGCGTTCCATCAAGATCTGTAGCAATAAGATTATACATTAGCGTATTCCAATACAGTAAAAGCAGTTATTATCTAAACTTTATTAATAAATTCAAGAAGTAATTACTTATCAATATCATGCTTTCTTCCAGACCATAATGAATGTTTTCACAGTAAATATTTTTCTAATCTGGTATATTTGATTTTTTTAAAAATAGAAAAATAGAAAACGAAATCTGATTCACAATTGAATACGCGTAATGATTATTTACTCATTAGATGAAACATCGGCAAAAAAAACTGGAAACCATCCAACAAAATTAAAATATCTACTAACCGAAACGAATTATCAATTTAAATAAAAATCCGCAAAAACTATTACAACAGTCAATTGCGGATTTTTTAATTGAATAATATATTAACCAGCAGCAAAAACCTGATTAACAATATTCAATGCTTCCTGTTCAATCTTTTCCCTATGCTCAGGGCCAAGGAAACTTTCACAGTAAATTTTATAAGCTTCTTCTGTCCCTGATGGACGGGCGGCAAACCAACCATTCTCTGTCATCACTTTCAAGCCGCCGATTGATGCTCCATTACCAGAAGCTTTCGTCAACCGAGCGGTGATTGGATCACCGGCAAGCTTGTCTGCTTTCACCATTTCTGGCGACAATCTGGACAATAACGCTTTCTGCTGATGACTGGCCGGTGCCTGAATACGGCTGTAGCTTGGCGTTCCGAAACGGGCAGCTAACTTATTGTAACGCTGCTGTGGATTTTCCCCTGTTACTGCCGTCATTTCTGCCGCCAGCAAGCACAAGATAATGCCGTCTTTATCCGTGGACCATGGCGTCCCATCGAAACGCAGGAAAGAAGCGCCCGCACTCTCTTCACCACCAAAGCCCAATTCACCTTTATGTAGGCCGTCAACAAACCACTTGAAACCAACCGGAACTTCCACTAATTCACGTCCCAAATCGGCCACGACGCGATCAACCATTGCACTGGAAACCAGGGTCTTACCTACCGCGACATTTGCTGACCACTGCGGACGATGGCGAAACAGATAATCTATTGCTGTTGCCAGATAGTGATTTGGGTTCATTAACCCTGCAGGGGTCACAATACCGTGGCGGTCATAATCAGGATCATTTGCAAAAGCCAGATCAAACTTATCACGCATTGCCAACAAACCGCTCATTGCCCAAGGGGACGAGCAATCCATACGAATGACACCATCGTGATCCAGATGCATAAAGCGAAATGTTTGATCTACCTGATCATTAACCAACGTCAAATCTAAATGGTAGTACTCACCAATACGCTGCCAGAATGCAATACCGGAACCCCCTAAAGGATCAATGCCGATTTTCAATCCCGCCTTCTGGATAGCGGCCATATCAACCACATCCCCAAGCGCAGCAACATACGGCTCCACTAAATCTTGCTGGTGTAGATATTTGCTACTCAATACCTGGGCAAATGGCAGACGTTTAACGCTTTTCAGACCTTCTTCAAGCAACTCATTAGCACGACGTTCAATAATTGCAGTCAGATCAGTATCTGCGGGACCACCATTAGGCGGATTATATTTAATACCGCCATCTTCTGGTGGATTATGGGATGGCGTAATAATAATTCCATCAGCCAGCTCTCCCCTCTGGCGGTTATAGCAGAGGATGGCATGAGAAATTGCAGGCGTTGGGGTAAAGCCGTTATTTTCCTGCACAATCACATCTACATGGTTAGCCGTCAGTACTTCCAACACAGAAATAAAAGCCGCTTCTGACAAAGCATGGGTATCTTTACCCACGTAGCAAGGACCATTTATCCCCTGTTGCTGGCGAACTTCTGCTATTGCCTGAGCAATTGCCAAAATATGGGCTTCATTAAAGCTACTACGCTGAGAGCTGCCACGATGGCCGGATGTCCCGAATTTAACCTTATGCCGCGGATTTTCTGGCTGAGGATGTAAGGTGTAATACTGTGATGTAAGTTGCGCTACGTTTATCAAATCACTTTGGCGGGTAAGCTGCCCCGCTCGCGAATGAATTGCCACTTTAATTTCTCCTGGATAGCTGCACCGCTTTGCCTATTTCGCAGCGCAGCTTTAATCAGTTAAATCGTGCCACACACCTTTTCAATAAGATTGGCTGAGAATTTCATATCCTGCATAATTTGCTCAACCATACTACGCTTACGGTCGGTATTAGTGTTAGTAATTACCCAAAAAGGTGTACCTGGAATGTGACGTGGTTTAGTTTGTTTACCACTGGCAAGTAATGTCTGTTGATCACCGGCAAAATAAACCCGGGTACGGCCATGCATTGCATCGGTAGTCTGAGAAAAACTTTCGCTGTTCAGGCTATATAACGTGGATAAGATCAGCATAAAGCGCTCAACTGATTTTTTCTTCTCAGAATAATCATCTGAAAGTAGTAATTCGCGTATAACACGAACAGAATCACGCGGGCGGGCTACTGGCACTTGCTCCACAGCGCTAGCAGGCTGTGCACTTTGTACTGGCTGTTCGGCGTTAAAATTCAGCATTCGCCGTAAAATATCAGATGCACTTTCACCAATATGCTGTGTGTGGCTGGCAATATAGCGGTAAAGGTCTTCATCAACTTCTATTGTTTTCATTTCTATCCAGTACTGTTCTAAATAAAAAATTTAGCCGGATTATAAAGTATAAATAGGGAAAACAAAACAAGTAAAATTTCAATAACTTAAAAGTATTTCCGTGTGAAAAACAACATAACAAAATAGACTCTTTTCATCTAAAACAAATCAATTAGTTACATAAAATTTCAGAAAATATAACCAACACAAATCTCTAGCAGCTTCAACTACCTTTCGAAACTGCTGGAGAGTAAGCAGAATCCAAGTGGCAATGAGCATTTGGTCACTCTGCAGCCAAAAAACGATAAAAAGGATTCATTACAGACATTCGTTATTTATCTTGCTCGTCTGATTTGTCAGAAAAGTAAAAATAATAAATGCAGGTTATAATATGCCATTCAAGCTGACAAAAATACGGATCCAGATAGTGATAGACAAGTCTGGAGTCACAACGCCATTTTGGACGAATTATGGTTTAAACGGAAAATAATATAGTGGGTGTTTTCGAATTCTAAAGCTAGACCAAAAACGTAATCTAAAAATAAACTGTTTTTCATGATGAATAAAGATATTTTTATATTCTTTATTTATCGTTATGAATGAACCTCCTCTGTGGAAATAAAAAATCCGAATGAAATATCAATTAACACTGTTGTCAGTTAACACTGTTGTCAGTTAACACTATAGAAAATTTATTTACACGTTCGTAGCTTAGGAAACCAAGGCGGGTTGATTACTTCGTGGGGTGAAATTGTTATTCAATCAATGTTGTTTCATTTCTCAATAATTTCCCAACGGTGGATATATAAATTTACGATATTAGCAGCTGGATAGTGCATTATACTAACGCCCCCCATACCATTCAGACTCAATTGAATCATCAGGGCATTATCTATGTCTAATAGGAAATCGGTCAACAACGGGTTGGGTAAGATAGCCAATATCTCCGGTATTTAATGCCAGCTGTGTTATCTTAGAAATAAGTTATTTTTATCATTTTATCCTTATATAAGATTGCCGATAACTCAATCTCTATTGAGTTTGTAACACTTTCTTACAAAATTTACTGTTCGTAAATTAAAAAAATGAAAATTTTTCTTGCCATTTTGTGATGATTTAATAATCATAACTTAAGTTCCATCATATGGTCAGTATGAGGGAATTTTTAAACTCCGTTCCCTTTGTCCAAAGGGATTAATCGATAGGGATACATTTCTGTATTCCTGTCATTCAACTCACTATTCTCACGGCTTTTTGTCTGTGGGATAGGATTTTTACTACCTTATTTCTTTGGTGACGCAATCCATCATTTCCATTTCTGGCGGGATATCTATGTTGGTTTCATCAGTGCAGAGACTTTTCTGATGATGAAAGTGATTGATAGCCAGACGGGGGAAGTCTTGTGGGACTTTCAGAACATGATGTTTGGGCTGCGCGCCTATATGTAATAGCAAGCAAAGGAAACAACACTGATGAGTACATTAAATCCGCTAGAATGTTTTGATTGTAGGATACTGAAACACTGGGTTGAATTTCAGTTGGTGGATGAACAAGGGAAACCCTTGGTCAATATGCCTTATGGCCTGATAAGCAGAGGACTACCGAATCATGTGCGCCGTGGGAGGACAGATGGTTTCGGGGTACTCCGGGAAGAAGATCTGTCAGCTTATCCCGTGAAATTGTATATCCATGCCCAATCGCTGGCTGATGAGATGGAACAACGGCCATTGCGAGAAATCCGCGGTGAAGAGGCGTCGGTAGTGAAACCAAAAGCGGAAGCCGAAGGCCATCAATATCGCTACGTGACGATTGGGCAGATTAGTGATGGGTTGCCGATGATTAAGGATTGGAATGATCCTAAAGACATTCCACCGCCTTATCATTTTCCTGATCCGGAACCAAAAGGCTATCAAGTCCATCCGTTAAATCAGCGGTATGTACTGGAAGTGTGTCCGTTTCGGGCCTGGGTTTTGCTGTTGCATCATCAGAAAGAGTATTCCATTGTGAATGCCTATAATCAGTGTTTGATGAGCGTGCTAGCCTACGCTGATGGGGATGTCAATGTTGAAGGCTCAGTGCCCCATTTCTTTAACCGGCAGATGGTGGATGTCTCGAAATTGCCTTATCAGGTGGAAAAAGCATCGGCGACCCCTGTGGTTTATAATGTGCCGTTTAGTGAACGTTATACTCAGGTGGAGTTTATTGATTCACAAGCAGGGGATAATAAACAGGGTGATACCAAACTGTTTTATGCTGCCAGTAAGAAAGATGTGATTATCAGTTGGCGGGGTACGGTTACTCTGGAAAATTACTTGACTGATGCCACTTTCCAACCATTGGCTTTAAGCTGCGATGATGACAAAGCATTATGCAGTGAGTTTATTCATCACGGCAAAGTGCATAGAGGGTTTTGGGGGGCATTTAATCTGGGTGGGAGGTTAATCGTTCCCAGTGATAAAACTAAAACTAAAACAGTGTTTCGAGATATCACCAATTTGGTTACAAACAAACGATTATTTATTTGTGGCCATAGTTTGGGGGGCGCGTTGGCATTATTGCACAGCGCACAACTGAAAGAACATAATCCTTGTCTCTACAGTTATGGGATGCCAAGAACATTGACCCGCAGTGCGGTAGAGGAATTGTCTGCCATTATCCACTATCGTCATGTAAATGAAGATGACCCGATCCCTTCGGTGCCTTTTGAACAGGATATGGATAATAGATTTTTTAATTACTGGGTGCCGGCGGGGTATGAATGGGCAATGATAAAATTGTTGCCACCGTCACCGATTGTTAAAGCTATTAAACAAGCGACTGACAGTAAAGAAATCTATTCACATCATGGTAAGGTTGTTCATTTTTTTCAAGCCAACAGTTGCCCGGAATGGCTGATTTCCGCCAGGAATGTCCCCTTTATAACGGGTGTGACTGAAGAAATATTGAATAACACCACCAAGCTGTATTTAATTCCTGAATTAAACCCGGAAACAGAAAAGGATTTTTCTCTGGCCGGTGAGCGGCAAAATGCGTTATTTAATCAGCTCAGTCAACAAGAAAAAGATAAACTGTTTGTTGAAAACAGAGGGGCTGATTTAAAAGGGGGATTTGGCTTTTCTAATCATAGCTCGTATAAATATGCGGGTTATATTGATGAGCGCCTCAGAGAGTTATGCGAACCGGATAAGATTACGGCCTATCAGGACAGTCAGCGTCAATTTAAGGCGAAAATGGATAATGATAAGATGCTTATCCCTGACAACATTTATTATCGTAATCTCTATTTTCTGGATATGGACAAACAGTTAATAAAATCACTGACCGTCAGCCAACAGGAAGAACAAGGCACACTGGCCTTACAACATTACTGCGATAAGAAGGAACTATCAGTATGAAGATATTGAAAATAACGTTGCTCTTATTATTTCTCTCTTTTATTTACTGGGCGTTAGGCGATACCTTTTTTAACTGGCTTTTTCCCTTTTCATCTGCCGGAAAGGAACAGTTAATTACCGTAGAAGGGATCGCACCGAAATATACCAAACCGTATGTGTCCGCGCAGTATATCTCAAAAGACTGTCTTAGATATCAGTTGGATGCAGGCATGTCACCTTATAAGGTGCCGACTTATTATGGGTTGGATTTGGATGTAAAAGCTGATCCGCAAACCGGTTATTTTCAGGCGAAATTACCTTTCAATGGTGGAGGATGGTGTAAATGGAAAATCAATCAAGCTTCTGTGGCAGTGGGGTATACCGATGTACGCCATTTGGTAAAAGATGCTGTGCCGTATACGGGAACTGGTTTAACCGCATTTATCAATGATGCAGCCCAGACGAATATTAGCGAAATCGCGGCATTAAATACTATTGACTTTAGACCGGTTATTTATCCTGTTTTGGAAATATCTGAAAAATTCCCGAAGAGCATATTCTTGCAGGGTAAGGTTGATATGTATCCCTTTAGATTGAGGTTAGTATCAGGCGCTAAATGGAGAATTACCTATAAACCTAAACTGGATGAAACCAAAATGCCGAAAATAACTATTACTAAAGGGAAGGAGTGGGTTGAATACCCGGATGGGCGAATTGACCTTAATCGCCAAACAATAGACTACTGGAAGATAAAATAGCGTCACTTCTATAGGGATCGAGGAAAACTAACCATGATAAATATCAAGCCATATTTATTGGTTTTGTTAGCCACATTAATCTCAGGTTGTGCTGACCCGGATGCCCCTATTTCCCCTCCTAAAGAAAATCAGTGGATCACCGTAGAAGGGGTGGCACCCAAATACACACAACCGTATGTATCCGCAGAGTATATTTCAAAAGATTGTCTTGAATATCGTTTAGATTCCAATATGTCGCCTTTTAAAGTACCAACTTATAATGGATTGCGTCTGGATGTGAAGGCAGACCCACAAACCGGTTATTTTCAGGCTAAACTATCCCCGTTCAATAACAGGAAAACCGAATCATTATCTGACCCGGTTTTCCCGAACCGCTAACTTATCAATGAGTTTATTATAGCGTTAGCTGAAAAGCATTGGGCCTAAAGGCCGAATTTATCATCGGTATAAGTTAAAACCAACTCATTAACTTATTTGGCATTCAACACTTGGTTTAATTTAGCCTCATCAAGCTGACGACAACGTTTTGCTACTACGATAGTTGCAACCCCATTGCCAATTAGGTTTGTTAAGGCTCTTGCTTCCGACATGAAACGATCTATGCCCAGAATTAACGCCAGCCCTGCTAATGGTAAATGCCCAACAGCAGAAATTGTTGCCGCTAATACAATAAATCCACTACCGGTCACGCCAGCAGCACCTTTAGAGGATAAAAGTAACACAACTAATAATGTTATTTGATGCACAATATCCATATGAGTATTTGTTGCCTGCGCAATAAACACAGCTGCCATTGTCAAATAAATAGAAGTACCATCCAGATTAAATGAATATCCTGTCGGTATCACCAGGCCAACAACAGATTTCTGACATCCTGCCTTCTCCATTTTATCTAACATACGAGGCAAGACCGATTCAGAAGATGATGTGCCCAATACGATTAATAATTCTTCTTTAATGTAATTAATAAACCGGAAGATATTAAATCCTGTAGCTTTTGCTATTGATCCTAAAACAAAGATGACAAAAAGAATACAGGTGATATAGAAACAAACGATTAATTGTCCTAATTGAATTAATGTACCAACACCATATTTCCCGATGGTAAATGCCATTGCGCCAAAAGCCCCCAGAGGAGCTAATCGCATTATCATATTGATAATACCGAATATCACATGAGAGAAACCATCAATAATATTAAAGATTGGTTTTCCTTTATCGCCTAAATGATGAAGTGAAAAGCCAAATAACACCGCAAATAATAAAACCTGCAAAATATTACCACTGGCAAATGCCCCTATCACACTGTGCGGAATAACATCAAGCAGGAATGCGATTATGCCTTGTTCAGACGCCTTCTCTGCATACATAGATACCGCCTTAGCATCTAACGTGGATGGATCAATATTCATCCCCACACCAGGCTGCATGACATTGACAACTATCAGCCCAATAATCAAAGCAATTGTGCTAACTATCTCAAAATATATCAATGCAATAGCGCCTGTTTTACCAACAGCTTTCATGCTTTCCATACCTGCAATTCCTGTCACAACAGTACAGAAAATAACAGGGGCAATAACCATCTTAACCAATTTTACAAATCCATCACCCAATGGCTTCATTTCTTCCCCAAGCTCAGGATAGAAATGACCCAAAAGAATACCGACAGTTATTGCAACCAAAACTTGAAAATAAAGACTTTTTAGTAAATTTTTTTTCACTTCTTAATTCCCTAATCCATAGTGTAAAACCAGATTCTATTTATTCTTATTAGAACAGTATGATTGTTGTTTAATTTTACTTATATATTCATTTGCACAGAATATAACGTAAATTACTATCATTTTTTCACAAAAAATTAAAACCAATATACAATTTTCTAAGATATAGATCACATAAATACACAATAAATAACCACACTAAAGTGACTGAATCGACAATCATCTCACAAGTTATTTAAAACTTTCTATTTAAAAATACCAGTTACCTGAAGAATCTTTATTTTTCAATCTATTAAGTATAATTGCTGGAAAATTAACAATTTTTTGACACATTGAACGCTTTAGGAACAATTTAATTAAAAAAGATTATTAACTATAATTGCATTTTGTTTGCTTCTTTGCCCTTTAAGCAACAATATCCCATGACGATATGTGGCATGACATTTAATACTCAGAGGAAAAATTTTTCATCATGAAGTTAGACAGCCAGTTAAATTATCATATGCAAGCACCGGAAAATCCGGTCTCTACCACGCCTGTTGTATTGATTCACGGGTTGTTTGGTGATCTAAATAATCTTGGCGTCTTAGCCCGTGATTTACAGCAATACCATCCAGTCATTCAAGTTGATGTACGCAACCACGGTTCATCTCCATGGATCGATAACATCGATTATCACAATATGGCTCAAGATATTATTTCTCTGCTAGATCATCTGAAAATGCAGTCTGCCATTATTATCGGTCATTCAATGGGTGGTAAGATCGCAATGACAATGACCGCATTAGCACCAGAGCGGATAGAAAAAATTATTCTTATTGATATAGCACCAGTTGCCTACCAAGCTCGCCGCCATGATAAGATCTTTACGGCTTTGAATAAAGTCACAGAAGCGGGAATTAAAACCCGCCAAGATGCCATTAAAGTTATGCGAGAAGATATTCAGGAAGAAGGTGTCATTCAGTTTTTACTGAAATCATTCCGTCAGGGAAAATGGAAATTCAATTTGCCAATATTAATCAATCAATATGAAAAAATTATCGGCTGGCAAGAAATTCCCGCATGGCCTCACCCTGCTCTGTTTATTCGTGGTGGACTCTCTCCTTATATTCAGGAAGAGTATCGTGATGATATTATCAGACAATTTCCACAAGCTAAAGCTTGGGTTATTGCTGGTTGCGGTCATTGGGTTCATTCAGAAAAACCAGATGCAGTTTTAAGAGCAATTCATCGTTTTCTGAACACTGATGTAGGATCATGTGAGAAACAAAAAATCAGTTAGTTAATGATAATGATAAAGAACGGCTCACCTACTCTGTGAGCCACTTCATTATTTTATCCCAGAGTTTTGACATCCTCCCCCACTTTCGCACTTCGTGACTCAAGAGGGGGAGGATGTCAACAGGAAGACTTTTGCAAATTTGGCCGCAAGCAAAGTTCAGGTTAATTAAGCAAATTTCCCTTTACCCATCGCTGCATCAGTCCATGCGGTCGCTATGGCGATTTTCGCTTTACTGTCCAAGCCTTCAATAAAACCATTATCACCCGCTGTCGGAGCAAAACTGCTCATTGTCTGGATTAGAAAATCAACCAGATTATCCGAAAATGCGGTAAATTCACTCTCACCTAATGCGTTTTCATTACCCCTCTGTGCCACCAATTTAGCTCGATGACCATTAAAGTAATTATCAAAGGTAACTGATCCCACTGATTCAAATACGCTTTGAGCAGTTTTATCCCTGGGATGACGATTCACCGACAGCACCAAATCATATCCGCTGCGTTGGAGCCACAGGTTTTTCCAGTCAATATTGTGCAACAGAATGATATCTTCTGCGTTGATATCATTAACCCGGCTATCAATCACTTCACCACTGACCACAAAACTGTCTACACCTGCCCCACCCCGGAAGCTGTTTTGATAACCACCCAGCACTAACAAATCCTGACCATCACCACCATCAAATTGGCTGAACTTCGAAATCTCAGCGGCTATCAGGTGATCATCACCTTCTCCGCCATTAATCACCGCATGGTAGCCCATTAGTTTGATCTCATCGTTACCCGTGCTGCCATCGATTCGGTTATCGTTGCCAAACACTCTGGCACTGTCATCGCTTTCACCTAAATCAACCCGGTTGTTATTGCCGATGGTCACCGCATAGTCCTGACCGGCCCCGGCATCCACCCGGTTGTAGTTACCGGAAGCGACAACGTAATCCTGCCCGTTACCCACATCAATAAAACCACCTTCACCAAAGACAAAGGCTTGATCATTACCTTCACCCATAAAAACCTGGTTAATCCGTCCGGCTACCACGGCGGTATCATTACCATTTCCGCCAAACATCCAGTTTTCACGCCCCATCAGGACGCCCATGTCATTCCCTTCACCGCCCGCAAAGATGTTGGAGGTACCCATCGAGTAATAAACATCATCGCCACGACCACCCCAGAAGTTGTTGTTATCGCCCAGATAAGCACTGAGATCTTTTCCGTCACCACCCCAGTTGAAGTTATAGTTGCCCAGCGATATATGGATGTCACCATCCTCTTGCAGATGACCGCTGTTACGCAGGAAATCAAAAGTTTTTTGCTCCATGTTAAGCAAATCTGTCGTTAAATTTTCTTTTAAATTAGCCACTGATGACTGCATTTCTGCTTGCTTATCTTGACTGAACATCGTCGCAAACAGGTTAGGCAAATTCAGTGAATTAAAGCCAAATATACGCTCTGAGTTGTCGCTAACCTGAACATCCTCTCTGTTGTGAATAACAACCGAAGCTCCCTGTTCCCGGTTTTCATCAGACGTTTTCTCTATCAGCCCATGACTTTCAGCAAATGACCTGACACCATCTGACCCCATATCTATGCCTGCTCGCAAACCATCAAGCAATTTCTCTGGGTTAGTGAGGACTTTCAGTTGATTACCGCCAAATTCCCCTATCACTTCCAACATCTCTCGCAGAATAGCCTCGCCATCAACAGGCTCACCTGTACGGGAAACTATTTGCCCCTCTGCGGTGTAATCCACACCAAAGATATCCGCTAAGGTGGTATCTGCACTGACACCCGACAACCGACCAAGTAATTTGTTTTTAAGCTGACGCGGCAGGTCCTGCAGGTTATAGGTGAAAGTGGTCTTTATTAGCCCAGTTGCCGTGAATTGCTGACTCATCAGACCAAACAGTGAACCCAGGTTAATATCCAGAATCGACTGAATATTGTCACCGAACATTAAGTTCCAGTTACCGGTTGTAACCTGGATATCGGCCCCTCGTCCGCCAACAGCAAAGTTGAAAGCCAGCTTCTGATTGGCCTGGAGGAATTTATTTGCGCGGCTCATTTTGCCTGTGTCAATACTATTATCACTTAGCCACTGATAATATTTCTTATTCAACGTTGCTTCCGCGTCACTCTTCAAGCCACGACTACTTCGCTCATGCTGTGAATCCAGATTAACCAGTGTTTTGTAGTCCACACTGCTGGTTTGGTCTAAGCCAGACATTTCCTGCACAAACTTCTCCGCACCAGATAGCGTCCACTGCTGATCTTGCGCCACTAACCAGTTCCACTCTTCACCAGAACGGGCAATCGACTTCAGTACACCAGTAACACGAACCGCACCATCAAATGAATTGACCAGCGGTGGCGTTGGAATGGATTTATCCATCATGACGATTAGGTCATTACTTCGCCCTTGGTTGAAACTGACGTTACGGTTACCAATAAACATCTGTGCTCCTTCAAACGCCTGGTAACCGCCAATATCGAAGCTGCGTTTGCTATCACCATGGCCAATATGAACCATCACATTGTTATCACCGAAGGCCAGTGATTTAAAACCCCCGGCTCCCACTTTAACGCCTACGTTAGATGCTCCCCAATTGAGCGCAGTAAACTCACCCTCACCCACATTTATCTGAATATTGCCTGAATAACTGAGCGAGCGACTCAGTTTATCGTTTGTGTCAATCTCAATATTATTCTTACGTTTTTTAGGCGCTGTAAAAGCACGATGATGCTCCGCAATCGCGCCTTTAGCCACAGCATCAGCGGATGTGTAACCTACCTTAGAAAGGGTGATATCACTTTCATCAATACCACGAACAACTCTTTCTGTACTGATTATCAGTTCACTCTGTTTATTCCATTTGAATATGATTTTGTTATCAGGCAGGTTATTGACCCATTGGTTATTCTGGTCACGGGTAAATTTACGGCCATTAACATCAACCGCCACTTCGCTACGGCGAGCAGAAACATCGCTGCGAATACCTTGTTTATCCATGGCGATGATAAAACGACGGGCAAAACCGTCTCGTTTGTCATCATTGATCAGAGAACAACCCACAATGCTGATATGGATAGGTTTATCTGCCCGCTTAAGATCCTGACTGAACTGTTTTAGTTTTACTGCCAGTTCATCGGCACTGTAACCACTTAGGCGAGTGTTATTCTGCGCTGATCCGTCACGGCCATGACCCACAATCTGCCAGCGTAATATGCCTGATAATTTGGATGGGTTGCCATAAACCACATGGTATTTACCATCGGCATCGAGTTGTACAATCACGCTGGAATCTGGATGTTTACCCGCCAGATTAGCTGCCGCTTTAGCGACTATCGGGTCATCCTCCAGCTGAATAATAACTTGACCACTGAAACGGGTTTCACAAATATCCGTTTGGGGTGTGACAGTAATATGTTCCCAATTTTCTACATTTTTGTTTTTAACAGTGTCATTTGATGACAGTTTTTCCAACCCGGGGAATATCACGTCACCATCAGCCGATGCTTTTAGTATTAGTTTGTTCGCTGCCGGATAAGTCAGTATTTTGTTGATATTCGACTGCACGAAACCAGCAGCTTGTTTAAAATTGTTACTCTCAACTTCGACCAGAATTTTCTTATTCTGCTTACCTTGTTTCGTTGTCACTTCCAGCGTTATTTCACGCTCACCGTAATCCACCACGCGTCCGGTAACATTTGAACCCAAGGTAAAAGTCTTGCCTTGCTCTTTCAGAGCACGCAGTATGTAGCCTTGTTCGCCTTCCCGCGCCTGTTTCCAAACACCGTCATATTTCGCAATGGTTCCCTTTTCAAATTTATTGAATTGAACATAGAAACTCTGGCCTGGTTTTTCACTCGCCTGGAATTTGTAACCCGTGAAGTACGCTTTAAGGTAGCCTTTATGGAAAGAGTCCATAAAACGGCGAAAATCATTGTAATTGGCAAACGACTTAGCGCCATAGTTAGGATCATAAAATGACCAAACTGTTTGGGCTCCATCTTTATGTACAGCAACTGACATTGCATGATCTTCAGACATAAATGTCATGTAAATCGACTTTTTTACATTGCGCAACTTACTCATGACAGACTCATAACCTTCAGCTTCATAATTCAATGCAGCGTGGATATTTGGCCCGGCCAATCCATTGGCTTTCAATTTTCCGCCATAAGCGGCGTTAGCTTTGTTATACCCGGCAACCGTAGAACTATCCATCGACTGGCTGTACTGCATCGATAATAAATCTTCAATCACCGGGCCAATATTTTGGCGACGGTATTGGGTCAGCAAAGAGGATTCGATGGAGTTAATATCAGTTTTCTTATTCACTGATGTGTCGCTGTAAGCTTTAACCGCATCCTTCAACCACATCATATAAGCTTTACCCCCTCCTGAACCATGTACTCGTTCTTCCATCAAATAACGAGCAGATAAAGCGAAACATAACCCTTTACGCAGTGATTTTGATTCCGTCTTATTTCCGTCAGTCAGGAGTACACTGCCAATTTCTGGAATAATCTTGTCGAGTTTCTCCAACAAGTTATCACCCTGACTGAAATGGAATGAATAAGCTTCCAGCTCTTTCCCATGTGCCATGAAGTCAAAGATTTTGTTGTCAATTTTTTGCAACACATCTCCCTTGATGACATCACGATTTTGAGAATTAGCGATTTGTTTATCAGATACCGATATTGTGGGTAATGTTTTTTCTTTATTGTTAATCGGCGTATTTGTCGATAGATTTTTATGGTTTTTCTCTACTGAGAATTGATTGTTCACCGCATAGCGGAAATTGGCACTAATCTGCAATCGGTTGATGGCTCCTTTCGCCTCTCTCAGCACGTCCAAATCTTCTTCTGTCAATCCTGTACTGAATCGCCCATCGGCATGTACGACAGATTCAGGATTAACATGACTGCCAGTTTCTACCCTCTCTGTCGGTTCATAAGCCTTGCCAGATAAACCACTACCAGATGCCCCTACACGCTGCGGTTTAGTATTATCGCTTTGCTTCACACTTTGCGCGTCGGTTCGTGCCTGAGCTACTTTATCCCCGGCAACAGCAATGTCACGCTTACCCTGCTTTTCCGCATTCTGACAGGCCAGATTGGCATCGTTTTCAGCTTTTTCTACCCGTTGTTGTGAAGATGCCTCCTTCTTTCTTAATTCTGCCCTTATCTGCGCTTTCGTAATATCTTGTTTCACGCTGGCACGATGTTGCTCACTTTGCGCTACGCTTACCTCTGATTTTGCTACCGCTTTTTTGACTGCTTGATGGTTACCGGCAACCATTCGTTCCGCATTGGCTATTTTTTCCTGAGCAATATGCTTAGCAGAATCCAATTTATCCTGCACACTGCCCAGAAATCCGGCAGCAAATTGATTGCGCCACTCGTCACCTGATTCGCCGTGATGATTCACATAGCCGTTGAGCACATCCAGACCTTGAGTCATCGAGATCAGCTCATCAGTAACTGCCTGTGATTCTTCTTTCACTGCATCACGCTGCACTTGCCCATTGGTGTTTAACACCGTCTGATCTGTTGATTTAAGTTGAGATTGTGTTTCTGCAATCGCTGCCAGTTGTTTATCGTTTTCTTGCTCCAGGAGGCGACGATCTGCTTCAGCTTTTTCTTTATCATTTAACGCATTTTGCGCCGCTCTATCCTGTTTCGCATGTTCGGTAACAGCATTGACTTGTCGGGAATTCTCAGATTTTGCAACAATATTATCCAGAACATAGCCTATCCCATCATTTAAACCAGTACCTTTAAACTCAATTCGGTTATTACCCGTTTTTGCTGTCAATTCCAGGGTTTTATTTTGCCATTGAGTGATATCTCCAGATGCTGAGAATACAGATTTACCGTTCCAAAAAACCTCCATACCATTGTTAGTGAGATAAGCATTGGGGCGATTGGCAAAATCAAAGCTCAGTAAAATCACTTCTCCTTCGCACAAGTTTTGCAGGTCCTGATAAATAGTAGTGTTTTTATCTGCATCAAGTTCACTGACTCGCTCTCCATGACCTGCATTATCCAGACCGTAAGCACTCGCTGAGTGATACGTCTCAATACCATTAGTTGCTGACCAGCCGTGATTACCTTGCTCAAAATTACCATTGATGATCAGATTCGCTTTCTGGCCTGAATCAAAATTTTCGTTAATATCTAATGAACGATGAATCTTATCGAGATCAGGTGTTGCTATCTCTGTCACAGAACCGTTCAGGCGATTGTTTAAATCCGAACCTAACGGCGCAATTTCCTCCATTTTAAACCCGTCAATAGCAGAGACTTCGGTAACATTAATCGCACCCCGACCCTTATGCGTGCCAGACGTGTTGGCCTCATCCCCCTGAATCAGATAGTTGATCGCTTGACTGCCGCCTACACCTAATGCCGTTTGTTTGATATTTTCAAAGAAGGCAGCGAGTTTATTACTTTCGGTGCGACCTTCTGCAATTGCAAGGCTGTAAAAATCACCGTTACCAAGCTTAATCGCCACGTTATTACGTGCATAAGAAGCATTGATACCCAAACCATCACCCACATGGATATTGGCATTACCTTTGCCTTTCATCACCGCAACATTCAGGCCATTTCCAACATTGGCATTAACATTGTACTGACCCCATGCCAGATTAACCGAAACACCATCACCCACTTTGGTATTCACGTTAAAATCGCCGTGAGCTGTATTCACACTTAAGCCGTTACCTACTGTTGTCGTGATATTGGCCTGACCTTTTGCCGCAGTAACCTGCTTACCGTCGCCCACTTTGGTAACGATATTGCCTTTACTCCACAAAGCGCTAAAGCTGTCACCCTGTCCCACCTGAGTCACAATATTAGCGTCACCTTTAGCTAACACTACATTGCGCCCATCACCGACCTTAGTGATAACATTCGCTGAGCCCCAGGCTCCGGTATAATCATCACCGCTACCTGCATGAGTGATAATATTGGTCTCCCCCTGAACAACCGCAACTTCTTGTCCATCACCCACTTTAGTCATGATGTTCGCTTTACCTTTCGCGAAGTTGTAACGATCACCATCACCTTTTTGCGTCAGAATATTAGCCTCACCCCAGACAGCGTTAATCCCAGCCCCCTTCCCCACTTTAGTAATAATATTGGCTTTACCTTTCGCGAAACCGACTGTAGTACCATCGCCGACATGAGTCATAATGTTACCCACATCGGAAACAAGCAGGCCAATGGTCGTACCATTCCCCACTTTGGTCAGAATATTACCTTTGCTAAGTAGTACTCCAGCAGTTGCCGAGTCGCCCACATGCGTGATGATGTTAGCTTTCGCTGTGGCAACAACCCCCATAAAGTCATTACCCACTTTAGTAACAATATTCGCTTCACCCAGCGCCAGGACACCCGTCAGACCATTACCAGCGTGAGTCATGATATTGGCCTGGCCAAACATCGCCGCCAGCGTAATGCCGTCACCCACTTTGGTCATCACATTCAGTTCACCGGCAAACAAGCCGATACTGGTGCCATCACCTGTATGAGAATAGATATTGGCTTTGCCAATCATTAAGGCGGCTGTCAGGTCATTGCCGACTTTCGTCAGCACATTGGCACCACCGATCATGGCAGCAAAAGTATTACCATCACCTACATGGGTAAAGATATTGGCTTCACCAATCATCGCTGACAAAGTCATACCATTACCCACTTTGGTCGCGATATTACCTTTTGCCAACATCAGGGCAACACTTGTACCATCGCCAATATGGGTAAATACATTGCCAACAGCTACCATCAGTGACAACGCATCACCGTCACCCACTTTGGTAAAGATGTTTACTGCGCCGCCCATCAACGC
Source organism: Photorhabdus australis DSM 17609 (assembly GCF_000711895.1). Lineage (GTDB taxonomy): Bacteria > Pseudomonadota > Gammaproteobacteria > Enterobacterales > Enterobacteriaceae > Photorhabdus > Photorhabdus australis. The sequence continues at coordinate 28,044 of NZ_JONO01000057.1, forward strand.
CCACGCATCACCCTTGCCAACATGGGTAAAGAGGTTGCCCGCGCCGATCATAGCGGCAATCGCGCTACCCTCCCCAACTTTAGTGAAGATATTACCCGCCGCCCCCATCACACCCAATGTCTGACCGTCACCGACATGAGTCAGAATGTTACCGATACCCAGCATGGTACCCATCGTATCGCCGTTGCCTATTTTGGTCAGAATATTGGCGCCACCCAGCATAACGCCCGTCGTATTACCGTTACCAATGTGGGTTAGAACGTTTGCGCCACCGCCCATCACAGCCAACACATTGCCCAGCCCTTTCCTGGTAAGAACATTAGCGCCACCTAATGCAATTACCCTGGTATCTGACATTTCAACATCATCACTGATATGTGTGATAATGTTGGCCCCCCCTAACATGCCGGAAACCATATCTCCTGTACCAAGCTTAGTTAGCACATTAGCGCCACCCACCAGCACCGAGGACACATTGCCGTTACCCTTTTGGGCCATGAGATTAAAACCACCGGCACCTGACCAATTCGCTCTACCATTACCAATATGTGTGTGCGTATTGTAACCACCCTGCATCACTACCCGGCTGTTGCCGTTGCCTTTATGAATCGAAATATTACCAACCGCCAAAAGATGGGCCAGATATCGGCCATCACCGATTCGTACAAATACGTTCGCAGCACCTCCAGCGTTAACATCCATTTCTCCCCGCAGGCTTTGATGAACAACAACATTTGCTAAACCAGCGCCATGAAACGTCAGATTCCCTTCTTCACCATGTCTTACAATGATGTTAGCAACTCCTCCGCCTGAAAAATCGACATTGCCACGGGTAACACTGGAAGTAATCACATTTCCACCACCTGCGCCGCTAAATTGAATGTCACCGGAACTGGCACCATTTTTGGCAAACGCACTTACCAACTCCTGCTGACGGTATTCTTCAGTATGTGCTAATCGATCAGAGGCCCGACGTATCGTTGTATCAAGACTATATTGCAGCTGACTTAGCATGTAGCTATCGGCACTGATAGCGTAATAATCGTTTGCAGGCGAAATGTCTTCATCAGCTAAATTGCCCGTATGATCACCGGCCTTGTACCATGCACAGGCAAAGTATTTAAGCTCCTCCGTAATTGGATCGTTTTCCAACTTAACAACCACCACTTTGGTGTGCGATCCCAAATATTTGGCATACATATAAGTGTTCGGTTGACGGTTCGATTTCACCGCAGAAACGTCAACTTTCTCACCATTATCACAAATCGCCTGCCCTTCCATTTTTGCATTGAGCAGCGTGATATCTTCCGCTTTAACCGTTGTTCCACCGGCATAAATAATCCATTTGTTTTCAGAGACATTATCTTCAACGGAACGAATGGTAACGGATTGATGATGTTCAACACCCAAATTAAAAAGGCGGTAGGCATCATTGATGTTTAGATTGGTAAATCCATTAGCTGAAGATATATCCGTTGAAGCAAGATTTTTAAGATGCTTACCTTCTTTATACCAAGAGGTAGCATAATAATTGAGCTTACCGGTTTCAGGATCGTTAAAAAGATGAACTTTGCTGATTTTGGTATACATTTCATCAGCAAATGCGAAGAGATAAGTATCAGGCTCTCTCGTTGACTTTATGCCGGTCACTGGCTGGGATTCCAGAATCCAACTTCCTCCCATCGTCGCGGTGGTTAAAACTATCTCTCCAGCCTTTGCATATTCCAGCGCCTCACTAAGAAAATCCTCATTTGCGCCGATTCTTGATATTTGATTGTAAGCCCCAGCCCCGGAGAAGCTGATATTACCGTGTGCAACATCAGAGTAAATTTTGTTATAACCGCCTATGCCTTCAAAGGTGATATCACCATGGGTCTGCACATAGATATCTTCTTTTTGGCGAGTACGTTTAATTCGGTTCGAAGCTCCTGCACCACTCAAGGTAATATTACCTTCTTTACCTTTGCGTATAATGTGGTTATCTGCTCCAGCACCAGTGAAATTAATATTACCGCTTTCAATCCGAGAACTGATGCTATTTGCAGTACCTGCACCATTAAACGTCACATCTCCAGAACTTCCTTTATAGCGGTTATACCAAGTGTGGTCGATTTGGTTACCCGCTCCTGCACCATCAAAGTACAAATTACCCTGATTAATTTCATGCCATAATTTATTGTAACCACCAGCACCTTTAAAGTTTACGTCACCGGTTAGACCTTTACGGACCATTTCGTTATAAACAGCCGCACCAGTAAAATCCAGTTCTCCCTGGTTACCTGTATGATTCAGGGAAATGCCACCCGCAGCGCCGGCAAATAAAACATTACCATCACCACTTTTATCAATATCTGCGTAACCTGCCCCCCCTTTTACGGTCAAATTACCCGTAGAATCCTCGATTTCTAAATATGCAGCACCACCAACCACTGTGTCATTACCGGTACCGGTATATACCTTCGCCGCTATTGAGCCAAGCGTAATATAGTCATTCCCTCCGCGGGCATAAATGTAACCACCAAATCCAATAGCATCAATGTCATTATTATCGTCATCAGCAAAATAATTCCCGGTAAAAAAATATTCTGCGCTCCTGCTTGATGATTTACCCATAAACAATTCCCTTGATTTAATATTAAATTTAAAATTGTATCCAGCAGATATAACAACAATGTTGAATATCCTATTTCACGCACAATAAAAGTCCTCCGGTCCTTACTGAGAAAAAGAACCGACAGAAAAAATTATTAGCAACCTTATGATCTCTACAAAACAGCATGCTTATTTCGGAAAAAGCATACAAATCTGTTTAATAATCAGGCTTTATTTGGCGTTTTTATCGATAGAAATATTATTTCATCATAATTTCATACAGCATAATATTTATCCAAATAAAACCAATTAAATAAAACAATAATCCTAAAATTCCTGAAAAACAGATGATTTTCGGGTGTTTTTTAGGCATATTTTTATCAACAACCACAGCATTAAACTCAGAAAGTTTTTAAGCTGATGTCTCTGTAAATCTTTTCAAATAAATGAATCGAATAAAATAAAGCAAAAATTCAAAAACAATATTTAATGAAGAAAATATAACTAATTGAAACTAAGATATAACGTTTTTCGAATTATGCCCAATTATTTATTGTCTCGTTATAAAAACATTCAATTAATTCTAATGAAACAATATTATTGAGGTATAATTACATAAAGAAATTTATAATGATAATCTGCCTGAGAAAAAGTAAGTAATATAAGTAGTACAATCGAGTAGGAGACGGGATCGCTCCCGCCGTCCTCTCACACCACCGTACGTACGGTTCCGTATACGGCGGTTCATTGTTAACGCTGGAACTGCCTATGAAGTTCCTGCAGTGATAAGAGTCCCGCTTGTGAGAACGCTTTCTTTGGATATGCCTGGTTCATGTGACTGGCTCCTGAGTTCCACCAAGGTCCTCGCTGGTTTGTCGCTGATCTCCACGCTCTTCCTTCCCCAAGTCCGCTCCTCATTAGCATTCTTGCTCGGGCGTACGACCTTTTCCTTTGCCGCCATATCAGGCAGCGCAGTTTTCGCCGTATCCAACTATCCAGCT
>NZ_JONO01000058.1 GCF_000711895.1 Photorhabdus australis DSM 17609
CAGTTTGTTCTCGGGAAAGCAAACTGTCAGACCCCCCATTATCCGATTTCAGTTTACCTTGATTGAGGTAATCACTGATATGGCGGTCAACGGTGGTCTGATGGAGTCGCAATGCCTGGGCGATCATCACAGAACTCCACCCTTCAGAAGCCAGAAGGATGGCTTTTATTCTGTCTCGTACTTGACCATCGCGAGTGGTGTCGTGAAGACGTTCAAGTTTGATTTTTTGTTCTGATGTAATAAATATTTTCATAGCGAGGATAATGATCTCCATTTCGGATAAAATCAAGCATCTTCAATGATTACGGGTATATACCGAATGAATTAAAATCTATGTTTTTTAATCTCCGGTCTGCAAACCCTGCGATTTCGTAAAATTTATTAAATGCTTTTAATAAAATTTAAATAATCATGATAAGAGTAATTTATTAATATAATAAGAAGGAAACTTTAAAACAAGAAAACCATTCATTTATAACTTTTTATTTTTAAATGGCAACATGCGAAAAATATATATAAACACACGGGATTTTATACTGTAGCATCTCTGTCATCTGACACCTTTACGGAACATAAACAAGCCTAAAACAGAATATTAATTATTTCTTTAAAAAATAAAGTATGAAGGTGAGAATATTAATTCAAAGAATTAAATATTTCACTTATTAAATGACTATTTAGTTAACCCCCGAAATTATTTATAAAGAGAATATATATGCAACCTATTAATGCATCAAATCCAGATAATTCCGCATCATATGTTAAAGACGAGGTAGAAATCACGAGTTCTACAATCGCGTTGTCTGAAATTGTTTCCGTGGTAAACGCCTCTGACGGACGGCTTGAGGTTTTCGGTGTAGGTACTGACAATGCAGTGTGGCACAACAGGCAAATAGCACCACATACAGGCTCTCCCTGGTCCGGCTGGAGCTCACTTAACGGATATGTGACCAGCAAACCTGTTGTTTATGTCAATACAGACGGTCGATTGGAAGTTTTCGCGCGTGGCGCCGATAATGCGTTATGGCATAATTGGCAGCTCACTCCCAATGCCGGTTGGTCAGGCTGGCAATCTTTAGGTGGAGTGATTACCAGTAACCCTGCGGTATATGCCAACACTGATGGCCGCCTTGAAGTTTTTGCTCGCGGCGCCGATAACGCACTCTGGCATATCTCACAAACTACCGCCCATTCCGGTCCATGGTCAAACTGGGCATCGTTGAATGGCGCGATCAGCAGCAACCCGGCTGTCCACATCAACTCCGACGGTCGGCTTGAGGTCTTCGCTCGCGGTACCGATAACGCACTCTGGCACATCTGGCAAACCGCCCCTGATTCCAACCTGTGGTCAAGTTGGGAATCACTCAATGGTGTAATTACCAGCGACCCTGTGGTCATTGGTACCGCTGATGGTCGGCTTGAAGTCTTTGCGCGTGGAGCCGATAATGCACTCTGGCACACCTGGCAAACTATTCCCCATTCCGGTCCATGGTCAGGCTGGCAATCTTTAAATGGTGTAATCACCAGCGCCCCTGCTGTAGCGAAGAATTGTGATAACCGGCTAGAAGCCTTTGCCCGCGGCGCCGATAATGCACTTTGGCACATCTGGCAAACAGTTGCCCATTCCGGTCCATGGTCTAACTGGGCCTCGTTGAATGGTGTGCTCACCAGCGCGCCAGCAGCAGTGAAGGACTCCGATGGCCGGCTTGAAGTCTTTGTGCGTGGTACCGATAATGCGCTCTGGCTCACCTGGCAAACCGCATCATCATGGTCCCCCTGGGTATCCTTAGGTGGCTCTTTAATCGACGCTTCCGCAATTAAATAATCTAAAAGGAATCAGTTTCGCCCAAGGCGAGCGTAACCTTCTGGCCCGATATCCTAAGGAAAATATTCATTGTGCTATATCGGGCCAGTGATATACCCTTCATCTTTCAAATTGCTGCTTTGTTGGCTGCTTTCACTTACCCCAGTCACATAGTTATCTATGCTCCTGGGGATTCGCTCCCTTGCCGTCGTGATGCATCTGCGTATAGAGTAATATTGATCGATTTCATGGCACTATAAAATACCAAAGCCTTATTTCCCCCACCAAGAGAATTCCCCCTAACAGTTATTGCTCCATTGTAATTAAAAACATCACCAATAAAATATTTAACAACGTTACTAATTTCATCTTGGAATAGCCAAACACACTGCGGCCTTGGAGACAAAATAATAAATTTAAGTACCTGATCGCTATGACTATTAGGGCCAGCCACTGGAATTAATAGCTCTCCACGCCATCTATAACCTGGTTCGATAGATAGTATATGCTTCCCCTCAAAATTCACCCGTATTACATAAGACAGGACACTATAAATGGAACCAATAACCGTTTTTTTTAATGAACCACCTATTTTATCTTCAATATTATCTATTTTATCTTTCATTTCCATTCACCTAATTATTATCAAAAAATTAAATAAAATTCATCATGAAATTTGGAAAAATAGCTCTCTTTATATTAAAAGACCGGTAGTTTAACAAACCAAGATTTTAGCACGCCCTTGAATTTAAAAATAATTTTTATTAAATGTTATTTTTATTGCAAAAAACACCATAATTCTTCTCTATCGTGTTATAGCATAGATTAAGTATAGCTAAAACCTTACATCTTCCCACTAAATTATGAAATTATTTTTGCGATGATTATAGCATTACAACTCATTATTATAACCAGCATCCTCATACTCTACATAATACCCTAAGATGATAACTCCACCCGACTATTATACTCTACAGCATTTAGAACTGTGACCTACTTCCTAAAAGAACACCAATTTCTAGTTTCATAAAAAACCGCCAAATCCATTATATTTCAGCCATGTGTTTGCAGATGACAGACTGTTATCCCCCAGTATAATCATGGTGACTTATTTCAGCATTAGATAACAATAAAATATATTTTCAATTAAGCTAACCGATTGTAAAGAAAATTGAAAAATTCAATGTAATTGCATTTATCTTAAATGGTAAATAAATTGAAAAAATATACAACAATCTCATTCAATAACTTGAAACCCTCTCATTTTGAACTATATTTATACCTGTTATCTTCCAAGTTGCTCTTTGCTGGCTGCACTCACCCCAGTCACAGAGTTATCTATACTCCCGGGGATTTGCTCCCTGGCCGTCGCGATGTGTCTTGAAATCTATTGGGTATAGAGGTTATTTAAATCAAATTTTACCCAAAGAAATCGTCACTAAAATTCAATTGGCAATAATTAAATCCATAAATGCAAGTCAATTGTTATCAAAATCATGACACTTGATTTCTCCAGTGAGATCGCTCACAATATAGCCGTTGTCCATAGAGGCCCAAAATATTTATCCCCTTTGAGGGACCTGCGAAGCCTAGCTAAATTGCTAGGCTTCTGCCATTCTAGCATTCCATAATTTCAACAAAGAATTTCCATAAAAAAGCTCTTAGTACACAAAGGCTCAGGCTGCTGGCAAAAACTAATAAGACATTTGCTCAGATTTTAGATTGGTCAGATTGGTCATACTGGCGGTGACATCAATAACGAGCTCAACAATCTCACTAGTCACCGAGGAAGTTCTTTGCCAACAAAGCAATTAACGGCTGTAGTATTAGAAAGCAAAAACCAATTAGCATTGTGAGATTCTTTAAACCACTTCGGAAACTCAGCTTTATCTTCCACACGGAGCCAAATTAACCTGACCAAAATTGCAACTTACTTTGCGAATTGCTTCCAGATTTTACTTGTGTAAGTTTAAAGCTTGGTGCGATACCATAACGAAAGAATTGATTCACAAACTTAACTAAGACCACTGCATGATTAATACAGAAACTTTCGACACCCACACGCCCATGATGCAGCAGTATCTCCGTCTTAAAGCACAGCATCCCGATATCCTGTTGTTCTACAGAATGGGAGATTTTTATGAGCTCTTTTATGACGATGCCAAAAAAGCTGCAAAACTATTGGATATCTCGCTGACCAAACGAGGACAATCAGCCGGTAACCCTATTCCAATGGCAGGTGTGCCGCATCATGCAGTAGAAAACTATCTGGCTAAACTGGTTCAATTGGGTGAGTCAGTCGCTATCTGTGAACAAATTGGTGATCCTGCCACCAGCAAAGGTCCTGTTGAACGTAAAGTCGTTCGCATTGTTACTCCTGGAACAGTGACAGATGAAGCTTTATTGCAAGAACGGCAAGATAACCTGCTCGCAGCTATCTGGCACGATAATCAGGGATTTGGTTACGCCACGCTGGATGTAACTTCCGGTCGCTTCCAGATATCCGAAATGGCAGAGCTGGAAACGATAGCCGCTGAATTGCAACGTAGCCGCCCTGTTGAATTGCTCTATCCTGAAAGTTTTGAGCATATGGCTCTAATTGAAAATTTTCATGGCCTGCGCCGTCGCCCTTTATGGGAATTTGAACTGGATACCGCAAAACAGCAATTGAACCTGCAATTTGGTACCCGTGATCTCGTCGGTTTTGGTGTGGAAAAAGCCGCACTCGCTCTGCGTGCCGCTGGTTGCTTGCTGCAATACGTCAAAGATACTCAACGCACGGCGCTGCCACATATCCGTGGCATTACGATAGAACGTCAGCAAGATACGGTTATTATGGATGCGGCAACCCGGCGAAATCTGGAACTGACACAAAACTTGTCTGGTAGTACAGATAATACTCTCGCTTCCGTTCTTGATCTGTGTGTTACCCCAATGGGTAGTCGAATGTTGAAACGCTGGTTACATGCTCCAGTTCGGGACCGCCAGATATTAGAAAATCGTCAACAAGCTATTGCTAACTTGCAGGAAATTGGGTTGGAGTTACAGCCATTCTTGCTACAGGTAGGTGATCTAGAACGTGTATTGGCGCGCCTGGCTCTACGTTCAGCCCGACCACGGGATCTGGCAAAAATGCGCCATGCATTCCAGCAATTACCGGATATCCATCAAATTATGGGCTCCTCAGATTCCCCTTATATCAAGCAATTGCAGAAAAATATCGGCAGGTTTGATGAATTACAGGAATTACTTGAAAAAGCGATTGTAGAAACACCTCCGGTATTGGTTCGGGATGGTGGTGTAATCGCACCGGGCTATAACAGCGAACTAGATGAATGGCGCACACTGGCTGATGGTGCCAGTAACTATCTGGAACAACTGGAAATCCGCGAACGAGAAAAACTGGGTATTGACACTCTGAAAGTCGGCTTCAATGGTGTTCATGGCTACTATATCCAAGTCAGTCGGGGACAGAGCCATCTAGTGCCAATTCATTATGTCCGCCGCCAGACACTGAAAAACGCCGAGCGTTATATCATCCCTGAGCTAAAAGAATATGAAGATAAGGTGCTGACCTCTAAAGGGAAATCTCTGGCAATAGAGAAAGCGCTTTACGAAGAATTATTCGATCTGCTATTGCCTCATTTGGCTAAATTACAAGCCAGCGCCGAAGCACTGGCTAAACTTGACGTATTAGCAAATCTGGCAGAACGCGCTGAGACCCTGAATTATGTTTGTCCAACCTTGAGTGATAAACCGGGAATTCAAATCACCGGTGGACGTCATCCAGTTGTTGAGCAAGTTCTGAGTGAACCCTTTATCTCAAACCCGCTCTCTTTATCTTCACAGCGGCGTCTGCTGATTATTACCGGTCCAAACATGGGTGGAAAAAGTACCTATATGCGCCAGGCAGCACTAATTACACTTCTGGCCTATATTGGTAGCTTTGTACCTGCTGAGAAAGCCGTCATCGGCCCGGTTGATCGCATATTTACCCGAGTGGGGGCTTCCGATGATCTGGCATCTGGCCGCTCAACCTTTATGGTAGAAATGACAGAAACCGCAAATATTCTGCACAATGCAACAGAGCAAAGCCTGGTGTTGATGGATGAAATTGGCAGAGGCACATCGACCTACGACGGTCTTTCTCTGGCATGGGCATGTGCAGAAAATTTAGCGAACCGCATTAAAGCAATGACCTTATTTGCCACACACTATTTTGAACTGACCACGTTACCGGAAAAACTTGAAGGAGTGGTTAATATTCATTTGGATGCGGTAGAGCATGGAGATACTATCGCATTTATGCACAGCGTACAGGATGGTGCGGCAAGTAAGAGTTATGGGTTGGCGGTCGCATCTCTCGCAGGAGTTCCCCGCGAAGTCATTAAACGGGCACGTCAGAAACTCAAAGAGCTAGAATCTCTATCCAACCATGCAACCGCAAGCCATGTCGATACACCACAGCTTACGTTGCTAACAGAAGAGATATCACCGGCAGTCGAAGCATTAGAAAATCTCAATCCAGACTCACTGACGCCGCGTCAAGCATTAGAATGGATCTATCGACTAAAAGATATGGTGTAAGAACGTGTTTGACAAAAGCCTTTTACAACCAATATACCGTTTTTTGCAATGTGAAACCCCGGATTTGTGGGTAAATAAAGCAAAACAGCCTGAAAATTTACCTGTGCTTCTACGGGATCATCTGTTATGCGAACTAAAAGCAGCGCAGAGCGCTATGTATTTAATCCGCAAGTATGCTCTAGATAAGCAAAGTGCGGATACACTTCTGGCATGGTTTAAGCCTTATGAAGATTTTGCCTATAAAAAAATTGGCGATCTCAATTCATTAAGAGGTCAAAATCAGGCTACCAAGCAAATCACCGCCAAAGCTAATTCACCATATAGTCAGAATCTGATTGATAAAATGGTATTGCTGATCAAAGAAGAATTACATCACTTCTATCAGGTACTAGAGATCATGGATACACGTGATATCAGCTATGAAAGCATCAGCGCCAGCCGTTATGCTAAAGGCATGCTTAGTCACATTATTAATCATGAACCTTATACACTGGTAGATAAACTGATTATCGGAGCTTATATTGAAGCACGTTCTTGTGAGCGCTTTGCAAAACTAGCACCACATCTGGATGAAGATCTGAGTAAATTTTATATCTCGCTGCTTCGCTCTGAAGCACGTCATTACCAAGACTATCTTTCACTGGCGCAATCTATTGCTAATGAAGATATTACCGAGCGTGTGAACTATTTTGGTCGCGTTGAAGCTGAGTTGATTCAAAATCCAGATAGCGATTTTAAATTTCACAGTGGCATTCCTGTAGTTTGAATATAGCAATGTCACATTGATTAAAAAAGGTGAGCCAATACTCACCTTTTTTAATTTAATCTGTTGTTAAACCCAAATTAAGCTTTTGGACGGGTAAGGAGCACAAATATCCCTAAAATAATATCGCCAACAAGCCAAATCCCCAAAATCATTGCAGCACCAAGTCCTGTGCCAATAGCAGCACCAATCTGTTCCGCATTAGATAATTGATCCATATTTTCAGTAGCTGCATTCATGCCACCAATGAGCCAATAGGCCATAAGCACATTAAACGCGATAAATACCCATTTAATGATCTTGCCAAAAAAGCTCCGTTTAGGTTTTCTCAATTGAACACCGCAAGTCGGGCATTTAATCGAAGTGTCACTAACACTATTTGAACATTCAGGGCAATTTATTAATGCCATTTTTTATCCTTAGTTAACAGTTTTCACCGAGAAAAATTTAAATAAAAATTCTGGATTCTTCATAGATCCATCAGTAGTCAGACTCTTTTCTTCGAAAAAATCAATCGATGACGAAAATAAATACCCGGAAAATTCGACTTTCTGTCCAACAGATAAAGAAAAGAGTTCATCGTAAACAGTAGAGTCTTTTTCAATTAACGTATCCGAACGAATATCAGAAAATTCATTATTCCATGTTGCCAACTCAATATTTGGCGACACTTTTACCGACAAAATAGCTTTCCCGTCATTGTTCGTTTTCAACTCAGTTATCGTACCAATCCAAGAATTAATAGAATTTTGAGTAAATGCATCAGCAAGTGCAACTCTCCGCTGTTCCCTTAATGATGATTTTTGGAGTTCGTTTTTTGCACTAGAATATTTATCCACGAAAGATGATACTATCTGGACAAATTTAGCCTGATCGGATGGTATAGTGGCTTCATGTTTTTTTACCACAGTTTTAGTATCAGAAGCAGTATCTGATTGAAGCTTTCCATCATCCTCACTCCAACTCGCGATTATCTTAATCAATATCAAGATGGCAATGCATAAAACAAAAATTTTAATAAAATTTGCTTTTTTTATCTTTACACCACATCCCGGACAAGAATTAGCTGTTTTACTAACGTCTTTTCCGCAGGCTTTACATTTCTTAAAAAGACTCTCGCTACTCACTAAACCTCCAATCCAATACCATCAACATGTAATCGTTTCATTCCTTAATTTACTTATTTATTAATACTGCTAAATACACTTGGCACCTTATCTTTATAAACGCAAGTCAATAAAGGAATGTCAGATTATAGGTTTTTGCACGCTCAAAACTATACCGTATTGGATGCTGTTTTTTCGCTAAGAGAATTCATATCTTTCACAATAGAAGAGATATGAATAATACTTAAGCAATACTCTCTTCTCCAATAAAAGCCAAATCGAAAAAATCCGTAGAATACGGTTTATAGCATAATAAGCTGCTGAAAAAACTGAGTATTTGATTATTCAATAACCCACTACCTTATGAAAAATGGCTGTATCGCACATTCCAGTGCTAATATCCTCTATAGATTTTGTTTATTTCGCTGATATTCATTTACCCACAAAACCAAGGGATAATTGTTATCGCTCTGTTTTTTCCACCATTAACAATATTACACAGCGAATCTGACCCCTATTCTATCAGTCAATAGCTTATTTCTGCTTTCACTCATAAAACCGGCCCTATATTATCAGCAAAAATATATTTGTCATTAAATTTATTAATGCATAAAGAATCGATTATAAGTAAAGTTTCCCATAAGGATAGTCAGTTGCTATAGCTGGCATCTTTCTCGCCAACGAAAATGCACTATAGCCTATAAACGATTGACCGAAACAGAAAGATAACCGATTTCATGGTAATAGAAAACACAACATCTATGACAATAAACTCACAATTCTCTTACATAAACTCGTTACTAATATCATTTAAATTGTTTTGTAGACGCTGCGATATGGGGAGGCCGATCGATTCTGTAAGTACAGATAAAATCTTTGGTGATTACTAATAGAATGATAAGAAACTCGCTGATAATTATAACCCGTGTAGACCGCTCTAGATTAGAGATAATTAACCACCGGGTACTGAAGAACCTGATAATACCAAGCATCAACAATTGCAAAAACACGGACAACAATTCTTCAGAACCCAAGTAGCCAAACTATTCAACAACTAAGTACGGAATAACGCTTCAATATTCAAACCTTGAGTTTGCATAATATCTTTCAAACGTCGCAAACCTTCGACCTGAATCTGACGCACTCTTTCCCTTGTCAAACCGATCTCTTTGCCCACATCTTCCAAAGTTTCCGCTTCATAGCCCAGGAGACCAAAACGACGCGCTAATACTTCACGTTGTTTCGAATTCAATTCAAACAACCATTTGACGATACTCTTTTTCATATCGTCTTCCTGTGTTGTTCCCTCCGGACCTGTTTCATTCTCATCTGATAAAACATCCAATAACGCTTTATCAGAATCGCTGCTAATAGGTGTATCAACCGAAATGATACGTTCATTCAATCGCAACATGCGGCTAACATCATCAACCGGTTTATCCAGTTGTTCTGCTATCTCTTCTGGACTTGGCTCATGATCTAATTTGTGGGCAAGTTCTCTTGCAGTACGCAAATAGACATTAAGCTCTTTAACAATATGGATAGGCAACCGGATGGTACGGGTTTGATTCATAATAGCCCGTTCAATAGTCTGCCGAATCCACCATGTTGCATAGGTAGAAAACCTAAACCCACGTTCTGGGTCAAATTTCTCAACAGCGCGGATAAGACCAAGATTACCTTCTTCGATCAAATCAAGAAGAGCTAAGCCTCTATTACTGTAACGACGGGAGATTTTAACAACCAATCGCAAGTTACTTTCAATCATTCTCCGGCGGGCCAATACATCACCACATAATGCCCGCCTTGCAAAAAAAACCTCTTCTTCTGCCGTCAACAGAGGAGAAAAACCAATCTCTCCGAGATAAAGCTGTGTTGCATCAAGAACTCGCTGGTTCATACCCTGCAATACATCTAAGTCATTCTCAAGATCAGTTAGGTCATCCTCACCATTCTTCAATAATTTCTCATCGAAGTCGTCAGCTTCAATACCGCTTTCATCTAAATCCGCATCATCATACAAATCACTAACTTTCAGCGTATTTTGGCTCATAAGCTGCCCCTACCCGAGATAATGCAGGCAGAATTCAGCATTCTGCCCAGTTTATCGCTGCGGAAGATAACGCAGCGGGTTTACGGATTTTCCCTTGTAACGAATTTCAAAGTGTAATCTTACAGAGCTAGTACCGGTGCTACCCATAGTGGCAATTTTCTGCCCTGCTTTAATATCCTGTTGCTCACGAACCAGCATTGTATCGTTATGAGCATAGGCACTCAGGTAGTCATCGTTATGTTTTATAATTATCAGATTTCCATATCCACGTAAGGCATTTCCGGCGTATACCACCCGACCACCTGATGTCGCAAATACTGACTGACCACTACTACCTGCAATATCAATCCCTTTGTTACCCCCTTGGGTATCAGAGAAATTCTCAATCACTTTACCTTCAGCAGGCCACATCCAATGACTAACAACACTGTTTACGGTTGTCGTCGGTGATTTTACATACGTATTGTTTATTGTTGAGGTCGTTGCCTGTGGCAACATTTTTACACTCTTTTGTTTGCCGGAATTTGCAGGATACGCATTAGTTGATTGAGAATCAACCAGGGTTGTTTGAATTTGATTATGGTTATAAGTGGTTAACATCCCACGACTACCCATTCTCAAAGTCTGCCCCACTGTTAGACTATAAGGTGCTGAAATATTATTTTTGCTCGCAAGATCACGAAAATCATTGCCAGTGATCCATGCGATATAAAACAGAGTATCACCATGTTTTACAGTGTAAGTATCGCCGTTATAGCTACCTTTAGGAATACTGTCATAATCACGGTTATAAACTATTCCCCCCTGTGAACCACCACCAGTAACACGAATTGATGAAGGTGAAGATGCCATTGGTGTAGATATAGCAGAGCTGCCAGAAGATATTACCGGACGACTGATACTCCGACTTTGTTCCTGATCAACACTGGTGATAGGTGCTGGACGAGTTGACGTATTTGCACAGCCAACTAACCAGACGCCTATCAATGAACAAGTTACAATCCGTTGTATTTTTTTCATTGGGCTTCCTGAATTCATACTTCTTTACCCCCATAACGGCAAATATAAGCGTAAAAATCAATAATTCTCAAAGATCATACATAATCACAAAAATCTCAAAACGAAAATATTTTGCTTATTAAAGCCAATATAACCATTAATTGAAAAATAGTTGCAATAGGCTACGAAATTAAGCTAATTCCCCTTGCACAAGGGGAACAAAACGTACAGCTTCGATCACTTCGCTGTGAAAACCATTGCCATGACGTTTCACTGATTTAAGAAGCTGTGTATGCTCACCAACGGGCAAAACCATAACACCACCATCAGAAAGCTGGGACATAAGTTCCTGTGGGATATGCGGAGGAGCTGCGGTCACAATGATAGCATCAAACAATCCACGCGATGGCCACCCTTGCCAACCATCTCCATGGCGGGTTGATACATTATGTAAATCAAGTTGCTTCAATCTGCGTTTAGCCTGCCACTGTAAACCTTTTATCCGTTCTACTGAGAAAACATGTTTAACCAAACGAGCTAATATTGCCGTCTGATAGCCAGAGCCGGTACCAATTTCCAACACCTTAGCATCCGGAGTTAATTGAAGCAGTTCAGTCATGCGAGCAACAATATAAGGCTGAGAAATCGTTTGCCCATAACCTATCGGTAAGGCGGTGTTTTCATAAGCTTTATGAGCTAGCGCTTCATCGACAAAACGCTCTCTGGGGACAGCAGAAATCGCTGCCAGTAAACGCTCATCTTTTACTCCCTGCTGGCGCAATTGTGTCAGCAAATTTTGCATTGCCCGACTACTCAGCATTCTCCATCAACCTCAGCTTTAGCTAACCAATCTTTCACTAACTCCTGCGCTTTATACGCAGTCAGATCTACCTGCAATGGCGTAATAGATACATACCCCTGCTCTACAGCCGCAAAATCTGTTTCCGGACCGGCATCTCGTTTATTTCCTGGTGGTCCCAGCCAGTAAAGCGTGTTTCCTTTTGGATCTTGCATGGAATAGACTTCTTCCGCGGCATGACGACTGCCACAACGTGTAACTCGAAAACCTTTAATTTGCTCAAGTGGCAGGTCAGGAACATTCACATTCAGAATATTACCCGCCTTCAAAAATGTTGTTTGTAGCATTTGCAGCAAACGACATGTGATTTCTGCTGCTGTTTCGTAATGTCGTTCGCCATCAAGCGAAATAGCTAATGCAGGTAATCCCAAATGACGGCCTTCCATCGCAGCAGCGACCGTACCGGAATAAATCACATCATCCCCAAGGTTAGGGCCTCGGTTAATACCAGCAATGACGATTTCCGGACGAGGAAGAACCAAGCGATTAACACCGAGATAAACACAATCTGTCGGTGTACCATCCAATACCGATATATCGCCATTCTCCAGCGTATTAATTCTTAACGAACGATCAAGTGTCAATGCATTAGATGCACCACTCCGGTTACGATCGGGAGCAACAACTTGCACATAATAACTTTCCCGCAATGCTGACGCTAAAATCTGAATTCCTGGTGCAGTGACACCGTCATCATTACTCAATAATATTCGTAACATTATTTTGATCCTGATTGATAATTTCCCTGACCACACTGGTAGCAAAACTACCAACAGGTAACCAGAAACTGATTTTTACGGTAGCATTATCCAACCATTCCCAACTCAGGTTCTGAGGCTGCACCAGTATGGCTCTGCGGGAACAATCCACTCTTTCACACTTAATAAGCTCCCACAATGACTCATAGGGCTGTAAATACTGCCGTTCAAAATCCGCAGACTGATGCTGTGTTCCTAATTCACCATCACCAGGCAACGGAGCCGTTATCTGTAGTTCACCGTCAATAACCCGCTGTTGCAATGCGGACAACTCAGCCTCGTTAGCCACAAACCAACTGCCACGTCCTGTCAATTGTAAAACATCACCATTAATCACTTGCTGTTGCTGCCCTTGAGCAATCCGCGCACTGGCCACCGTATTAAACATAACACTACGGCTGGCTGAAAGATAAAAACTACGTTTATTTCTCTCTCTTACTCGAATTTCATTATTTGCCCAACGCTGTGCCTGAACCAGATTTTGTCCATCTCGCCCAAAACGCTGTTCACCAAAATAATTAGGTACTCCGCTTTGCTGAATCCGTAGTAACCTATCTTCAACAAACTGGTAATGACTGATTTCCCGTAAAATCAGCGTGAATGCATTTCCTTTTAGTGCCCCAATGCGGAGTTTACGTTTCTGACGATCTGTCGCCAGAACTTCACATCCTTCAAGCTGAAACGATGTAAAATCAGGGTCTTGTTTACCTGGTAGGTGTAAGCAGAACCATTGTTCTGTCACTGCATGACGGTCTTTTAAACCTGCATAGCTAACCGATTTAGAGGGTACTCCAGCAAAACGGGCGAGGCTATTTGCAACAAATTGAGTGTTGCAACCCGTTTTACGGATATGCACCATCAAATGCTCTCCTTCCCCGTCAGGAGAAAACCCCAAATCTTCGCAGACAATAAAATCTTCCGGCGAAGCTTTTAATATTCCGGTTGCTTCCGGTTGTCCATACAGCCAGTTTAATTCAGCTAATACCATCAATTATTCCTTAACCAGCAAAGCAACCGCTTCGCAAGCAATACCTTCTTTACGCCCAACAAATCCCAATTTTTCGGTGGTTGTGGCTTTTACATTGATATCATCAATGTGGCATTGCAGATCTTCAGCCAGATTGACTCTCATTTGCGGAACATGTGGCAACATTTTTGGTGCTTGCGCAATAATTGTGATATCCAGATTACCAATCTGGTAACCTTTTTCTCTGATACGGCGGTAGGCTTCACGCAATAATTTACGACTATCCACCCCCTTAAGCGCGGGATCAGTATCTGGAAATAATTTTCCAATATCGCCCAACGCCGCAGCACCTAACAAAGCATCTGTTGCTGCATGGAGCGCAACATCACCATCCGAGTGCGCCAGTAGTCCTTGCTCATAAGGGATGTGTACACCACCGATAATAATCGGCCCTTCACCACCAAATTTATGCACATCGAAACCATGTCCGATTCTCATGATGCCTGTTCCTTACATTTTCCAGACAGATAAAATTCTGCCAATGCCAAATCCTCAGGACGCGTGACTTTTATATTGTCCGAACGCCCGTTAACCAATACTGGTTGATAGCCACAATATTCCAATGCAGAAGCTTCATCGGTGATGTTGACATGTTGTGAAAGCGCTTTTGACAAACAATCCCTTAGTAACATCAACGGAAAAAGCTGCGGTGTCAGTGCATGCCAGAGATCTTGACGCTCTACCGTATGGTCAATAATTTCCTGACCAGTCCGTCCACGTTTCATCGTATCGCGGACCGGAGATGCCAAAATGCCACCACATATCATATTTCCCTGCTCACCTGATTCTGCCAGTTGTAGTAAACGTTCAAGATCATCACGGTGTAAACAAGGACGAGCTGCATCATGTACCAAAACCCAGCAATGATTATTTTCGACCAAATGAGCCAGATAATTTAAACCAGCCAATACAGAATCTGCTCGCTGTTCACCACCGGTTACTGTAGTAATACGTGAATCTGAAGCAACTTCAAGGAATTGAAACTGAGTGTCAGCAGGATTTAAAACAACTACAACACGCTGAATACGGGGATGATCAAGCAATGCAGCTAAGGTATGTTCAATAACAGTTTTTCCAGCAATAGACAGATATTGCTTTGGGCAATCCGAATTCATTCGGCTACCAATACCCGCAGCCGGTATCAAAGCAATAATATCAGCACAGGAATGAAGTAATAGATTGTTCATTTTGATTATTGAGTATTATTCGGTGTCGAGGGGTGTGAAGTATTTTCTTTGGATTTATCAGCGACTAAACGATAGAAGGTTTCACCAGGTTTTACCATACCCAGTACACTACGCGCTCGTTCTTCAATGGCTTCCTGCCCATCATAGAGATCATTAATTTCCGCCGATAGCTGCCCATTGCGCATTTTAAGTTTGCTGTTCTTGAGTTCTTGCACAACAACATCATTCTTAACCTGCGCATAATCATGAACACCGTTTTTACCAAGCCACAGTGAATATTGTAACCATCCGAGTAAAACCAATAATAGCAGCGTTAGCTTACCCATATTCCGCCCCCTGAAATATCCGTCAATCATCCCATAACTCAAAGAATGACGCTACTATCACAAAACATGATAGGGGAAAAAATAGTTGGATGAAGTTATTACATAAGCACTTCATAGAAGATTTAATAATGACGATGAAATGTTCACTTATTGCCGTCAGCCTGGTATTTTTCCCGAAAGCCTTCGGCGATTTTTTCCAGTTCCATCAGTAACTGTTCCACCGATGCCTCAACGGGTTGTTGTCCTGAAAGATAAATTTCCGGGTTATCAGGAACCTCGTAGACCGAATCAATCCCCGTAAAATGACGAATTTCACCCGCACGAGCTTTTTTATATAATCCTTTAGGATCACGGGATTCGCAGATTTCCAACGGCGTATCGACAAAAACCTCAATAAATTGCCCCGGCCCCAGCAATTCACGAACCTTTTGCCTCTCTGCTTTATGAGGCGAAATAAAAGCAGTCAGCACGACTAACCCCGCATCCACCATCAGATTGGCAACTTCACCCACACGGCGGATATTTTCCTGCCTGTCTTGTCCAGAAAATCCCAAATCACTGCAAAGGCCATGACGCAAATTATCACCATCAAGCAGATAAGTTTTTATCCCTCGTTGAAACAGTGCCTGTTCCAAAGCACCAGCCACAGTGGACTTTCCAGAACCAGATAAGCCTGTAAACCAAACAACCAGAGCAGGATGTCCATTTTCAGCTTCCCGCTGCACTCTGGTCAATTGATGTGCATACCAGACCACATTTTCCGGCACCAAATTTTCAATATCAGTCAACTTATTTACCTCCCAGTAAATCTCTGGCTCCCCAGTGCGGGAAATGACGACGAATTAACCTATTCAATTCCAGTTCAAATTCACTGAATTCTTTTGGTCCTTCATAAACATCTGTCTGAATTTCTCGTACCAAACCCACACCAACAGTAACATTAGTCAACCGATCAATAAAAATAATGCCACCAGTATCACTATTTTGCTGATATCTATCGAGCATTAATGGTTCTTCAAAAGAAAACTCCACCGATCCAATTGCGTTCAAAGGCAAATCAACAGTGACCCGCTGTGTCAAGCTAGTGATATCTACTTGATACTGAATATTCTCAACTTTTCCGCGACTCTTTTTACCCGCCACTTTGATATCAAGATTCTGTCCCTGCACCAAAGGCTGTTCAGACATCCACACCACATCCACTAACGCATGCCGAGTTGCAATCATTTCATCATCAGCAGAAATCAGGAGATCTCCTCGGCTAATATCTATTTCATCTTTCAGTACCACGGTGATAGCTTCACCAGGAACAGCAAAATCCAAATCGCCATTGAACGTTACGATCCGCTCCACTTGAGAGCTTACACCAGATGGCATAACTTTGATTTTCTGCCCTTTACGTAAGACACCAGATGAAAGAGTGCCACTGTAACCACGAAAATCGAGATCAGGTCGGCTGACATACTGTACCGGGAAACGTAATAACTGCTTCGATGCTTCTTTCTTCACATCTGCAGTTTCCAGAATATCCAGCAATGCTGGTCCTTCATACCAAGCCATATTGGTACTTCTGGTGACAATATTATCGCCATCCAGTGCAGAAATCGGAACAAAATGAACTGCCAAATCTATCGGCAATTGAGCGGCGAAGTTCATATAATCCTGTTTAATCTGATCAAAAACTTCCTGACGGTATTCCATTAGATCCATTTTATTCACAGCAACCACTAAGTGGCGAATTCCCAGTAATGTACTGATAAAACTGTGACGACGGGTCTGCTCCTGAACACCTTTACGGGCATCAATTAACAGAATAGAGAGATCACAAGTCGATGCGCCAGTCGCCATATTACGGGTGTATTGCTCATGCCCCGGTGTATCAGCAATAATAAATTTGCGTTTTTCTGTTGAGAAATAGCGATAAGCGACATCAATGGTGATCCCTTGTTCGCGCTCTGCCGCAAGACCATCCACCAGCAAAGCCAGATCTAATTTTTCACCCTGAGTACCGATCCGTTTACTGTCATTCTGCAAGGTTGAAAGCTGATCTTCATAAATCTGACGGGTATCATGCAACAAACGTCCGATCAGCGTACTTTTACCATCATCCACGCTGCCACAGGTCAAAAAACGCAGTAATCCCTTATCCTGTTGAGAACGCAGATAAGCCTCCACACCACCCTGTTGTTTGATTTGATGAGCAATAGCTTCATTTTGTGCAAGTGCTGACATGGCTGTTCTCCTTAGAAATAACCCTGACGTTTTTTCAGTTCCATAGAAGCTGATTGATCACTATCAATCAGCCGCCCTTGCCGCTCACTTGTTGTAGATATCAGCATCTCTTCAATAATCTCTGGCAGTGTTTCTGCATCGGATTTCACCGCGCCTGTTAGAGGCCAGCAACCAAGTGTACGGAATCGCACTTTACGTTGACTGATAACTTCACCAGGTTTCAAGTCGATCCTGTCGTCATCAACCATAATCAATGTGCCATCACGCTCCAATATCGGACGCGGTTTGGCAAAATAGAGAGGAACGATATCTATTTGCTCCAAATAGATATATTGCCAAATATCCAGTTCAGTCCAGTTAGAAAGCGGGAACACACGAATACTTTCACCTTTGTTAATCTGGCCATTGTAATTACGCCACAATTCAGGACGCTGGTTTTTAGGATCCCAGCGATGTGAACGATCACGGAATGAATAAATACGCTCTTTGGCGCGCGATTTCTCTTCATCACGACGGGCGCCACCAAAAGCTGCATCAAAACCATATTTATCCAGTGCCTGTTTTAACCCTTCTGTTTTCATGATGTCAGTATGTTTGGCACTGCCATGAACAAATGGGTTTATCCCCATAGCTTCTCCCTGCGGATTGCGATACACCAATAGTTCAAAACCATAACTCTTGGCGGTACAATCACGGAACTCGTACATTTCGCGGAATTTCCAGCCTGTATCTACATGCAACAAAGGAAATGGCAATGTTCCCGGATAGAACGCCTTACGCGCAAGATGAAGCATGACTGAAGAATCTTTACCAATGGAGTAAAGCATCACCGGATTCTCAAACTCTGCGGCCACTTCCCGCATAATATGGATACTTTCAGCTTCAAGTTGCTGCAAGTGTGTCAATCTTTTTTCGTCCATTACGACTCCCTTATGCAAAATCGACTATTACCGGACGGCTTACCGTGGCAATAGGTTGTTGCCCGAACCAGGCTATCTGATCGTGGAGTTGAGCAACCTCACCCACGACCAGTAAGGCTGGTGACGGTGCCTGATGTGCTAACTGTTCCAATTCGAGCAAAGTGCCTGTCAATACTTGCTGTTCTGGGCGAGTACCGCAGCCAATGACGGCCACCGGTGTATTTTCTGCTCGCCCATGTAAAATAAGTTGATGACTTATCAAGGCGGCTTTTACCGTTCCCATATAAATCACCAGTGTCTGATTACCTTTGGCCAAAGCTTGCCAATCCAACTCATGACCATTTTCTCGGCAATGGCCCGTAATAAAAGTGACACTCTGCGAATGTTCCCGGTGAGTTAGTGGAATTCCGGCATACGCAGTCGCTCCGATAGCGGCAGTAATTCCCGGTACAACCTGAAAAGGAATGCCTGCTGATGCTGCAACCTGTAATTCTTCCCCACCACGGCCAAAGATAAAGGGATCACCGCCTTTAAGACGAACCACTTTTTTGCCCTGCCTGGCAAACTTCACTATCAATAGGTTAGTTTCCTCCTGAGAAACAGAGTGATTACCCGCTCTTTTGCCAACGCAAATTTTATCTGCATCACGACGAACCAGATCCAGTACCTCGCTGCTGACCAAATGATCATAAAGCACCACATCAGCCTGCTGAATAACTTGTAATCCCTTTAACGTCAGTAATCCCGGATCACCAGGACCTGCCCCAACTAAAGCCAATTCTCCCTGAGAATCAGGCTGTTCCAGTTGTTGCTCAAGCTGTTTTTCCGCCTGCTGGATCTGACCATTTGCAACCAACATCGCAAAACGTCCATTGAAAGCCTGTTCCCAAAAAGAACGACGCTGACGTATGGAAGCTAATCGCTGTTTTACTCGCTCACGCCACTTCCCGGCGATTTTTGCCATCGTGCCAAGACTGGAAGGTAGTAATGCCTCCAGTTTCTCTCGGATTAAACGCGCTAATACCGGCGCTTTTCCCGCCGATGAGATCGCCACCAAAACCGGAGAACGGTCGATAATTGATGGAAAAATAAATGAACAATGAGCTTGATCATCAACGACATTGACCAAAATACCTCGCTTATCAGCTTCAGAAAAAACTTGATGATTTAGAATACGATCATCAGTCGCAGCAATAACTAAAAAGATGCCATCAAGATATTCAGGTTGGAACTCTCCCTTATACCATTCCAACTCACCAGCTTGATAACGCTGTTGTAATTCAGAGCACAATTCAGGCGCGACAACCTGTAATAATGCACCTGCCCGTAGTAGTAGAGTCGCCTTACGTGCGGCCACCTCTCCACCACCGACAAGTAATACAAGCCGCCCTTTCAGCTCAACAAATATCGGTAAGTAATCCACAATTGCCCTTGATATCCAGTGAAATATTTATACCCGTCATCTTTCAAGTTGCCTCTTTGTTGGCTGCACTCGCTCACCCCAGTCACATAGTTATCTATGCTCCCGGGGATTCACTCCCTTGCCGTCGCGATGCATCTTGAAATCCATAGGGTATATAAGTACTGAAACTGTTTCGAATGAATATATGAGTCAGCGGTAAAGTTATAAAATGACAAAAAAGAATTAATTGTTCTGTAATGGAATATAGGTGATCTCGCCAAAATAGCTTTTCATTATCATCAATCCCACTCAGGAAATACCGGTTTTTTAATTCTCATGTAACCCACATTCTCGCTTCAAACCAAAGAAACGCGTTTGTTCTTCACTCATGCCAGGTTCCCATTTCTGGGTTGTATGGGTATCGCCAACAGAAAGATAACCATGCTCCCATAACGGATGATATTCCAAACCATGCTTTGTCAGATATTGATGCACACTCCGGTTATCCCAGTCGATAATTGGCAGGATCTTAAATACTCCACGCCGTATAGCCAAAACCGGTAATTTTGATCGACTTTCAGATTGCTGACGGCGTAAACCCGCAAACCAACTTTGTGCTTTCAAATTCTTCAAAGCGCGATTCATTGGTTCAACTTTATTAATTTGATTGTAACGTTCTATTCCTTCTACACCTTGTTGCCATAATTTTCCATAACGAGCTTCTTGCCAGGCTGGGGAATATTCAGCACTGAATACTTGCAGATTCAGTTTCAACTGCGTTGTGAGTTTATCTATAAATTGATAAGTTTCAGGGAACAAATAACCGGTATCCGTAAGAATGACAGGAATATCCGGATATTCCTGTGTCACTAAATGAAGACATACCGCCGCCTGAATACCAAAACTGGAGGAAAGAACAAATTCCCCAGGCAAATTTTCCAATGCCCAGTTTACCCGCTGGTGAGCATCCATCATTTCAAGTCGTCGATTGATCTCAGCCAATAATTGCTCTTGCTGTTCAGCAGTCATACCAACAAACCGAGATAAGCTGAATTGGCTCATACCGCCTCCTGCCAATCGTAAAAATCGCGGGCTGAATCCAGTACCGGCTTAATAATATCCGTACGGATCAGGAAATCGCCAAAGCCTTCATTTGGCTGTCGACCTATAGCCCAGCGTCCGATAAGTTCATCCATGATGGATAAGATCTCTTCCGAACTGATATTCTCTTTATACATGCGTGGAATACGGGTACCAATCCGATTGCCGCCAAGATGAAGGTTATAACGATCAAGCGCTTTACCCACCAACCCAACTTCCGCCAACATAGCTCTGCCACAGCCATTCGGACAACCGGTCACCCGTAAAACAATATATTCATCACCAATACCATGTTTATTCATTAACTGTTCAACATAGGTAACAAATTCTGGTAAGAAACGCTCAGCCTCAGCCATTGCCAACGGACAAGTTGGAAAAGAGACGCAGGCCATTGAGTTTTCACGCTGAACAGTGGTTTTATCATCAATCAACCCATATTCACGGACGATAGTTTCAATGTGTTGTTTATCACTTTCAAGAATACCCGCAATGATTAAGTTCTGATTGGCAGTCAGACGAAAATCCCCTTTGTGAATCTTTGCAATTTCAGCAATGCCACTTTTCAACGGTCTGCCGGGATAGTCCAAAAGGCGACCATTTTCAATAAACAGTGTCAAATGCCATTTATCATCGATCCCTTTTAACCAACCGATTTGATCACCACGACCAGTAAATTCATAAGGACGAATTGCTTCAAATTTCACTCCAGCGCGTTTCTCCACCTCTCCTTTAAAAATGTCTACACCTACTCGTTCCAACGTATATTTGGTTTTGGCATTTTTACGCTCAGTCCGGTTACCCCAATCACGCTGAGTTGTTACCACAGCTTCAGCAACCGCCAATGTATGCTCAAGCGGAATATAACCAAATTCACTCGCCAAACGTGGATAGGTATTTTTATCACCGTGAGTCATTGCCAAACCACCACCTACCAGCACATTAAAACCAACCAACTTGCCACCTTCTGAAATGGCAATGAAGTTCAGATCGTTGGCATGTAGATCAACATCATTCTGTGGAGGAATAACTACCGTAGTTTTGAATTTACGCGGTAAATAAGTAGGCCCAAGAATCGGCTCTTCATCGGTTGTCGCGACCTTTTCTTTATCCAACCACAGTTCAGCATAAGCGCGAGTACGTGGCAGCAAGTGTTCTGATATTCTCTTCGCCCATTCGTAGGCTTGCTGATGCAACTCCGATTGAATAGGATTCGAGGTACAAAGCACATTTCGGTTAACATCATTCGCCGTCGCAAGCGAATCCAAACCAACTTGGTTCAACAACTGATGAGCAGGTTTTACATTCCCTTTCAGAATGCCATGAAATTGAAATGTCTGACGGTTAGTCAACCGGATACTCCCATAAATCGTGTTTTCTGCTGCAAATTTATCAATCCCAAACCATTGCTGTGGCGTAATGACGCCACCCGGCAGACGACAACGCAACATCATTGCATGACGAGGTTCTAGCTTTTGCTCCGCTCGTTCGGCACGAATATCACGATCATCCTGCTGATACATGCCATGAAAACGAATCAACAGGAAATTGTCCCCTTCAAAACCTCCCGTCAAGCCATTCGTTAAATCTTCGCTGATCGTACCTCGCAAGAAGTTGCTCTCTCGCTTCATACGCTCACTGTCAGCCAGTTTACCTTCGACAATCAAAGGACCATGTTGTTTATTGTTCATTAATACACATCTCTCTGATAACGGCGCTCAAGACGCAGTTCACTTAAGAATTCATCTGCCTGTTCGATATCCATGCCACCATGCTTAGAAATAATATCCAGCAATGTATGCTCTACATCTTTCGCCATGCGGTTTGCGTCACCGCACACATACAGATGTGCACCTTCCTTTATCCAGCGCCATACTTCTTCACCCTGCTCACACAGTTTGTCTTGTACATAAATTTTATGCTGCTGATCGCGGGACCATGCCAGATCAATACGGGTTAACAGGCCATCTTTCACATAACGCTGCCACTCCACTTGATAAAGAAAATCTTCAGTAAAATGTGGATTACCAAAGAACAGCCAATTTTTCCCTTCAGCACCATCAGCTTCTCTTTGCTGCATAAATGCCCGGAATGGTGCAATTCCTGTTCCCGGACCAATCATAATGACAGGAGTTTGTGGATCGGGCGGCAAACGAAAATTATCGTTATGCTCAATAAAAATACGAATATCATCCTCTTCCGATAAACGATCAGCCAAGTAGCCGGACGCACCGCCAGTACGAGCTCGCCCATCAATTTCATAACGAACAACACCCACTGTAATATGAATTTCATTTTCCACTTCAGCCTGAGAAGAAGAAATTGAATAGAGCCTCGGTGTCAAAGGTCGCAATAAATCGATAAATTGCTGTGCTTCGGGCTGGGAAGCCGCTTCTCTTATCATATCGGCGATAGGTTTATTATTAGCGTATTGCTGTAATGCCTGCTTATCAGCAATTAAGGAAAGTAACTTCTCATCTTTCGCCAGAACAGCGTATTTTTCTACAATCACACTGGTATTTTGAGTAAGCTCAACATGGCTGAGCAGTGCTTCCCTTAGTGATAATTTCTGACCATTAACTTCAACTTGTTCCGTTCCTTTCAACCAAAGCAAATTCAACACTTCATCCACCAACTCCGGATCATTTTCAAACCAGACACCCAGAGCATCACCTGGCTGATAACGCAAACCTGAATCACCCAGATCAATTTCAATATGGCGAACATCTTTATCAGAACCACGCCCCGTTATTTTCTGACTGGTTGATAAGGTCGCAGTCAATGGTGCCTGTTTAGTATAAGGAGTTGAGAAAACTTCATTTACTGAGCCACTCTGTGTAGAAACAATCACAGTATCTGTCTGAGCAGGAATACGCTGTTTCAAGATTTCAGTTAATTGCTTACACCATTGAGTTGCAACTTCCTGATATTCCACATCGCCATCTACACGATCCAGCAACCGTTGAGCACCCAGTTCATTCAGACGGTTATCGAAATCTTTCCCTGCCTGACAGAATTTCTCATAAGAAGTATCACCCAGACTAAAAACTGCAAATACAGTATTACTCAGCTTTGGTGCTTTTTTAGAATGAAGATATTTATATAGTGCAACCGCTTCTTCAGCAGGTTCTCCTTCTCCTTGAGTAGAAGCAATAATTATCAATATCTTCTCTTGAGCAATTTGCTTAAATTTATAATCACCGGCGTTGACCAGATTAACCTTGAGTTTTTCTGCCAGCAAAGCATCACTCAGTTTCTCAGCGAGGCGACGAGCATTACCTGTCTGTGAGGCTGAAATTAATGTAATCGCCTCCTGTACCGGGGACGCCGAAATCACAGCCTGAGACTGCGGTTGTTGATTCACCATTCCCCACAAATAACCAGACAACCAAGCTAACTGATTTGGCGAAAAATCCCCAACTGCCGATTGCAAACGCGCTAGCTGTTCAGGTGAAACAGGAAGAAGTGAAATTGAAGGTGGTTTTATGCTCATTGTCCTGTGCTGCCCTTTACGATTACCAATATCCGTTATTTTTAGTAAAGAAAATAAATAGGGATGGTTTGTAAGGTTATCTCAGCGACTTGTCACTAATTAAAGAAACTATCGCAATATCAAATAACCAAAACGCCTAACCATATTTACAGATTTAATATATCTATAAAACAGTTAATAAGAGCAATTGCAAAAAAAGGAAAAAATCAGGTTTAATTCAGAAGATCGGGTAGAATAGCGGTTTTTTTTAAGTCAGGGAGAACCACTATGAGCACAACGATTTTTAAAGACTTTCAGTTTGAAGCCGCCCACCGTCTGCCACATGTTCCAGAAGGCCATAAATGCGGGCGCCTACATGGGCACTCGTTTATGGTACGGCTGGAAATTACTGGAGAGGTAGATCCTCATAGTGGCTGGATTATGGATTTTGCTGATCTAAAAGCTATTTTCAAACCTGTTTGGGAACAGTTAGATCACCAGTACCTAAATGATATCCCAGGGCTAGAAAACCCAACCAGCGAAGTACTGGCAGCCTGGATTTGGGATAAAGTTAAACCCAAAGTTCCACAACTAAGCGCTGTTATGGTGAAAGAAACCTGTAACGCAGGCTGCATTTTCCGCAGAAAATAAAATAAGTTACTGCACCAGGGAACCTCCAGTGCAGTAATCTCTTCTCAAGCAATATTCAGATATTTGTGTGTTTGCATAGAAAGCCGCCAATTGCGTGCAATACAAGTTTCAATACATAAACGGGTAGCGTCTTCTTTCTGGCTTATCGGTTGCAATGCAATAATACGCGATGAGTTGTTATCTAATGTCGCCAATAACTCGTCCAATGCCTCAATATCTCTTTCCCGTGCAACCGGATGTTTTATTTCATTGGCTCTTTGCAAAGCTTGTTGCAAGACCTGATAACCACCACGCATTTTAACTTTTGGTGAAACAGTCACCCAAGTAGCAGCAGAGCATTTAACGTGATATGTACCACTGGTTTCTATCTGACATTGATAGCCAAGATTTTCTAATTCTTCAGTCAAAGGAATAAGATTATAAATACAAGGCTCACCACCAGTAATCACAACATGACGTGCGGTATATCCCTGTTGAACAAAAAGTGTCGCAATTTGTTTAGGTGATGCTTCACCCCATTCATCACTTTCATTCATCTTCAGTAAGATTGTCTCTAACATCCGTTGTTTTTCGGCTTTTTTCTCCCAAGTGTGCTTAGTATCACACCAGCCACAACCGACCGGACACCCTTGCAGACGAATAAAAATTGCTGGGACTCCCGTGAAAAAACCTTCTCCCTGCAATGTCTGAAATATTTCGTTAATCGGGTAAAACATAAAAATCTCTAGTTTCATTAGGTAAGAGCGCATTATTGCAGATATCTATCCCGCGAACATCAATCTTTATGGTAAGGTACAGGGTTTGCTTCGCTTGGCTAACATGCAACTCGTCGGGGCATTGTGTGCTTAAAATATATCTAGCACTAAGAAAGTGACAGGAATAAATAATGCAGAATAATGAAACTCAGCTGAAACGGGGCCTAACCGGGCGGCATATCCGCTTTATGGCACTAGGCTCCGCAATAGGCACAGGGCTGTTCTATGGCTCCGCAGCTGCTATCCAGCAAGCTGGCCCAGCCGTATTACTTGCTTATTTAATCGGCGGTGCCGCCGTATTTATGGTGATGCGTGCATTAGGTGAAATGGCTGTTCACCATCCAGTAGCCGGCTCTTTTTCACACTATGCTAGCCATTATCTCGGTCCTTTGGCCGGATTTCTTACCGGATGGAATTATATATTCGAAATGTTAATCGTCTGCCTAGCTGACGTTACTGCATTTGGTTTTTATATGAAACTTTGGTTCCCTCATGTGGAACAATGGATCTGGGTGCTGAGCATTGTCTGCTTCATTGGTGCAATTAACCTTTGCCATGTGAAAATTTTTGGTGAAATGGAATTCTGGCTTTCTATTGTGAAAGTCACCGCAATTATTGCTATGATTGTTGGTGGGATAGCCATTATGATATATGGATTCGGCCAACAAACAGACCACGTAACTGGCATTTCGAGCTTATGGGAATATGGCGGTTTTATGCCTAATGGCATTAGTGGTGTAATAGCTTCACTCGCTATTGTAATGTTTGCTTTTGGTGGTATTGAAGTCATTGGCATTACAGCCAGCGAAGCCAAAAATCCCGAAAAAACTATTCCAAAAGCAATCAACGCTGTTCCTTTCCGTATCCTGTTATTCTACGTATTAACCTTGTTTATTCTTATGTGTATTTATCCGTGGAATCAGATCGGCCAAGAAGGTAGCCCATTCGTACAGATTTTTTCTAGCCTGGGCATTAATTCCGCTGCAAATATTCTTAATATCGTAGTTATTACTGCCGCAGTTTCGGCGATTAACAGCGATATTTTTGGTGCCGGTCGTATGATGTATGGTATGGCCCAAGAAGGACAAGCACCTAAATCATTCACCAAACTGAGCCGTAATGGTGTGCCATGGATGACAGTTGTCGTCATGTCAATTGTCCTATTGATTGGTGTTATACTCAACTACCTGATCCCAGAAGAAATTTTTATTATCATTGCTTCTATCGCAACATTTGCCACTGTGTGGGTATGGTTGATGATCCTACTTTCTCAGGTTGCTATGCGTCGCAAAATGAGTAAAGAAGAAGTTAAAACGCTAAAATTCCCTGTTCCTATGTGGCCAATAGCTCCAGCATTAACAGTTATCTTTATGGCATTTGTCATTGTATTGCTAGGCTACTTCGAGAAAACCCGCATTGCATTAATTGTGGGAATTATATGGGTATTTTTATTATCAATTACCTATTTCTTGAGTATAAAGAAAAAGAACTCTCAATCCCATTGAGCCAAATAAGTAATTTATACTAATAAATGCCAGATTATTCTGGCATTTATCCTTATATCTCTGCATATTTTTATTGCCAAAATAAAATTCAGTTTTATTTTTACAATATAAAGATTATAAAATATAATAAATAAAATTAAAATATCAATTTAACCTCATGATTTATTACATTATTAAAAAATTGCAATTATTATTCAGCACATTAAATAAAACAAAAATTAAATAAGCAATTGCTATCAATAAAAATCCATTTCATAAAAATATATTCCCAAAATACAAATATTAATAAAAATTTACAATAAGAGGGTTATGATCAGAAGCGTCGGTAGGCATAACAGTAGCATTAGCTACACTTAACTCTCGGTAAAAAATAAAATCCAACGGCCTTCCAAATGCAATTGTTCTACAATCATCAATAAAAGAGACTTCATTGAGATGTAAATATCGGGTAAACCGCTTCAGAGCATTCAAACGTTGTTTACTCCATGCATTAAAATCACCCGCCATAATTACGGGGCCATAATGTAAACGAACATGAGCACCAATATTATTAAGTTGACGACTATATACATCTACACCAAAACTAAAATTTATCGCATGTACATTGATAACCATCAACTGACGATTATCCTGTAAAGGGTAAACAGTGATAAGAGCTGATTTAGATAAACGCAAAAGAGGCTCTTTCTCTCTCAATGGACAACAATAAATAGGATGAGAAGTTGCTAATGTCATCACACCAGAGGGATGCTGTGGCAATACAAATGCAGGAACTTGATCAGCCGTCAGATAATTTGAAGTAACAAACTCAACTAAATCAGGAGTTGTTTGCGCCTCTTGTAATAAAATTAACTGGCTTCCTTTAGTTAGCCCCTTCAAAACTCTTCGCCATGAAGGTCGCTGCTGTTTATAGATATTCCAGACAACGACCCTAAGCCCATTTGTGTCAGTAATTAAAGGCACTCCTACAGGCAATGACTTCCCAAGCTGATGAGCTGACATAGGGAAGACGCGTTCAACAGGCTGTCCAGCAACATATCTTATTGCATAGGTTTTCTTTACCACGAGAAAAACCCCTTTAATGCACAAAGCAACTATTAATACGATCTGATTTTATCAAATATAATAAGATAATTAACCCAAATTCCGCTTAAGCCATCACTGGATAATCGTCTTCTGAGTAGAAACTTTTAAGTGATAGCTTTTTCAATTTAAGGCTGCAAGCAATCACATCCCCTAAAACAGTCAACAGAAATCCTTTTATACTTCGGTGGCGCGAGTGTTCTATTTGACAAATGATTTTTAATTGCCCATTAATTGTTTCAATGATAAAACGCCTTGATAACATTACCTTATCCCATTCAGCTTGCATGTGAGCTTTCATACTTCGGCGCTTTTTAGTAATGAAAGTGATCCCCGTTTTAGCTAAATCGTCAGCCAGTTCCTAACTGAGATAACCTTTATCACCATAAAGAGAACCCGTTAATTTTTTTATTAATTCATGAACAGGTTCCCGCTCATCCACATTACCCGCCGTCACTTTAAGCGCCAGAATTTCCCCCTGATGGTTTATAACCCAGTGTAATTTGAAACCGTAAAACAACCCATTGAGGTTTTTCCTCGTTGCGCTATCCCTTCAAAGTAAGAGTCCGATTACCTCACCTTGACAAAAAAAGCGATTTTAAGCAAAGCGATTCTCAGGCCAGGGCAGCAGCTCATTCAACCGACTGTTCGGCCAGACAGGCAGCCGGCTGAGGACATCACGTAACCAGACCCAGGGTTCATGTCCGTTGGCCTGGGCGGTTTCCAACAGGCTCATTATCATGGCCGCCCGTTGTCCCGCGGGCAGGGAACCCGCAAAAAGCCAGATGGTATGATCCTATATATAATCACTTTAATATCGGTGCATTATTGGAGGTCTTTATGTTACACGATATCCCTTCAGCTTATGTCGGCCTGGATGTTCACAAAGAATCCCTGGCTGTTGCTATCGCCAGCCCGGAACGCGGCGGTGAAATCCGCTTTTATGGCAATATCCCAAACCAACAGCAAAGTATTCAACACTTATTTCTGAAGCTAAGAAAGCAGCATTCATCAATTATGGTCTGTTATGAAGCTGGCCCTTGTGGTTATGGCATTTATCATCAGCTCACCGCCATGCACATTGAATGTCTCGTTATTGCCCCATCACGGATCCCCAAATCACCCACAGACCGGATAAAGAACGATCATCGTGATGCCGTTGGCCTGGCCAGATGATTAGCCCTGACGACCCGACAGTCCAGTTAACAGTACAACGTTAAAACCTGAAGTACCGGGCACGGAATGAGTGATCCTCGTCAAGAACGTAGGTCGGTCAACAACAATCCGATACTCTCAGCCAGAAAGAGGCAAGCTCACGACGAAAACCTTCGTGGGGCACCCCATCCCCGAATAAGAGTCTGTTCAATTCAGGATACAGCCCGGTTACTTCAGGTCCTCTAGCGCCAGTCACTGTTTATAGCGTAGTTGTTTCAAACTGCGCCGGGTTAGTATGGTCGAAATCCTTGGCAAAGGTCATAAGAGTCTTTCGCCCGAGCGCCACACCCCGGACCGCATTCTCCGCCCGGTTGTTGTCTATCGGTATCCGACCATCAGCCAGATAACACACCAGCGCCGGCCAGCGCTTCAGCGTGTAATCTATCGCTTTACGTAACCATATCGACGGGCTCTCGCACCAGAAAGAGCTGTTGCGGTTTCAGCATCGGGCCAGTACCCGCATCACGTCAGGCAACAGCGTCAAGGGACAGGCAACGGCATACCCGTTTGGGGTATGCCGGGTGACGGTGCGCGCGTCGTCAGGCTGGAGTGAAACCGGCAAGATGGCGGGCAGTGTCTGGCTGAGAGGTTGGGGGATGTTGTTACTGTCGGCAATCCAGTCGCGGAAAGAGGAAAAACTCAGCTGATGCTGTTCACAATATTGTTTTCTGGTCAGGCCACTGTGGCGCCATTGGGTCACATGGTGTTGTTTTTGCTCCGGAGTATATCGGCTACGGCTCATGGTGTCAGTCTCCAAATGAAGAGAAGGAAGCGGTAGCGTGCAGGGGCCGGAAGGGAAGAACAAGGTGAGATGACCGGACTCCTACCCTTCAAAGACCTTATGACGGGGAATACGGATGTTATGACAAACACACAGACTCGTGGAATCAAAACAGAAGGGGCGACACTAATAAAACGGGTATAACAGAGCAAGGTGGGAAAATCGTTGTGGTGATATTTCCAAATATGCGCCAGATAAGAATGTTGAAAATCACGGTAATGTGACAGATGAAAGAGGATCAAAATGGTCATGCTTTCACGGGGATACATGCGGCCTTGTCGGCGGCGTAGACGGTATCCGTTATCAAGGCAAACTGCGTCCATTGAGGGATGAAAAAACGACAAAAATTTATCCCCCTTTGGGAACAGCAGCTCATTGAGAATAATCTGCTTAAACGCCATCGTGTGACTTCCTTGTCTCTGAGCGAAGTGATGATTCTCCTCATTTTATTTCACATGAGCCATGACCGTCATTTTAACGCGTTTTATACTGAGCATGTGCAGCAATACCTTAAAACGGATTTTCCGGGCCTGGTTAGCTACAATCGAATGATAACATTGAAGAAAAGAGCCATTATTCCGTTGTGCCCTTTCCTTTCTTCACGCCAACAAAAA
>NZ_JONO01000059.1 GCF_000711895.1 Photorhabdus australis DSM 17609
AGAGGACTACCGAATCATGTGCGCCGTGGGAGGACAGATGGTTTCGGGGTACTCCGGGAAGAAGATCTGTCAGCTTATCCCGTGAAATTGTATATCCATGCCCAATCGCTGGCGGATGAGATGGAACAACGGCCATTGCGAGCAATACGGGGAGAAGAGGCGTCGGTGGTGAAACCAAAAGCAGAAGCCGAAGGCCATCAATATCGCTATGTGACTATCGGGCAGATTAGTGATGGGTTGCCAGTGATTGAAGGGTGGGACCCCAAAGATATCCCACCGCCTTATCATTTTCCTGATCCGGAGCCAAAAGGCTATCAGGTTCATCCGTTAAATCAGCGGTATGTGTTGGAAGTGTGTCCGTTTCGGGCCTGGGTTTTGCTGTTGCATCATCAGAAAGAGTATTCCATTGTCAATGCCTATAACCAATGTTTGATGAGCGTGCTGGCTTATGCCGATGGGGATGTTAATGTTGAAGGATCTGTGACTCACTTTTTTAACCGGCAAATGGTGGATATTTCGAAGTTGCCTTATAAGGTAGAGACATTATCGGTCCCTCCTATTGTTTACAGTGTGCCATTTAGTGAACGTTATACCCGGGTGGAGTTTATTGATTCATCAAATGTTGATGGTGTAGGGGGTAATACTCAGCTGTTTTATGTAGCCAACCCGTATGATGTAGTTGTGAGTTGGAAGGGGACGGCCAGCATGACGGATGCCCTTACAGATGCGACGTACCAGCCTTTGGGGTTAGGTTGTGATGAGAAGACATTGTGCAGTGAGTTTATTCACCATGGCAAAGTACATGCAGGGTTCTGGGAGGCATTTAGTCTGGTTGGCAAGTTAAGAGTTTCCAGTGATAAAAGTAAAGCAGTATTCGGTGACATTATTGCATTAGCTCAAAAACGAAGGTTATTTATCTGTGGCCACAGCTTGGGCGGTGCACTGGCATTACTGCACAGTGCACAACTGAAAGAATATGATCCGTGTTTTTATAGCTACGGAATGCCGCGAGTGTTAACTGTCAGTGCGATACGGGAATTGGCAGATATCACCCATTACCGCCATGTCAATGAAGATGACCCTATCCCTTCTTTGCCGCCAGAAAAAAATCTGGATAACTGGCTGTATGATTGCTGGGGGCCGCTAGGCTATTTGTTTAGTCCGGTTGAATTATTAGATTTTACCAGCAGTGGTGAAATTTTCTTGCATCATGGGAAAATAGTGCACTTTTGTAAAATTAATCTGGTCATTGAATGGTTGGAAGAACGTAATCCTAGCAATCATATGCGTCTCAGAACGACCTTGCCCACTAAAACAAAACTGTATTTAATTCCGTCATTAAACCGTGAAACGGAAAATAATCTGAAGGATGCAGGGGAGATTCAGAAGGGATTTTTTAAGCAGGTAAACGATGAGGATAAGGCCAAATGGTTTCCGTCACATGAAAATCCAACTTTAAAAGATGCCCTGGGCTTCCCTGACCACAGCTCACTAAAATATGCCCGCTATATTGGTGCTCGATTAGCAGAACTGGTTGCACCGGAGAAATACCATTTCTTCCGAGATCAGGAACAATTATTTGAAAAAACGTTGAATGAACGGACTGATATTGTTTCAGATATTCGGCAACGCGATACATTATTTTTACAGATGGATCACCAGTTGAAACAAGCTTTGATTTGTACTCAACAGGATAAACAAGGCCCATTGGCTTTAATACATTATGCGGGTAATGCTATAGGGATCGAGGAAGATTTATCATGATAAATATCAAAAAATACTTATTAGTCTTGTTTGTCACATTAATATCAGGCTGTGCTGACCCAGATGCCCCACTTTCCCCTCCCAAAGAGAATCAGTGGATCACCGTAGAAGGGGTAGCACCCAAATACACAAAACCCTATGTATCTGCTGTGTATATATCAAAAGACTGTCTTAAATCTCAGTGGCATGCTGATATGTCGTCTTATAAGGTGCCGACCCATCACGGATTACGTCTGGATGTGAAGGCTAATCCACAAACCGGTTACTTTCAGGCGAAATTACCTTTTAATGGTGGCGGTCGGTGCAAATGGAAAATCAACCAAGTTTTTGTGACGGTGGGCTATACTGATGTCCGTCGTCTGGTTAAAGATGCCACCCAGTATCCAGGGGCAGAAGGAACAGGTTTAACCGTATTTATTAAAGATGCGGCGACAACAGACAATGAAACCGCTGCATTGAATACTCTGGATTATAGTCCGATTATTTACCCTGTTTTGGAAATGGTCAACAAATTCCCCAAAAGAATATTCTTGCAAGGTGAGGTAGCACAACGTTTCTTTACTCTGAGATTAACTCCAGGAGCGGAATGGAGAATTACCTATAAACCTAAATTGGATGAAACCAAGATGCCTAAAATTATTATCCCACCGGGTAAAGAACCTTCAAGAGTTGAATATCCTGATGGCAGAGTTGATTTAAACAGAGATTCCATTGATTACTGGAAAATAAAGTGATGTCACGAAGGTTATATGTTATATCACCAGTTTATCTAACTGCCAACGCGAGAACACTGTGATCAAAAGGAACTGTCAGTATGAAAATATTGAAAACAACGTTGCTCTTATTATTTCTCTCTTTTATTTACTGGGCGTTTGGCAATACCTTTTTTAACTGGCTTTTTCCCTTTTCATCTGCCGGGAAGGGGCCGTTAATTACCGTAGAAGGGGTTGCGCCGAAATACACCAAACCCTATGTATTTGCGCAGTATATCTCAAAAGATTGTCTTAGATATCAGTTGGATGCGGGTATGTCACCTTATAAGGTGCCAACTTATAACGGATTGCGCCTGGATGTGAAGGCAGACCCACAAACCGGTTATTTTCAGGCGAAATTACCTTTTAGTGGCGGGGGCTGGTGCAAATGGAAAATCAACCGGCCCTTTGTGACGGTTAGTTATACCGATTAAACATCTGGTAAAGGATGCAGTGCCGTATTCGTCAACAGGTTTAATCGCATTTATCAATGATGCAGCCCAGTGATATATGGGAAAACCACGGAAAATTAGCTGAAAAACTGGAGGAGCTAGAGGGACGGTTAGTGGAAGGGATTATTAATTGGCTAAAAGTGCGTTTAGAAAATAGAGGTGATGTTAGCAACCTGACCTGTGCAGATTATTTGCAGATGCTCGATGAACAATATACGACCGCTGGATAGCGCATGAATCTTGCGAATTCATAGAGTTTATTGAGAGCGTGCTAAATTTCAATTTGCTATAAATTGAGAGTATCATTCGGGGCTTGAATAGCGGTAAGTCTTTGGAACTCTTAGACGGTTAGAGGCCAAGGGAAGGGTACCAATCTATAGCATTGTAACTGGGATAATATGACTCATTTTTCTTCCATTGTTGAATTACAGGATTTAGTGGCTGATCTGGCCATATTTGCGCAAAAATTGGCGCGGTTTAAACAGCGGCTTAATTTGAATGTTGCGCAATATCAAGCCGATCATATTTCTTTACGTTGTCATGACATATCTGTAGCGGAACGCTGGCATAAAGGTTTTTTGCAATGTGGCAGTCTGATGTCAGAAAATATTATTAATGGGCGTTCGATTTACCTGTTTGATTTAGCGCAGCCAATCGCGGTGCTTAATTGGCAAATTGATTGTGTTGAATTGCCCTATCCGGGTAAGAAAATTTACCCGCATCAGGGCTGGGAACATGTAGAACTGGTGTTGCCTGTGGCTCCCGAAATATTATCAGCAACAGCAAAGGCGTTATTACCGCAACCTTTGCCGACAGGTTTTTCTGTTAAACAGAGTCAGCCCAAAGGGGAGCAAGAACGGCTGCCTAATCCTACCTTAGCGATTACTGATGGTGAAATCACCGTCAAGTTTCACCCATTTACATTGCGTGAGATTGTTAAAAGTGAATTCTTGTCCACATGAATTAAAGTGATATCGTTATGTGAGGCTGGCAAGGAATTCTAGTGCCTGCGGGTGGCGCTCCACCATTTTAATCAGTAACACAGCCTGTTTATTTGGTTTGGCCCGTCCCTGTTCCCAGTTTTGGTATGTTGTTTCACCAGTATGCAGGTACTGGGCAAAAACAGCCTGAGAAATATTCAGTTTACTCCGGATGGATTTCAACTCATCTGGATTGATGGTGATATCATTTTTTAACACTCTCTTGTGTGTTTTCAATGTGAGTTTGCCTTTATTAGCTTCCTCCCAAGCTTTCATTCCTTCATTGAGTTCTGCAAATAGATCACGGCTCATTTATGTCCCCTTTTTTCTCATTTCTAACATTTGACGTAAAGATTCGCGTTGCTCTTTAGTCAAATCTGACATTTCATCTTTATCGTAGATAGTGAAAAGCATGAATTGCGATTCAGATACCCACCAATAGTAAATTACCCGAATACCGCTCCGTTTCCCTTTTTTCCTTCGCGAATCAGTAAAACGTACCTTACGTAATCCGCCAGTGTGTTGGATAACGTCTCCTACTGTTGGATCTTTCAACAGCATATTTTGGAAGGCTCGAAACTCCTCATCACTTAGGTAGTTATGGCGGTAACGTTCAAAGGGTGGTAGTTCAATAAATATCGCTTCCATCGTTTATCCATCTGTCCCCAACTTGAATATAATATACACCCAAGTTGGGGATAGTTAAACAGAGTCAGCCTAAAGGGGAGCAAGAACGGTTGCCTAATCCTACCTTAGCGATTTCTAATAATGAGATCTCTGTCAAATTTCACCCATTTACATTGCGTGAAATGATTAAAAATGAGTACTAGTCAGCAAAAGTAACTTTTTCATCCCTACGATTCAGAGAAAAATTCTGACCTTGTGATTTCCTACAAATCATTGGAAATAGTTAAATGTCATAGTTAGTGAATTGATTTATTGAATCGTTTAGATTCACTGCTTGCTAATGACGTGGTGTTTAAGGAACTTCTGATGACAAAGTTAGAAATTTGTTGTTTTAGCGTAGGTTGTGCATTGATCGCGCAACAGGCCGGGGCTGACCGGATAGAGCTGTGTGCCAGTCCGGCGGAAGGAGGATTAACACCGAGTTCTGGTACATTAAAGCAGGCGATTGAGCAATTAAGTATTCCTGTACACCCCATTGTACGTCCAAGAGGGGGAGACTTTTGTTACGGCCACTCAGATTTTGAGGTGATGAAAAGTGATGTCGCTCAGATCCGTGATATGGGATTTGTAGGTGTTGTTTTTGGCATATTGAATGAAGAAGGACATATTGATTTGCCACGTATGCAGCAATTGATGGCATTGTCTGGCGATATGGCTGTCACTTTTCACCGTGCATTTGATATGTGCTTTAATCCTTATGTGGCGTTGGACCAGCTAACGCAGCTTGGTGTTGAGCGAATCTTGACTTCCGGTCAGCAACAAAATGCTGAATTGGGATTGCCATTATTAAAAGAGCTTCATCAAGCCAGTCAAGGGCCGATTATTATGGCGGGTGCCGGTGTTCGTCTGAGTAATATCCATAAATTTACTGATATAGGGCTAACGGAAGTTCACAGCTCAGCAGGTCGGATTATGCCTTCTACCATGACCTACCGCAAAGCAGGAGTGACGATGAGTGCGGATAGTGAAGCGGATGAGTTCTCACATTATTGTGTTGATGGTGGGGCAGTAGAGGTGATGAAGGGGATGTTGAGCCTAACTCTATTTGAATAAATCCTACCGTTAAGTAAATTTGAGAACTGACCCTGTTGAGCCAGTTCTTAAATTATCAGGGCTTGCGGGCAATTAATACCGCACGCAGAGGCGCTGGATAACCTTCAATAGTTTTACTGTTGTCTGCAGGATCAAGAAAATCAGATAATGATTCTGTTTTCATCCATGCAGTACGGCGTTGTTCTTCCGTGGTTGTAACAGCCTGATCAACAATTCTTACATCGACAAAACTGCACTTTTCCAGCCAGACTTTCAGCATCTTTGCCGATGGAATGAAATAAACATTACGCATTT
The DNA here is from genome assembly GCF_000711895.1 of Photorhabdus australis DSM 17609. Taxonomy (GTDB): domain Bacteria; phylum Pseudomonadota; class Gammaproteobacteria; order Enterobacterales; family Enterobacteriaceae; genus Photorhabdus; species Photorhabdus australis. The sequence continues at coordinate 5,983 of NZ_JONO01000059.1, forward strand.
GGGCGTAGCGTTCGCCAGGGATTAAGCAGGTATTTTCATCGCCTTCAACCACCAGACTTTCCAGTACTAATTCGCCATCGGATACCAGTTGGTTTTTCAATTGCCAGAGGTGATCGAGAGGGGAACGGCGGTGATAGAGAACACCCATCGAAAAAACCGTATCGAAAGCGGTCAAAGCCGGTAACTGTTCAATGCCTAAAGGCAAAAGGTGAGCACGTTGGTCGCAGCCCAGTAACTTTCTGACAGCCTCAAATTGACAGAGAAAAAGCTGAGTCGGATCGATACCTACGGCAAGTTCAGCACCTTCACCCACCATACGCCATAGGTGATAACCACTGCCGCAGCCAACATCAAGAATTGTTCGGCCTGTTAATGGGGAAATATGGGGCAGCACCCGCTCCCATTTCCAGTCTGAACGCCATTCGGTATCAATATTCACGCCATAAAGAGAAAATGGCCCTTTGCGCCATGGCATGAATACTCGCAATATATTGGTAATACAAGTTTCTTCACCTTCAGATAGAGCGGGATCGCGTTCTGCGATCACACCATTTTTCAGGTCTAATTTGGTCGGTGAAATTTCTGGCAGGTTTTCCAGGGTTTTTACCCACGATTTAAAACTGCCGTGCAGGGCGGCCTTTTGCCACTCATCCAGTTGAGCCGGCAAGCAATTAAGCCAGTGTTTAAGATCATTTTTCGCAATAAGTTGATAAAAATTACTGAAATCGATCATTGACTGGCTCCTTTTATCGCCAGTAATGAGCCGAAGTTAAAGCACTGAAACCAGACTTCAACATGTTCAAAACCAGATTGATAGAGGCGGGATTTATGTGTTTCGACAGAATCGGTCAACATCACATTTTCAAGCATACTGCGTTTCTGACTGATTTCCAGTTCGCTGTATCCGTTAGCACGCTTAAAATCGTGATGCATATTAAACAGTAATTCGCCAATCTGTTGATCTTCAAAGCTGAATTTCTCTGATAAGACCAGAACGCCACCGGGACGTAATCCCTGATGAATCCGATTAAGTAAACTTTGCCTATTTTGCGGGTTGAGGAATTGCAAGGTGAAATTCAGCACGACCATAGAAGCATTCTGGATGTTGATATCAAGAATGTCAGCTTCAATGACTTCAACAGGTGTTTGTGCGCGGAAAGCATCAAGATGGCGACGACAGCGTTCTACCATTGCGGGGGAATTATCAACTGCGATGATTTTACAGTTTTCCGCTGTAATATTGCGGCGCATTGCCAAGGTTGATGCGCCAAGAGAGCAACCCAGGTCGTAAATTTGACTGTTTGATGTCACGAAACGACTGGCCAGCATACCAATCATAGAAACGATATTTGAATAACCTGGCACAGAACGTTGGATCATATCAGGGAAAACTTCAGCAACCCGTTCATCGAAACTCCAGTCACCTAAATTGGCAATAGGCGCTGCAAACAGGCTATCCCTTTGATTGTGGGGATCTTGATTTGACATAACAGCATTGATTATCAGAAAAAATAGAAGGCGGCATTCTAACAGATGTAAAGCTTGACCTTGAACCAATTTTCTCTTTCTTTAATGGTCAGTTAGCATAGGGGATCTTCTGATTTATATAAAAAAGTGAAGACGCATTGAAAAGCACTTTTAAATGACCTATTGTTTGCTTACATAAAAGCGCGAGGTGGTGTATGGCATATCAGATCTTAACAAATTTAGCGGCAAGTATTACCGATTTGAAACGTAACCCAATGGGGACCTATTTGCAGGGAGAAGGTGAGGCTGTCGCAATACTTAATCGGAATGAACCTGCGTTTTATTGTGTGCCGCCTGAGTTATTCGCCTACTATCAGGAACTGGCTGAGGATGCCGCACTAAATAGAATTGCGGATGAACGTTTAAAAGATGCTGAATTTGTCAGTGTGAACCTCGATGAGCTATAGCCTACAATTTGAAAAGCGGGCCTTAAAAGAGTGGAAGAAGTTAGCTAATCCAGTTAAGGAACAGCTAAAAAACTGGTTGAACGTTTAGAAAACCCTCATGTGCCGTCAGCAAAGTTAAGTGGGCGAGCTAACCGATACAAAATTAAATTGCGGTCTTCTGGCTACCGTTTGGTTTATGAAGTGAATGATAGCAAGATTATTTTGCTGGTAATTGTTATTGGTAAACGGGCCGGAAATGCAGTTTATACCCTCGCCAATGAGTGGTAAAAAAACATAACACTGACTCGCTTGCATATCAACGCTGGAAAGTCTGCCTCATATGGAACAGCGGCGGTTGGAGTAATAGGCAGCAGAACTTGCTGCCTGTCAAATAATGCCGAAAATATCAGACATAAAGAGAAAATATCTGCTCCCAAGGTAAGTAGTAAATATTAGCCATGATCATTAGTACCATTGAAAGATAGGTTGCTACCATGCCTGAACGTCGCCAGCGGAACTCGCGGTGGTGCAGGCCATAATAATGTAACAATCTTCCGATGAGTAGGATCAAACCACAAACATGTATCATCCACACATTTGAACCATTCATCTCCATTATGACCAGTAATAACATAGAGATAGGAATATATTCCACGGCGTTGCCATGGATACGGATAGCTGTTTGTAATTCGTAGAAGCCGCCGTCTCCATATGAGACACGATATTGTGTCCTTAATTTAACCACATCAAAAGACAGCTTAATCAATAATAGTGCGCCCAACACAACATAAAGCGAGCTAACCATTTTTAACTCCATTGCCTAACCGAAATTGGCCAATTAAGTAATGATAAACCGCAAAAATAAAACTGTCGCTATAAAAAAATAGTCATTGAAAATAAATTGTCTGATTATCAGACAGCAAGGAAATTGTATAAGCAAGGATATTGCCTGCCCTTATCTCTGAGCAGAATTTCTATTATAATAGCGGCCTTTTTTGACCGTTCTGAATTTTTGAAGTTCAAGAACGATGCCAAAGTTTCCGCAGCAACAGCACAACAGCCGAGTAAAAGGATATTGTATGCGTACTGATTATTGTGGGCAGTTGAATCTGACCCATGAAGGCCAAAAGGTGACTCTTTGTGGTTGGGTAAACCGCCGCCGTGATCTGGGTGGACTGATTTTTATTGATATGCGTGATCGTGAAGGTATCGTTCAAGTATTTTTTGACCCGGATCAGCAAGTAGCATTCTCTCTGGCTTCTGAACTGCGCAATGAATTCTGTATTCAAATCACAGGTACTGTACGCGCTCGTCCTGACAGTCAAATCAATAAAGATATGGCTACCGGTGAAATCGAGGTTTTTGCGGAAAGCCTGAATATCATCAACCGTTCCGAACCTCTACCATTGGACAGCAATCAGATTAACAGTGAAGAGCAGCGTCTGAAATATCGCTATATTGATCTGCGCCGTCCTGAAATGGCAAATCGCTTAAAAACTCGCGCTAAAATTACCAGTTTTGTTCGCCGTTTCATGGACAGTCAGGATTTCCTGGATATCGAAACCCCGATGCTGACTAAAGCGACCCCGGAAGGTGCGCGTGACTATTTGGTACCAAGCCGTGTTCATAAAGGCAAATTTTATGCATTGCCTCAGTCTCCGCAATTATTTAAGCAATTGCTGATGATGTCCGGTTTTGACCGCTATTATCAGATTGTTAAATGTTTCCGTGATGAAGATTTGCGCGCAGACCGCCAGCCAGAATTCACCCAGATCGACGTGGAAACTTCCTTTATGACTGCCGAGCAGGTAAGGGAAATCATGGAAAAAATGATCCGCGAACTGTGGCTTGAAATTAAAGGCGTTGATCTGGGGCATTTCCCGATCATGACTTTCGCAGAGGCGATGCGCCGTTTCGGTTCAGATAAACCGGATCTGCGTAACCCACTAGAATTGGTCGACGTTGCTGATCTGGTTAAGAATGTGGAATTCAGCGTTTTTGCTGAACCGGCAAATGATAGTAAAGGCCGTGTCGCGGTGATTCGGGTACCAAGTGGTGCTGAACTGAGCCGTAAACAAATTGATGAATATGGCAAATTCGTTGGAATTTATGGCGCTAAGGGGTTGGCGTGGATAAAAGTTAATGAGCGGGCTGCGGGCCTGGAAGGGGTACAAAGTCCGATAGCCAAATTCCTCAATGCAGAAGTGATTGAAGGTCTGCTTTCTCGTACTGGCGCACAGGATGGTGATATCCTGTTCTTTGGTGCTGGCAGTGCAAAAGTGGTCACTGATGCGTTAGGGGCGTTGCGTCTGAAACTGGGTCGTGACCTAAATCTGACGAAATTGGATAGTTGGCAACCGTTGTGGGTAATCGATTTCCCAATGTTCGAAGATAATGAAGAAGGTGGTCTGAGTGCAATGCATCATCCATTTACTTCACCGCGTAATATGTCAGCAGAGGAATTGGTGCAAGATCCGGTTTCAGCGATTGCTAATGCTTACGATATGGTGATCAATGGCTATGAAGTAGGGGGCGGCTCTGTGCGTATTCACCGTAATGAAATGCAACAAGCTGTGTTCCGCATTTTGGGTATCAATGAGCAGGAACAGCAGGAAAAATTTGGCTTCCTGTTGGATGCACTGAAATTTGGCACGCCACCACACGCAGGTTTGGCGTTTGGCCTTGACCGTCTGGTGATGTTGCTGACAGGTACTGACAACATCCGTGATGTCATCGCGTTCCCTAAAACAACGGCTGCCGCTTGTTTGATGACTGAAGCACCAAGCTATGCCAATACAGCGGCACTTGAAGAGCTGTCAATCTCGGTGGTTGCTAGGAAAGAGAGTGAATAATGACTTATAAGCGCCCTGAGTCTGTTCTGGTGGTTATTTATGCATTTTCCAACAGACGGGTGCTAATGTTACAGCGGCGTGATGATCCTGATTTCTGGCAGTCTGTGACAGGCAGCCTTGACGGAAATGAAACGCCGCGTGAGACGGCATTGCGTGAAGTGCAAGAGGAAGTTGGTATTGATATCGTAGGTGAAAATCTCGAATTGATAGATTGCCAACGTTCCATTTATTTTGAGATTTTTACCCACTTGCGCCATCGCTATGCTCCGGGAATCACGCGTAATAAAGAGTACTGGTTCTGTCTGGCATTGCCTGAAGAACGTGAACTCCTGTTGACTGAACACCAGGCTTATCAGTGGCTGGAAGCGGATAAAGCGGCAAAGCTCACTAAGTCATGGAGCAATCAGCAGGCGATTGAAGAATTTGTTATTGATTAATAACCTATTGAAAGTAGGTTTGAGTCTATATGAATAGATATTTTATCGGAGAACCTTATGGCAGGTCATAGTAAATGGGCCAACACCAAACACCGTAAAGCCGCACAGGATGCGAAACGCGGTAAGATTTTCACCAAAATTATCCGTGAGTTGGTAACGGCTGCTCGTTTAGGTGGTGGCGATCCTGCATCTAACCCACGCCTGCGTGCGGCAGTTGATAAAGCGCTGTCCAACAACATGACCCGCGATACTTTGAACCGTGCTATCGCTCGCGGTGTTGGCAACGATGAAGCGGATAACATGGAAACCATCATTTATGAAGGTTATGGTCCAGGCGGTACTGCGGTGATGGTTGAGTGTTTGAGTGATAACCGTAACCGTACTGTTTCCGACGTTCGTCATGCTTTTACCAAAACTGGTGGTAATCTGGGAACTGATGGTTCTGTTGCGTATCTGTTCACCAAGAAAGGGGTGATTTCTTATGCTCCGGGGCTGGATGAAGATGCGGTTATGGAAGCAGCATTGGAAGCGGGTGCGGATGATGTAGAAACTTATGATGATGGCGCTATTGATGTTTACACGACACCAGAAACTTTTGGTGATGTGAAAGATGCGTTGGATGCAGCAGGTTTTGTTGCTGAATCAGCAGAAGTTTCAATGATTCCTTCGACTAAAGCTGAATTGGATGCGGAAACCGCGCCTAAGTTACTACGTCTGATCGACATGCTGGAAGATTCAGACGATGTACAAGAGGTTTACCATAATGGTGAAATCTCTGATGAAGTTGCGGCTTTGCTGTAATTTCAATCGGGTTGTACAGCGTAGAGAAAGTGTGCTGTTGTTCAGGGCACTTTCTCTAACGTTTTTATCCCCTTTATTGATGGAGTAAAGGCGAATAAACAGATATGGCGATCATCTTAGGTATCGACCCAGGTTCTCGTGTCACGGGTTATGGTGTGATCCGTCAGCAAGGGCGCCATCTGATTTATCTTGGCAGTGGTTGTATCCGTACCAAAATTGATGATCTACCGAGCCGATTACAGCGCATTTATGCCGGTATTACTGAAATTATTACGCAATTCCAACCGGATGCTTTCGCTATCGAACAAGTATTTATGGCGAAAAACCCGGATTCAGCTTTGAAATTAGGACAGGCACGTGGGGTTGCCATTCTTGCTGCGGTTAATCAATCTGTACCGGTTTTTGAATATGCCGCCCGACAGGTGAAACAAACTGTTGTTGGAACTGGAGCTGCTGAAAAAAGTCAGATTCAACATATGGTACGTTCTATGCTGAAATTGTCTGCTAATCCGCAATCGGATGCGGCAGATGCATTGGCGATTGCGATAACCCATTGTCATTTTAATCAGAATCTTTTGCGTGTTGGTGACCCAAGATTAATTCTGGCACGTGGACGTTTAAAGTAATGGCTGGATATGCATCCAGCCTTTTTTATGTTATAAGCATTAGTAGAATAATCAGTTTTATTTTCAGGGGGTAAACAAGTGATAGGGCGTCTCAGAGGAATTGTGCTGGAGAAACAACCACCGTTAGTTTTATTGGAAACGAATGGTGTGGGTTATGAAGTGCATATGCCGATGACCTGTTTTTATGAATTGCCTGATATCGGACAGGAAACGGTCTTGTTTACTCACTTTGTGGTGCGTGAAGATGCGCAATTACTTTATGGTTTTAATGATAAGCAAGAGCGGGCGCTGTTCCGTGAATTAATTAAAGTCAATGGCGTAGGGCCTAAATTGGCACTGGCGATTCTTTCCGGCATGTCTGCGCCGCAATTTGTTTCTGCGATTGAGCAAGAGGCGATTGCTTCTCTGGTTAAACTGCCTGGTGTGGGCAAGAAAACCGCTGAACGATTGGTAGTTGAAATGAAAGATCGTTTTAAAGGGCTTAATGGCGATTTGTTCAATCAGAACAGTGACATTAATCTGCCAGCTACAGCTAAACAGACTACTTCGGATGCTGATATAGAAACAGAAGCCGCTGCTGCATTAGTTTCTCTGGGCTATAAACCACAGGAAGCGAGCCGAATGGTAAGTAAGGTTGCTAAACCGGGGGCAGATTGTGAAACACTTATCCGCGAAGCACTTCGCGCGGTTCTTTAGTTAGGGGTAAGCCATGATTGAAGCTGACCGTCTGGTTTCTGCGGAAGTTTTGCAAGACGATGAAGCCATTGACCGGGCTATCAGACCTAAATTGTTGTCTGAATATGTTGGGCAACCGCAAGTCTGTGAGCAGATGGAAATTTTTATTCAGGCTGCCAGGCAGCGGGGTGATGCTCTTGACCATCTGCTGATTTTTGGCCCGCCGGGATTAGGGAAAACCACGCTAGCGAATATTGTTGCTAATGAGATGGGCGTTAATCTTCGCACAACTTCTGGCCCTGTTTTGGAAAAGGCGGGTGATCTGGCGGCAATGTTGACGAACCTTGAACCTCACGATGTGCTGTTTATTGATGAAATCCACCGTTTGTCTCCGGTAGTGGAAGAGATTCTCTATCCGGCGATGGAGGACTATCAACTGGATATTATGATTGGTGAAGGGCCTGCCGCTCGTTCGATAAAAATTGACTTGCCACCTTTTACCTTGATTGGCGCTACTACCCGCGCAGGCTCGCTAACCTCACCACTGCGTGATCGTTTTGGTATTGTGCAGCGTCTTGAATTTTATAACGTGGATGATTTGCAAAGTATTGTCTCCCGCAGCGCTCGTTTTATGGGGGTTGATATTACTAACGATGGTGCGCGGCAGGTTGCTATGCGTTCTCGTGGAACGCCGCGCATTACAAACCGTTTATTACGTCGGGTGCGTGATTTTGCTCAGGTAAAAGGGAATGGTGCTATTGATGTTGATATTGCTACCAGGGCGCTAGATATGCTGAGTGTAGACTCTGCGGGTTTTGATTATTTGGATCGTAAGTTACTGATTGCCATCATTGATAAATTTATGGGGGGGCCGGTTGGAGTGGATAACCTTGCTGCTGCCATAGGCGAAGAGCGGGAAACCATTGAGGATGTGTTAGAACCGTTCCTGATCCAGCAAGGTTTTATTCAGCGTACTTCTCGTGGACGAATTGCTACCAATCATGCTTATCGTCATTTTGGTATGGTTAAAGATCAAGAATAATGGGACCAGAAACGCCTTATAGGAGCATCCCATTCCTGTTTTTCTTTTAAAAGCCAGCAGTGATCGGGGGGAGTGATTGCCGCCAACAAAGCGGCAACTTGAAAGATAACGGGTATAAGTGCAGTAGATTAGTTTCTTGCTTTACTGATCAGGCTGATAATAAATAATACCGCAGAGCACAGAACAACAGAAGGCCCGGCTGGGGTGTCGTAAAAGGCAGAAAAAGTTAATCCGCCAGTGACGGCGACAATACCTGTTGCAATAGCGATACCTGCCATTTGCTCAGGTGTACGGGCAAAACGGCGGGCCGTAGCGGCTGGAATAATCAGCAGGGAGGTAATAATCAGAGCGCCGACAAACTTCATTGCCAGGCCAATGGTTAACGCAGTTACCAGCATTAACAGCACTCTTAACCGCTGTATTTTGATACCATCGACGAACGCCATTTCTTGGCTAACGGTCATCGAAAGCAGGGCGTTCCACTGCCAAAACAGCAATGTGATAACAATAGCGACACCGATCACAATCAGCCAAATATCTGCATAAGTGACTGACAGTAAGTCACCAAACAGATAAGCCATCAAATCAACTCGTACATTAGACATTAAACTGACAACCACTAATCCTAATGACAGTGCGCTGTGGGCCATGATCCCCAATAAAGTATCGATTGCCAGCTGAGGGCGTTTTTCCAGCCAGACCAGAATGATTGCTAATATTAATGTGACAGCGATAACCGCGTAAAAAGGATTAATATTTAGCAATAATCCGAAAGCAACGCCTAATAATGAGGCATGAGCCAGGGTATCGCCAAAGTAAGACATTCTGCGCCAGACAACAAATGAGCCTAATGGCCCAGCAGCAATGGCTAATAATATTCCTGCCAGCCAACCGGGAAGTAATAATTCAAGCATCAGTGGCACATTCCCTGCTATTTTCCAAAATAATTTCCCCTTTCAGATCATGATGATGATTATGCTGATGTCGATATACTGCTAATTGTTTGGCGCCATGGTGACCAAACATAGCGATAAATTCAGGGTGAATAGAAACGACGTCAGGTGTACCTGAACAGCAAATGTGTTGATTAAGACATAAAACTTCGTCTGTTTTCGCCATCACCAGATGCAAATCATGGGAGACCATCAGTACAGCACAATTCAATTCAGTTCTGATTTGATTGATTAAATCATAGAGCGCTAATTGGCCATTAACATCGACTCCTTGTGTTGGTTCATCAAGCACTAATAACTGGGGTTTATTTAATAGCGCTCTGGCTAATAAAACCCGTTGGCTTTCTCCGCCGGATAATTTTTGCATAGGTTGCTGCAAGAGATGAGCAGCTTTGACGCGCTCAAGTGCTGGCAAGAGATCGGCAGATTTCACACTGGGTTTCAACATCATAAAGCGTTTGACTGTGAGTGGCAGGGTGGGGTCAAGATGCAACTTCTGTGGAACATAGCCGATTCTTAACCCATCGGTGCGTTCAATGGTACCGAATGATGGCTCAATAAGTCCCAGAACAACACGAACTAATGTTGATTTACCGGCACCATTAGGCCCTAACAAAGTCAGGATATTCCCTTGTTGTAAGCCAAGGGAAATATTGTTTAGTACCTGATGATTGCCAAAGGTAACGGCAACATTTTTTAAAGCGATAAGTGTAGACATGCTAAATATATCTTGCGTGAACATTGAGATGTTATAATATAACAATTCTTGCTTCTGTCCACGAGATATTTACATTATGTTACACAAATCATATAAACTGACGCATAAATTTTTCTGCAAAGCAGCGATTGCTACTGTTTTAATATCGGCAACAATACAATCAGCCAGTGCTGATGTCGTAACATCAATTCGCCCGTTGGGTTTTATTGCTGCTGCAATAACAGATGGGATCACTGATACACAGGTACTGTTACCTGATGGTGCATCACCGCATGATTATGCATTGAAACCGTCTGATCTTAAGAAAATTAATCAGGCAGATTTAGTTGTGTGGGTTGGCCCTGAGATGGAAGTTTTTTTGTCTAAACCGTTAGCCAAAGTTCCACAGGATAAACAGCTGGCTTTAGCACAATTGCCGACGATTAAACCATTATTGCTGAAAAATGATGAAGATTTACATGAACCGGATCAGCATAAACATGAAGACGGCGACGGTCATGAACATCATTCTCATGGCGAATATAATATGCATATCTGGCTGTCGCCAAAAATAGTGAAACAGGCCGCTCAGGCGATTCATGACCAATTACTGATACACTATCCGAATAAAAAAGCTGCACTGGACGTAAACCTACGTAAATTCAACGCCCAACTTACGCAAACTGACAAAAATATTGCTAATATTCTTAAATCGGTGCGTGGTAAGGGGTATTTTGTTTTTCACGATGCTTATGGCTATTTCGAACAGCATTATGGCCTGACTCCACTAGGGCATTTTACGATTAACCCTGAAATACAACCTGGCGCACAAAAGTTACATCACATACGAACACAATTGGTTGAGCAAAAAGCAACCTGTATTTTTGCTGAGCCACAATTCAGGCCGACCGTTATAAATGTTGTCGCGAAGGATACGGGGGTGCGTATGGGCACTTTAGACCCGTTAGGAAGCCGCATTGTATTGGATAAGGACAGCTATATGAAATTTATAACTCAGTTGTCAGAACAGTACGCAGGTTGCCTGAATTAGAGTAATAAGGAATTCTATTAGTGCAACAGATAGTTAAAACTATCGTTCTGGTGTATAGGGAGTTACCGCGACCGCATAAGATTATGCTTGGTTCGTTGACTGCAGCAACATTGGTTGTCACGATGTGGCAGCCAATTGCTTATCATCATGAACAAAAAGAAATTACAACGGGTAGCATTGCTATCAATACTTCCGCAGCAAATACCGATGAAATTATTGCGGATAGTAATGAGCAATTGCCGGATGAAGGAATTCCTGATGAGGAAACCAATTCGGAAGCGACCGCACAAACTCCGCATGAATATATTGTCTCTGACGGTGACACGCTCAGCAGTATTCTGACTCAATTTGGTATCGACTCTTCTGATGTGGCATTACTGGCTAATCAACACCGTGTGTTACGGGGGCTTAATATCGGACAGCCATTGTCATGGACAGTAAATGAAGCGGGTGACTTGCAAAGTCTGACTTGGGATGTTTCCCGTCGAGAAACCCGCATTTATACCCGTGAAGGCAATGTGTTTAAAGAAACGAAAGAATTTCAGAAAGGGGAATGGAAAAACAGCGTTATTGTAGGTGTTGTTGATAATAACTTTACCAGCAGTGCTTTAGATGCGGGCTTAACCAGTAGTGAAGCACGTGAAGTCACCAAGGCACTGCAATGGCAAATAGATTTGCGTAAATTGCGCAAAGGCGATCGTTTCTCTGTATTACTTTCCCGAGAAATATTGGATGGTCGCAGTGAACAAAGTCAGTTACTTGGTGTTCGTCTAAATAGCGGTGGTAAAGATTATTATGCAATTCGTGCGGAAGACGGTCGTTTTTATGATCGAGAAGCGTCTGGTCTTGAACGCGGCTTTTTGCGTTTTCCAACAACTAAACAATTCCGCGTCTCTTCCCAATTTAATCCTCGGCGTGTGAATCCGGTGACTGGTCGGGTTGCGCCACATAAAGGTGTAGATTTTGCTATGCCGGTGGGAACACCGGTTTTAGCGGTAGGTGATGGTGAGGTTATTGTCGCTAAATATAATGGGGCAGCAGGTAACTTTATTGCTATCCGTCATGGCCGCCAATATACCACCCGCTATATGCACCTGAGAAAACTATTAGTGAAACCTGGGCAGAAAGTAAAACGCGGTGATCGTATCGCATTGTCCGGTAGTACTGGTCGTTCTACTGGCCCTCATTTGCACTATGAATTCTGGATTAATCAGCAGGCAGTCAATCCATTAACCGCGAAATTGCCGCGTTCTGGTGGTTTGAGTGGTAAAGAGCGCACAGAATTCCTGGCGACGGTGAAAGAGGTGACACCTCAGCTTTTGCTAGATTGAGTTTAACTGATCATAAATAACAGACTTTACAGCGGATGATTGATATCATCCGCTGTCGTTTTGTATTGCAAAACGAGATATGTTGACATTTGTTGATATAAATCTCAGTACTAAAATGGCAAATTATCGTTTTGTTTTAAAGAGTTAGCTCATGCATAAAGAGACAGATACAGACAGTAAAGTGGGGTATGTGCCGACATTTCATAAATCCTACCTGCATCCTCGTTACTGGGGAATATGGGCGGGAGTGGGGATGTTAGCTGGGCTGGCTTACCTCCCGGTTAAACTGCGAGATCCTTTGTTGGCAAAAATAGGCAGGCTAGCTGGCAGGCTTGCAAAAGGGGCACGTCGTAGAGCGAGAATAAACCTGTGTTACTGTATGCCGGGACTGACTGAACAACAGCGCGAAGCATTGATTGATGAAATGTTTTCTACCGCGCCTCAACCTTTTGTCATGCTAGCTGAGCTTTGTTTACGTGGTACAAAATCAACATTCAGCCGGACTCATTGGCATGGTGAAGAGATTATTCTTCAACTGAAAGAGCAGGGGAAAAACGTTATTTTCATGGTTCCTCATGGCTGGGCTGTGGATATTCCTGCGATGTTGTTGGCGGCAGGTGGACAGAAAGTCTCGGCTATGTTTCATCATCAAAGCAACCCAGTATCAGATTATTTGTGGAATAAAGCTCGCTATCACTTTGGTGGTCGTTTACATTCTCGTGATGCTGGAATTAAGCCTTTTATCGCCACTGTTCGCCAGGGTTTCTGGGGATATTACCTTCCTGATCAGGATCATGGTGAAGAACATAGTGAATTTGTTGATTTCTTTGCAACTTATAAAGCAACGTTACCGGCAATTGGGCGATTGATGAAAGTTTGTCGTGCGTCTATTGTTCCCTTATTTCCGGTTTATAATTACCGTACTCACCAGCTTGATATTTATATTCGTCCACCAATGGATGATATTGATGGCAAAGATGATGCTTTTATTGCTCGCCGGATGAATGAAGAATTAGAACAATTAGTGCGACCAAATCCTGAACAATATACCTGGATACTTAAATTACTTAAGACCCGGAAACAGGGTGATATTGAGCCGTATAATAGAGAAGATCTATAATTTTAATCACAAGTCATAATTACAGTTTGAAAATTTAAATTGTACCCCTAATGCTGGATATAATATCCAGTAATTAGGGGGTTTTATGATGAAGCATTTTACTTACACTTAATGAAATATCAGGACAACATTTATGTGGCAATGGTTTGTTTTATTGTCTCTAACAAACCGCCGGTTCCACAGCATGAACCATCATAGTTTGGATTATGCTTCCTGTTAGTCACTCTATCGTGAGGGCATCCGCCATTACATAAATGAAACCATTTGCATTGATACATTTTTTCGTAGGATTCCCTCTCCTCTATAAGATGATTTTTATTTGTACCTGATTTAGTTAATAAATTCCCAAGATCATTATCGATAATTGAACCATAATTATTCCCTTCGGCACCAACATATTTGTCACATGCTGATACAGTACCATTAGGTTCCAGTGTAATGATTTCCTGAGAACAGTTACCAGCCCAATAACAATCTGATATTTTCTTTTGAGATGATTTAATACTGTCAATAAATCCATCAAACAGACGAATATTTATTTTACCTTTGTAACCATCCCACCAAACCCGGAAAACCTTAGAAAGGAAATTGATATAATTATGGTAGGTTATATAACTTCCTCCAGGATCATCACCTGGCTGACACCGGTTATCTGGTACAATATTCAGAAATTCGATATCCGTTAAACCAATTTCGTAAAAATAAGAGAGCATTTTCTCGATATTTGATTCGTAAACATCTCTATCGACGACAACCAATGCACCGTAAGGTATACCATAACTTCTTAATTTCTTCATACCCGCGGCAACTTTATGAGATGTTGGCCTTCCTCGATAATCTAATCTTCTGCTATCGTGTATTTCTGGAATACCGTCAACGCTTATACCGACTCCCATTCCGATACCTTTAAGGAATACCAACCAATCTTCGGGAATATTGACGGCATTGGTTTGTACCGAATTAGTGATAACTTGATCTGGTTTCTTAAATTTCTCCTGCAACCAGATTAATTTCTTAAAATAATTAACATTTAATAAAGTGACTTCACCACCGTGCCAGACGAATTCGAATCGCTTTATATTGGGTATGGATAAGAAACGGTGAATCGAGCGCATCAAGTTAAAAAACGTTAAGGTATTCCCTTTTCCTTCTGCCCAAGAATGACAATAAGTACACCGCAAATTGCAAAGCCTTGTAGCTTTAACGACAACAACCAATTTATTGGCATTGATAATTTCAGGGCTAAATTGTATGCCGATTTCCTCATTATATAGGGCCAGTTCATCATCATCTAATATTTTTTCGGCAGGAATTTCACCAATAATTCTACACGCTAACTGCCTATAATTAACTTTAGGTGCTTTCTTGAGAATCGATGATTCAGCTGAATCTAAATATTTTATTGGGATTATAGTATCCATAACGAACTCCTTTATGTTATTTATACCTGTTATCTTTCAAGTTGCCTCTTTGTTGGCTGCACTCACTCACCCCGGTCACTTAGCGCTCCCGGGGATTCGCTCCCTGGCCGTCGCGATGCATCTCGAAATTCTATTGGGTATATGCTCAAACAAGCAAATGGCCATCCTTCATTGTTAATATTCTGTCAGAAAATGCAGCCGCTTCTACGGAGTGAGTAACCATAACGATGGTTGTGCCGTTTTCATTCAGATCTTTAAGTGAAGATAAAATATTCTGGCCATTTGTGCTGTCCAGATTCCCCGTTGGTTCATCAGCTAATAAAATAGCGGGGTTTGAAATCATTGCTCTGGCGATAGCGACACGTTGCTGTTGCCCGCCAGATAATTGTATCGGCTTATGATTTCCCCGGTTTTCTAATCCAAAATTATTTATTGCATCAAGTACTTTATTTTTTCGCTGTTTTTTAGAAAAACCTCTATATTTCAAAGGTAATTCTATATTTTCGAATACAGTTAGATTGGGTAACAGATTGAATGATTGAAAAATATATCCAATAAATTCTCGTCTAAATGATATTTTCTCGGAATATTTCATCTGCAAAATATTATTATTATTCAGTGTCAATTGACCACTATCGATCTTCTCGAACATGCCAATAACATTCAATAATGTTGATTTACCTGATCCAGAAGCGCCCATTACAGAAATAAATTCGCCTTTATCTATATTGAGATTTATTTCATTCAAAACATTCGTTTGAATGAACTTCGTTTTATATGATTTACAGACATTCATCATGCTAATCATTTTATTCAATCCTTACGGTATCATTATTAACCAATCTATTCTTACCAAAGCTAACTATTATTTGCCCTTCAGTAATACCATTTTTTATCTCAATATCAGAGCCATTATCCTGACCAATAGAGACTTGAACACGTTGGGCAACTTTCTTTTCTGAATGGTAAACAAATACATAGTTCTTATTATCAATAGAAAACACCATAGATGAAGGTACAGAGAATATTTTCCTATCTTCATCAAGTTTAATGATGACATCAACTGATTGGCCTCGCTTGAAGTCAAGTGCTTTTTTATCTTCCAGCTCAAATCTGACTTTGAAAGTTCCATTATTCACCTCAGATGAAATCAATTTTACAGATAAAGGTGTTTTTCCATTTTTATAGACTAGATTAGCAGATGAGTTGTAGGTTATTTTGTTTAAGTAATATTCGTTGATCTCTGATTCAAAATAAAAACTTGATAAATCATCAACAATGGCTATTTTATCGCCGGGCTTTAACCGTTGACCTAAAATTAAATCTAATGAACTTATATTACCTGCTATAGGTGATTTTATTGAAAGTTGTTCAAAACCATTCTCAATGATTTCAGCGAGTCTTCTTTGTTTTTCAACAAATTCGTCTATCTCTTTTAACTGTTTTGATATGTCACGATCTTTATCATTTTTCAGTTTTTTGTAAAATAGATAAACTCCATGCCAATAGTCTTTTTTGATCTTCAAATCAGAAATAGTTTCTTTTGAAACATAATCTTTATTTACCAGGTTATTATATCTCCTTAATTTATCTTCAGCTTCTTTTAATTCTTTTGACGCTTCTAAGAATCTGTTATTAATATCTCTATAATCAGATTGCAAGTTTATTCTGATGTTGATCAAGTTATTTAATTTATCGGTAACGTCTGCTAACATAGCAGAATTATTCAATGTGAAATTAAAATTAGATAATTTGACTATTTCCTCTTCCTTTAAGACATTTTGTGATGGTTTTTTCATTATATCAGTAACAATTCCGCCGATCTCTGTTGAGATCGATACACTTTTATTGGGAACAACAACGGCTCTTGTTTTTAGAATATCACTATCTATTTTGCTGCTGACACGAAATTTTCTGACCTCATTTTCATTCACGGAAACTTCTTTAGATGAAATAGCATAATAAGCAATAAATACGACAAATGAAATAAAGGCAATGAAGAAAATAAGAATTAATAATTTCTCTTTATTGTGTATGCTTTTCTTTCTAATTTCTATATCCATGGTTAATCTCACAAAAATTTAGTCGCAGATAATTTTCTATAATTCACCAAATAGGTCGTGATCATTATAATAACGGTGAATATCATTGTAGCAGATAAGGCGAGAGCACTATATACAAAAGAATCAGTGTAAATCACACTATATTCGTCGAGTAAATAAACTAAAGTAGTTCTTCCTAATATATACGCGATGAAAATTGATGCAATTATAGGAATAACGCTTTTCGATAAAAAATGGATAAGATTTGTATAAATGGAACCACCAATAGATTCCATGATACTTAGCTCTCTTTTCATATAGTTAAAGTCAGTCATGCTGGTGGTAAAGCAGGCTATAATCAATAATAATATCGAGAAAATAGCAACAGCAGATGACAATTTTATCACTTTTAAATAATTATCATAATAAGAGTCAAATAAATGACTGGTTAAATTAATTTCATTTTTATCAAATCCGTGTGCTAATAATTCATTAATTACAGGTGAAAGGTTATTTATGTTATTGATATTTAGCGAAGCATATTTACTTTGATCATTCTTTATAAAAATTACTATTGGTTTGAATGGCTCATCTACAGCACCTAGATTAAAATCTTCTAGAATCTGAATAAATCTGATTTGGACTTTTTTACCCTCCATCGTGTACCAATAATAATTGTTAAAAATATCATCGTACTTGATAATTCCATTCTGTTTTAAAAACTCTCTTGTGACTAATGCGTTAACAACATTATCGTTATCGCTTTGGTATACTCGCTTATCATTACCAGCCAATATCTTCATTTTCCAGACATCGGTAAAGTTTTCGTCCGCAGTAATGACATTTGAAGATATATAATTATTTATATCTTGTTGGCCAGAATAATAAATAGTTACATTGTCTCTTGACATGTCAAATGGCTGCCAGTTACTAAGTGTTATTTTTGAAGTGCTATATTTTCTAGTAAGATCATAGCTGAATTCATTAATACTTAATTTCTTGTTATTGTCATTATTGATGGTGATTGATATTGTCCTGGTATTATCATATGGAGTATGTACATCAACAAGATGAATATATTGATTAGCCAATCCAGTGACTAAATAAATAGAAATGCCAGAAACAAGTAACTGGATAGCTAATGATGATTTTCTAAACCAAGCGGAAAAGGTTGATTCATATCTCATATCCATTTTTCGGTTTCTCTGATAAATATAGAAACGTAATGAGAATGAAAAATGTATTGATGAAACAAGAATAAACGCAATAAGAATAGAAAATATCCCCAGATATATCAGGTGGCTTGTTTCTAAAGTGTAGAATAGGTTTTTTATATATAGGGATGTATTGAATATGGTTATGATAAGTACCAGGAAAATAAAAGTGGAAAATACCATTCTTACCAGCATTATTGGTAGTGAATCACAAATAATATTGAAGGTCGATGCACCCAACGCTTTTTTCAATTGATAAATATCCCTTTTTTCTGATGAATCAGCGGAGGTTAAATTATAATAGTTTGTTAACGCAGCAAATAAAATGAAGGCGAATGCTATATATGAGCTATAGATGACTTCTTTTGATAAACCAATGGCAATTTCATCAGGTAATTTATCCTGGTAATGAATGTCTTTTAATTTTTTTAATGACAAATGAATAAATTCACTGGCAGTAAATGGAGCACCTGGGAGATTGGGTGCTTTTGTTTCAATGATATTATTGACAAATGCATCTTTGTTAAATGTTGTATTTTTATCAGTAAATTTTACAAAAATATAAGCGTGTGTATCATACCAATTGAATATTTCTTTATTATAGTCTTTTATAAGATTTGGCTTAAATGAAATAATCGCATCCATATTAAGACTCGAATCATGACGTCTTTCTACGATATCCTTGATGACATAGGTTTCATTATCCAGAGTAATAGATTTTCCTTTAGGATCTTCCAGTCCGAGATATCGGTTGTTGAAATCTTTTGTGATATAAATCTCATTTGCTCCTAGAGTGTTATCTGCTTTCTTAAAGGGAGATAAGGTATTCAGGAATTCATGACTCATGGCAAACACAGGAACTTTAGTGATCTTCTTACCTTGTAGTTCAATAGTAGTATTAAGTTTGAAAATGTAGTCTACGTGACTTATTCTTTCATTTTTTTCCAATTCATCAATGAGTGGCAGAGGAGATTTTGCTGATCTTATTTTTTCTCCATTAGGCAAATTGAATGTGGTTTCTACCCGGTAAAGGTTGCCATTGTCCTGATAATAGTTATCGATTTGAGTATCTGAATAGAAGGCGGTAGAAAGTAAATAGAGGGCTAATATCGCTATTGATACCGAGAGTATCGATACCGATATATTGAAACGCTTCATAGATTTTGAGATGTTAATAGCGTTCATTTATGGCTACCGTTCCTTACTTAGCAGATTAAATTGTGAAGATAAGCTTCCGGGTATCGTGTTTGGATATCGATATTTTAGTTTTAGAGTATTTCACATAACATACATGAAGATCCAACTAAAATGTTTTTCTTTGTCGATATTGATTTTTTTTCGTGTTATTACCCTTTTGGGTTACTGTGGTCTATTATGTTTTCATGTAAAAACGGAAAAGTCTAATAATATTAGTGGTAAAAGTTAACTATGTTCAATAGTGAGATTTTGAGTTTAAACAACTATATCTGTTATCTTTCAAGTTGTCTCTTTGTTGACTTATATTGTTCAAATTATTATATTAACATTATGAAATTATTTAGGATAACCCTAGTGAATGCATAGGATTATCCTATGGTTAAAGTTCAATAAATTTCTTATTTAATTGAAAGAATTAAATTTCCTGAAAGCTCTTCGACCAATTCCATGCGGTGATTTCAGGAATCTTTGGCTTATTGCTTAATTCATTCAGTGATTTCTCGGTAATTGAGAGCTCCGTTTCTTTGAATGATGCTGCAAGGGAATTTAACGCTTCTTGAGTATTAACTGAAATATTTTGCATGATAATCTCCATTTTATTTTTACCGGGGGTTAATTAACTTACTGCTTCTTTCCTTCAAGTGAAAATATTATCGGGAAATATTTTATTTCCATATGGAAAGTGCTGATATCAACGCCTAATTAGTAATATTATGTTGAATAATTGTCAATGTGTTTTTCTGTTTTTTATGACTCAATCCAAAAGATAAAAATAGGTTCTTTTAGACATGTCAGGTTATTACCTTGTGATTAAAGATTAATAACATCCCTATACCTTTCGCCCTTCAAGTTGCCTCTTTGTTGGCTGCGTTCACTTACCCCAGTCACCTAGTTATCTATGCTCTTGGGGATGCGTTCACTTGCCGCCGCACTGCAACTTGAAATCTATTGGGTATATAGAGAAGAGACGGTAAAAACTTATTTTACCGCCGAGTTGCCTTGGATTAAACGGGATGCGCCACTCTTCTTGATCTAACTTAATTCCCTGAAAATTTGGCGCAAGAAATGTTGTAACGTTTTATTCCACTTCAAGAATACGGCAGGTGTTAGTACTGCCAATTTTGCCCATCTGGTCGCCTTGAGTAACCAGAACAAGGTCGCCGGAAACCAGATAACCTTTATCACGTAGACGGTTGATGGCTTCATTGGCTGCTGTTATACCGTCAGTATGACTACTGCAATAAACCGGTGTAACGCCACGGTAAAGCGCCGTTTGATTCAATGTTTTTTCATGACGAGACATAGAGAAGATGTGCAAGCCAGAACTAATGCGTGACATCATCCGTGTGGTGCGACCTGATTCGGTCAGTGCGATAATCGCTTTGACACCTTTTAGATGGTTTGCTGCATACATGGTGGACATGGCAATAGCTTCTTCGGTACTTTCGAAAATGGTGTCTAACCGATGTTTGGATACATTGAGTCCTGGCATTTTTTCGGCTCCCAGACAGACCTGAGCCATGGCGGCAACCGTTTCAGCTGGGTATTGGCCTGAGGCTGTTTCAGCGGAAAGCATCACTGCGTCGGTGCCGTCGAGAACTGCGTTTGCTACATCCATAACTTCTGCGCGGGTAGGCATTGGATTGGTGATCATGGATTCCATCATCTGGGTAGCGGTAATGACCACACGATTCAACTGGCGTGCACGACGGATGAGTTTTTTCTGCACGCCAACCAGTTCTGGATCACCGATTTCTACGCCAAGATCACCGCGGGCAACCATCACAACATCGGAAGCCAGAATGATTTCGTCAATGATTTCATCACTGCTGACGGCTTCTGCACGTTCAACTTTTGCCACGATTTGCGTTTCACAACCGGCATCCCGCGCCAAACGACGGGCATAATTAAGATCTTCGCCAGTGCGGGGAAAAGAGACTGCGAGATAATCAACACCAATTCTGGCGGCGGTAATAATATCTTCTTTATCCTTTTCGGTCAGCGCTTCAGCGGATAAGCCACCACCTAGCTTGTTGATGCCCTTATTATTAGACAGTGGGCCGCCAACAGTGACTTCCGTGAATACTTTCATGCCCTGAACTTCTAATACTTTCAGTTGAACACGTCCATCATCCAGCAGCAGAATATCACCCGGTACGACATCAGCGGGTAATCCTTTGTAATCGATACCGACTTTCTCTTTATTGCCTTCGCCTTTGCCAAGGTTGGCATCAAGTAGAAATTTGTCTCCGACATTCAGGAAAATTTTGCCCTCTTTAAAAGTTGATACGCGGATTTTAGGTCCCTGAAGATCGCCAAGAATAGCGACATGGCGACCCAGGCGGGCTGCTATTTCGCGAACTTTATTGGCGCGCTGGATGTGATCTTCTGCTGTACCGTGGGAAAAGTTGAGGCGGACTACGTTTGCACCAGCGGTAATAATCTTTTCAAGGTTATTATCGCGGTCGGTAGCCGGACCAAGGGTAGTAACGATCTTCGTTCTTCTGAGCCGTCTGGACATGTATTACTCCGTTGACCTGTGAGTATTTATACCCGTCATCTTTCAAGTTGCCTCTTTGTTGGCGGCACTCACTCACCCCGGTCACATAGTTCTCTATGCTCCCGGGGATTCGCTCTCTTGCCGTCGCGATGCATCTTGAAATCTATTGGGTATATAAAAATAATCAATAATCTATTAATTATCCTATAAAACGAGTAAAAAAACCTCTTCGGCAATCCAGCTATGAAGGCTGTTTACAGATTGCATTTTTAAAATTACCGTCAGTCTATGCTATCAGTCTGGCAATTTAATAAATAGTGAACAAAAACACAGCATTATTCCAGACGCTTATTTACCGGGTATATGCACTATCCTTTCATCTATTTATTTTGTCCCTTACTATATAATGGATTAAATATTTATATATGGGAGCAGTATTATGCTAAAAAATGCAGTATGGAAGGCGGTAAGGCTTCTTATGGCTAGTGGTGTTGTACTGACCGAGATTAGATGATGTTCGAGATATATTGCCGGATGTCGTCACACATGAAGAAGGGAAGTGATATTGATGAACAAATTAGGTCCGTTGGATGGTATTGATTGCATGAACATTTTAAGACATTGAATAGTGTTCCAGTTGGGTGGATGAATGTGTTGGCTTATGATCGCGGGGATAAGGGAAACTGACTCTACAATGACTAATGGAAGGGCAAATGGATTGAATATCCCGATGGGCAAATTGAAACCGATACCCAGAAAATCGAATATCAGTTATAAAGTCATTTCATCAGAAAAAACTAAAATAACTTGACAATAAGTCTCTGCCTCAGGTAATTAATCATCCATAATGAACGATGGGGGATATTTTATTCTGTTATGTCACCGGGTAAACTCTAACTTTTTCCAACGTACATATTTCTATTGTACATATTTCCATTGTACATAGTATTCAGTCATATGTTCTCTGTATCTACGGAGATGAACCATAAATAAAGCGGTCATTCGATTTATTTCAACCACTGTTCCCTGTGTTTACAGGGATGAGAACGGATTGGCGTCTATTGTTGCCCGGACAGAAACATTATTATTCCCGCAGAGCTCCTTTAGGAGTTGAATATTCTGGAGGAAGGGTAAATATCAGCGACAATGCTATTGGTGACTGGAAAATAAAATAACTTAGTAAGGGTTATCTGCCAACTCTATTTAAATACAGTTAAGGAAAAAATGCACATTGGATTATTGGATTATGGCTCTGTTATGTCAGCGGGTAAATCCTCACATTTATCTATCCTAATAATCCTAAGTACCTGTTCTTCGTATCTACGGAGATGAACCGAGAATAACAGCGTGGTCATTCGATTGGCTGTCATCATTATTTTCCTGTATTTACGGGAATGAGAACCGCTTGTATTTCTGGGTGTAGTCGCAATTAAAGATATAGAGTCGTGATATTGATGAGCAAATTAGGTCCATTGGATTGTATAGACTGTCAGAATATCCTGAAACACTGGGTAGAGTTCCAATTGGTGGATGAGCAAGGCGAGCCGATTGTGAATATGCCTTACCGGTTGAGAAGTCGGGGAAATCAGCGAGATGAACGTCGGGGGGTAACGGATGGTTTTGGTGTGATCAGGGAAGAAACCTTTCCACCCCATCCGGTGAGATTGTATATCGGTACTCAGGAGCTGGCGAATGAGATGGAGAGGCATCCGTTGCGGGAAAAACGTGGTGAAGAGGCATCGGTGGTGAAACCAAAAGCGGAAGCTGAAGGCCATCAATATCGCTATGTGACGATTGGGCAAATTAAGGTAGAGACATTGTCGGCAACCCCGATTGTTTATGATGTGCCGTTTAGTGAACGTTATACCCGGGTGGAGTTTATTGATTCAAAAGCTGGGGACAATAAACAGGGTAATACCCAGCTGTTTTATGTGGCTAGCGAGCATGATTTAATTGTCAGCTGGCGAGGTACAACCAATATGACGGATGCTGTTACGGATGCAACGTACCAGCCTTTGGGATTAGATTGCGATGAAAAAGCCCTGTGCAGTGGGTTTATTCACAGTGGTAAAGTGCACAAAGGGTTTTGGGAAGCATTTAGTTTGGTTGAAAAGCTAACAATTCCTAGTGATAAAAAGAAAGAAGTGTTTAGTGACGTTTTGGATTTGGCCGCAAGCAAAAGATTATTTATTTGCGGCCATAGTTTAGGTGGTGCACTGGCATTGCTGCATAGTGCACAACTGAAAGAACATAATCCTTGTCTTTACAGCTATGGGATGCCGCGAACATTAACGCGCAGCGCAGTACAGGAACTGACAGCTATTACTCACTATCGCCATGTGAATGAAGATGATCCGGTCCTCGCTGTACCACCGGAAAAAAATCTGGATAACTGGTTTTATCGTTGTTGGGGGCCGCTAGGTTATCTGTTTAGCCCCATTGAATTGCTAGATTTTACCGACAGCGGGAAAGTTTATCTGCATCATGGAAAAATAGTACATTTTTGTAAAATCACGCTGGTCATTGAATGGCTGGAAGAGCGTAATCCAAGCAATCATGTGCGACTCAGAACCACATTACCGACCAAAACAAAATTGTATTTAATTCCGTCACTCAACCCTGAAACAGAAAATAATCTGAAAGAGGCTGGGAATATTCAGAAAAGATTTTTTCAACAAATCAGTGAGGCAGATAAAGCTAAATGGTTTCCGCTGAATGAAAAGGAAAATAAAATAATGCTGAAAAGGTCTTATCACTGATTTGTTTAAATATAAATATCAACCTGATAAATAAGGAAATGTCATGAACGCATCCCACACTTTATTAAACGCGGAGCTGAACGATGGATTACACTTTCTCTGTCAGGTTACCGATTTGCCGGAGAAAACGTTTGCGGTCGCTGAATTTTCTTTACAGGAGGAATTGTCCCAGTTATTTACGCTGTCTTTAACTCTGGTCAGTAAACGGGCCGATATTGATTTAGAATCACTGTTATTACAGTCGGTGAAATTCCGGGTGGTTTTTAATGGCGTGGAACAACGTCAGGTCAGTGGTGTT
>NZ_JONO01000060.1 GCF_000711895.1 Photorhabdus australis DSM 17609
GAGAAACAACAACAATGGCCGCCAGTGAAGGCGTATTACGGAGTGAAAACTTCGCAGGGGGCGGTATCCGGGCGGGGCGATAATCATACCCGTGGCGTGAGGCATAACGCGCCAGCATCGGGGACTGCGGCGACAGTTGAGAAACAACAACGGTGGCCGACCGTGAAGGCGGATTACGGGATGAAAACCACGCAGGGAGCGATATCCGGGCGGGGTGATAATCATACCAGCGGAGTGAGGAATAACGTCAACGTTACTAATACAGGAGCGGGAGTAGCAGAGTCGGCAATTATTTCCGATCAAGGGAATAATTATACTGATAGGGTGAGGACTCAAGGATTAGATTCTGAGAAAGTGAAATTATTTTCCCAATCACATCGGGATAATATTGGGATGGACAAGCCGGTGAACTTGAATATTTGGAATCAAAAAGGTGAGACTCGGGTGGTATCTCCATTCAGGCTGAAACAGCTTAATTTTTCACATGAATGATATGTTTCGCTTTGCCTGTTCATGATATTTCACGTTGTTTCCATTGTGTGCAGGGGAGAGCAAAGTTTATTGTTGATTCTTTATTAAGAGTTGCCACTGGATAGTATTTTGTTTATTGAAATAGAATCATCATATAAGGCGATTCCCCTGCTTGTATTTAAGCGTGATCGCCACTCGAGTATTATTAAGAAATCGCATGTTCGCATTTATAGTGATGCTCATGCATTGCTGATGGCCATTGAAGAGCAGGTTCAGGAGTTTCAGAAACTTATTGAACAGCAAACAATTCAAATGATAGAGGATAAAGAGCGGGAGTTAAATGAACATATTAGCCATTTGCAAGCGTCAGCCATTCATCAATTAACTCTTTCACAGCAGCAATGGTTTGAAAAGGCAGAAGAGCAGTTGAATAAACTGCTCGATGCTCAGGAAAAGAGACTGAGTGAAGCTATTGCTGATGCCAGGAGTAATATGGCATCAGCTATTCGCAACAGACTGATAAAAATGAATCAAAGTGATAGTCTGATTGGCTATTTGAGTGATGCGCTGCATGCTGAATTAAATGACGTAGAGAAGTCATTGGTGATTGTTAAATCTTACAGTGATAACGGAACTACATTAACGATTGAAAATGACGACTGTGTGGTGAGTATTAATACACAAGAATTATTATCTGAACTTAAATCTTGTTTAGAGAATATGTCTTATGATTAAGCAACTTGGGGAGTTTTCTGGTTGGTTAAAGCCAAGTAGCGTTATTATTGCTTTGTTATTACCGGCTGTAATACTGTTACCACTCCCAGGATTTATTATTGATATCTTTGTTCTGTCCAGCTTTATTATCTCGGTAATGCTGCTGGTTATTATGTTGGAGAATGACAAACCATTAAAAGTCACTTTTCTTCCTACGGTGGTGTTGTTACTGACAACTTTTCGACTATTATTATCGATTGCTACAACTAGAAATATTCTTGCAAATGATGAAGTAGGGATGGTCATTGAAATTATAGGCCATTTTGTCATGGGGGCTGGTTTGCTCTCTGGTTTGATTATTTTCGTCATCATTACCATTGTTCAGTTTCTGGTAGTGACAAAAGGCGGGGAGAGGGTCGCTGAAGTAGGGGCTCGTTTTTCTCTTGATGCGATGCCGGGACGTCAGATGACGATTGATGGCGATCTCAAAAACAATATGATTACCGGGGAGCAGGCGCAAGCATTGCGAGCAGAGTTGAGCACAGAAAATAAGCTGTTTGGCTCACTGGAAGGCGCAATGAAGTTTATTAAAGGGGATGCGATAGCTGGGATATTGATTAGCCTCGTGAACTTATTTGGCGGTATTTATGTTGGGATTAATCAATTTGATCTTTCTGTTTCTGAGAGCGTCCAGCGGTTTTCGATATTAACCATCGGCGATGGTTTGGTTTCACAAATTCCAAGTTTATTATTATCAGTAGCCTGTGGGGTGTACCTGACGAGAATTAAAGGGGTAGATGAAAAATCCAGCTCTTTCATGGGGCAGCTGACAACTCAGGTTGGCGCATTTTGGAAAAACCTGGTGCTCATTGGCTTGATCATGATGTTTTTGGGGATGCTCAATACTAATTTAATGTATGTGTGTATTCCTATCTCTATTGTTTGTCTTGCCATCGCATTTTTTCTTCGGCGAGGGCAATCTCACACGGCGGTTAAAATTTTGGACGGAGAGGGAAGTGGATTGTTCGAATCTCTCACTTTTCGTCTTAAAGAGAGTAAACATCAATATATTATCTATGATGGTGTGGTTGGAATTGAGAAACTGGTCTGGGGACAGAGCTTAGGGAAACCTTGCGTAGTCGTGGATCCTCATTTAGAAAGTGATATTGAGGTTAGTGTATTAGGGATTAAATTATATTCATTTGTACAAAATAAGGCTATTGGTGTTGACGACATTCTGGGGGATGAGATATTCATTCACTCACCCGAAATAACCAATAATTTGACAGTTATTATTAATTATTTCTTACGTAAACGGTTAATTGAGAAATATAATATTCAATTTACAAGTAATATCATTGACGATTTATCTAAATCAAGCGAAGTTATGAAGAAGGAAATTGATTCTGCTATAGGTATAAATCGAGTACATGATGTTATTAAACAGATGATCAATTGCCCCGAATTTTATTTAGATTCTATTAGCTTTTTTGAATCATTGATTTATTGGTCAAGGCTGGATAGTGAACCAAAAAATTGGCTTATGAGAATACGTACCCAGGCTCGCTATGAAATTACTTCTCGTTTAGTCAATCAAGATGGTGTGATTTTTGCTGCAATATTACCTGCTGAATTAACTGAACTGATTGAGTCTTTTGTTAGTGGTGAGGAGGAAAATATAGATATGCTGATGTCAGTGAGACAGTCTTTGCGAGATGAAATTTGTAGGTTAACTGAAAAAAATAAAATTAAACCTGTATTGGTAGTCAGTGATGCAGAAGTCAATTTTGTGAAATCCTTTATGCATCAGGTTGTCTCTTCACTTGCGGTTTGCAGTTATAGTGACATTACTAATTCCAGCCTCATCAAAGATACTGAAATGCTTCAGGTTACAATTCCGTGATAATAGGGTGTCATAGTGGAATCAACAGAACCTAAAAAATATCCGCCTACAGCAAAAAAATTGCGAGATTTGAGAAAAAAAGGGCAGTTTCCGAAAACGGAATTGGCAGAACCTACTTTTGCTATTGTTCTGTTCTTTATATCAATATCTCTTTTTATTGTGTTATTGTTCAGTGATTTCAATTATTGGGTTGAATTTATTGTCTATGCGGATTTGTCCTCTGGTTTTGACGCTATTCTGGTATCTTTGACTGTTATTATGGCATTTTTTGCCATAGCGAAATTTATCTTTTTTATAGTTAATTGGGTGGTGATTAATAAGGTTGTATTGAATACGAAAGGGATCGGATTTAATCTTGATAAGATAAATCCGGTTAATGGATTTAAAAATACGTTAGGTTTTGATGCTATTACCAATTCATTTAGAAAAGTGCTGGAACTTGTGTTTTTGATTTTTCTCCTTAAGTATGTTTTCGATACTTATGGCGTTGAATTAAATAAGTTACATAAAGTCAGTAACCCGTCATTTTTTGTATATGACTTAGTATACTATATAGGGGGAGCATCTCTTCTGATGGTTATCTATGGCATTTGTGTCGGTGCGGTGGACTTTTTATTTGAATCCTATCGGTTTCAAAAAAAGAATCGTATGACGATGACGGAAATGAAAAATGAGATGAAGGATACAGAAGGTTCACCGCTGATAAAAATGGAAAGACGGCACAAAATGCGTGAATTGATGAACGAACCTATGACAAAAGGCCGGCGTCCAACTTTTGCATTAGCAAACCCAACGCATATTTTAGTGCCAATTTGTTATGAACCGGAAATTGATCAGGCTCCTGTTGTATTGAGTATTTATACTAATGATATGGCATTGGGGAAAAGAAGTTATTACGAGTCGTTAGGGGTGCCAATTATTGAGGATAAACCATTAGCCAGGAAAATTTTGCATAAGATGAAGCGTGGGGAGAATTATATTGATAAAGAGTTCTATCGCGATATTGCGTTGATTATTGTTGCATTAAATAGGAAAAAAAGTTTTGCTAAAAATTAAGTGCATATGGCTATTCTTCGGCGTAATGAGCATGGGTGCTTGCAGCAGTAAAATCAAGGATGGCAACTTATTCCTGGATATGGACTGGAAACAAGACATATATAATCTGGTTTACACTAATGCTGACGATGTTGATAATTTACGATTCTGGGTGAGACAGCCGCCAGAATACACGGATGGTTCTCCACACCAAAGAGCCTGTGTTGAGGTGCAAGAAGCAATGAAACCATCCAGATTTTATATTGCAAACCTCAGTACCTATGGTTTTGATGAGATTTCTAATTGTGGAAAATCTTATTTAAGTGATCCTCACTTTGTTAAAGGAAAAAATCTTCAACCTTTCAGTGGTGAAAGTTGGAATAAGCGTTCAGATGTTACTGTTCAGTTTGGTAGTGATAATGGGAATAAGAGTTCAGCCGTTTCTACTCAATTTGGTGGTAGTAAATTGGTTCATCTTATTTTTTCAGAATTATTTCCGGTTAATGAATCACAGTTGACCAGTAAAGGAAAAGCCACGTTACTGGTAGTCATTAAGGAACTATCATCAATACCCGTCTCTGAAATGACTATTTACGGTATTGCGGATTCATCAGGAAATTATCCGATGAACAAAGTATTAGCCAATAAGAGAGCTGAATCTGTTCGTCAATTCTTGATTGAGGAAGGTCTGCGAGATATTCCGATTTTTATACGAGGCAGTGTCGAGAACGGTGAAAATACAGCATTACAACGCGTACAACAGCGTCGTTTTATGATTGAGGTGAGGTTAGCACCATGAATAATCGAAAATTTATCTTCTTAATGCGTGATTTCATTCAGTCAGTGAAAGCTTCAGGGACAAATTTTGATGGCAATCAGGCATTAGTAGGAATGTATGGTGAGATAGAGTGTAGGATTGAAGATGGAACACGCGTTGGGTTGCCGGGGCATTTGATTTTGCTTATATCATTAAGTAAAGCCCAGTTGGATCCTGTGAAAGCTCTCGAATTGAATGGTAATTTCCATTTGATGTTAGATAGTTATATCGCTTTAATTAATAATGCAGGCTATTTTTTAGTTAGAAGTTTTCTAATACCGGAGCATACCAATCAGTTGCATGACTATCTTAATGAAACGGTTGAACTTGTCCGGAATTTGATGAAAGAGAAGTTGATATAATGTGGTTAATTGAATTTACAGAGGGGTATTTGAATGGGTTGACATTGCCTATTGAATCAACACTATTGTTAACCGGTGAAAGAGAAGTCACGGACAATAACACGTTGAGCGTGCCAGAATATCTTTCTGGTAACGTAAATCTTGTTATAAAACTTGAAGAAAAAGGGCTTTATTTAAGTGGGTGGAAAAAGAGAACAGTAAAATTAAAAGAAAATGTTATTTATTCAATTTCAGGTTTGAGGTTTTTCGTTTTTCCCCAAGGCAATCGTAACCCAAAGCTTAAGCGTTTCTATTTTATGCGCTATGGTACACTAGGGTTAATGATCTTTTTATTGAGTTTGTTTGTATTGATCGCGGTATTGTTTCTTATCCAACATCAGCAGGAAAAGAACATTGGTGAGTATTTCAATAAGGTGGGCAGTGGATATATAAAAGATGGAAAACTTTATGTATTTGATCAAAAAATAAAACAGCAACTCCCTGATGGCTGGCAAAATCAAACTAAGGTTATTCAGAGTGATAATTATCCGGCAGCTGCACATCTGAATGTTGGAGTTGTCTCTAATAGCAGTGGCAAACCACTCTCTTATCAGCTGATAGATAAAGAGAATTACACGCAAATTCGTGTTGATTTTCCTGAAAAGGAAATGCTGATAATGCAATTATTTGGCGAATACGGGATAACTTTTGTACGTAAAGGTGATGCCTGGTTAGTAAATGACCTTGCTAAAGCAAGCCAATTGTTAAAATCTAAAGGGTACAATTCCGAGCTTTCTCAATTGAAATCAAATTATGATGATAGTCAAATAATTGAGGCACAAGACTTCCCTTATTCAGTATTTTTCTCAACTCAGGGAGGAAGATATATCTATGATCAACAAGGGCGTTATTGGGAAGGGAGCAATGTACCTGGATTGGGGATAATAGACTCAATTTCTGAAGAAAAGATTCTTTTCAAGAAAGACAATAAAAGTAAAGTTTATTTCATTCATAGATAATAGGTAACTATATGGCGGATTCAATAACTTTTTCTTATGGTAATAATAATGTAGTAAATTCTGAGGCATCATTTTTGAGTTCTGATGCGCTCACTCAGCGAAAAAAATTCGTTGATAATACTGTCACTGTATTGGACAGTAACACTGTAGAAAGTACTTTCAAACAGGCTACCTCTACCCACAGAGATCCGTTGAGCCTGATTGATGCATTGCTTTCGAAATATATCATTACGCAGACTAAAAAAGCTGAAGCTTTAGCCGTAGAAATATCAGATAAGTCTAAGGCCATAGCAGAAATAAATCGCCTTTGGGGAACGCTAATGACGGAGAATATATCTAAGTTAGACCCGACAAAAATAGATAAGACAACGAATATTTATTCTAATAGTAGCTCTGTATATAATGAAATTGATAGATATATAAAAGAAACACTGAAAGATTCTTCAGGGATAAATGCTATTACTGGGGGTAAGAATTCTGTTAACTACGATCAGTTACAATCAATGAATGCCACTATGACCGCATATTCAGATAGCACTCAGGTGGATTTAGATAAGTTGCAGCAAGATTTTAAAAATATGATGACACAGATCACCTCAGCTCAGGAAGAAATTCGAGATGTCCGCCGAGCTGTAGTTTCTTTCGCTGAGAGGTAATAAACTATGCGCGTAAAGCTAGACGTTGTGGTGGCTAATTGTAGTATGACACTTGATGAGCTAATTCATTTGCAGAAAGGACAAGTAAAGTCATTAACGAATTTTGTTCAGTCAGAGGTAATACTCAAAAGCGGAAATGAAGTGATTGCTACAGGAATTTTAGTGAAGGTTGATGAACAATTTTGTGTAGCGATTGACCAGGTAAACCAAATGGCAGAATAATAAAATTGACGTCACTGAAATAACAGTGACGTCCGATATAAGTGTTTCGATATGAATGGACGGATGAAAAACGGAAACCCAGAAATAGCTCTAAGTGGGATGAGCTACTTAATTGCGACTACAATGATATTTAAGGCGTTTTTCTTTAGCTGTCTGATATCCATTTATAGTCGATTATCGAACATATTAAAACAGAGTGTCAGTTCTCAACAGGAAAATTTTCTCCAATTCACAAAAATTCACAAAAACTAAAGAAAAATAAGCTCGGTATCTGTATTTGGTCCTCGTGTCAATTTTGATACCTGTTTTCTGTTGAATCAAGGGTTGAACATCCAGAAGAAATTAGCCCTTGTTTTTTTACCATTCAAAGAAAAATAAATCATGTATGACATAAAATTACTATCCTGGTTTTTTATAATTCAACTTAATAAACTCTAAGTAAGTTAAGTCTGTAACCTGACACATAAGTAAAAATTACAATGGTAATATAAATCAAGAAATAGAAATCTAAAATATTGTTTTTTACTTGCATTAAAGTTGAATATAAAAATGGTGATTAAAATTACTATTTTTTTATTTAATTCTTTATTATTTGTTTTTAAAAGAAGTTTATTCAAATCTCTAAATTGTAAATATTTATCTTCAATTCCCAATATGGTTCTAAAGTCATTAAGGCTAACAGGTCTGTCCCCTGTTATTTCCAACAGAGTTGTAAAAAACCAGAAAAGAACATTTCTTAATCATTACTTACTCACCCCGGTCACAGAGTTATCTATGCTCCTGGGGATTCGCTCCTTTGCCGTCGCGATGTATCTTAAATCCATAGGGTATATAACAACTAGTCAACAAAACTGGCAGTCGTGTTGGGCCTGTTTTCCCGCAAATCGGTTGGTTAGGTAATATCATTTTGGCTGACTTAAAATTACTCTGTGGCGATGTCTGGCATAGGAACGTCAATCGCCAATGGAATGGTTATTCCTAAATCTGAAAATGGAATGGATGCGATGCAATGGATATGCGAGTTTTAGTGAAATCAGCATAGCAATTACGCTTTAAGTTCAGAGAATTACAATCATAGCTCCGCCAGTTGTATCAACTTCTTTCACCTTGAAAAGTTACAACCGACAACATCTCAGGGATTCAAATTATCCTTGCATTATTTATTAAAAAAATGGAATAACCTGTTGATATGCTATTTTGCATGTATAACAATATAAGAGATCTTGATCGGAAGAGTCTGAGTTTCATGAAATATGTTATAAATATGATTGTTGTCTTTGATCCCAAAGAGAAAACATTAGCATTATTCAATAATCCATTAAACACAGTAAAACTCTCAAATCCAGCCAGCCGCTTATTTCTTGAGTTAATAAAAAATAATGGCGAAACGATCCCCAGAGAAGATTTACTGAAGAATGTTTGGGAAGATTATGGTTTTACCGGTTCAAATAGCAATTTAAATTCTTACATAAGTGAAATAAGAAAAAATCTTTCCAGTTTAAGTGCCGATTTAACCATAATTAAAACAATCCCTAAAGTAGGATTCCGACTGGAGGCAGATATACAAGTGTCATTGCTGGAATCTCCTGAAGAAGAAAACAGTACAGATATAATAATATCAGACTTGCATAGAAAAGATCGACCGAGAGAGGGGGAGCCTGAAGGAGAAAATTGTATTCTTAAAGAACACGGAAGTAACTATGTAAATAATCGGTTAAAATCCCGTATTTTTTTAGGTATTGCATTTATCTTTTTGTTACTTTCTTTTTATGTATTTTATTTTTCGAAAAGGACGGTAGAAATATTCCAGGAACCTTATTCCTATCTTTATACAACAGGAAAATGTAAAGTGTTTTCTCTCGATTATAAACTTGGTTATTCTAAGGAAACATTAAGAGAAATGGCTGAACAAGATATTGGCAACGAAAAAATTGATTGCCGGAGCGTAAAGCAGTCCATTTTCCATCGGAGAATCATGCCTGAGAATAATTTTGCAAAAACGTACTTTATTGGAATTTGCTCCATAGCACCATCAAGAAAATATAACCATTGCCTCTCTATTATAAATCACTACGGAGCACCTATATGACATATCGTAGTTTTTTTCTGTTTATTCTGGCAGTAGTGCTATTTATAATTTCGTTCATCTATAAATCCTCTTATGTGAAAACCAGGCCACTGAATTGTGAAGCAGAGGTGATTATAAGAAAAAAGGTCAAAGATGAAATCATAACTCTGCATGTAAACACTATTCATCTCTTTCATGGGAACGGAAAAGGTACTATTAGCATTTATGGTACTCTTCATGATGGAATAAAATATTATGCTCTGGATAGAATAATTACCTTTACCTATTCAGATGACGATAATAACGGAATTTATGTTGTAAAATATACGAGCTCACAACCTAAAGCTATCGACAATACTCCTGAGAATTTAATGTCTTTTTTTTATGAGATTGGTAGCAATGACTATTACATAGAATTATCACGACTTAAAAAAAATACATTGTTATTTAGTCAATTATCAAAGAGCCCAATAATATGTTTAATGAATTAATATAATATTAGATTATTTAAGAAAATATATTTTAACCAAAGGGAGGCTATTTTAGCCCCCTTTAAGATGTATTGCCAGGGGACCACTTTAGGCAATACATTTTTATGGAAAGCTTAAGTTCCACGTTTTTTCAGCGTTGTACTCATCGGAAAAAACGCAGATTTTTGGTTTTTACGGCTGTAGTTTTAAATTAGGATAACAGCCTTTTGTTAATGCTATTTTTAATACCTGTAGCATCCAGTCCTAAATCAGCTCTGATTTCTTCCTGGCTACCTTGTGGTACAAACTGATCGGGCAGGCCGATATTTAGAATCTGCACAAGATGACCTTCTTGCATCAGAATTTCATTAACACCACTTCCAGCCCCGCCCATGATGGCATTTTCTTCCAGAGTGACCAGTAAATCATGGCTGCCAGCCATCTCCAGTAACAATTCTTTATCCAGTGGCTTAACAAAGCGCATATCAACAACGGTAGCATCCAGTGATTCAGCTGCGGTCATTGCATCGGGTAACAGGGTACCAAAGTTTAGAATAGCCACTTTCTTACCCTGACGACGAATAACACCTTTACCAATTGGTAATTGTTCAAATGGTTGAAGTTCTGCACCAGTTCCTGTTCCTCGCGGATAGCGCACTGCTACTGGACCTTGCTGATAATGATAGCCTGTATGTAGCATCTGACGGCATTCGTTCTCGTCACTTGGTGCCATAATTACCATGCCAGGAATACAACGCAGGAAGGTGAGATCAAAGGCCCCTTGGTGTGTCTGACCATCGGCGCCAACGATACCTCCGCGATCTATTGCAAACAGGACAGGTAGATTCTGGATTGCAACATCGTGAATAACCTGGTCATAAGCACGTTGTAGGAATGTTGAATAGATAGCGACAATAGGCTTATAACCACCAATTGCCAGACCCGCGGCAAAAGTGACGGCATGTTGCTCTGCGATAGCGACATCAAAGTATTGATCCGGATATTCGCGGGAAAAACGCACCATACCAGAACCTTCACGCATCGCCGGTGTGATTGCCATGAGTTTTTTATCATTAGCCGCTTCTTCGCATAACCACTCTCCAAAGATTTTGGAGAAAGTAGGGCGGTTGTCTGAACTCTTAGGTAATGTACCCGTTGCTGGATCAAATTTAGGCACTGCATGCCAGCTGATAGGATCTTTTTCAGCGGGTGCATAGCCACGACCTTTTTTGGTCATGATGTGCAGTAGCTGTGGCCCTTTCAACTCCCGCATGTTTTTCAGAGTTTGGGTCAATGTCAGCACATCATGCCCGTCAATTGGCCCAATGTAATTAAAGCCCAGCTCTTCAAACAGCGTGCCAGGAATGACCATTCCTTTGATATGTTCTTCTGTCTTTTTCAGTAGTTCTTTAATGGGTGGCAGGTTGGAAAAGACTTTTTTTCCACCTTCCCGCAATGTGGTGTAGAGCTTACCGGAAAGAAGCTGGGCCAGATGATTATTTAACGCACCAACATTCTCTGAGATAGACATTTCGTTGTCATTAAGAATGACCAGCATATCTGGATCGATATCCCCAGCATGGTTCATCGCTTCGAAAGCCATACCGGCAGTTATCGCGCCGTCACCAATAATGCAGACGGTACGACGGCCTTTGCCTTCGCGCTCAGCGGCAACTGCCATACCTAACCCAGCGCTGATAGAGGTTGATGAATGCCCGACGCATAAGGTGTCGTATTCACTTTCGTCCCGCCATGGGAAAGGATGAAGTCCATTCTTTTGACGAATTGTATCAATACGATCTCGACGCCCTGTCAGGATCTTATGAGGATAAGCCTGATGACCGACATCCCATACCAGCTTATCGAAAGGCGTTTTATAAACATAATGTAACGCCACAGTCAGCTCAACGGTACCAAGACCAGAGGCAAAATGACCACTAGAGCGACTGACACTGTTTAGCAGGAATTGCCGAAGTTCATCACATAACTTCGGCAGGCTCTCTTTTGGCAACATACGAAGTTCTTCAGGATTTTCCGCTAATGCCAATGTTGGGTATTTGGCTATATCAATGCTCATTTGATGCTCGTTAAGAAGTGTTTATTAATAGAGTTGCTAGTGGATAAATTTACCAGCAAACCTTAGCTATTACGTTCAATGATAAAGCTGGCAAGTGCGCGCAGCGTTGTTGTGTTATAGGATTTTTCTTCCAGTTTACTCAGCGCCTTTAGTGCTTCTTGATACAGCTCGTGTGCTTTTTGCTGTGCTTGTTTTAACCCTAGTAATGCGGGGTAGGTGCTTTTTCCTAACTGTTGGTCACTGCCCTGACGCTTGCCGATCATTTCGGTACTGCCAATCACATCAAGAATGTCATCCTGAACTTGGAAAGCGAGGCCAATAGCCTGAGCGTACTGATCCAATTCAGGTAAAACGTCATGCCCACTCTGGCCTGCACCATAAGCTCCCATTCTGACAGCACAACGAATAAGAGCCCCAGTTTTATGGCGATGAATTTGCTCTAACGCCTGAAGATCAATGTGTTTTCCTTCCGCTTCTAAGTCCAGAGATTGGCCACCACACATGCCGGCTATGCCACTGGCAGTCGCCAATTCAGCCAGCATTTCAAGACGATCAGCCGTTGTAACATCTGGCATTTCTCTTTTAGATAATATTTCAAATGCCAGGGCCTGCAACGCATCTCCCGCCAGAATAGCATGCGCCTCTCCAAATTTGATATGGCAGGTTGGTTGTCCACGGCGTAAATCATCGTTGTCCATGGCGGGTAAGTCATCATGAATTAAGGAATAAGCGTGAATACATTCAACAGCTGCGGCTGGAGCATCCAGATTGTTGGTGGATAATCCAAACATTTCACCGACTGCATAAACTAAAAATGGGCGCAGGCGTTTGCCACCAAGTAATGTACCATGCTGCATTGCTTGAACCAGTGGGCTATTTGAAAACGCCAGTGAAGATAATGTGTTTATCAGAACCTTATTGACCCGTTGCTGATAGGTTTTAAGCTGTTGTTCAAATTGAATGGAATTTTGTTCAGACATAGGTTTATTCAGTATCCGGGGAGAAATGACTCAGCGGAGATTGGGCGTCATCGTTAAGAAGAATTTGTACCCGCTGTTCTGCTTGTTGCAAAGTCTGTTGTCCCTGACGGGCTAATTGAATACCACGCTCAAATTCGTTCAGGGCTTCTTCCAGTGCCAGTTCACCTGATTCTAGTCGGATGACAATTTGTTCCAGCTCTTTTAATGAGTGTTCAAATGTCATTGTAGGTGCCGTTTCTGGCGTACTGTTTGTACTTTCTGATGTTGCATTTTTCTTTGGCATAATCTTTTTACTATCTTATACAGAGTTCGCCTGAGGATGCAGACTATCCTATTATGCTGGTACAAACAAATCCTTAACTGGTTTTGTATTTTTTACGCGCTATGTAGCGAGATGGTGTTATACTTCGCAGCCTGATTTGACTACCAGAACATGATTGTCAGTTTTATTTATCAAAACTCCTAACTACTACTATAACTCACTATGAAGTTTATTATTAAATTATTCCCAGAAATCACGATTAAGAGCCAAACTGTTCGTTTGCGCTTTATTAAAATTCTTGCCAGTAATATTCGCAATGTGCTTAAAACGTTGGGAGATAATATTGCGGTGGTGCGCCATTGGGATAATATCGAAGTTCGCACCAAAGATGAAAACCTTGGTCCTCAAATTTGTGATGTGCTGACACGTATTCCTGGTATCCATCATATTCTGCAAGTAGAAGAACGTGAATTTCGTGATATGCATCATATCTTTGAACAAGTTTTTGAGGTTTATAGCGAATCGCTCCAAAATAAGACATTTTGTGTACGGGTTAAACGCCGTGGTAAACATGAATTTACTTCCAATGAAGTAGAACGCTATGTCGGCGGCGGTTTAAACCAGCATATTGAATCTGCGAAAGTAAAACTCAATCATCCTGATGTTACCGTTAATCTGGAAATTGATCAGGATGTGCTGATTTTGGTAAAAGCCCGTTATGAGGGAATTGGTGGTTTTCCTATCGGAACACAGGAAGATGTATTGTCCCTGATTTCTGGGGGATTTGATTCCGGTGTTTCCAGCTATATGTTAATGCGTCGTGGCTGTCGTGTTCACTATTGTTTCTTTAATCTTGGTGGTTCCGTTCATGAAATTGGTGTGAAGCAGGTCGCCCATTATCTTTGGAACCGTTTTGGTAGCTCCCATAAGGTCCGTTTCGTTGCAGTGGATTTTGAGCCTGTTGTCGCTGAAATTCTGGAAAAGGTTGATGATGGTCAAATGGGTGTCGTGCTTAAAAGGATGATGGTAAGAGCAGCCTCTAAAGTTGCAGAACGTTATGGGGTGCAGGCTATTGTTACCGGTGAGGCTTTAGGGCAGGTTTCCAGCCAAACATTGACTAATCTGCGTTTGATTGATAATGCCTCGGATACGTTGATTCTGCGGCCACTGATTTCACATGATAAAGAGCACATTATCAGGTTGGCTCGTGAAATTGGCACGGAGGATTTTGCCCGTACAATGCCTGAATTTTGTGGTGTGATTTCAAAAAGTCCGACAGTAAAAGCGGTTAAAGCCAAAATTGAAGCAGAAGAAGCGAATTTCGATTTTAATATTCTGGAGAAAGTTGTCAGTGAAGCTCAGAATGTGGATATCCGCCAGATCGCAGAACAAAGTCGTGAGCAAGTGGTTGAAGTTGAGACTGTAACTGAATTTACTCCAACGGATGTATTGCTGGATATTCGCTCACCTGATGAACAAGATGATCGGCCATTACAGATGAATGGTATAGAGATTAAATCGCTGCCATTTTATAAATTGAGTAGCCAGTTTGGTGATTTGCCAAAAGAGAAAACCTATCTGCTCTATTGTGAACGTGGAGTAATGAGTCGTTTGCAAGCTCTTTATTTAATCGAGCAGGGTTTTGATAATGTGAAGGTTTATCGGCCTTAATTGCATTTGGGGTTCTTATTACGTGAACCCCAATTAATCGCATAAAGTAAGATATTTTTGTCTATTTTTTTCAGTCCTGATAAGAACATTCGCCTTGTAGCAATATGAGTTGAGCGGCGACCTCTGTTACTGTTTTTCGTCCTTTTAATAATTCGATGAGTTTTAAGGCGAAATTGAAAGCTGTTGCTGGCCCTTATCGTGAGCCTGGCAGATGAGTACCGAAGTATTCATAATTAATTACCCTCTTTGTGTTTTATCAGGTTATAGATACGCGTATTTTCAGGAGTCTCCAATCCATGTGCACGGGCCCGGCGCAATAAATAACCGGTGATATAGTCAATTTCAGTACGACGTTTTGCGCGGATATCCTGCAACATGGAAGAGTAATTTTTTGCAGTGAGATTAATTACATCGTAAACATAGGTAGTCAGGTTATCGATGGAAGTATGCATGTTTTCTCGTTGCATAACCTGAATAATTTCTTCGCACAAAACATTTAATTGTTCTGGGTAGTGAAGTAAGTCGCCATTCCGGCATTCATAAAGTGCAGTTAGTGGGTTTATGACACAGTTAGCGGCAAGTTTCAGCCAGCTAATAGAGAGAATTTCATCATGCCATGCAACATTCGGCAAAGATCGATGTAATACATTAGCTAAAAAGCTGAGTCCGGTTGCATTTGGCGTTGCTGAGCCAATATATGTTAGCCCGGAAGCGGTATGATAAACCTGTTGGGCATTCTGATATGCGCCATGTGTTGTGAGGCCAAGAAGTATTGGATTAGGCGCTGATAGCAATTTTTCCTGAGTACCCATACCATTGTGCAGTAATAAGATTGGACAATCAGCTGAAAGTTTGGGAAGTAAATCATTAACTGCATCAGCGACTTGCCATGCTTTCAGGCAGACAATCAATAATTCGCTGTTGGCAAGATGGTCATTGCTATTAGTTGGGATTGGTTGGTTGAAGACTTCGTCATTAATTTCGTCAATATGAACAGATAAATAAGATTGGGAAGTCTTTAGCCAACCTTGTACTTGATGTTTTTGTTGTGATAATGCTGCCAGCCACAGTTTTCCTATAGCGCCACAGCCAAGAACGGTTATCTTCATATATACCTTTTGAAAGACGCTGTCATAATGAATGGAAATAACAAGATCCCGCTAATCCGAGTATAGAGCTTTTGCTGATAATGGAAAGCGGTTATCATGCCAACTTATTGATTATCAGGAGGTCACGGATAATGCCATCTTTCGATATTGTCTCAGAAATTGATATACATGAAGTTCGCAATGCAGTAGAAAACGCACAGCGCGAACTTGCTACCCGCTGGGATTTCCGTAATGTCAGCGCCAGTTTCGAATTAAATGAAAAAAGTGAATCTATCAAGATTGCCAGTGAGTCGGATTTTCAGGTAAATCAGTTAGTTGATATTATGCGTGAAAAGTTGGCTAAGCGCGGTATTGATGGAGCTGCATTGAATATCCCTGATGATATGTTGCACAGTGGTAAGACTTACAGCGTTGAAGCAACTTTGAAGCAGGGGATTGATACCCCTACGGCCAAAAAGATTATAAAGCTGATTAAGGATAGTAAATTAAAAGTGCAGGCACAGATTCAGGGTGAGCAGGTGCGGGTAACCGGCAAAGCTCGTGATGATTTGCAAAGTGTTATTGCATTGGTTCGCGGAGCAGAGTTAGGACAGCCATTTCAGTTTACTAATTTCCGGGATTGATTTTTCTCATATTGGCTGACTATCGCCACTTAATGGATTGATATATTTAGCCTAATGTGGAGTGGGGTATTCCTGACCGGAAACCCTATTCCCAATTTGACTTAATACTGAACCAGAATGAGTGGGTTTTTATTCGCTTTTTATATGTTCGGGTTTGATACTTAATCTATCATGTCATTATTGGCTATCAATTGCTCAATTTGTGTTCTGTTCGTCTGTTTGGTATCTACCTTTATGTACGCGCTGTACTCTTCTGGCACAATAACGACTTCGCAAACACCCGGCTGAATAAGAATTTTTTGCTCCAATAATGCCTTGTTGATTATATTTTTTGGCAGCGAAATTCTGATACTGCTGGCATAAGAAGGTTGTTTCATCGTCGTGCTGATGATAAACCAAATGATTGTCAGGGCTATACCGGCCATAAATACCAGCGGTGCTCCCTTTAATTCATATAACCAACCACCAAGGCTGCCTCCTAAAGCGACACCTAAAAATTGGCTGGTGGAATAGATACCCATTGCTGTGCCTTTATAACC
This sequence comes from Photorhabdus australis DSM 17609, assembly GCF_000711895.1. Lineage (GTDB taxonomy): Bacteria > Pseudomonadota > Gammaproteobacteria > Enterobacterales > Enterobacteriaceae > Photorhabdus > Photorhabdus australis. Next base: position 16,978 of record NZ_JONO01000060.1, read on the forward strand.
CGCTGGTGCTTCCTTGCTGATAAGTGATGGCAGAATAGCTTCCATTATATTGAAAGCAATAAAGAAAATTTGTATTCCAATAAAAATCACCCATAAATGGTGCCCCGCTGACCATAAGACAACTTCAGCAATAAATAGCATAGAGATACATAACAGAAACACTTGTTTCATGCGGCGCTTTTTTTCTGCGTAAATAATGAAAGGCAAAACAGATAAGAATGAAATCAGCATGGTGATCAGGTAAACCTTCCAATGCTGTTGTACCGGAAATCCTGCTTTCTGCATAGCTAAAGGTAGAACGACAAAACTTGCCATTAGTAAAGTGTGCAAACTGAGAATGCCAAAGTTAAGTTTCAGCAATTGGCTATCAGCGAGAACTTTATGGAAACTGTGACGAACAATGCCTGATTCACGGTTAAGAATACGTTCGTCTGTAGAGGGAACAGCAAATAGTGTTATCAGAATGCCACAACCGGCCAGAATGGTAATTCCCCAGAATAATCCATTTAAACCGATGGCATGAGTAAGGATGGGGCCAAGCACAATTGCTATAGCGAAAGTCATTCCGAAGCTAATGCCAATAAAAGCCATTGCTTTAGTTCGATTTTGTTCTCGGGTTAAATCAGAAAGCAGAGCCATTATTGCAGCTGATATAGCTCCAGCTCCCTGTAATGTTCTCCCAATTATTATGTCCCAGATGGAATCGCCGAGAGCGGCAATAATACTGCCAAGAACGAAGAGTATTAGTCCACCAACAATTAGCGGCTTACGGCCAATTTTGTCTGAAAGCAGGCCAAAAGGGATCTGGAAAATTGCTTGAGTTAAACCATAAATACCAATAGCAATACCGATAAGTGCTTCGGTAGAGCCTTTTAGGTTAAGGCCATAAGTTGTTAAAACAGGAAGAACCATGAACATGCCCAGCATACGCAGAGAAAAAACTGAGCCTAAGCCCCATGTTGCTCGAAGCTCAAGTGGCGTCATTTTATTATCGTTCATGATTACCTCGAAGTATTTTGATATGTCATTGTAGATAGGTTTCTGACAAGCGGTAAATAGTTAATTGAATTAATAATATTGAAGTATACCTGTTATCTTTCAAGTTGCCTCTTTGTTGGCTGCACTCACTCACCCCAGTCACATAGTTATCTATGCTCCTGGGGATCGCTCCCTTGCCGTCGCGATGTATCTTGAAATCTATTGGGTATATAAGGATAGGGGATGAGTATGAAAGGTAAATAATGGCAGTGGTGCATACCACTGCCATCAGGAAGAATTATCGGACGTAGGTTAAAAAGGTTTCTGAGGACACCGTCGGGTCAACAGACATCATGACACTTAGGGAAGTGATTGCCACAATGGAAAATACAAACAACTTACGGGCCCAAACACGGTCGTTAGCGGTTTTGTAACCGGATAACGCCATTCCTAGCCACCAGACGCTCACTGCTGCTGCAACAACCAGATACTTGTAACCTGCATAACCGCTGATTGCTAACATTAGGGTTGCAATCATGAATGCCAGGATATAAAGGATAATGTGGTTTTTCGCCACAGATATACCTTTAATTACCGGTAACACAGGGATGTTTGCTGCCTGATAATCTTTGAAACGAAAAATAGCAATGGCATAGGAATGCGGCATTTGCCACAGGCTGAAAATCAGTAATAGGATCAATGCGCCCGTATCAAATTGACCAGTCACTGCACAATAACCAATGACCGGAGGTGCAGCACCGGATAAACTGCCGATCAACGTGCCATAAACAGATTTCCTTTTCATGTAAAGGCTGTAAACCCCTACATATACGACAAAACCGATAATCGCTAATTGCATTGCTAAGGCATTGGCTGCTACATAGAGCAGCACAATGCCAGCAATACCCAGTATTGATGCATAAATCAGGCTGATTTTCGGATCAATAAGCCCTTTTACAAGGACGCGGTTTTTTGTTCTTTCCATGATCCGGTCAATATCGCGGTCAATATAGTTGTTAAATACACAACCAGAAGCCACGACTAATGAAACGCCGAGCAGAGTCGATAAGAACAAAGGGTAATCAATCACCCCTTTCGAGGCGAGTAGAAAACCACCGATCACAGAAATTAAATTGCCGAAAATAATTCCTGGTTTAGTTACTTGCAGGTATTGCTTAATCATATATGCAGCTCTTTAATCAACCATCATATTAATGTTGAGGTTGTACATAATCCATAGTGAGCCAACAACAACAATACCGATAATCAAAATAGTGAACAGCAATGCTACTAAGTTCCAGCGCTCTTCTGATGAAGTGTTCATGTGCAGGAAATAGATAAAATGAACAAGAATCTGCACAACAGCCAGCGCGACTACCGTTGTCAAGATAGTCGTGTGGGAGGCAGAACCATCCATTACCATCCAGAATGGAATCACTGTCAGGATTACTGAAAGAACAAAGCCGATCAAATAAGATTTCAGGCTACCGTGGCTAGCTCCAGTATGAGCTGTATTCGAATGACTCATTACATAGCTCCTAACAGATAAACAACGGTAAATACACAGATCCACACTACATCCAGGAAGTGCCAGAACAAGCTCAGGCAATTCAGACGGGTTTTGTTAACATCCGTTAAACCGCGACGTGTTACCTGAATCATCATGATAATAATCCAGACCAGGCCACAGGTAACGTGGATTCCGTGAGTAGCAACCAGTGCAAAGAATCCAGACAGGAATGCACTGTGGTCAGGGCCGTAGCCTTCTGCAATCAGGTGATGGAATTCATACAATTCCATCGCTACGAAGCCAAGGCCGAATAGGAAAGTCATACCGAGCCAAGTGTTAACTTGGCTGATGCTGCCTTTATTCATGCCTAGCATGGCAAAGCCATAGGTGATACTACTGAATAGCAGCAGGAAAGTTTCAACCAATACAAAGGAGAGGCCAAAAATTTCTTTACCAGATGGGCCGCCTGCGGTTCCGTTAACTAGCACTGCATAAGTCGCAAACAGACATGCGAACAAAATACAGTCACTCATCAGGTAGATCCAGAAACCGAATACTTTAGTGGCACCCGCATCGTGGTGCCCATGATCTTCATGGGCATGATTGTGGTTAGTTATAGTTTCAGTTGACATGGTTCAGACCTGCCTTGCTAATTTGTTCATGGTGCTGATTCTCAATTTGCTCAACTTCAGCAACGGGTACGTAGTAATCAACATCTTCATCAAAACTTTTCGCGATCCAAGTGATAATCATGCCAGCGAAGCCTGCGATAGCCATCCACCAGATATGCCAAATCATAGCGAAACCAAAAATCAAGCTGAAACCAGCAATAACCACACCAGCGCCGGCATTTTTAGGCATATGAATTTCTTCATATTTAGCGGGGCGTTTATAAGCTGTGCCTTTTTCTTTCATATCCCACCATGCATCACGGGTTTGGACATGTGGAACTTCGGCAAAGTTATAAAATGGCGGCGGAGAAGATGTTGCCCACTCTAAAGTACGGCCACCCCAAGGGTCACCAGTTAGGTCACGGTTTTGGTCACGGTCACGGATACTGACGTAGAATTGAATGACTTGACATAGGATACCTACTGCTATCAGTGCAACACCAATTGCAGAAACAACCAGCAGAGTATGGAATTCAGGGTTGATATCTTGGCTGATACGACGAGTCATACCCATAAAGCCAAGCGCATAAACAGGCATAAAGGCGATGAAGAAGCCAATGATCCAGAACCAGAATGCGCGGACACCCCATTTTTCATTTAGCGTGAAACCAAATGCTTTCGGGAACCAGTAAGCGGTACCTGCGAAACAGCCAAAGACAACACCACCGATGATAACGTTATGGAAGTGTGCGATCAGGAACAGGCTGTTATGCAGAACGAAGTTTGCACCTGGAACGGCCAACAGAACCCCGGTCATACCACCAATAGAGAAGGTGACGATAAAGCCGACAGTCCACAACATTGGTGTTTTATATTCAATACGGCCTCGGTACATAGTGAACAGCCAGTTGAAGATCTTAACTCCCGTAGGAATCGAGATAATCATGGTGGCTATGCCAAAGAAGGCATTAACGTTTGCACCGGAGCCCATAGTAAAGAAGTGGTGCAGCCATACGATGAATGACAATACTGTGATGGCAATAGTTGCCCATACCAGAGAGGTATAGCCGAATAGTCGTTTTTTCGAGAACGTCGCAGTCACTTCAGAGAAGACACCAAAGACTGGCAGTACCAGAATATAAACCTCAGGGTGACCCCAAGCCCATATCAGGTTGATATACATCATCATGTTACCGCCCATATCATTGGTGAAGAAATGGGTACCCATGTAGCGGTCAAAAGTTAGCAGGGCAATGGTAACTGTCAGAATCGGGAATGCGGCGATGATCAGTACGTTAGTACAGAGTGCTGCCCATGAGAATACAGGCATTTTCATCATGGACATGCCAGGGGCACGCATACGCAGGATCGTGGCAAAGAAGTTAACTCCTGTCAGCAGTGTACCGATACCGGATATCTGGAGACTCCATATCCAGTAATCGACCCCAACGCCTGGGTTATATTCTATACCTGAGAGCGGAGGATAAGCTAACCAACCGGTTTGAGCGAATTCACCAACACCCAGAGAGATATTAATCAGTGCAACGCCGACGACGAAGAACCAGAAACTTAGTGAGTTCAGGAATGGAAATGCTACGTCACGGGCACCGATCTGTAGTGGAACCACGATATTCATTAGGCCGACAACAAAAGGCGTTGCCATGAAGAAAATCATGATGACACCGTGGGCGGTGAAGATCTGGTCATAGTGGTGAGGTGGCAGGAAACCTGCTTCACCGGCAGAGGCAACAGCTTGCTGACCACGCATCATGATGGCATCAGCAAAGCCACGAAGCATCATGACCAATGCCACGATGATATACATAATACCGATTTTTTTGTGGTCAACGCTGGTTAACCACTCGCTCCACAGCCATTTCCATTTTCGGAAATAGGTCAGGGCTCCGACAATTGCGAGCCCTCCGAAGAGAATCCCTGCAAGAGTAACCATGATAATGGGCTCGTGCAATGGGATTGCATCAAGTGTTAATTTTCCCAACATTACTTTATTCCTCAACTCCGGCATGAGCAGTTTTGCTCATATTCATGTTATGACCTGCAGTTGCACTATGGCCGCCATGCATATTCATGCCGTCCATAAATTTGGCAATAATATCTTGATACAGGTTAGGCTTAACGCTTGAGAAGTATTCAACCGGATGATTTTGGCTTTGTTTAGCTAACTCATCAAACGCTTGCATGGTATCCAGGGTTTTAGGAGAAGCTTTCACTTTTTGAACCCATTGTTCAAAACCTTCACGATCTGCGGTAGCAGTGGCGGTAAATTTCATGCCAGAGAAACCATGCCCGCTGTAGCTGCTGGACAAACCTTTATAAGTACCAGGTTCATCGGCAATTAAGTGAAGTTTAGTTTGCATACCAGCCATTGCATAGATCTGACCACCTAATTGTGGAATGAAGAATGAGTTCATTACAGAATCAGAGGTGATTTTGAAGTTAACAGGAACCCCGGTAGGGAAAGCGATTTCGTTAACTGTAGCGATACCTTGCTCCGGATAAACGAACAGCCATTTCCAATCAAGAGAAATTACTTCAATAGTCACTGGTTTTTCATTACTGACCAGTGGCTTATATGGGTCAAGCTCGTGGGTTGTTTTCCAGGTAATGGTTGCCAAAATGATAATGATAATGATAGGAACAGTCCACACTACCAGCTCAATTTTATTTGAGTGTGCCCAGTTAGGGCGATAGGTAGCGCTTTTGTTGGCTTCACGATAACGCAGGGCAAAGGTAAACGCCATGATGATTACCGGAATAACAATGATAAGCATCAGGCCAATAGCCGTGAGTATTAGTGTTTTTTGTTCAGCGCCGATAGCGCCTTTAGGATTCATCAATACCATATCGCAACCGCTTAGCATAAAAGCGGCTGCTAGTATTGACAATATCCCAATACTTTTATTGTATTTCATAAGTCTCATCTAACGACTCCAAATAACAAAAGCTCTATTGTCGTTTCATCAGTGCGGGCATTCTACGGTAAGGCCATTGGAGTGTAAACATTTGTAATAGTTAGTTACGGGGTTGTTGGTCCTTTATGTTAAAGGGATCACATGCAACTGTAGGATTAATCAGAAGTTAGCTTGAAAAGTTATTTAAATGTAACGAAATAGTGTCTAAATACTAATTTTATACGAAAATAATTTTATATTTTTCGGAGTAGAGGAAAATATAAATAAAAATTTACTTTAAAAATTTCCGTAGCGGAATTTTATTTAAAAATTAAATTAACTGCGAGCTACAGGAAGTAACCCACAGTTAAAATTCAATAATTAGAAATTATATTTGATGGTGTAGACGATTCCATCTTGCCAGAATCCTTCGCCTAATTTATTGTCGGCATACCGATACTGAATACCAGTCGTGAAGGATTTGTGAGGTGTCCACCATAATGCTACTGCACCATTAATACCGTCCCGGCCACCATTACCATAGCGCTCATTCCGGTTAAGTTCTATTTCATTCCAGTTAGTTACGCTGAATTTTTCCTCCCAGAGCTGAAAATCATAGCCTGCCACCCAGCCAACAACATAGCCGTTATTACCGGAATAGAAAGTTTGGTCAACATAATGCAGTGCAACAAATGGTTTGAACCAGACACCGGCGAAATTAGTGTTATAGCCAACACCATAAAGGGTATTCACCTCATGGAAATTCCCACCATGTTCTTTACCAGGGAGAGAATAAGTACCATAAACATGACCATAGAGATTAAAACCCGTGTCTGCCAGATAGTAGCGTCCGGTTGTTTTAAAGGTATATCTTTGGTTATCTCCTGGCTGAGCATGCTTGCTGTTGAAAGCATTTTCCAGATCAAAGAAGCCGTATAATTCACCCCAGTCAAATCCAGCTCCACCTTCCAATTCCAGGTAGGCAAAGTCGTCTTTATGAGTAGTTTGCCCTGACTTATGTGTAGTATGGCTGGTCCAGTCGAGATAGTTCATGCTGACATTAGCAAAGCCCCATTGATATTCAGCATAAGCTGGAACTGAGGCAGTTGTGAACAAAGCAGTAGCCAGAATAGTTTTTCTCATAAATTTCTCTAATGCATCCATGAAAATGAGGTTTTTGGTTTTAAAGCTAATTTATATAAGCCTCAGAATGATAGTCTGATTCTATGTGGATATGAATCTTCAATAATTAAATAATCGCTCAAAATTAGCACTTTTTGACAAATTACTAGCTGAAGTGTGATCATTATCACTTAAATATTTAAGGGAATATAAAAGGCTGACAATGGCCAACCTTTTAATAAATTAATTTAATATTTGTATCTTTAAGCTGATTTATCCTTTTTCTTTATTAATGCGAGATAATCCAGGGAGCAACCTAAGATAATGCCTATGATACTGATCTGTGTTCCCCATAATAGTAAGTATTCGGCTAGATCAGGCGCATTAGTCCAGGCGAGAGAATTAGTGATTATGGTAAGTAACCAAAATGCAAGAAGGATGCTTGCTAATGACAGTAATCCAAGAGCCAGTCGATAGAAATTTTTGAACTCAGTACGAGGTATAAAATCATTAGTTCGCTGGGTATAATCCAGAGTCTGGCGGCAGATCAATAGCAGCAATAACCCTGGAACAGAAGCAGCTATAGAAAATAAATAAAAGTTTGGCCAGCCATATAATTCGACGAACCAACCAGCAATTGGACCGACGTATACCCGCCCAACAGCCGATAAGGCAGATAATAGAGCAAACTGTGTTGCAGAGAACGATTTGTTACATAACGCCATAAGCAGGGCAACAAATGCAGCGGTTCCCATTCCACCACAGATATTTTCCAGAAAAATGGTGCTGCTCATGGTGTAGATATTTTTGTCAGTAATAGATAACAGCCAGTATCCAATGTTGGAAATTGCCTGAAGAATGCCAAATATCATTAGTGAGCGGAATAAACTCCATCGTTGCATTAAATAACCGCCATATAATGCCCCAACGATGGTTGCCGCTAATCCCAGTGTTTTGTTGGCCATGCCGACTTCACCTGCATCAAAACCAATACCACGGATAAGAAATGGGGTACTTAGACTGGCAGCAAAGGCATCTCCTAGTTTATACATGATAATTAACAACAGTATCAGCCATGCATTATTACGACTGAAAAAATCGGCCAATGGTTCTATCGCAGCTTGTTGGAGTGTTTTGGGTGGGAGAATGTCAAGTTCAGGTTCTTTAGCTTTTAAAGTCGCATAGACTCCGATTAGCATCAATCCAGCCATTAACCAGTATATATGTTGCCAGCCAATATAGCGGTCAGCGATCCATAATGCTAATCCACCTGAAATCAACATTGCTAATCGATAACCCAGTACTGAAACTGCTGCACCTACCCCCCGTTCTTCGCTGTGCAGTAAATCTGCTTTATAAGCATCAAAGACGATATCTTGTGATGCGGAACAGAAAGCAACAGTTACCGCTAGTACTGCTAACCACCATAGATGCTGAGACGGTTGGAGAAAGCCCATTGCAGCGATACTGGCTATGAGTAATAACTGTGTCACAAGCAACCAGCCACGGCGACGTCCAAGAAAAGAGGGGGTAAACCGGTCCATAAACGGGGACCAGAAAAATTTGAAAACATATGCCTGGCCGACAAGGGAAAAGAAACCAATTGTTTTAAGATCGACGTCTTCAACGGTCATCCATGCTTGCAAGGTGCTGGCAGTGAGTGCGAGAGGTAAACCAGAAGCAAAACCGAGTAAAAGTAGAATGCGTGAATTATGTTGAGTAAAAACGGTGAGATAACGGTAAGACATGGGCCTCCCAAAACTCTGCCCTGGGTGGGCAGAGTAAGCAATTAATCCTTAATTAACGGGCATTTTGTTTGATGAAGTTGCTGACCGATGAGTCCTGGGCCATATCTGCTATAACTTCAGATAGTACAGTATTTACTGCGTCAGCAATTTTCTCATTTGTTGCCCCCAAAGGGCCTTGGACATTGTAACTGGTACGATAGTTCTTAACTTGTTTGTTTCCGTTTTGCGCAGCACTGATGATAGAAATATCGGCTTTTGTTGAAATATTATGGCGAAGGCTACCTTCCTTAACATCTGCATACAGATTGTTCACAATAATTTGCAGATTGGCATTGGCTGGAGAGCCAATCATATAACCGCGGGCGGCCATTTGTTTTTCCAGGATTTCCTGGAGCAGAAAACGTAGATCGCGTGATGGTTTCAGTACTTCTAGCCTTGCATTACGGTTAACTTGAGCAAGTGTCTGAGATTGGCGATTGTCGGCACCACTGATACTGATGGTGATAGCACTCATAGTTGGGTCTGCTGTTGGCAGAGTAATTTTAGGGTCTATGGTCAGGGTATTGCTGGGAGTAGCACAACCTGTAAGGAGAAAAAGGGTAATAAGCGGGAAAAAGATTCTTTTCAACATGTTGATTTTCTCATCAGTGATAAGGATGTCCAGTAATACTTATCAATAGTGTAAACTGCTGCAATAATAACACTGCCTTTGATCGTGGCATATCCCTGATAGGGTAAACATATATAAAAACCTGATAATATGGGATTTGATTAAAGTTATTTTAATGTGTTGATGCTATAACTCATCAAGAATAGACTAAAATTATTAAATGGTTGATAGCATGATAGCTGTACGGTTTAAGGAGAATGATTATGGTGTGTCAGGATATAGAAGAGAAATTACGGGTGGCATTTAACCCCTCATATTTAGAAGTCATTGATGAAAGTTATCGCCACAATGTACCCGTAGGTTCTGAAAGCCATTTTAAGGTCGTGATCATCAGTGATAAATTTATTGGTGAACGCATGCTAAATCGTCATCGTTCCGTTTACGGTATATTATCGGCAGAATTGGCTGCAGGTGTTCATGCTTTGGCGTTGCATACTTATACAGAAAAAGAGTGGGGTGAATTGCAGGATACCGTTTTAGCTTCACCAGCATGCCGGGGTGGCAATAATATTATTGCTTGAGATATGTTGATTTGGTGCTTAATTTGGGGCATTTTCTATTAATAATAGAATGAATTCAATTGACGGCCTTCAGGCCGTTTTTATGTTTTATGCATGATATTTTTTGAGCGCAAATTTGGTAGCTGAAGACCCTGTAAATAATTCTGTGTATTTGCCTTTCATTAAATGTGGCCGTCCAGGCGGTCACCGAACTCAATAATAAAACGACTCATCGCTTGTTTCCAGTTTTGAATCGGCATGCTCCATTTTTTTGAAGCTGATTCAATCGCCAAATAGATAACTTTACGCACAGAATCTTCCGTTGGAAATACCTTACGTTTTTTAATCGCATGGCGGAGCACACTGTTGAGGGATTCTATTGCATTCGTCGTATAAATGGCTTTACGGATATCTTCGGGATAGGCAAAGAACGTGTTTAGATTCTCCCAATGG
>NZ_JONO01000061.1 GCF_000711895.1 Photorhabdus australis DSM 17609
GTCTTATCCTGACTATCATCAAAAAATTCATCTTATTGTGGATGGGGCGGGTTACAACAAAGCGCATCTGGTGAAGGACTGGGCTTATATCAGCAATATTGAGTTACATTACCTTCCTCCCTACAGTCCCAATTTAAACCCGATAGAGCGATTATGGAAGGTCATGAATGAACAGGTTCGAAATAACCGTTATTTCGCTAATAAACAGGAATTTCGAGACAAAGTGTTCAAATTTTTCACTACAACGCTACCTGATATAGCGGACTCGCTGACATCGAGAATTAATGACCATTTTCAGGTGCTAAAAACTGCATCTTGAAGTTTCTTGGGTATATACCATAATTGTTAAACTTGATAGCAAGCGGGCATCAGAAGTCGCAAAAGCGGTAGTGAAAGTATTATATCTGTTGAAACAAAGGGTTAAAACCATCACATTCGATAACGGTTTGGAGTTCGCAGATCATGAAATCATGAATAAAAAATTAGAAACCCAAATTTATTTTGCTCACCCTTACTCGCCTTGGGAAACAGGGATAAATGAGAATATCAATGGACTCATCAGACAATACTTTCCAAAGGGAACTGATTTTAATGAAGTCTCTGATCAGGAAATAAATTTTGTGGTAAACCGATTAAATAATCTCCCCCGAAAGACACAGGGAGGGAAAACCCCGAATGAATTATTTAAAGGAATACGAACATGTTTACTTCCGGATTAACGATGTTGTACTTGTATCATAGTGGCAGTGCTACGATACTCTTTAAGTGACTAAACTTAATTGTTTCACTACTACTGTTATGTTAAGTAAATTCACCCATTGAACTAATTCAATAGTTAATTTAGTCTAATTAATAACAATGGGGTATTACTTCTCTTAAATATAATATATATACCCAATAGATTTCAAGTTGCAGCGCGGAGGCAAATGAACGCATCCAAGAGCATAGATAACTATGTGACTGGAGTAAGTGAAAGCAGCCAACAAAGCAGCAGCTTTAAAGATGAAGGGTATAACATAAATATAAAAAAACGGGCAGATTACTCCGCCCGTCTGATATTCATATCGCGTATTGAAGGTTCAATACCAGCGACTGAACGGCCATTACATCATGCCGCCCATTCCGCCCATGCCACCCATACCGCCTGCTGCACCTAAATCAGCTTTGTCATCTTTAGGCAGGTCAGTCACCATACATTCAGTGGTGATCATCAACCCTGCAATAGATGCTGCAAATTGCAGTGCAGAACGGGTTACTTTAGTTGGGTCCAGAATACCCATTTCGATCATATTGCCATACTGTTCAGTAGTCGCGTTATAACCGTAGTTGCCTTCACCTGCTTTCACATTGTTTGCAACAACTGAAGGTTCTTCGCCTGCGTTGTCAACGATCTGACGCAAAGGTGCTTCCATTGCGCGCATTGCAACACGGATACCTACGTTTTGATCTTGGTTGTCGCCTTTCAGACCAGCAATAGCAGCTGCAACACGAACCAGTGCTACACCACCACCAGCTACTACACCTTCTTCTACTGCTGCACGAGTTGCATGCAAGGCATCATCAACACGAGCACGTTTTTCTTTCATTTCAACTTCTGTCGCAGCGCCAACTTTAATAACAGCAACACCGCCAGCCAGTTTAGCTACGCGCTCTTGCAGTTTTTCACGATCGTAATCAGAAGTAGATTCTTGGATCTGCTGACGAATCTGAGAAACGCGGCTATCAATTCCAACTTTGTCACCAACACCATCAATAATAGTTGTAGTGTCTTTGTTGATAACAACACGTTTTGCCTGACCCAGATCTTCCAGAGTTGCTTTTTCCAGTTCCAGACCAATCTCTTCAGAGATAACGATACCACTAGTCAGAACAGCGATATCTTGCAACATAGCCTTACGGCGGTCACCGAAACCAGGAGCTTTAACCGCGGCAACTTTCACGATGCCACGCATGGTATTAACAACCAGAGTTGCCAGTGCTTCACCTTCAACATCTTCAGCAATGATAAGCAGAGGCTTGCTTGCTTTAGCAACACCTTCCAGAACTGGCAGTAGTTCACGGATGTTGGAGATCTTTTTATCTACCAACAGAATAAATGGATTTTCTAACTCAACAGAACCAGTCTCTGGTTTGTTGATGAAATAAGGAGAGAGGTAGCCACGGTCAAACTGCATACCTTCAACAACATCCAGTTCATCTTCCAGGCCAGTGCCTTCTTCAACGGTGATTACACCTTCTTTACCGACTTTGTCCATCGCTTCTGCAATCAACTTACCCACAGTGTCGTCGGAGTTAGCAGAGATAGTACCTACCTGAGCAATAGCGGTGGAATCTGAACAAGGTACGGAAAGCTTTTTCAATTCTTCAACTGCTGCAACCACAGCTTTATCAATACCACGTTTCAGATCCATTGGGTTCATACCAGCGGCTACGGCTTTCAGACCTTCAGTAACAATAGATTGAGCCAATACAGTTGCAGTCGTTGTACCGTCACCCGCAGCATCATTCGCTTTAGAGGCAACTTCTTTCACCATCTGAGCGCCCATATTTTCGAACTTATCTTCCAGTTCAATTTCACGAGCAACTGAAACGCCATCTTTAGTGATTGTAGGCGCACCAAAAGATTTATCCAGAACCACGTTACGGCCTTTAGGGCCCAGGGTTACTTTTACTGCATCAGCAAGAACATTCACACCACGTAGCATCTTAACGCGAGCATCGCTACCAAATTTTACGTCTTTAGCTGCCATTGTTTCTTTCCTTTAAATTCGTTCAGTTAAGAAGATCTAAGCGCAACACTTACGCTTCAACAATTACTCTTCAACAATTGCCAGAATGTCGCCTTCAGACATGATCAACACTTCTTCGTTATCGATCTTCTCTGACTTAACACCATAACCTTCGTTAAAAATAACGATATCCCCAACTTTCACACTCAGCGCTTTTACATCGCCGCTTTCAAGGATGCGGCCATTACCTACAGCCAAAACTTCACCACGGGTAGATTTGCCCGCAGCAGCACCAGTCAGCACAATACCGCCAGCAGATTTTGATTCAACTTCTTTACGCTTGACGATTACACGATCATGCAATGGACGAATATTCATTGATAGCTCTCCTATAAGAAAGTCCATATCAGGTAAGAGGATTGATACCAGTATGCTTTCACTGAACCAGTATCATAATAGATTAAATGGGGGCTTATTTATGACACTTCAAGGGCGGGTAAGAAAAATATTTTACTCTTTTATTACCCGCAGAAAAAAACCACACAATTAGAAAAAATACTTTCTTATCAATGAGGTTTATGCTCATCATCGCTACGTTTATGGTCGTTCAACTTATGGGAGGGTTCATCTTGCTTACGTTCGTATTCCCCTTCAAAGGTGTTACCGTCCTGTCTGAACCCACTCCTATTATGAGGACGATAGAAATTGATATGTGGCATCAGTTTCATCACCAGCGTTTTCTGAACAGGCGGCAATAACAACAGTAATCCAAGAAAGTCAGTAAAAAAACCAGGTAGTAGTAACAGGAAACCGGCCAATACAAGAGACACACTCTTTATCATTTCTGCCGCCGGGCTTTCTCCGGCAACCAATTTCTGCTGGAGTTGAATAAAGTTCTTTACTCCCTGATTACGTACCAAAGAGATACCAACGCAAGAAGTAAACAACACCAGTAACAGAGTTAACAACACCCCTAATTCAGATGCGACACGCACAAATAAAGTTGACTCAATATAGATAAGCAAAAATATCAGGATAAATGGCAACCAACGCACTTGGTTCTCCTTCAATTGATTTGGCTGTAGAGGTTGTATCCTGAATAAATCATATCAACAAGATCCAAGGGACAACCAAATTAGCATTTTCATTTTATAGCGGTTAATGATTGGGGTCACAGCGATCATTTTCAATCCTCCGAAGATCTGACTGATTAGACATAAAACTGTGACAAACATCACATATATAAAATCATATTCAGCAAATACCACTATAAAGTGATCCAGATTCAATGCATTTATTGCTAACCAGCATATGATCACACCAGCAATCTGGTGATGAAGAATTCATATCACAACTATTGCTGTTGGCAACATAATTATTTAATAAACCCATAATTAGACAGTAAAAACGTAATCTAATAAGAAGGTTCTCATGTCAAACCACATTCGTATCGAAGAAGACCTGTTAGGTAAACGAGAAGTCCCTGCTGAAGCCTATTACGGTATTCATACCTTACGTGCGATTGAAAACTTCTACATCAGTAATAACACCATTAACGATGTACCAGAATTTATCCGTGGCATGGTGATGGTAAAAAAAGCTGCGGCTCTGGCTAACAAAGAATTGCAAACCATCCCAAAAAAAATTGCAGATATCATTATCAAAGCATGCGATGAAGTGCTCAATGAAGGTAAATGCATGGACCAATTCCCGGTTGATGTATTTCAGGGCGGCGCCGGTACTTCACTCAATATGAATACTAACGAAGTTCTGGCGAATATCGGCCTGGAATTATTAGGTCATCAAAAAGGTGAGTATGAATACCTCAATCCTAATGACCATCTGAATAAAAGTCAGTCAACCAACGACGCCTACCCAACCGGTTTTCGTATCGCCGTTTATAACTCAATCCTGAAACTCATCGGGTCCATTGAGTTGCTCATCGCTGGCTTCGATAAAAAAGCCAAAGAATTTGATGACATCCTGAAAATGGGTCGTACCCAGTTGCAGGATGCTGTACCTATGACGCTGGGACAAGAATTCAACGCATTCTCCATCCTGCTGAAAGAAGAAGTTAAAAACCTGAGCCGGACTTCTCAACTGTTATTGGAAGTTAACCTTGGTGCTACCGCTATCGGTACCGGTCTTAACACAGCACCAGGCTATCAGAAACTGGCCGTTGAAAAACTGGCTGAAGTCTCCGGGCTACCTTGCATACCGGCAGAAGATCTGATTGAAGCCACCTCTGATTGTGGTGCTTATGTTATGGTTCACAGCGCCCTGAAACGTTTAGCGGTTAAACTGTCTAAAATCTGTAATGACTTGCGTTTGCTCTCTTCCGGCCCTCGTGCCGGCCTGAACGAGATCAACCTGCCAGAATTGCAGGCTGGTTCTTCAATCATGCCAGCAAAAGTTAACCCTGTTATTCCAGAAGTTGTGAACCAGGTTTGCTTCAAAGTCATTGGTAACGATATTTGTGTCACTATGGCATCTGAAGCTGGCCAGTTACAGTTAAACGTTATGGAACCTGCTATTGGTCAGGCCATGTTTGAATCTATCTCCCTGCTAAGCAATGCTTGCCGCAATCTGGTAGAAAAATGTGTTAGTGGTATCACGGCCAACAAAGAAGTTTGCGAAAGCTTCGTGTTCAACTCGATTGGTATCGTCACTTATCTGAATCCATTCATAGGTCATCACAACGGTGATATCGTTGGGAAGATCTGTGCTGAAACCGGTAAGAGTGTTCGTGAAGTCGTGCTGGAACGAGGCTTATTGACCGAAACTGAGTTGGATGACATCTTCGCTGTAGAGAACTTGAAACGCCCAGCTTATAAGGCAAAACGTTTTGACGATTAAGTCATTGAACATAACAAACAGTAGCTTTTAGCAATAAGGCACGCAACTCCAACTGGGTAGCGTGCTTTTTTATTTCTTACACGTACAAAGTATTAACCTAAAATTTTTAATTATTTCAATGAGTAAAACGGTGAGCATTAGGAGTAGCTTTATTCACTTATAAAAAAGCCAATTATATATCCTCATTGTCAATAATAGTTTGCTTTTAAAATCAATTTATTTTTCTATTTTTCTGACTAATCAGAATATTACTACTCCACAAGGTGATATAAAATAAGACAAGTCTGAAAATTCATTTTAATTAAAATATCTATTTTGTAATTTTATTGTTAAATACAAACAGTTAAATAACAAAATTAAAACATATCAAATCATGCTGTGGTCTGAGGTTATTGCATTAAATAAATATCTATGAGAATTTATTTATCAGTCGATATAGTGTGAGTTTTAAATATTACCACTCCCCCTAGTCGTACCAAAATAGATTCAACAACAACTGTCTCTTTAGCACTGCCATTTCTGACAAAGAATGGTAAATAAAATATCTCTAATGGGATGAGTTCTAATTTCTTAACATAAAGTTACAAGTAAGGAATAGGAATATGAAGATTTCAATTACTCAGAAAGTCAGTAATTTATGGAAAAATGAACTTTGCAAAATTACGACAAACTCACCAACAATTGACGATAAATTAATATTTGAAAGTAAAAAGATTGCTGAAAAATTTTTGCCAAATATACAAGAACTTCAAGATGAAATTAATTATGGAAAAGGATATATCCAATTCTCTAATATCCCTATAGATAAAAACATACCTTCTTATCCTACCGATGGGAAACGCTCAAAAGAAAAAGAACTTATTTCAGAGCTTAGCATTCTCGGAATAAGTAGTGCGTTAGGTTTTCATCCATTTTCTTACAAACAAGAGAAAGATGGTGCTCTGGTACATGAAATTGTCCCTATCAAATCTAAGGAAAATACAGCATCCAGTAATGGTTCAATAGAATTCGATTATCACACTGATGCAGCTTACTTAAACCGAGAGATTCGTCCGCAGACCCTAACATTAATTTGTCTTGTTGATAAATACAAAACAGGAACAAAACTGGCTTCACTCAGAGAGGCACTAAAAAAAATCTCAAAAGATGAAATAGAGACATTAATGAGCGACTTATTTATTCATTTTGCTCCTGCAACATTTAATATTGAAAATAAAAAAGTTAAAACATCAGTACTTGATCGTATTAATGGATCTTACGAAATAAAAGTCGCTTTTCATAATACAATAGCAACAAATGAAAAAGCACAAAAAGCATTATCCAACTTACGCAATGCAATCGATGATATCGCTATTATTCAAGAATGGGTGCCAGGTGATCTAGTTATCTTTAATAACTTAAGATGCGTACATGGTAGAGGTGAGGTCAAGGGAGAACGTTGGCTTCAACGGTGTTATGGTTCATCGATAGTTCCAACTGCTAGTGTACTGGAATTAATCTGTTAAGCATATTAATGCCTACCATCAGTGGACTAAATTTATGTAATCCAGGTGATTTATGTTCTTTGAAATCATGTTTAGAGTAGCATTATTAATACTCATCACATTAATAGGTTTTTTTGTTGGTAAGAAATTAGACTTAAGGGAAAAAGATATTTCATCATTGCTTATTTATATTATTTCTCCTTTAGTTATTTTTGTTTCGATTATACAATCACCTTCTGATTGGACTTATTTTAAATATTCTATCGCAAGTCTATTAACAGCATCAATTGCTGCATCAATAGCATATTTATTAGGAAGATATTTATGGTCTGATGGGAAAGCTAATCTATTTGGATTCGCAGGAGGAACCGGCAATACAGGTTATTTTGCATTGCCCATAGCTTTTGCTATTTTTAATCCCAATCAAATAGCCATTGCTATATTTATTATAATAGGTATCAATTTATACGAATTCACTATAGGCTACTTTATTACCGCAAAAGGACATCTCACCACCAAAGAAAGCATAACAAAAATCATAAAATTACCTATTATTTATGCGGCCATATTAGGAATTATATTGAAAAGTAGTAACACAACACTACATCCCATATTAATATCTACACTAAATAACTTTAAAGGAGCTTATAGTATTCTAGGCATGATGGTTATTGGAATAACCCTATCTTCTATTTACAAAATGAAAATTGATTGGGAATTTTCGTTTTTTGCGTTGTTATGGAAACACCTTATCTACCCTATTCTTGGGCTACTCTCTTTTCATTATATAGCTAATATACCCCATGATGTATTGGTTGTTATCACTCTCATGCTAGCCACTCCTATGGCTGGTAATGTAGTAGTTATTGCAAACAATCTAAACGTCCATCCTGAAAAAGCAGCGCTTTCAGTGATATTAAGCACAACACTTGCTATTGTTACTGTGCCCCTTGCAATAGTTATGATTAGCCAGGAAACATAAAAATTACTGATAATAACAATGGCTGGTAACGACCCAAATTTATTGATAATGATAGATGGCCAAATACCAGCCAATAATATTGCCGTAAATTTCTTCTAATTTTGAAAAGTAAATCATTCTGCAAAACCATTTCAGGCACTTTCATCGATTCAGATTATATCGTGCAATTCATTGTGAGTATTTCTATAATAATGGTACTCATTTATTGAAATATTTGCGTTAAGACTGGAAAAATGCAAGAAAAATTGTGTTAGAACATAGTTTACTAAGTAAAGCTCGGCTAGATTATATCTGTTCAGTAGAAAATCTGAGGCAATTAGCGTATGTACCCAATAGATTTCAAGTTGCAGTGCGGCGGCAAGAAAACGCATCCCCAGGAGCATAGATAACTAGGTGACTGGGTAAGTGAACGCAGCCAACAAAGCAGCAGCTTGAAAGATGAAGGGTATAGATAACGATGTGACCGGGGTGAGTGAGTGCAGCCAACAAAGAGGCAACTTGAAAGATAACAGGTATAAAGTGAAACGTTTTTATGACGAATAAAATATTCATAATAATAAATAAGTCTTAATAATTAAGGCACGCAACTCCAACTGGATGGCGTGCCTTTTTACTTCCCTACACGCACAAAATATTAACCTAAAATTTTCAAATTTTTAATTATCTTAAGGAGTAAATATTATGTTAGCCGTAGAATTGATTATCGTTCTGCTGGCCATCTTCCTTGGTGCAAAATTAGGGGGGATCGGCATTGGGTTTGCCGGTGGTCTTGGCGTTCTGGTGCTATCAGCAATGGGTGTTACACCAGGGCATATTCCATTTGATGTTATTTCCATCATTATGGCGGTTATCGCCGCAATCTCTGCGATGCAAGTTGCTGGTGGTCTGGATTATCTGGTTCAACAAACAGAAAAACTTTTACGCAAGAATCCCAAGTACATCACTATCCTTGCCCCCATTGTTACCTATTTTCTAACGCTGTTTGCAGGTACAGGTAATATCTCTCTGTCAGCGCTGCCTGTTATTGCTGAAGTTGCAAAAGAGCAAGGCATTAAACCATGCCGCCCACTTTCCACCGCAGTTGTAGCAGCCCAAATTGGTATTACCGCCTCGCCTATTTCCGCGGCAGTCGTTTATATGTCCTCTCTGATGGAAGGTCATGGTGTCAGCTATATCCACCTGCTGATGGTTCTGTTGCCGTCAACTTTCGCTGCTATTGTTCTGATGTCCTTTATTATCTCCTGGGTATTTAATTCCAAACTATCTGACGACCCTGTTTATCTAAAACGTCTGCAAGAAAACCTGGTCACTCTGCGCGGCAGCAAACAGATTGAAGTTAAACCAAGAGCCAAAGCTTCCGTTCTGCTGTTCCTCTCAGGCGTTATTAGTGTTGTTATTTACGCTATCGTCAACAGCCCAAGTATCGGTCTGATTGAAACACCGCTGATGAGTACCACCAGCGCCATTCTGATTATCATGCTGAGTGTTGCAACTATCACCACTATGTTTTGTTCAGTTGATACTGATGCCATTCTCAATTCCAGCACTTTTAAAGCAGGTATGAGCGCATGTATCTGTATTCTGGGTGTTGCATGGCTAGGCGATACTTTTGTACAAGCAAATATTGATTGGATTAAAAACACGGCTGGCGGCTTAATCCAATCTCAGCCTTGGTTACTGGCAGTCATCTTCTTCTTCTGTTCTGCCCTGCTCTATTCCCAAGCTGCAACAGCAAAAGCACTGATGCCGATGGCGCTGGCTCTGAACGTTACACCACTGACAGCAATCGCTTCTTTCTCTGCCGTTTCCGGATTGTTCATTTTACCTACTTATCCAACACTGGTTGCCGCAGTTCAGATGGATGACACCGGAACTACCCGTATTGGCCGTTTCGTATTTAACCATCCTTTCTTTATCCCTGGTACCATTGGAGTTACTCTGGCGGTTGCCTTCGGCTTCTTGTTCGGCGGTATAATCCTCTAATTCTGCCAACAACAGCTTAATTCAGGGACGTACACCGTCCCTGAACCTTTCCGTAATGAAAGATATGTCCTCTCTGCAAGTCGTTAATTATTGTTTCAATCTTAACCAGAACACTTTCTGGTCCGACAGTCATCAGCTATAGTGCTAAATCCGTTTCATTTCATTAAATACAGTTACCTTTATGATTAAACATACTTTGATGCTGTTTTTGCTATTTTTCAGTTCTCTCTTTACCCCATTGGCAGCCAATGCGTTGTTTGAACCACCGGGGCAGAACCTGTATTTACCTGCAGATCAAGCTTTTATGTTTGATTTTCAGCAAAAAGGCGACAAACTAACACTAAACTGGCAAATCAAACCGGGCTACTACCTTTACCGCAAACAATTTCGTATCGAACCACAACAAGCCACACTAGGTAAAATCGCTCTGCCACAGGGTACTGCTCATCAAGATGAATTCTTTGGCGAAACCGAAGTTTATTTCCAGCAACTTGCCATAAATGTTCCTATTACAGAAGCAAGTGACAAATCCAATATTGTTGTCACTTATCAGGGCTGCGCAGCAGCGGGATACTGCTATCCACCTGAAACCCGTCTTGTTCCATTGAATACAGTTATCCCATCAAAAACAACCAACGTAATCCAAACTGAACCTGTTCAGAAAACACCAGAAAACCCATCAAATGATCAACAAAGTTTACCTTTTTCACCACTTTGGGCCATTTTGATTGGCATCGGTATCGCCTTTACACCTTGTGTATTACCAATGTACCCGTTAATCTCCAGCATTATTCTTGGCAGCCAACGCCCTAAAAGCCTGAAGCAGATCTTTTGGTTAGCATTAAGCTATGTTCAAGGAATGGCAATCACTTACACCTTACTTGGGTTGATTGTAGCGGCAGCGGGTCTACAGTTTCAGGCTGCTCTGCAGCATCCGTATGTACTTATAGGTTTGTCAGTATTGTTTATTCTGCTGGCACTATCGATGTTCGGCCTTTATTCTCTGCAACTGCCTTCCTCTGTTCAGACTCGCCTGGTCAACTGGAGTAACCAGCAAAAAAGCGGCTCATTCTTCGGTGTCTTCGCTATGGGGGCATTAGCAGGATTAATTTGTTCTCCTTGTACGACAGCACCTTTAAGTGCCATTCTGCTCTACATTGCGCAAAGTGGTAATACAGTGGCAGGTGGCATAACCCTTTATCTCTATGCCTTGGGAATGGGATTACCGCTCATTGCTGTCACTATGTTTGGTCATAAACTTCTACCGCGCAATGGTCCTTGGATGCAGTATGTCAAAGAAGCCTTTGGCTTCATTATTCTTGCATTGCCTGTTTTCCTATTAGAAAGAGTTGCCGGGGACACATGGGGAATACGGTTATGGAGCTTGCTGGCAGTCAGCTTCCTGGGATGGGGATTTATTCTGACACTTAGAAGTCAAAATGGCTGGATTAGAGTCATGCAACTGATATTGTTAGTTCTCACGTTGATAGCAGCGCGCCCATTACAAGATTGGCTTTGGGATACATCAGTTACACAACAGCCACAACACAGCCTCAATTTCCGCCAGATAAATAGCTGGCAAGAATTAGAGCATGTAATGGCACAAAACAGCCACAAAACCATTATGCTTGATTTTTATGCTGATTGGTGCGTCGCCTGTAAGGAGTTTGAAAAATATACTTTCAGTGATCCTCAGGTTCAATCACAACTACGTGATACCCTGCTATTACAGGCTAATGTCACGCATAATAGCCCGCAACAAAAACAGCTATTGGAAACATTCAGTGTACAAGGATTGCCCACTATTCTATTTTTTGATTCTGAGGGAAAAGAGATCCCTGATTCACGAATAAACGGTTTTATGAATGCGGCCCGCTTTAATGAGCATTTACAGCATCTACAAAAATGATCTGAAGGAGAACACCGTGCAACGAGAACAAGTTCTTAGCCATGCTTTAAACTTGCTGGAGCAATATGGCTTATCTGCTACTACTGAAATGCTTCTTGGTTCACTTAACATGGATATGGAGTATCTAAAGCAGTTCTGGCCCAATCGGGAAGCACTGATTTATGACTGTCTGCGTTATCACAGCCAACAAATCGAAGTTTGGCAACGACAAATGTTGCTGGATGAAATTCTGACACCAGAGCAAAAACTGCTGGCTCGCTACACAACACTTGATGAAAAAGTAAAAGAGAAACGCTATCCGGGTTGTTTATTTATCGCAGCCTGTAGTGAATTTCCTGAACCTGACCACCCTATTCATCAATTAGCTGAATTACAAAAACAAAGTTCTTTCCGCTACACCACTGAGCTACTGTGTCAACTGGATATCGAAGATTGCGAACAAGTTGCCAAACAAATGGAACTCATTCTGGAAGGTTGCCTGAGTAAACTATTGGTCAAACGAGATATTAATGATATCGACACAGCAAAACTGCTAGCAGAAGATGTTTTGAATATCGCCCAATGCCGCAAAAATGGTGCATTAAGTTAATAAAAATCAGCCTAAGATGAATAACCACACAAATCCGGGGCAAAAAGGAATCAATTAACCGACTTTTATCATTTTTTATCAGAAAGACATTGACGACTTAGGCTGAATACGGTTTAATGCGCCCCGTTGCCCGGATAGCTCAGTCGGTAGAGCAGAGGATTGAAAATCCTCGTGTCGGTGGTTCGATTCCGCCTCCGGGCACCAATTCAACTTCTAGTGAAGTATAGCCCAGTAAAACAATTCATACTAAATCCAACCTCATTTTTGTTTAAGCATTGCAATTTCATAGTCACGTAAACCTAAGCTCGGCTTTTTGGGTTGGAATGTATAAGCAATGAGTCCTGATACAACCTCCAGTAAAAAGCCGGCTACGCTCCGATGTCTTAAATGTTAAGCCTGTGACCAACGCTTTAACCGGCTGGCGATCGTCTCTATTTCCCGGTGTCAATTTAACGGATAAAAGCTCGCCACAATCATCGATAATCAAATGAAGTTTAAAGCCATAAAACCATCCTGTGCTGGTTTTTCCTCGCTGTGCCACGCCATCGAAGACCTTATTCCGAGAAATACGAAGATTATGGCAAACCGCGATTTGAGTGGAATCGATAAAGGCAATCCCTTGTGATTTTTGTTGGCGTGAAGAAAGGAAAGGGCACAACGGAATAATGGCTCTTTTCTTCAATGTTATCATTCGATTGTAGCTAACCAGGCCCGGAAAATCCGTTTTAAGGTATTGCTGCACATGCTCAGTATAAAACGCTTTAAAATGACGGTAATGGCTCATGTGAAATAAAATGAAGAGAGTCATCACTTCGCTCAGAGACAAGGAAGTCATACGATGGCGTTTAAGCAGATTATTCTCAATGAGCTGTTGTTCCCAAAGGGGGATAAATTTTTGGCAAAAATCATCGACGCAGCAGAAAAGTTCTTCTAAAGTAACCATAGCCTGAGGATCTCCACGATTTTGTTTTATAAGCAAAAACTTTGATCGTGCCTCAGGCACTTAGTTCCCTTCTTTTTTTCCTTCCTTAAACGAAGTTCAGGTTAGTACTAGGGTAAATTCTCGGATGGTGTCACTTAGAGTACGAATACTGATTATCGGATACTGCTTCATTTTTTATTCCACAATGGCTGTTTCATGCAGGTAGCGCCAGCTAACGTAGCCTGTATGAATATCAATGATTGCTACAGACCAACGGGCCTGCGTAGTTCCTGCACTATGATGGGTTTCGCGATAGCGACATATCACACTTTCTGCAGTTTCAGCCAGCGTCTCGCAGGCATCGATTTCAATGCACAACTGAGGGCGAGTTCCTACGTTATTACGAAACAGATTTTCTACTTCAGTGAGGCCGATGTGGTGACCTTTCATTGTTATCATACTGAAATTACCACTAAAACTATTCAGTAGTTTCTCTAACGCAGATGGATAATCCTTACGACCGGAAAATACTTCCTCTATCCATTGGTGAAGTTCGATTACACTGCGGTGAGCGATTAATTCTTTTTCTGATTGCATAGAGACTCCGTTTTTTGGCTAAATTGTATGAGTTTTAACAGGGGCAAAAATCCCAGCCCGGCGGCAATAAGGAACGAGTAGTGATAAGCGGATGTAGTGGTGGTTTGCTGCTGTAATAGATTAAAAATAAGAGTAAAGAATGCAGCGCCGATACTAAAAGACATCTGGCGATTCAGGTTCCAGACCGTACTGGCCCGTGCCAGACGTTCACCCTCAAAATCCAACATCGCAGTGATCTGAGCTGTGTTAGCAGCAATGCCTCCTCCTGTGCCCATCAGCAAGTAAGCGGCAAGCAGCAGTGGTAATCCATGCTCAGCCCCGATCAGCGACAGAAGCGCGATTCCTACGGCGTGCACCATAAAACCAGCAAAGAATAGTCTTGCGGCTCCAATGCGGTTATAGAGACGACCGCAAGCCATCATGGCGCAGAACGATCCTCCAGCGTACAGTACCATTAGCAGTCCCGTTTCACTGGCAGACCAACCGAGTATCTGCTGCAGATAGAAAATATTGAGTAGGTTAACACCAGTAAATATGCCCGGCACAGCGTAGTAAGCCAAGACAGAGAAACTCATACGCTTATTGTGCAATACGCTCAAATCGAGAATCGGATGAACTACGCTGCGAGCGTGTCTGATATAGAGTAGGCTAAAAATGATACCTGCTCCTGCTAATGCGAAAGGAAGCCATCGACTGGTAGCATTAGCATACAGTGACATACCTAACAGTAGATTAGCGAGCGCTAGACTAACCAACAGCAGACCCATGAGGTCTGGTCGGCGCGCTGTGGTTTTTTCTTCTTTGATCCACAAAAATGCCAGTAACGCCGTTATGAGACTAAAGGGAATATTGCAGAGAAATACCCAGCGCCAAGACAAGTGATCGACGATTACTCCTCCAGCTCCAGGTGAAATGGCAGGTGCAGTCAGCGCTACAGCCATAATCAATGTCGATATTTTCGCTCGCTCATTCTTTTTAAATAACTCAAAAGTAAGTGCCTGACCTACTGGAATCAGTAAACCGCCTCCTACTCCTTGAATAAACCGGAACAAAATTAATGATGCAAAATCGCTGGACAAGCCTGATAGTAGAGCACCCACAGTAAATATTGCCATGGAAGCCGCCATGGTCAATTTTGCTCCAAAATAGCTTGCTAGCCAGGTACTTAGTGGAATAATGAGAGTTATTCCCAGAATATAGCTGTTTGCCACCCAAGTAACACTAGATTCAGAAATATTCAATTCACGAGCAATATCAGGCAATGCTATTGCTGACATGAAAATATTTACACAGTCAATGAAAAATCCTGCTAAAAAAATAAAGGCAATACGATAACGATATGTCATTTTATCCTCCGGCGCGGAGTCTAATTTAACTTGACCAGTAGTGTCGATTAACTTAAATTGAACTCGTTGTTTATTAATATTTAACAGTTCATGTCTTTTAATTATTTAAATCGAATTCAAACTTTCCTTGCCGTGGTCGATTGCGGCTCATTTACGCGTGCAGCAGAACGGCTTTTTATCAGTAAAGCCATGGCCAGTATTCATGTAAAATCTCTGGAGGAAATACTGAATGTACCGTTGCTTATTCGCAATACTCGAGGTATCACGCTGACCGAAGCTGGTGAAGTGCTGTATAATGATTTTCAGGAAATATTTTTTAATATTCAAACATCTATTGAGAATATATCGGATAGTCATCGTTCCCTATCTGGAACTTTGAGTATTACATCCACAGCGGAATTTGGTGAGGAATTTTTACTGCCTTTGATAAGTGAGTTTTGCAAACTTCATCCGAGGTTAGATATCTGCTATTACGCAAATTCATCATTAAATGATTTAGTTTCAGAACGGCTTGATTTAGCAATTCGTTTAGGTACTTTGCGTGATTCAGCGTTAAAAAGCCGAAAACTCGGTAGTTATGCCATTGTCATAGTGGCTTCTCCTGAATGGCTAAAAAACAATCCTATTCAGTCTGTTGATGAATTAAATTCCGTACCATGGATTGCTAACAGCAATTTACAAACCCCAACGCAATGGACGCTATACAACAATAGAAAGGAAGAGTTTGAGCTTCGCGCAATGGCCAGATATCATTCAAATTCATCCTCATCTATTAAGGCAATGACTCAGGCTGGACTCGGCGTAGCTATTCTGCCGGAATGGATGGTGAAAAAAGAAATTGCAAAGAAAGAGTTAGTTCGGTTGTTTCCCAATTACAATTTGCCCGAACAAGATATTACGATTGTTTTTGCTGGTGATCACCGCATTCGTCTCAAGTGCCGCGTTTTTATTGATTATTTGATACAAAATTTGCATTTTTAATTTAGGATGATTCTTCAAATGTAGAGGTTCATAAAGTCAGGGCATTATTTTTCTTTATTCTTTCTCCACTCATCGAACAAAAAATTGACCTTGCTCAACCCAATCTGCAATGTAATAACCTGCTATTAAACACGATCCATAGCCTGCAAGAATCTCTATCAGGTGGCGATGAAAGGTATCCGGTTAAGTTGAATCGGTTTATCACACAAATAGAGCAGTCACCCTGCTACGTTCATCCTAACGATTTTACCTACGCTTAAAGTCACGCACGATAAACGTCCCGAAAACTTCGCGGTGTCACTTGCGTTTAAGCGAAACGATTACCAAGTGACGCTGCCAAGCGTCAACGTCCAAAGCACGTCCGGTCTGGCTTAACGACCGATTTGAACCCCGTATTACTCAGTATCACTGCTTTTTATTGGCATTTTTCTGCCTTATAATTCACTTATTTCGTTTGTTTTTAACCCACGGCCTTGCAACAGGCCGATGCAGTAAAGAAAGGAGATATCACACGTCACGAATAATGAGGCGTTTACCCTGACAGAGATCAGTCAGGCACCAAACGGGGAGTACACCACTGCCGTGCTGAGCACGTAGCGAACTCCTGCAAAAACTCAACACAATGCTCTCTCTGCTACACATTATCTGACGTACCACGGAACGGTGAATTCACCATTGCAGATAGCATCAACATCGCGTAGCTTGAAGTTTCTTGAGTATAGAATGAATTACTTTCTTTAGAGACATTTTCTGATTATCATTATTTCCTAGCTATGTACTGATCCTGTAAATTATAGAAAGCCATCGCTACTGAAGTTATAAAACATCGCTCACTTTCGATTATATTTCTATAGTTTCTTCCTATTAGGGGCCGTAAATAAATAGATGAATGAAAGATAATTATATCCATTCTCTATATAACCTTTCATCCCCAACTTTATGGATATAAAAAAATCCTCTATATTTAAATTTTTCCAGCGGTAATAACGTATAAAAAATTTAGTGTCCGTTTTAGATAACGATTGTATTTTTCATTTAATACTTTATTTTACATGATAATCATCACTATATTAAGGTTAAATTATTCAATGCTCCTAACGACTTCCGGAATGACCATTCTTAATATGGTACAGAGATTATCTTATGAAACTCTTGATATAATAAAGATATCACAAAAATAACAATTCCACAAATTCATAAAATCTTTATTATACGACAACCAATATAAACAATGAGATTATTTAAAATGTCTGCAAAATACATAGTTATTACACGCTTTCCATTAAAAGAAAACACTGATACTCATAAGTTCAACACATTAAAAAATAAAAATAATAAGAAATATTTTATTTCAGACGAACAGGGTATTAATGAATTACTGGAACTTCGTTCTTTTTCATCTATTAATGAAATAAGTGAAAGTGAAAACGAATTAGAATCGGCTTTTCAGAGTTTTTCTTCAATATTGAGAGGAGATATTCGCCGTGAATTAGTAAAATTTGTTGAAGCGCCAATTGACTCTGAGTATGAACTTCCTGCTACAGAGTATATTCAACTTCGCCATGTAGAAGTACCAGCGGAAAATTATAAAAAATACCGTCAATGGCGTGAAGAGACAATCTTTAATGTAGTGCGGGAAAATAAAGAAAAGATTACCAGTTTTGAAGCATATCATTCTCTGATTAGTGGTCAACCTGGTGTTATGTTTATTTCAGCATTTAATGTAGATAAAGAAAGCTATTTAGAAGTATTTACCAATGAACGTTATCTGAATATTATCCAGCAAGCTGGGGATAACTACATTACAGGCGGAAATGGTGGTCTTTATACCCGTATCTATCGTTCTATTTCTTGATATTTTAAAATCTGGTAGAGAAAATGAAAAATACAGCAGAATGTAAAAAAATAGTCGTTGTAGGGGATAAATTTAATGCATTTGCCAATGGTAAAGATGTCGTTACCATTAGCCAATTGGATCTTATTACACAAATCCCTGCTCATATTATTGATACAAAGAAGCAGTTTATTGTTGGTCAGGGAGTAAGATATGATTTTGCAGAAAAAGTATTGGATAACCAGAAGAGAAATCAATGCCATAATAACGAAATAGATCTAACTACTTTGCAACAGCTAACCGTTTCAAGGAAAAACAAATACTCCCATAAAAAAATAACACATAATACAGTGATAGGTGTTGCAGAGAAAGTGAGTGAAAATTTATTTTCTTTACCACTATTAATTGATGAGCGTTGTGAATTAATGGCTGACCACCAAACTGGACAACATATTCAAGGGATGATTTTAATTGAGGCTTGTCGTCAGACTTTTATAGCTGTGACAGAAGAATTTTATATGTCAAATAAAGTAGGACAGTCTTATTATGTCATCAATGATATGAATATAAAATTTTCAAACTTTTTATTCCCTTTACCAGCAATAGTTAATTATGAATTGGTAGAAGAGGATATTAACGATCGCCGTTCCCGTTTTAAAGCTAATATTCATATCTCACAACATACAACACTTTGCGCATCTATGGCTGTTTCCTTCACGGTTTATCCAGAAAAAGTGATCAACAAAAAAGAAGCAGCAATGGCTAACGAAATCACTGAGGCTATTTTGCAGACTCAATACATAAGCGCACAAGCTGTTGAGGAGAATGTGTATGCCTGAAAAATACGGCCAAACTTATAATCTGGCCGTCACTACGCAGGGGCCCCTTTATCCCCCTGCTGAGGTGGTAGATATTCACGGGAATTTTGTCGTGATCGGTCAGATTCCCTCTGATAATGGTATTCGTTGGGGCTGTGCAATTGTGAATCAGAACAGTCCGTTGCCACCTTATGGACAGGTTGCACCATATCATATTGTTCAGAATCTTGATGATGCACAGTCAAAGGACCATCTGGCAAAAATAACCTTATATACATTGCCATTACCTCTACCGATGAATAACTATCCTATGATATTTGCTCCAGAGCAGCGACCAGAAGCAGCCCGAGATCAGCGACCAAGCAGGCCATTACATGAAGGATATATTGCTGATTTCCGAGTTTCTGATGGACGACGTAAGCTGCAACCTATCACATTGTGGGATTGGATGAAGGCTAAGGGGATTCTGACGGTAACTCTGGGTAAGGACAAGCGCAGTGCACGCTTTAATTTTACCTTTAAACATCTGGTACCACACAGTGTTTATACTGTTATGAGTCTGCGTGAACGAGATCTGGCTCCTAAGAAACCTAGTCGTCCAGGGCCGCTCGGAATACCTAACGTTTTTGTTACTGATGCTGAAGGAAACGCAGAATACTGGGCAGAATTACCTAATCCATTCCCCTCTGAGGGAAAGGATCGTAACCGGATTATCAACATTGTTGTTCTTTTTATGAGTTGTCAGCAAAGTTTTGGCGGTGCGATAGGTTTATATGGTTTGGGGGGAGATATCCATGCTCATCTAAAATTACCTACTGCTTCTTTCAGTGAATTCACTACTTTTTAAATAATCACAACACCAAAATAAATAACTATAAGAATGTAATTAAACAAATATTTTAATTAAACCTTATCAAAATATTTATTAGGAGAGTAGGAACTGTGAAGCGAATAGCCGCCTTTTTCGATGTTGATGAAACTTTGATAAAAATGAAAAGTATGTTTCATTTTTATCAATTTTGGTGCCATTGTCGCCAACGTCAGCATGAATATAATGCATTTAATGAGCGGTTTATTACTGCTCTTTCTCAGGGAGCGAAAAGAGAAGAATTAAATCGTATGTATTATCGGCAACTCAGCGGAGTTTATATAGATGAGTTGTATCAAGAGGGTGAGAATTGGTTTAATAAATTTCTTAAAAAGGATGAAATTTATATTTCGTCAGCAATAGATACTTTTTATAAGCATCAGACTTATGGTCATTTAACAGTATTTATCTCCGGCTCCATGTTGCCTTTATTAAAGCCATTGGGACGGCATTTGGGAGTAGATGTTATTCTTTGTACGCAATTATTGCTAAATAAAGAAGGAAAACTAACAGGAGAGATAGATGAACCACAAACTATAGGAGAAGGAAAGAAAAAAGCGTTAATTTCCTTTTCATACAACCAACATATTGATCTGGAAAATAGCTTTGCTTATGGCGATGATCTTTCTGATGTATCAATGTTAGAGGCTACAGGAAATCCGGTTTGCGTTGGTGATAACACAAATCTAGCCGCATATGCTCGAAGGAATAATTGGGAAATTCTTACTGAAAATGCCCATATATATTGAGGAATATTATGAAAATTGAAAAAAATGATAATTATAAAAACTATATAGAGTAACATATTAGTAAGGAAAACAAGATGAAAATGGGTGAAGAATTAACCGAACATGGTCGCTCTATTATGGAGTCATTAGAGCCGGGTTTGGCAGATCGAGTAATAGGAAGTTTAGCAGAACTGGATGCAGACTTACCATTTTTGATTACTGATTATGCCTTTGGTGCAGTTGTGGGACGTGAAGGTTTGGATCTTAAAACGCGTGAAATGCTCTCAGTAGCCTCTTTAATTACTTTAGGTAATGCTCAGCCTCAATTAGAACTGCATATGCGCGCTGCACTTAATGTAGGAGTCACAGAGAAAGAGTTATTGGAGATTGTAATCCAGATGGCAGTGTACGCTGGTGTTCCCGCCTGCATGAATGGGCTAACTGCGTTCCGTGCCGCTATAGTTCAAAAAAACGCACTAAAGAGCGAAGCAGGAGGGAAATCATGAGAGACGTTGTTGTTGTTGCTGCTAAACGTACGGCAACGGGCAGTTTCCAGGGTTCACTAGCTGATCAACCAGCAACTTTTCTTGGCAGTACGGTCATCCGTGCTTTATTAGCAGAAAGCGGTGTTTCTGCACAAGATATTGAACAGGTCATTATGGGGCAAGTGCTGACAGCCGGTTGTGGACAAAATCCAGCGCGGCAAGCTGCATTGCGAGCGGGGTTACCAGTTACTATCCAAGCTATGACAATTAATAAGGTCTGTGGTTCAGGTCTGAAAGCTGTTCATTTGGGTATGCAAGCGATCCAGAGCGGTGAAGCAGAGATAGTTATTGCTGGTGGGCAAGAAAACATGTCTCTGGCTCCTCACATTCTACCCATGTCTCGACAAGGAATTCGTCTCGGCCACAGTGAACTGAAAGATAGTTTGGTACATGATGGCCTTTGGGATGCTTTTCATCATTTTCACATGGGAGTAACAGCAGAAAATGTTGCAAAGCAATTTAATATAACACGTGCTCAGCAGGATGAATACGCGCTTCTATCACATCACCGGGCTGTTCATGCTCAACAGGCGGGGTATTTCAATGACGAGATTGTTGCTGTTGAGATAGCAGGAAGAAAGGGAGAAATTCTCCGTTTCGCACAAGATGAAGGGCCACGGGAGACTAGCATAGAAAAATTATCTTCTCTGAAGCCTGTCTTTCAGAAAGAAGGGACAGTTACAGCCGGTAATGCATCTTCCTTGAATGATGGCGCCGCAGCAGTGTTATTATGTAGCCGCGAGAAAGCAGAAAGTCTAAATTTACAGCCATTAGCTACTTTGAGCGGCTTTGCCAATACAGGTATTGAGCCCGAGCTTATGGGAGTAGCTCCCATTGAAGCGATATACCAGTGTATATTAAAACAGCAGTGGAAGCCTGAAGATGTTGATGTACTTGAGTCAAATGAGGCATTTGCTGCACAGGCTTTGGCTGTGCTTTCTTCGTGTGGTATTCCATCTGAGCGCGTAAATCCTTATGGTGGTGCTATTGCTTTAGGACATGCCATCGGTGCTTCTGGATGTCGCATTCTTGTGACGTTAATCCATAACTTGAGACGGAACCGTTTGCAGAATGGTATCGCTGCGCTGTGTATTGGCGGTGGTGAAGGAGTAGCTTTGGCGGTCACTTGTTCATAATGAGTATGGGCATGGGCAAGGTACTTAACATCAACCTCTTCTTTCACTATGCTTTTCACGGGAAGCCCCTGCCTTTCAGGTCATAGGTCTCTACACATCGCCGAACTGACCCAACACACTTACAGCTAGCCGGGTCAGTTCCTCATCCCTCAGCCAGATAACTATCAGTCTGACCCGGAGCAGCAAACCTGACTACACTTTTAGCCTTTTTCCGGTTCTTCATCGATACACTTCGGTTTGGCCACTCACGTTATCGTTATTCGGGCTTCACTCACAGCCAGACAAGCTTTCTGGCCACCTGACCGAGTTTTTGTATTTCCCTTGATACTCAACCCGGTGGCCCTCTCTTCCCCAGATTAACCTCCGAAATCCCTGCGAGCTGAGCTGACACAGATGGCCCACCGAATCGCCTTCTCGGTCAATCAAATGAATCAATATAAACAACTAACGCATAAGTATGGGAACGCTGAGCTATGCCCTATCGGGCTAGCTCAATCATCGGCTGATTAAGCTGGCTAAATGAAATACGGTGATTATTAAGAAAACGCCAGACGGCTTGAGTGGTAGCAAAGGGGTCTTCTCGAACACTAGCGATGTCTTTAATCGCCGGAGCAAAAGAAGCGGTAGGAGTCATAGTTATTTAAAAAGATTGATATCGACGGTTGTTCCGAGCATCAAGCCCAGTGATGGAAAAATTGAATTCATACTGAATATCAATACCATTTTTGGTGGAATTGGTGCTGATACCTATGATTTAGGGAAGAGAGGATATCAACCAAAGCTAGAATCTCAGGGATAGCTTTTATTGCTTTAACTAAATCTCAGTTTGACATAACTTGAGTATTCTCTGTCATTATCTGGTAATCAGGGAGACAACGATTCATCAAACCGTGTTTGAACAGCAACAGTCTCTCATTAAATTTCAGAGAATTACCATTTCAATTACAGCAGTTACCCATCAGATTTTTAGAGAACGGGGGACAGTATCTTTCCATTTTCTCAATCCCCCTAGAAAACAAACAACTAATTATTGTAGATTATTATTTCGCTGGCAGTCCCTTAGATATAAACCTCGAAGTAACCACACCCTGTCCTAAAAGTACCCCTGAAATGGTGATAATTATTCCAATAATTTGCGCCAAACTTGGAATATCCCCCATCGCTACTTGTATACCCAGAGCAAAAATTGGAACGAAATTGAAAAATATCGCTGTCCTTCCTGGTCCTCTAGTAGCAATACCTATATTCCAAAAAAGATAGGCAAAAACGGAACCGGCAATCCCCATATAGACACTCGCCAGATGACTCTCAAGTTTTCCTGAGAATAATGAAGGAACCGGTGATTCAATGAAAATGGCAATAATAGCCAATATCACAGTACCAAAAAGCATCGTCCAACTAGTTGTTTCGAGAGGAGTAGCACCTGTAACAAACGTGCGGGTTCCCACGGTGTAAATTGCCCAACCGAGGCTACCCGCTAAAATAATTAGGTCGCCAGATGCTGTATGAATTGCTCCGCCAGAAAACAATTGACCATTGGTGATAACTAACGCTACACCAAATAGACTAATCATCATCCCGTACACACGGATAAGCTCTGGAAAACGGCGATTCATTATGGCTTCTAGAATATTGGCAGAAATTGGAGTTGTAGCCATTATTAATGCAGCAGTGACAGGGCTGGAGCTTTGCAGACCAACGAACAAAGCTCCATTGAAGCCGGCAACGCCAATCGTGCCAAGGCTAATGAATGCAAAGAGGTTTTGTCTCAGTACCTTACCGTGAATACCACCTTTAAGAACCATAAAGATAAAAATAGCTAAGACAGCAAAGACAAAACGTTCAACAGATGCAGTCCATGGAGGTAAGCTGCTGAGAGCGAGTTTTGTTGCCTGGAAATTGGAGCCCCAAAAGAAGGTTGCAAATAGAGTCAGAATGACGGCTAGCTGTGGTGTAACTCTCATAACAATGACCTTATTTTTCTGATTGATACCATAATGGAGCATCAAGACGCATATATGATACATGCGCAGTCGAATTTGTACTGAGAACAAAGCATACAGCTTCTGAAACATCTTTTGGTGTAAGCATTTTTCTCAATTTTTCATCAGGGAAAACACCCGCACTACCTAAATTGCGACGAAAATTGGTATCGACTTTGTCCACTTGTAACGACGTCACGCGTATATTTCTAGGAAGACCCCACTCGCGCAATCCACCTGTATAGCCCTCTACTGCAAACTTTGATGCTGAATATGAAAGTAGATTTGGATTGTAGTCTACTCCCCATACGGAAGATATATTCACAACATCAGAGCGTTCTTTTCCTTGTAAGTACGGTAAAGCGGCCTGAGTTATTTGAAACATACCTTTTACGTTAATATCAAATGTATTCTCCCATTCTTCGGGTGACGCAGTAAGTGGATCGCCCCCGTAGCAAATACCTGCCACATTAATCAGTGTATCTATTGAACCAAATGTCTCCACTGCGGTTTGAATAGCTTGGGTGCAGCTATTGACATCCCGTATGTCGAACTGAAGGGGGATTAAACGAGCTGAATCACTGTTACTATCGTGAATATTAATTGATGTGATGTCTCCAGCAGCTACAAAATGACCTGCTTGCAGGAGATCCTGAACCAATGAAGACCCAATACCTCCACCAGCACCTGTAATAAATATTTTTCTTTTCTTCATCATAATGGCCTCTCATATCATATTAAACAAGTAGACTTAGTCAGGATGGGGATTGGATGTATGGTGGTTAACTTATTTCCAATTAACTCATCAATGCTGGTCTCAGAGTAAGCAATAAGTCCTTTTGACTGCCATTGTTTATTGAACAACAATGGCAGTTTAAGAATGAAACGATTCGACATTCAATATATAAAGAAATGACCATTGATATATTAAATATCCAAAAAAACCGTCATGCATTAAACTCGTTTGCTTTTATCAAGATAATTGTGGCATATATCAAATATGAAAGATGTAGATAATATTGGAATTCAACTTTCCAAAAATGGAAGCCGGATTGAGCAGTCTCTTGTTTGGGATGATATACGTATATTTTTAGCAGTGGCTCACACCGGTACCATAAGCAAGGCTGCAAATCTCCTTAAGATAGGAGTTGCAACTGTATCCAGGAGAGTTGAACGACTTGAAGCAACTTTTGGGATGCCATTGTTCCTCCGCCATCAAGCTGGTTATCGACTTACAGAAGATGGGACTGAACTTCTGGAAAAAGCGAAAAGTATGGAGATGGCAGCAAATACATTGTTGCTTGAGGCTGATACACGCATGAAAATTTCGGGGAAAGTTCGTATCGCTACCACGGAGACTCTCGCAAACAATTTAATAATTCCTAGCTTGCCAAGCTTACAGAAAAATTATCCGGATCTAACATTGGAGATCATTACAGATGTTCATACTGTCAATTTACATCGTCGCGATGCTGACTTAGCGCTTCGCATAATTAGGCCAGAGAGAGGACATGTAACTATTCGTCAATTAGGCATCTTAGGATTTGGTCTTTATGGAAGTGAAGATTACCTGGCAACTCATTCATCAGGAGCGCTTAGAGGAGAATATGAAAACGATAACTTTATTGGGTGGACAGATGATCAATCTCAACTCTTTACATTCAAATGGGTTGAACAAATACTCAAAGACCGTCCACTTTCTATAGCCACAACTTCCCTTTCTGCTCAAATTTCTGCTGTAAAAGCGGGCTTGGGATTGGCAGTTCTTCCACATTTTGTAGCCAACGCGGCGGGTCTCATATGTGTTTCAAGTAATTTGGGCATAGATCAACCTTTATGGCTGGTAATTCAAGCAGATTTAGCGCATTCCCTCAGGATAAGAAAAGTTGCAGACTTTCTGGCAGACATAGTATTTCTAAATAGAGCAAAACTTTCAGGACAAGATGAGACCAAACCTTTCAAGTAATGTAAACTTTATTGACAAAGGTCACTTAGAACAATAAACAGGCTGCTCATTGCAATTTTGTTCATAAGAAATTAATGACAGCCTGACTAACTGCGGCATGGCCCGAAATTAAAAATAACAGCGTAAAAAATACCTATACCCTATGGATTTCAAGATGCATCGCGACGGCAAGGGAGCGAATCCCCGGGAGCCTAGATAACTCTGTGACCGGGGTGAATGAGTGCAGCCAACAAAGAAGCAACTTGAAAGATGACGGGTATAATACATAAAGACTGTTTGTTTCCCTATATTAATATTGTTGTTTTATCAGAGCATATATACCCAAGAAACTTCAAGATGCAGTTTTTAGCACCTGAAAATGGTCATTAATTCTCGATGTCAGCGAGTCCGCTATATCAGGTAGCGTTGTAGTGAAAAATTTGAACACTTTGTCTCGAAATTCATGTTTATTAGCGAAATAACGGTTATTTCGAACCTGTTCATTCATGACCTTCCATAATCGCTCTATCGGGGTTAAATTAGGGCTGTAGGGAGGAAGGTAATGTAACTCAATATTGCTGATATAAGCCCAGTCCTTCACCAGATGCGCTTTGTTGTAACCCGCCCCATCCACAATAAGATGAATTTTTTGATGATAGTCAGGATAAGACTTTCTT
>NZ_JONO01000062.1 GCF_000711895.1 Photorhabdus australis DSM 17609
GCAATACAGTGACGACGAGGAATACCGTGAGTAAAATGCGTGTATTGTTTAAGCCACTCGCTCTGTAACTCACCAAATTCCTGAATCGATTTCCAGCCAGAAGCGCCGCATAATACAGCGGAGAAGGCTAAAAAAATCACATCCATTAATTCATGTTTTTTATTGATGTCAGAGCGAGGGTCTTCTATCTTGCTGATAAAATTAAAAATACTCATTATTAGGATCGCTTTTTTATGGAAGAGAGAGATCTTAACGTTTTAATGAGAGAAATGCCTATAAAAAGTCATATTCTGATTTTTATTTAACCAAAATAACCTTATTAAAAATGTGAGATCTCACCCTGGTGACTGGGGTGAGTGAATGCAGCCAACAAAGAGGCAACTTGAAAGATAACAGGTATATATGAGTAATGAAAAGTCGTTATCAGATGGTGATGTGCATAGGTATTTCTGTGAACTAGATATAACTAATGTAATGATTTGTGTACTTGCCGGATGTAGGCCATCATGTGGTTCGATGCACATTAGATCTGGATCGCATAAATATGTAATTAAACTACAATTAATGGCGGTAAAAGAATCAAAAACCTAAGCTGAATCGAGATAATCATTGAAAATAAATTACAAAAAAGCTTTTTCTAAGAAATAAAATAGGGTAGAGTTATTGGCGTAGGGTACAGAGGTAAGATGTTCTATCTTTCAGACCTTTTACTTCACGTAATCGGATTTAGCTGAATATTAGCTGCCCCAGTCAATTTTGACTGGGGCATTTTTTTATCTGCATTTAATATATTAAAGTAAGGGAAGGTTGGATTAGATGTCACTGTTCAATCTGAACAGCTGCTTGGTTGAACCATATGTCCAGCTTATGCTGTAACTTATCGATCCCGATCTTTTTCAAGGCAGAGAAGTATTCCACCTGAATATCCCCATTAAGATTTGCCAATTCTTCACGTATTTTAATTAATTGGCTCTTACGAGCGCTGGATGTCAATTTATCGGCTTTAGTCAGCAACACCATAATTGGTACATTCATTGTCACTGCCCATTGAATCATCTGTTGATCAAGATCTTTCAGTGGGTGACGAATATCCATCAATACGACTAGCCCTAGTAGACATTCACGTTTTTGCAGGTATTCACCTAGTGCCTTTTGCCATTTACGCTTTATCTCTTCCGGTACTTCAGCATAGCCATAACCCGGCAGATCAACCAGACGAATGCCTTCCTCGACTTCAAATAAATTGATCAGTTGAGTACGGCCAGGTGTTTTACTGGTACGAGCGAGGCTTTTCTGTTTCGTCAGGGCATTCAGAGCGCTGGATTTACCTGCATTCGAGCGACCGGCAAACGCGACTTCAATGCCCACATCTTGAGGCAAATGGCGAATATCAGGTGCGCTCGTGATAAAACGGGTCATATGATAGTTGTAGTTTTTGATGGTCAAAATGATTATCTCCCTGAGAAATGCACTGAATATATGGCAAAGAGGATTATACCGATAGCCGCTGCTTGTTGACAGGATTAAAAATAATGACATATTTCTGATGGATTGAGCCAAACCCGCTATTTTGCCATCAGTAACTGCTCTATTTGTGAAATAAAATCTGACCTATTGTGAGAGGATTAATTCTTATCCAAAGCACTATCCGATTGATAGCGTAAATGTAAGTAAATATTGAGCACGATGCTGAGGAGATTATTAAAATTGACTTAGCTTGTGTTGTTGACCTTAATAGTTATAGGAACCCAGAATGTTTAAACGTATTTTAGTGACGCTTGTAACTGCATGTTCTCTGAGCGCAATGGCACCTTTGGCTTTGGCCGCGGGTGAAACTCATGTAAAGCTGACGACAACAGAGGGTAATATTGAACTGGAATTAAATAGTCAGAAAGCACCGATTACAACAAAAAACTTCATTGAATACGTTAACGAGGGTTATTACAACAATACAATTTTCCATCGGGTTATCCCAGGATTTATGGTTCAGGGTGGCGGTTTTACCAAAGATTTGCAGCAGAAAGCAACGAAAGCGCCAATTAAAAATGAGGCGGATAATAAGCTGCGTAATTTACGCGGAACTATCTCTATGGCGCGTACTGCCGATAAAGACAGCGCGACTAGCCAATTCTTTATCAACGTAGCGGATAATGCTTTTCTTGATCATGGTCAGCGTGATTTTGGTTATGCAGTATTTGGTAAGGTCGTAAAAGGTATGGACGTTGTAGATAAAATTTCTCAGGTGAAAACCGAAAATGTTGGTCCATATCAGAATGTACCAGTTAAACCGGTTGTTATTCTGTCTGCTGAGATTATTCCTTAGATTGAAAGACTGGCCTGCATTAAATGAAGGCCAGTTTCGCCATTATTCATACATCTTTTGGGTAAATTCTTTATTTTCTTCGCTTCGTGGAAAATACCTATCTTTGTAGCATTTCCTCTCTTTACTCGCACAGTGTACACCATTACTTAAAGTGAATGATGAAAAGTCAAAATACTTCCCGTCACCAATCATTTTTTTTAGGCGTTTCGAGGCTTTTTTTCCTAAATATCTTTCGGTGAGTTTTAGTGATACGCCTTCCTGATCAGCGCAGTATGCTCCTTTTTTATCGCAAAGCACTCCTTTTACCGGGAAGAAAATATTGGCAACCTTGGTTGTGGCTAGTGTGGGGAAGGACAGTAAAAAAAGAGATGCTATAATCAATTTGGTCTTCATAACAATTTACCTTTACTTATGGAATATCAAAATAGAGCATATGTTTTGTCGGTGAGAGAGTCAGTTTTTTGAATAAGAAATAGCCATTGATTTTGTTGTGCTATGCTACGAATGTTGATGTGCTATGATAGCCGCCCCGTTGTCGTTAGGCCGTTTTACCTGAAATCATGTTGTTCATGATAAATAAATTGCAGGAGTGGCAGGACAGCAAATACAGCGATAAATGAGTAGGATTGTTTCCTATGTTATTAATAATAGATAACTACGATTCTTTTACATATAACTTATATCAATACTTTTGTGAATTGGGAACAGATGTTTTAGTTAAGCGCAATGATGAATTACAGCTTGATGATATTGAAAGATTGGCTCCCTCTCATCTTGTTATTTCACCAGGCCCCTGTACGCCAAATGAAGCAGGAATTTCTCTGACTGCGATTTCACATTTTGCGGGTCGATTGCCGATTTTGGGTGTTTGTCTTGGTCATCAGGCAATTGGGCAAGCATTCGGGGCCAGTGTGGTAAAAGCCAGAGAAGTTATGCATGGGAAAACTTCTGCTATTCACCATAATCAGCAAGGTGTATTTAAAGGTCTTAACCGGCCATTGACGGTCACCCGTTACCATTCGTTGGTGATTGCCGCAGAAACGCTGCCTGCCTCATTCGAAGTCACTGCATGGAGCCAGCATGATGGCAATGTAGATGAAATCATGGGAATTCGCCACCGCACGCTACCTCTGGAAGGTGTGCAGTTTCATCCAGAAAGTATTCTCAGCGAGCAAGGGCACCAGTTGTTAAGCAATTTCCTTAGATATTAACCATAATAATTTCTTCATTTATTCATCTTTTTCATTTGCCCATCTTTGATTTATTATGCGTATTTTGTGATTATATTTTCACTGTTGAGAATGTATATATAAGAATCGGGTGGGAAAATGACAGAACATGCCGTAGTAAATAGAAATACATACGATCAAGTCATGTTACCAATTTATTCACCGGCACAGTTTATACCGGTGAAAGGACAAGGTAGTCGTGTATGGGATCAGCAAGGGAAGGAATACATTGATTTTGCGGGTGGTATTGCTGTTATGGCTTTGGGACATTGTCACCCTGAGTTGGTAAATGCTTTGAAGCGGCAAGGGGAGAAACTTTGGCATATCAGTAATATTTTCACCAATGAACCGGCTTTGACACTGGCCCAGAAATTAATTGATGCCACGTTTGCTGAGCGGGTATTCTTTGCTAATTCAGGTGCAGAAGCGAATGAAGCCGCATTTAAACTGGCTCGTCACTATGCAATTACCCGCCACAGCCCATATAAAACCAAAATTATTGCTTTTCATCGCGGGTTTCACGGTCGTACCCTTTTTACTGTCTCTGTTGGTGGTCAGTCAAAATATGCTGATGGCTTTGGGCCAAAACCCGCAGATATTATTCATGTGCCTTTTAATGATTTAGATGCGGTAAAGGCCGTCATCGATGACCATACTTGTGCTGTTGTGTTGGAACCAGTTCAGGGGGAGGGGGGAGTTACTCCTGCAACGTCTGCGTTTATTCATGGGGTACGTGAGCTTTGCGATAAACATCAGGTGTTGCTGGTGTTTGATGAAGTACAAAGTGGGATGGGACGTACCGGCAAGCTGTTTTCTTATATGCATTATGATGTTGTGCCGGATATTATCACCACAGCGAAAGCACTGGGAAATGGTTTTCCTATCAGTGCCATGCTGACCACCGCGAATATCGCATCGGTTATGGTTCCGGGAACTCACGGTACGACTTACGGTGGTAATCCGCTGGCTTGCGCAGTTGCAAATGTTGCGTTTGATATTATCAGTACCCCAGAGGTTTTGCATGGCGTGGAAAAACGTCACAATTTAATTGTGAATTTTTTGAACGGTATTAATCAGCGATATTCCGTATTTGGAGAGATCCGTGGAAAAGGATTACTGATTGGTGCGGAGCTAAAAGGGAAGTATCAGGGGAAAGCTAAAGATGTCCTGCAACTGGCCGCTGAAAATGGGTTGATGTTGTTGAGCGCTGGCAGTGATGTACTGCGTTTCACACCTTCGTTGATTATCAGTGAAGAAGAGATTGCTCAAGGAATGGAACGGTTAGAAAAGGCGATTAGGCAGTTGGTATAACCAGCACAAGAAAAATCAGCGCAGTATTTGCGCTGATTAATCAGGTGTTAACGTGTACCGTAAACAACAATTGTTTTGCCATGTGCGGAGATCAGGTTTTGATCTTCCAGCATTTTCAGAATACGACCAACCGTTTCACGGGAACAGCCAACAATTTGGCCAATTTCCTGACGAGTGATTTTGATTTGCATCCCATCCGGGTGGGTCATAGCATCTGGTTGTTTCGCCAAATTTAGCAAAGTCTGAGCAATCCGACCGGTAACATCCAGGAAGGCTAGATTACCGACTTTCTCAGAAGTCGTTTGCAAACGGCTTGCCATTTGGGCAGATAAACGCATTAGAATATCCGGGTTTACCTGAATCAATTGGCGGAATTTTTTATAAGAAATTTCAGCCACTTCACAGGCACTTTTGGCTCGTACCCAGGCTGTACGTTCTTGCCCTTCTTCAAATAATCCAAGTTCGCCAATGAAATCTCCCTGATTTAAATAGGAGAGGATCATTTCTTTGCCTTCTTCATCTTTAATCAAAACTGCAACAGAGCCTTTTACGATGTAATAAAGCGTCTCTGCTTTTTCGCCTTGATGAATAAGCGTGCTTTTAGATGGATATTTATGAATATGGCAGTGTGACAAAAACCATTCAAGAGTAGGGTCTGTTTGTGGCTTGCCGAGAACCATTTGCTTCATCCTCTGTTGTTATCGCTGCCTAAATAACACGAGAATCTAAAAGTTTCTCGTCAGGCTGGCTTATAAAGACACTAGCTTAACATATTAGTTTGTTGAAAAACCGACAGGTAAAAGTTTTATATAGGTTATCTAAAATTTGAACCCTGAGTATTGATCCTAACCTAATATATACCTGACCTGCTTCTGTTTGTAGCACAGGAAAGGGTTTATGTCTTGTCTTGTATTGTTTCAGCATAATGAACTGCGCATTAGATTGCCAGTTTAATACCGAAAGGGTAGGCTTTGATGCAAAAAATGGTTTAAGGGGGGGGATTATGCAGGCGCGGGTAAAATGGGTTGAAGGGCTATCTCTTTTGGGGGAGTCGTCTTCTGGTCATCAGATAATGATGGATGGAAATGCCGGTGATAAGGCGCCAAGCCCAATGGAAATGGTATTAATGGCCACCGGTGGTTGCAGTACGATTGATGTTGTTTCTATTTTGCAGAAAGGTAGATATGACATAACAGATTGTGAGGTCAAATTAACTTCTCGTCGTCGTGAAGAAGCGCCACGCTTGTTTACTCATATTAATCTGCATTTCATGGTGACAGGCAAGGGCTTAACAGATAAAGCGGTTGAGCGTGCAGTTATGCTTTCCGCAGAAAAATATTGTTCTGTTTCGTTGATGCTGGGAAATTCAGTTGAAATTACCCACAGTTTTGAAATTAAAGATGTAGATTAAGATATTATTTTGTGATTAAAAAATAACGCCAGGTAACTAATATTTCAGTTACCTGTTTTATTAACTGAATAATGCAAAAATGTGAATTCAAGTGTTGGATTTTTTGAATTTATCCCCGGTTTTGATTAACAAATCTTTTCCCCTTCCAGTAACCGCTGTACTAATGGCGTCATAATTAATTCCATTGCCAGTCCCATTTTTCCACCTGGAACCACAATAGTATTAATACTTGAAACAAAGGAACCTTGTAGCATTGATAAAAGGTACGGGAAATCAATCTGAGTCAAATCACGGAAACGAATGACAATAAAACTTTCATCCAGTGACGGAATAGCTTTGGCTGAAAATGGATTGGAGGTATCAACGGTTGGGACGCGTTGAAAGTTGATATGTGTTCGCGAAAATTGTGGAGTAATGTAATTAATATAATCGTCCATAGAACGAACGACGGAGTCCATTACTGCTTCCTGTGAATGTCCCCGCTCTCCGGTATCGCGGATAAGCTTCTGTATCCATTCAAGGTTAACAATCGGCACAACCCCTACTAGCAGATCCACATGACTGGCAACGTTATGTTGTGGTGTGACAACGCCGCCATGCAGACCTTCATAGAACAGAACATCGGTTTTTTGGGG
The DNA here is from genome assembly GCF_000711895.1 of Photorhabdus australis DSM 17609. Taxonomy (GTDB): domain Bacteria; phylum Pseudomonadota; class Gammaproteobacteria; order Enterobacterales; family Enterobacteriaceae; genus Photorhabdus; species Photorhabdus australis. The sequence goes on from NZ_JONO01000062.1 coordinate 6,910, forward strand.
CAAGGATTCCCACGGAGTAAATGTACCGGGTAGTTGATTGTAAGGAACGGCATCGTCATAAGTATGGAGATATTTCCGACGACGGCCTTCACCTGTTTCACCATAGTCAATCATGGTTTTTTCCAGCATGCCGAAATCGTTGGCTTCTGGCCCAAAGTAACTGATATGTCTGCCTTGTTCTTTGGCTTTACGAATTGCTGCATCCATTTCAGGGCGGGTGTAACGGTGGAAACTGTCTCCCTCTATTTGTGCCGCACTGATGTTAAGTTGCTGGAAAATTTTACGGAAAGCTAAACTAGTGGTGGTGGTTCCGGCGCCGCTAGAGCCGGTAATTGCAATAATCGGATGTTTGGCGGACATACAGTAAACTCCATAATGTTAAGAATCGAACATTTCTTTTGGCATAATATTGATGCTTTCATGCAGTTCAGACCACACCAGCATAACATCCCCTCGTTCTAACTGGTGGCGTATGTCAGCGACTTTCTGCTCAAGCGATTTTTCATGTTCACCATAATCAGTACCTTCCCGCAGGACAAAGCTCTCTATCAAATTTAGCAGGGTTTCTGGTTCCAGTTGTTGCCATGGAATAATCATTGTGGTTGCTCCAGATAAGATGACAGCCAACCTGGAATACGTTGTTCTAACCACATTTGTGGCTTCTTAAACGAGCCACTCACAAAACCGACATGCCCACCATGTTCTGTCATTTGATATTCAATATTCTTGGGCAAGGTTTTGAGATCCGGGATGACTTCCGGTGCCATAAAGGGATCATCTTTGGCATGAATGATCAGCAATGGCACAGTAATATCAGGCAGACGTGGTAACGCACTGCATTGGCGATAATAGTCGACTGCATCTTTAAAATTGTGGATCTTAGCGGTGACAATTTCATCAAATTCCCGAATGCGTTTCAATCTTTTTACCTGAGACAGATTGATTGGGAGTGAATTTGGGTAGCGTAGCAATTTGCGGGTAATATTGCGCTTCAGGCTGTTAAGCAGATAGCGTTCATAAACTTGAGAAAATCCTCTTTCTATCCGGTTGGAACAGGCTTCCAGCATCAGGGGGGCGGAAACAACGACTGCTGCATTGACTTGGGCGTTTGTTTTTTCTTCTGCCAGATAGCAGGCTAGTACATTACCACCAATTGAATAACCTACTGCTGAAGTTGGAACATCACCGTAGGTCTGTTTTAACCAGTTTAAAAAATAACGGGCATCGTTTGTTTCGCCTGAGTGGTAGAGACGTTTCTGGCGATTCGGTTCACCACTGCATCCGCGAAAGTGCATAACAACACCGAGCCAGCCTTTTTTCTGACAGATATGGAGTAAACCGTTGGCGTAGGGGCTATTGAAACTGCCTTCCAGCCCGTGAAACAAGATCAGCCGTGGTTTGTGGGTCGCAGTTGCAGGATCTTCACTCCATGCCAGGTCAACAAAATCATTATCTGGTAGATTAAGTCGTTGCCAGTATGGTTGTAATGCAGGATACCACCGCACTAAACGCGGGAGTAATGTTTGCAAATGTGGATTACTGGCACCGGTTAGAGGACGAAAGATATCAGACATAATGGTTCCGATTTAATGATTAGTTATATTGTATGATGAATAACATACTGATATTTTCTGTGAAAGGGAAACGACAATATACCCAATAGATTTCAAGATGCATCGCGACGGCCAGGGAGTGAATCCCCGGGAGCATAGAGAACTATGTGACCGGGGTGAGTGAGTGCAGCCAACAAAGAGGCAACTTGAAAGATAACAGGTATATTCAGGATGAAAGGTAACTCTTCATGACAACAAGCCTGGTTTTTTCATTAACGACTTTTTTGTTTATTTCTTCCATTACACCTGGTCCAAACAACATGTTGCTGACGTCATCGGGTGCTAATTTTGGTGTTATTCGCTCTTTGGGACTGATATTCGGCATTCTTCTGGGAATGCAGACTATTTTATATTTGGCCGCGTTCGGCATAGCGGCATTACTATTGGTTTATCCAGCCATTCACACGATAATGAAAATTGCGGGTAGCTTCTATTTGCTGTGGTTGGCATGGAAAACGGTAACTGCCAGTTACCGGCGTCTGGATAGCAAAGATAACGCGGTTATAAAGCCGGTGCGGTGGTATCAGGGTTGGTTATTACAGTTCCTGAATCCGAAGGCTTGGTTAATGGGATTGGGATCGGTTGGTAGTTACAGCATTGCTGGTGAACAATATCTCTATTCCATCATAATGATTAGCGGCGCAATGGCATTAATAAGTTTTCTGAGCAGTATCGTGTGGGCGGGTTTTGGTTCGTTGATTGGAACATTACTTCGTAGCCGTAATGCTTGGTTTATTTTCAATATCATGATGGGAATATTGACGGCAGCTTGTGTGCCATTGATTTGGATTGGCTAATTCAAGCAGTTAATTGCGTTTTTAGTTATAGAAAATATCATTTTATTTTTTTTACTTTAGCAAATACCTACAACACTTATTCTGATGTACCTCGTCTTTAATTTTGACATTGGAGTGTTTAAGTGAGTAGATCCGCTCTTGTGGTTTATCTTTTTTTTCTGGCGTTCTTGCTTTTGGTTCCCGTTGTTCAGGCGAACAGTCAGCAAGTCACGATTGCTTATCAAACTTCACCAGAGCCGGCAAAAGTTGCTCAGTATAACGGCGATTTTGCCCGGCGATCAGGTGCTGATGTTCAATGGCGGAAATTTGACAGCGGTTCTGCGGTGCTGCGAGCGTTAGCTTCTGGTGATGTGCAGATAGGCAATATGGGTTCTAGTCCATTAGCGGTTGCTGCCAGCCAGAAATTGCTGGTAAAAATTTTTCTAATTGCTTCCCAGTTAGGGCAATCGGAAGCACTGATTGTTAATCAAAAACTCACTGAACCTTCTCAGCTTATCGGCAAACGAATTGCCGTTCCTTTCATTTCTACCGCTCACTACAGCCTGTTGGCTGCATTGCATTACTGGCAGATAGATCCAAGCTGATCAAGATTATTAATTTACAACCACCAGCGATTGTTGCTGCATGGAAGCGTGGTGATATTGATGGAGCTTTTGTCTGGTTACCTGTCGTGAATGAATTAGCGGCAACGGGCCGTGTACTGACCGATGCAGCATAAATTGCTCAATGGGGAGCGCCAACGCTGGACGTATGGGTTGCCCGTAATGATTTTGCCGAGCAACACACGCTGAGCTGGTTTAAGATGTTCTTGAAAAGTGTATTGGGTGAAAACTGATGATATCTGATTTCTCCTTAAATGCGATAGGGACTTTTCCATTCAGATTTAAAAAAATGAGAGAGAGTATAAAGATATCTATCCTGCCAAAGGAAAAAAAGTATCGAAATTACGTTTATATACCAGAAAAATATTCTTCCAGTTACTTTAAATATTAAAGGAATAAAGTTACCTCCTAAAGTAGGTAACTTTTACTTACTTCATAAGATTCACTTGACAGCAAATTAATAGATTGTTAGAAACATTATTACATTTATTTTATAAATAAAAATTTATTAATTAAGCCAAACTAAAAGGAATCGAGATGCTACGTTCTTCCAGTGTTGGTTTTGCTGAGTATTCTTTTCTTGGAACACATGTTTTTGCTGAGTTCTACGGTGTGGATAAGTATTTACTAAATAATGAAAATGAACTGATAACAATTATGCGTCAGGCAGTAGAAGCTTCTGGAGCTACAATATTAAATGTTATTTCCCATAAATTCGATCCTGAAGGAATGACGGCATTACTTTTACTTTCTGAATCTCATGCGTCGATCCATACTTATCCGGATCGTTCTGCAGCATTCATAGATATATTTACCTGTGGTAATTGTGATCCTGAGACGTCAGTTTCTGAGCTAAAAAAATTGATGAATCCAGATGGATTAACTTACAAATGTATTGTTAGAGGAAACAATGAGTATGCTTAATAAAATTTTTGAGCCAATTGGTAACGGTGTTCAACGAGTTTGGGATTTGGAAAAAGTAATTTATCACAAACATACACCTTTCCAAGAAATGATAATTGCTAAGACCGCTCAAGGCATAAGTCTTTTTTGCAATAATGAAAGGCAAAGTGTTGAGGAATCTCAAATTATTTATCATGAAGGACAAATTATCCCAGCAGCCTTGTTTTGTGGAAAAATAGATAAAGTGCTAATTGTAGGATCCAGTGAAGGTGTTATCAGTCAAATGGCCGTTGAATTGGGGGCGAAAAAAGTAGTACATGTTGATATTGACAAGGAGTGCGTTGCTGCCTGTGCCAAATATCTTCCTTATGGTTATAGTCCGAACGATGTAAAAACAGCATTAGAAAAAGATGGTCCTATCGAACTAATTATTGGAGACGGTTACCAATATATAGATGATGCCATAGAAAAAAATGAGAAATACGATATTGTTGTGCTGGACTTGCCTGACGAACAATATGAAATGGCACAACAAAATCGACTATATAGTATTAAGTTTAACAAAAAGATTGCTAAAATACTAACGCCAGAAGGTGTATTTATTTCACAAGCAGGGTGCTCAACTTATTGGAGAAATGAAACTCTAAAAAAATCAGTTGAAAGATTCAACTCTAGCTTCAAAACTACTGTTTTCTTTGAAATGGAAGAACAAAATTGGGTATGGTTAATTGGTGCAAATTTTCCCTGTGATGACATATCAGGGAGAATGTCTAAAAAACTCGAAAAATTATCTTATCAGCCCAAGTTTATTGATAAGATGTCGATATTGAAATCTACAATTATACCGGTTTCCCTACGTAATAGTCCGGAGTGAAGTATGCAATTTCAACAGGAAGAGCCTTGTTATTATTCTAATCAAAGCAGCCCAGTGGAAGTCTATACGGAATGGGATCCTTTAGAAGAAGTAATCGTAGGAATTATTGACGACATTCGTATTCCTGAATGGGATCTTGGTTTAGATGCAGTGATTCCGAAAAAATCCAAAAGTTTTTTTAAGCAAAATGCTGGAAAGCGCTTTCCAAAAGAGTTACTTGCACTAGCTAAAAAAGAGGTAGATATACTTGCTGATATTCTACGAAGTGAGGGTGTACGGGTAAGGAGACCTAATAAAGTTAATCACCATCAAACAATCATGACTCCTCATTTTACTACTGGTGGAGGGTTTTATTCAGCTATGCCAAGAGACTGCCTTTTTGCTATTGGGAAGAAAATTATTGAAGTTCCTATGGCATGGCGTAGTCGCTATTTTGAAACTTTTGCCTTTAGAGAAATACTTAATGACTATTTCAGTAAAGGAGCTGAATGGTTTGCTGCGCCGAAGCCAATGCTTAAAGATAGTCTGTGGCACCCTAACCATGACTGCGAACAAGAAGTTCGCTTTAAGTCTGTTATAAATGAGCTTGAACCAATATTTGATGCGGCTGACTTTATGAAAATAGGGCGTGATATCATAGGGCAGCGCAGTCACGTAACTAACAATAAAGGCATAGAATGGTTGAGAAGGTTATTGGGAAAAGATTACCGAATTCATATTTATGAGTTTGATGACTCCTCACCTATGCACATTGATACTACGATTTTACCTTTGCCCCAGGCCGTGTACTGATTAATAAAGCATGGGTTTCAAAGGTTCCTGATCTCTTCCGAGATTGGGAAATCCTGACACCTCCCCCCTCAACTCTTAATGATGCTCATCCACTCTTCATGACATCAAAATGGATACATACAAATGTTCTGATGCTGGATGAAAAGACAGTTATTGTTGAGCAGGATGAAGAATTTCTGAAGGCAGCATTCCACAAATGGGGGTTCAAAACCATCCTCTGTCCATTTAAACATTTCCAAACTTTTGGTGGCTCATTTCATTGTGCAACTCTGGATGTCAAGCGTAGTGGGAGTTTGAAAAGTTATGTCTAATGTTTATGACGTGAAGCAAGCTCATTGTAACATCCAATCTATTATAAACTATTCTCAAGTTGAACCACTCGGTGTAGAAAGCATTGAGAGGCAAACTGGAATGAGAGTACTGTGGGAAAGAGAATATTCTATGTTTTCCCAGCGCTTGACCCTTGATCTGGGAATTTTGGAACAATGGAAATTAAAAAAACTACGGTCTTTGGTTGACTGGGCTTTTACTACCTCACCTTATTATCGTGACAAATATCAAAAACATGGCTACGAACTTGGCGCTATTCGTTCTTTTAAGGATTTTGAACAGTTACCAGTGATAACCAAAGACGATGTAATTAATAATTTCCCGCTGGGTATGCCTTCTCAGCAGTATGATCCGGAAAAATGTCGCTGGATGAGCAGTTCTGGCTCGTCAGGAAAACAGGTGCAAATTATCTTGCCGCAAAAGCGTGCGAATTTGGACATATTATTTAAGTATCGTATGTTTGAGTTTATGTCGGGTAAGAAAATAGATCCGGCTCGCTGGATTTATAATATTCATTATTGCATGTGGTGGCATAGCTCGGTTCTTGGCAAATACCGTGTTTTTACTTTAAGCCAAGACTGCCCGGAATTTTATGCCTTGAAGCATATAAAAGCTATGCGTCCTCAGATTATATCATCCATTGGCAGCTATCTTGGAAAATTGGCAGCGCTGGGTGAACGATTAGATATATATGGTGTAGAACTAATTTCGACAAATTCAGAGACAACTACTCAGGAAGAGCGCTATCGCTATGAGGCGATCTTCAAAGTACCAGTACGTGACGAGTATTCTTCCGAAGAGCTTGACATCATGGCGATGCAATGTGTGGATAAGCATTATCATCTTGTTGAGGATGATGTACACCTTGAGGTGATTAACCGCGATGCTCAAGGGGTCGGCGATATTATAGGTACCGATTTGTGGAACGATGCTATGCCGATGATCCGTTATCAGCAAGGTGACTTATGTGAGCTTGATGATAGTCGAGAAGTATGTTCATGCGGAAGTCATTTTAGGAAAATCAGAAAGCTACATGGCCGTGCTGATCAGGGGTTAACCACCTTACATGGGAATACAATATCTCCCGGAAGTATTCTGGACGCAGTAGAGCGTTTTTTCTGTCGGGATGAGGCTAACATTGCTGAGTTTCGCGTGGTACAACTAACTCCAGATCGTATAAATGTACTTTATGTGATCAAAAACGATTCTGTACAGCATGATGCCGGAATTTTTGACGCATTTCAGCATCATTTGAGCAATTTATTTTCCCATAAAGTTTATGTTCATCCAATTCGAATGGAGCAGATCCCTAGGGAAAAAAGTTATAAAAGAAGGACGGTTATCAACAAATGCAAGACGTAACATTAAATACAATCCTGATTGTTTCCTGTGAACCGGACATAATGGAAAAAACTACCGAGTTGGCAGCACAATTTGCGCTGTCAGATATCCGTTTTATTTTTCTTATAGAGGATTTTACCCACCACACTACGCATAATTATCGAAGTGAAGAACACTATATAGTGCGTGATTTTTCTGTACATTCTGATGTTATGGATGCTATTGATAAGATTATTATTCGTCATGAAGTATCAGCCGTAATTTCCAGCGATGAATTCTCTGTTTTCGTTGCCGCCAGTGCGAGGGAGAAGATGAAAATACCAGGAATGACATGCACTCAAGCCAGGAGATTTCGTGATAAAAAAATGATGAAGCAAGTGGCTGAACAGGGAGGAATTGCTACCCCAAAGGAGTTTACTCTTGATAATATCAGGGATGACAGCACGATTTTCCCTATAGTGATAAAACCGCGCTCTCTGGCGGGGTCGGTTGGTGTTGAAATTATTGCTACTGCTGAATGCCTTATCAACTTAACATCCCCTTGGAATGACAGCTATCATGATATGGATGCGGGGCAGTTTATTATTGAGAAATACAACCCACAGGATATTTTCCATATTGACTGTATAGTTTTATCCGGCCGCATTAACTTCATTTCGGTAAGCGAATATCAAGGCAAACCTATTGACTTTCTACAAGGACAGCCACTAGGAAGCTTCTCGGTAGAAGAAAGTTACATAGAGAAATACTGGCACCCTTTTACAGAGAGAGTGCTTTCAGCATTTGTTGCTCCAGATGGAGTTTATCACATTGAGGCCTTTGGCAATTCAGGTAATGTCCCTGAATTGCTTGAAATAGCATATAGGCCCGGAGGAGCGGGGATTGTTGACATTATTCAGAAAGTTTATGGATTGGATCTTCGTCTGATTCATTTAGCTGCTCAACTTGGGATTATTAGCGGGATAAATTACCAATCAAGAGCAGATGCGTTTGCATACCTTATTTTCCCTAAAGAACACACAGCTGTAGAGACTAAGTTTGTGACTGACCTCATTTTGCCCAACTTGGAAAGTTTACCGACTTTGATTAAATATATGATCCCCTCAGTGGGCGATGTTGCCACAGGAGAATTCTATTGCCACAAAGATTGCCTGGGTATGTTCATTTTTAGTGGGGATCGGGAAATGGTCTATCAAGATTTTCAATGTGTGATTAATAATTACACAGTGCAAACAGGATTTAAATGAATGAATAGCCTTCTTATCGAAGTTAATAACGTTTCGAAAATATATCGGTCAAAAGAAAGTGGCTATGGTGTAAAGGAGAAATTAATTGGGATTTTTAAACCAACTTTTAGTGATTATCAAGCATTAAGCGACATTAGCTTTACCCTATTAGCGGGGAAATCGTTGGCTATACTTGGTCCAAATGGTGCTGGTAAATCAAGCTTGATAAAAATTCTTGCCGGAGTGCAGGCTCCTGATCAAGGGAAAGTTAGCGTATTGGGAGTGGATCCTTATAAAGTAAAAGGAAAATTATTTAGGCAACTGGGTGTTGTCTTTGGTCATAAGAATTGTTTGTGGTGGGATTTACCATTAATAAATAGCTTAGATATGGTTAGTAAAATTTACCGTATTGAAAGTTCTTCATTCAAAAAAGAACAAGCCAAGATTTTTGAGTTGCTAAATATCCACCATATCATTAATAAGCCTGTTCGTCTTTTAAGTTTGGGGGAAAGAGTTAAGGGTGAGTTGGCTTTTAATCTGCTTTTTAAACCTCGTGTTCTCTTTCTTGATGAACCAACCATTGGGTTAGATATCAATGCTAAACATGAGATCCGCGAATTGTTGAGCACACTCAAAAGTGAAGATAATATAGGTTTTATTATCACTAGCCATGATATGGGAGATATTGAGGGATATGTGGATAACATCTCCTTGTTACACCGAGGAAAACAAAAATTTTACGGGGATCTTGCTTCACTTAAAACAATTTCTACTCCATTAATAAAAGTGAATATTAACTGTGATAGTAAAACACAGGCTAAAGCTCTGATTGAAAAAGTAACATCACTCTCTATAAGATCAGGAGTTTTAATTGAGCACATCCGATTCAATGAAGAAGCAGAAGATGTTGAGATCTCAGTTTCGCAAGATCAATATACCATATTTATTAAAGCATTAGTTGTAGATGTTCAGTGTGCTTTTTCGGTTTCAACCCCATCATTGGAGGAGATACTACGTGCACGATTTAAAGAGTTTTCATAATTATCTTTTGGCGATGATCCCATTTTCTAAGAATGGTATGCTAACTATAATTAATGATAGATCGATGTTTTTTACTGATTTTGTAATGGGAACTCTGTCGCCATTTATTATTCAATATCTTTTATGGAGTAATATTTTTTCGCAACAATTTGAAAGTATTAATGGGTTTACTTTAAACGACATGATGTATTACTATGGTTTTGCGCTAGTTATTTCAAGGCTTAATAATGGATATGATTTAATCCAAACTTTTTCACGACATGTACAAAATGGTGAGCTTGAAGTATATATAACAAAACCTTATGGCTATCTTTCACAAAGATTATTTACATTTTTCGGCGAGAGTATTTTATATCTTCTTCCATTGTTTATTGTTTTCTTAATTAAATTTATAACAGATTACCCGGTTGAAAAAGGTCTGTCCGTATTTATTATATCTGTGTTGATGATCATATCAGTTATTGTTCTTTCTCAATTGCTATGTTTTTTTCTTTCATTCAGTATTGCAATTATGAGTTTTTGGGTTATTGAATATAATATCCTGCTTTCATTTATCATTCTTAGCTCATCATTGTTTGGAGGAGTTCTTTTACCCCCCTCATTTTGGCCTGATTGGATACTACCACTTATGAAATATAATCCATTTCGCTTTATTATATCTGCCCCAGCAGAGTTTTTTGTGAAAATGAATTCTTCCCTTTTCAAAGAGATAATCATTGGTGGAATATGCTACCTTTTATTTTTTTATGCGTTTATTCATTCAATGTGGAAAAAGGGTATAAAGAATTATAACGGAGCAGGAGGATAATATGAAAACTATTTCTCTTTTTATTAAAATGAATATCAATCGGCAACTTGCCTATAAAAAAAACCTTTTTGGAGAATTTATACTTTCATCGTCATATTACCTAATCCAATTCATATTTATTGATCAAATTTCCTCTCTATCTGAAGGTATTGGAGGCTATAAAAACGAAGATTTTCATCTCATATTCTTGGTTTTTATCCTACTTGGAGTTGCGATAAGTATATTTACTCATTCTATTGAAGAATTTTTCAACAAGGTAGCTAGTGGAAGAATAGAACCTTATTTAGTTAAACCTATATCTATCTGGGTATTGATATTATTTGGTTGGTCAAAACCCTTAAATATAATTATGTTTATTTTCTTGGCATTTTTTGCATTATCTTTCTCTTCCTTACCTATGGTAACAAAAGATGCTATTCAGTGGGCAGAGTTCATTGTCTCTATTATATGCATGTTCATCATTAACTTATCCTTTTTCATTATTTTTAATTTTTTTACATTCATAAATCATAGGAAAATGCCAGTAGATTACTTTCATGAGATGATATATGAACTTTCCATTGTTCCTGTCAATTTTTTTCCTCATGGTTTAGTTAAATACCTCCTTTTTGCATTGCCGATGGCATTCTCTGCTTCATTGCCTGTGTCATTTTTCTTGGGAAGGAACGACTGGAATATAGGTTATTTAATTATTAGTACAGTTTTTTTTATGTTGGGAACTTTGTTTTTTTATCGATGGGGAATTAGAAAGTTCAATAGCTTAGGAGGGTAACATGAACACTTATTTGATCTCTAAAATCAAGGAAGAAAATAGTCGAAAGAGCCTTTTTAAGGCTTTATTGGTTTTTTTTAATAATATTATTTTTCCATGGATTCTAGTTTTTATATTTAGTTGGTTAGTTTCCATTAGCATTTGGTTATTTATTGTTTTTCCCTTACTATCTTTTTTTATCGGCACTAGGTTCAGAGCAGTGAATAATATGTCACATGAGTGCTTTCATTATTCATTTTGTCGTTCAAAAAAGATAAATGACATTTTTGGTGAGTTATTTTCCATAATTGAATTTTCAAAATTTAAATCAATAAGGAGGGAACATCTTAGTCACCATAAATTTTTAGGTGATATGGATAAAGATCTTGATTTTATTGGCATAAGAAATTATGGATTGCATAAAAAACTTTGTCGCAAGAGATTAATTAGACACTTAAAAAAAACATTCCTTTTGAAGCAACTTAAAAATACATTTTTCTTCGTAATATATGATAACGATGCACCTAAATGGGCTAATACCTTACGTATAATGTATATTTTTTCACTTGCAATCATTATTTTTTTATATCCGTTGTATACTTTTATGTTCTTGCTCTTACCTTACTGTTATTTTTATCAAATACAGAAACACATGACAGACGTTATAGATCATGGTGGCTTACTTAATAACATTGATCCAATGAGCAAAACGCGAAATTTTATCATTAAGAATAAAATACTAAGTGCAATTCTGTTGCCTCGTTACGATGGTTATCACCTTGTACACCATCTATTTCCCTGGATATGTGTTGAAAACCATGAGCGGGCACATGAAATTATGATGGAAAACGAGATATATCGTCAAAAAAAACACGGGGCATGGGAACAGGTAAAGGAATGGTTAAAAGATGAATAAAAAATTTTATCATGTACAGCCATTACACTTCGAGCCTATACATTTTTCTAGATACCGACAGAAGGCTGCTGCATTAGGTATAATCGATCCCTCTTGGGAGTGGTTGCTGACACCTCTTGAATACGACTCCAAAATATTGGCTGACTTGCAAGATCGCTTGGCACGTATAGAGACTCTCATGGAGAGTTTGTTCTTACATTACCGTCCGTCGATAAGAGAAATAATGCTCGAATTGGGGATTCCCAAATGGATGTATGATTTCATACTGCTTGATAACAGCGATGTACCGTTTCCCCTGCGCTGGGATGTGATTTGTACTGGTGACACTTGGCAGATCATTGAGGTAAATACAGGCTACTGCTTAGGAGGGTTGAATGGATATGCAATCAATTCTATTCGTTCTAATTTTTACGAGCTAACCTGTCCAGATAACCCGATAACGCCTATACAAAATCCGTTCAGAGAAATGAGGCGAAACTTATCTACGATTGTGAAAAAACATGAGATTGTCCCAATCATTGAAACGCCTGAAGGTTATGGAAAATATGGTTTTTACTTGAAGAATTTTGTTAAGTTAATGAACCAAAAAGGCAACGTTCAGTTTGTTGCTGGTACCCTACGCGATTTTGATTTTACTGACTCGCAGGCAATGTTCAAAGGCCATTCAGTGAATGCCTTTATACCAATGTTCAATCTATACGAAGTTGCTGGAGATATCTCATTGATGACGTCATACCGTCAGGCACTGCTTACTAAGAGAATTACTTCAGTATTAGGATTCCGTGAAGTACTGTATTCAAATAAGGGTTTCATTGCTTGGTTGGTTAAAAATATTGGATGCATGACACAACCGGAAGAAAGAGACTACTTAAAATCCCTTTTTCCAATAACAAACATATTGACGAGACAAAATTGCGAGGTTTTCTGGCAAGGGGATTATGTGTTGAAACCTGCGGAAGGTTATGGTGGGGCGGGTATAGTCTGTAGTTGGCTCTGCGAACCTTTGGTGTGGCACAGGTCACTGCAACGAGCATTAGATTCAGGCAAATGTTGGATCGTACAAAAGCGTGTGTATGGTGAGATGTTACCCATGCACTCCATTGATAGGAATGATCAGATTAAGCAAGGGAATGCTTCTGTTGTACATGGCTTTATTACCTTAAGGGGCAAAATGATAGGTACATTAACACGTGCGGCTATAGGAATTTCCAATCCAGGAGTAATTAATGCTCATCAAGGGGCAGCTTTCGGATTGACTGGACTGGATGTACCTAATACTTAGGAGGGCAAGTTATGTATAGTAAGATCTGGCTATGTGATAAATGTGGTAAAACGTTGGGTTTCGGCAATTATCCTCCTGATGATGGTTCTGCATTTATTTGCGTGTATACCGAGGGCGGCAAGCAGTTAAACATATCTATCTGCAAAATATGCTTTATTAGTGTATTTAGTAATTACGTTAACCCCAACATTGAAATGTTTTCACCAAAACAAGATACTCAGTTTCACCATGTAATATTCAAAAGAAAAAGATAATGAACGTATATAATAAAATAGTACCAGACGAATTTGATGTACCATTATTGGCATATGGCAATGGCTTTATTTTACAGCCATTAAGCCCGAAATACGCCAATATAGACTACGAAGCCGTGATGGAGAGCCGACCGATTTTAAAAGATATCTTTTCTGACGACTGGCCAGATGATATCAAAAGTTGGGAAGATAACTTGCGTTATATTGAAGAAGATTATAGCGATTTCCAACAACGAATTGGTTTCTCTTATATTATTCTTGATCCTTCGGAATCTCGTTGCCTTGGGTGTGCATATATATTCCCCTCACTTTTTGAGGGATATGATGTAGCTATTTACTACTGGTTACATATTAATATCCTGAATTCAGCACTAGCTTATGAAATAGAAACTTTCATTCGTAAGTGGGTGCAAGAACATTGGTGCATACCACACCCTGCTTATCCTGGGAGAGACATACCTTGGCTTGAGTGGCTGCAACGAAAAAGGAAGACTTTTGCTGGCACTATTGCAAATAGCACAGATGTCAGCAAATAGTACATTTAACCCCATCATTTTGGGGTTTCTTGGAGAAACGAGCAATGTTGTATGCTAGCGAAACCCATATCAACTAAACAACCACCTACTTAAAGTAGCAACTTCCTTTAATATCCTGATTTCAAAGGATTCGCATGTCTGCCGTACTAACTCACGTACTCAGATCTCGACTTCTCCATGTCAGCACCTTGCATCTGTATTTCGTTACCCACACCAACAAATAGTATTCAATCTGAAATACCGTGTGGCTGTCATATCTATAATCCATGTTACACCTCCGGTACAACATAGTACATCATCAAGTTAAATTGACATTTTTACAGCCAAATAGCAGCGTCAGCACAAAACCACTGAGATAAGCAACCATCAGCCCCACGGCATAAACTGCCATGCCGACAAAAATCCCGCTGTTGGCGGTCATCAACGGCAGTGCGACCAATCCTGATGGACCAAAAACCGTATTCAGTCCAATGGGCAAACCTAAATAAGCGACCAGACCAATAAAGAAACCACCGGCAGCGCCTCCCAGGCAGGCGGTGATAAAGGGTTTGATTCGTGGCAGTGTAACCCCGTAAATCAACGGCTCACCGATACCGAGAAAGCCTGGAATAATGGCGCCTTTTATCTGAGTTCGTAGCAGAGAATCTTTTTTAGCTTTTATATACAGCGCCAGTGCAGCGCCAATTTGTCCGCCGCCTGCCATGGCAAGGATTGGGAACAGAGAATTAAAGCCCTGCGCATCCATAAGCGCGAAATAGACAGGAACAAACCCCTGATGAACACCAAACATCACAGCGAGTAGAAACAGCCCTGCCAATATCGCTGTACCAAAAGGGTTACCGTTGAGATGGAGAAACAACCATGACATGCCACTAAATAGATAACTTCCCAGAGGCATAATAAGAGTAAAGGTAATGGCTCCCATTATCAGCAAGGTAATTGCCGAAGTGAGGATCATATCCAGATTGTCTGGAATGATCTTACGGACCTGTCGTTCTACCCATGCTCCCAAAATCGCGGCGATCAGAACGCCGATAATATTGCCGCGTGGATCGATACTGTAACCAAAGAAAGTGGAGATGCCAGAGTAAAAACCGCTGGTAGCATCCGGGTTATAGCCCAGCACAAACAGCGAAGCGATAACCGCGCCGTTTATACCAGAACCACCGAATGCTTTTTGCGCATTATAACCGATCAGAATACTCAGAAAACTGAATATGCCTTTACTGAAAACTTTCATATAGCCGATGATTTCAACCAAAATGATATTAGGGTGTTCAACGCCCTGAATAGTCATCTGTTCAAGTAAAGTGGCAAAGCCGAGAAGCAAACCAACGGCAATAAAACCGGGGATTAATGGCGTAAAAATGGTAGCGAATTTGGTCAGAAATTTGTGTACCGCACTTACCTGTTTCTCTTTAAGCTGCCTTTTATTAGCGGAGGCAATATTGGTTAAATCAGTGTCGCTTGATTTCGATAGTTCTGTAGGGGGAGAAGAAGTTAGCAATTCATTCATTATTTCGGCCGCTGCTTGGGCTTTTCCCGGCCCAAGCACAATCTGAAACTGATTGTCGCTTTCGACAATACCTAACACATTGGGGAGCTGTTTTAACGCGGTTTTATCCACTTGCGTACTGTCACGTAGGGTTAGCCGCAGGCGAGTCATACAGTTGCCACATTGGATAACATTATCTGCATTGCCGATAGCTTCAAGGATCTGAACAACCATTGCTTGATTAATCTTAGCCATCTTATTTATTCCTTCACGGAAGAGAGTTTGTTACCGAACAGTTAAGATTGCCGGGCGAATAAAACCGAGATTCTTTTCTAGTAAATCCTTTGCCTGTTGAGCATCTATTCCGGCCATAATCATCACAATGGCGGTTTTACAATGTCCATCACATTCAGCTAATGCTTGCTCAGCTTGTTCACGGTTGCATTCTGTGGCTGCCATAACGATATTTTTTTGTCTTTCAATCAGCTTGGCATTTGTCGCTTCTACATCCACCATCAGGTTGCCGTAAACTTTGCCTGTACGGATCATAGCGCCGGTAGTCAGCATATTTAGGATCAGCTTTTGTGCCGTACCGGCTTTCATGCGTGATGAACCTGTGACGATTTCCGGCCCAACGACGGGGGTGATAGCAATATCGGCGGCTTGTGTCATGGGGCTGTCAGGATTACAACTGATACAGGCGACGGTAGCACCAACTGATTTCGCATACTCCATTGCGCCCAAGACATAAGGTGTGCGGCCACTTGCGGCAATACCAACCAGTACATCTTTTGAGTTAAAGTATAGCGCTTCAAGGTCATTTACGCCCTGCTGGCGATTATCTTCTGCATTTTCGACGGCGCTCAAGATGGCTTGATGCCCTCCGGCAATCAAGCCAACCACTTGTTCCGGTCTGATGCCATAAGTGGGTGGACATTCACTGGCATCCAGAATTCCTAACCGGCCTGATGTACCGGCACCGATATAAATTAAACGGCCTCCTTGACGGAAAGCTTCGGCAATTTTATCTACCGTTTCCGCGATTTGTGGCAAAGTTTGCTCTACGGCCAGTGCGACTTTTTTATCTTCATCATTAATGAGTTTTAGCATTTCAAGGGTTGGCAAAGTATCAATGTTGGCGCTGGCTGGATTGCGGCTTTCGGTGACCATATTGTTGAGATTAATTTTCATATTGTGTTCCTGATGGAATATTCTTGAAATGATAAATAGTTATTTACTCTTCTTTGTCATAAAGAGCAAATTTGGCCATGAATCAGGAAATACGAATCAGTTCAATAGAATTCTTTTTTAGCTAAATGAAGTGAGTATTTAGATGAATTACCCAAAAATGTTTTGCGATATCTGTCACATTTGTTAAATAAATTAAATATTTATCAATCAAATAAACAAGACATATTAAACTTTTTATTATATCTTGGTTTTATAATAATTGTATGAAACGACTAATTTATTTATCTTTATTATCTCTTAGGAAACGGAGCAGCATGAAAATTCTAGAAATCTGCATTGTATAGGAAATAAAGGTTATAATAAGACTATATTGAGAGAAATAGAAATAACTGTGAGGATGAATTGTTTCTACGATTATTAAAGTAATCAATATATTAGTATGGATATAAGTATGGATATGAATAAAAAAATTTTTAGCAGAGGGTGGTTTAAAGCACTTTTTCTAATGTGGTTTAAGGATTTTTTTTGGTTAACGATATCTGTAATAGTTATTTTTGTTTCTTTAATGATAATTCTGACCTTTTTTTCATATATATGGGGGTTGTTAACATTATTTGGAGTTATTGTTGTTATTTGTTTGGTTGTGTTTTTGTTTTTATATATATAAGTCAGAAGTGTAAGGGTTAATCATATATATTTATAATATATGATTAACTTGGTTTGTTTTTAATAAACTCTATCATCCCATATACTATAGGCTGATGTGCCAGCCATTACGTGATTCCAGGAAATAGATTTGTATTTGAGAAAGACTTTTTCATACGGCATCATTTCATTATCATTTATCGAATGTGGATAGGTACAAGAAAGGTCAATAATGCTTGCTTCTGTTAATTTGACTTCATAGAAAAGTTCTAATTTCCCTGCGGGATTTATTCGATAAAAGACAAAAACCGCATTCAGTAGTTCGTTTGAAGAGATTGCGACTGATAATAATGGGGATGATTTGTCTATTGGCTTGATGAACTGCATTGGGTGATGATCGACATGTTGCTCTCGAGTTAGCGTGTGATTTAAACTCAAGACCTGTATTTGATCTTCGTGCCCCTTTTGGTATCGGTTTCCTATAGAATCCAGAGTTGAACAACCAGCAGAAATTAAACCTTGTTTCTTACCATCTAATGACAAATAAATCATATAAGACATAAATAATTACCATACAAATGCTTTATCTAAACGACCTGAAACTATTTGCCCAGGCTACGGAAGTATAACTGTAGCATTAGAATATAAAAAAACTAATAGTTCAATATCGAATTTATTTACCAAATTAAGAAGGCTTTATCCGATTTACATATCCATTCTATGGAATGAATTTTGCTGTAACAATTCTTATAGAATGGAATTTAAATATTTTTATCATTGTCATACTTACATAGAAAGGCGTTATTTTGGTGTTATACAACACCAACTGTTGGCTTTCTGCATTTATTTAACATTTTGTTATTATATAATAGACATGGCTATTTCTTATGTAATATAGTGCTAAACTCTAATTCTTAATGACTAATGGGTTTAACCGTATGGATGATAGAGATCTGTTATTACAACAATTAGATAATGCATTAGTGAATAGTCCAGTAGTTTCAGAGGAGAAATTGGCACTAATGATGATGCTATGTTTTCAATTGATGTCGTCAACTGAAACTCAGGCTCTCAATATGAGAGCTTCAGATGGTCGTACTCTTTCACTTAAATTGGAAATGCCATTCGTTAAACACTGATGTGGCTATTTTTGATTTTAAGAATACTAGAGGAAGTTTTACGATGA